>JAIQFY010000097.1 GCA_020072965.1 Terriglobia bacterium | reverse complement strand
CGCCTGAAGCTATGGGAGTTTGAGTACAATACGCGACGGCCCCACCAGGCGCTGGGAGGCCAAACGCCGATGGAAGTCTATCTCTCGGGGTATCGTACTCATGCTCATACTCGTATGCTAACGTAGTATGTCAATACAAATAGGTGATAGGGGATAGGTAATAGGGGATAGGTAATAGGGGATAGGTCAAAGGTGGGAGGTGTTGGGTTTGGGACGTCAGGAAAGGACTCTTGGCTCCAGATGTCTAAACTCACGGAGAAGAACTGAATATAGAAAATGACCTTCGAAGTTCAATTAATATGCGTTTAATGGGTGAAATCACTAGCCGAAAAACCGTGGGATAAAAACCGCCAGGTGACGCTCCCCAATCCGCAACTTCGCAATTCTCGCGTCCTGACGCTTGGCACCCCGCACCTGAATCCTATCCCCTATTGCCTATTACCTATCTCCTATCTTCTCTCTTTCCCACATCGTCTCGGCTTCGCCTTCGCAATGCGAAATCCACCGTGCCAGCACAAACAGGACGTCACCTAATCGATTGAGATAAGGGATGAGATAATCCCCGATGGGTTCCTCGCGACCAAGTGCCACGCAAGCGCGCTCGGCCCGGCGACAGACCGTGCGGGCCTGGTGCAATGAAGCGGCCACCATGCCCCCTCCGGGGAGAATGAACTCTTCGAGCGGCTTTAACTCTTTTTCCAACTCATCCATCAGCCCCTCCAGTGCGTCGATGTGGCTCTGCCCGACCAGAGGCATATTCTCCCACCGGTCTTCAACGCGCGTTGCCAGGTCACTGCCGACGACAAAGAGTTCATTCTGAATTTTCTTGAGTTCCTTCTCCATCCGCACCCGGGGAGCAATGTGCTGGGAAAACTTTTGATTGACAGCACGGGCCACCCCGAGGATCGAATTTAACTCGTCAACGATGCCGTAACTCTCGATCCGCCGGGAGTCCTTGGGGACCCTTCGATTGCCGACCAGGCCCGTTTCCCCCTTGTCGCCTGTCCGCGTGTACACCTTGGTGATTCGCATGATGGCGAGATTGTGCCACAGGCGATTCCGAAGGGACAAATGAAATTGGTGGGTGAGAAAGGATTCAAATCTAACCGCGGAGGCGCAGAGGGCGCAAAGGAACCTATCGGGGCAAGCCCTTAAGGCCTTCTCTGCGACCTGAGGGGTCTTTCTTCGCAGACATGCCCAGGGCGCATGTCTGCGGCACCCGAGGGGTGTGCGACCTCGTTCACGTGAGGAATGACTAACCCGGGGTGCCGCACGCATGCGTTTTTTGCATGCATGCGCTGGCATGACTTGCGGGAGCTGCGATCGGATGTCATTGGGATTAAGCAAGCCGTGTTTATCCGGCGAGGCGACCTGATGGGCTGGGGTTCGCAGACATGCAAAGAGCGCATGTCTGCGGCACCCGGCACCCGGCAAAAAATTGGTGGCGACGATTCATGCTCTCGTGTCATCATTCCTGCCGACGATTTCTTCTAAGCCCCCACAACCTTCCCCCTCCGGTGGAACTCAATGGCCAAGTTACGACGATTCTTCGAAGGCAGGAATATTCACTACATCACCTGTAGCACCTATCGTCAGACCCCTGTTTTTGATTCCGATCGTTTCAAGCTCTTGTTCGTTGACACGCTTCGCGCATTACGGTTGGAACTTCAATTCAAGTTGATCGGATACGTCTTGATGCCGGAACATTTTCACATGATGATTTGGCCCTCAGCGACCGTGAATCCCTCCCGCGTCATGAAGAGTCTGAAAGAGCGAACGGCCCTGGGTATTCTGGACCAGTTGGACCAGAATCAACAAAGCACTTGGTGCCGAAAGATCCTGTCGCGCTGCATCCTGCCGCCGACCTTTCATGGTCATGAGAGGCGTCGCGTGTGGCTCCCACGGTCGCATGATATTAATATCTACACTGAGAAGAAACGTCTCGAAAAGTTAAATTACATGCACGCCAATCCTGTGAAGCGCGGGTTGGTGAAGACACCTGGAGATTGGCCGTGGTCAAGTTGGAGATTCTACTATCTGGGGGACGACTCGCTTTTGACCATGGATAACGTCACGTAGCGGACTGATCAGGCGTGCCCCGGTTGCCGTCCGAATGCGCTCTTTGCATGCATGCGCCTGCAAGGTACTCGGGAACCGTCCCTAAACGTCGGTGGCGAGGGAATACCTTGATTATTCGGGGTAGCGACCTGAGGGGCCTTCCTTCGCAGACATGTCCGCCGCGGCGGACGCGTCTGCGGCACCCGGAGAAGAGAGGGGCCCGGGGTGCTCCACGCCCCGATCCATCGGGGCATACGCCTGCAAAACCCGCGAGAGCCGTCCTTAAAAGCAGGTGGCGAGGGAACTCCTTGATTATCCGGGGTAGCGACCTGAGGGGCGTTCCTTCGCAGACATGTCTGAAACTGTGACAACACGGGCCTCGCAGAGTGGAATACACTGATTGTGCCTGTTCAAAAATCAATCGGTGAAACCACAAAGGAGACCCACCATGAAATATATCGGATTGGACCTTGGTCGTGCAACTACGGATGCGGTGATTTTGAATGGACGAGGGCAAGAGAGCATGCGCCGGCGCGTGGAAACCCGCGAGGCGGCGTTGGTGGAACTGATGCAGAGCATTGCGGGGCCGAAGCGGGTGGTGCTGGAAGAGTGCCAGATGGCGGATTGGGTGACGCGCGCCCTGCAACCGCACGTGGAGGAGATTATTCGCTGTCAGCCGCAACACAATCGGCTCATCAGCCAGGCCGAGAACCAGGATGATTATCTGGATGCGTTGCACCTGGCGCAGCTGCTGTATATGAACCAGCTCAAAGCGGCGCACCACCCGGAGCCTCTGTACCGGGAGTTGCGCGAAGCGGTGCGGGCCTACTGGCGGTCGAGCTGGGAGGTGACCCGATCGAAGAACCACCTCAAGGCGTTTCTGCTCTTTCACGGCATTGCGTATGAGAAAGAGGAAGTGTACGCGCTGCCCATCGCGAGCGGTTTCGTCAAGCCATCGCACAGCAACACGCCAACCTGAAGCTGGCCGATTGTTTGTGGCTGAAGGTGGACCAGGCCCGGGCCATGAAGGCGCGCTTTCTGAAACTGCTGCGCGAGGGGAGCCAGCCGGTGCGGGGTTCGGTGCGTCGCCTCCTGACCATTCCCGGAATCGGGTTTATCAGTGCGTGCACCTTGATCGCCTACCTGGAAGAGGGCGGGCGGTTTCACAACAAGCGGCAAGCCTGGCAGTACGCCAGTTTGGGGGTGAGTCGACACTTTTCCGCCGGCAAGGGAACCGAAAACGCCTCCCGCAGCGGCAATCGCTATCTGAAGAACGTGCTGTTGACGGCCGCCATCAGCATTAGTCTGCATCCCCAAGAGAGCGCGCTCGGTCGCTTGTGGCAGCGGGGCATCGAGCAGGGGAAGGATCCCCGCCGGGTGCGTCGCAGCGTGGGTCGAAAGATTTTGGTCGTCGCGCAGCATTTATTACGCTCGCAGCAGGAGTATCAGGAGGAGTTGATGACGAAGGCGAGTTAGCCCCCCGAGGCGTCCAACGATCTCCGGATCGGGGTCTTTGGCCCTGCTCCAGAGGAGGTGCGATTCGGGAAGGGCAGGGCGGAGTCTCAGCCGCGGCGGAGGCGCCCCGGTTCGTTGCCCGGGCAGTCTGTATTGTCTGAAGAGGCCCGCCCGCACGATGCCCAAGAGTTGATGAGTCCCTCGCGAGCTGCATCGCGACCGCTCGCGCCGGTCGGTGGAAACCGACGCCGCCGTGGAAATCCAAACGCCGATTTCCACCGGGGCTTGGAAAGTCCAAACCACTTTCCACCGTTTCCAGTTCCCGTTCGGCCGAAAAACGAACCCCGATCGTCCGGAGATTTTATGCCGTTCTCAACGTGGCCCTTCAAAAGCAAGAGCACCGCTCCGGGTCGCCCAGGAGAATCTTGTCTTGACTTTTGAGTTGTCATAGACGCCGCGGCGGACGCGTCTGCGGCACCCGGCCGGTTTGCGGCACCCGGCGTTTGTATAAAGCTGTTTTCCATTCTGAGCCTCCCCTCAAGGCGATACCCTCCCAAAACGAACCCTAACGGTGTTGGGGAGGTTGAATCGCTCCTCTGTTGAATCGCTCCTCTTGACAAATGTCGTTATAACGCCTATTATGGAAGGATGCCGGCGCCGACACGGAGAAGAGGGGGACGCGAGGAGTCCCTGTGGCCGATCGAAGAGGAGCTGTACCTCCAGCTCCAGAGGACGGCCGATGTGCTTCTGCAGCGGCTGGAAGCGGTCCTGAAGCCGGCCGGGCTGTCGCCGACCCAGTACAACGTCCTTCGAATCCTGCGGGGCGCGGGGCCTGCGGGCCTGGCGTGCCGCAAGATCGCACAGCGCATGGTGACGCGCGACCCTGACATCACGCGGCTGCTCGACCGTCTGGAGGCCCACGGCTGGGTCACTCGAACCCGCGGAAAAGCGGATCGCCGGGTCATCACGGCACGCATCACCCGGGCCGGCCTGAGGCTGCTGAAAACTCTGGATGAGCCGGTCGCCCACATGCACCGACAGCAGGCGGGTCATGTCCCGAACCGGGAATTGCGAGCACTGATCGAGCTGTTGGAGCAGGTGCGAAGTTCCCAATGAATCGTGTCTAGGCCCCCGGCGGGCCAACGAAAGGAATCGGCGGGCGGGTCGGCCGAGGAATGAGGCGGAAACGGTCCGGAGGGTCGTAGACTGTTTTTCTCAAGGGATGGACTGACGAGGAGGGATAGGACATGAAGCAAGTCATAGGTTTTGTCGGTCTTGGGAACATGGGCTCATTCATGGCGGGAAACCTTGCAGATGCCGGCTACACGGTCCACGTTTGGAACCGTACACGCGAAAAGGCTGACCCGCTGATTGCACGGGGTGCGCAATGGGTGGCCCGGCCGGCGGATGTGGCGCAAGCCGGTTCTATTGTCATCACCATGCTCTCCCATGATCAGGCGGTCGAGGAGATCGCGGGCGAAGGGAGTGAACTGGCGGCGCGGATCGGGAACGGGGGGATTCACCTGTCGATGAGTACGATCTCTCCCGCCACGGCCCGAAAATTGTCAGATCATCACAAAGGCCATGGCGTCAGCTATGTCGCCGCCCCGGTATTCGGAAGACCGGAAGCTGCAGCGGCGCGCAAGTTGTGGATATGTGTGTCCGGTCCCGCGGCTGCCCGGGAGCGTGTCCAACCGGTTCTCAAGGCGCTGGGCCAGGGCGTTTTTGATTTCGGAGAGGATCCGGGCGCGGCCAACGTGGTGAAGCTCGCGGGCAACTTTCTGATTGCCGCGGCCATGGAAGCGATGGCTGAAGCCTTTGCACTGGCCCAGAAAAATGGGATTGAGCGTGCAGCCGTCGCGGACCTGTTCGGGCAAACTCTGTTTGCCTGTCCCGTGTATCAGAACTACGGGAAGACCATCGCCCAGGAACGGTACAGCCCAGCGGGATTCCGGCTCCCCCTCGGGCTCAAGGATGTCGATCTGGTCTTGCAAATGGCTGCCGCGGCGCAAATGCCCATGCCCGTGGCGAGCTTACTTCACGACCGGTATATCACGGCGATGGCCAAAGGGCGGGGATCGATGGACTGGTCGGCCCTTGCACTCGGCGTTTCAGAAGACGCCGGGTTGAAGTGAGAGGGATCCTTTTCAAGAAAGCCACGAAGCCAGGAGCCAGATGCCGGAAGTAGGAAGCTGGAGGCCGGAAGCCAGAAGCCGGATGCAGGAGAGCTTTGGTAGCCCCGGCGTCCGCCATTAGTTCTGGCGGATCGCCGGGAGCATTTGTCAGCATTCGCCCAAAAGCCCCCGGTGAGATCCGCCAAGCAGTTCTGGCGGACACCGGGGCTACCAAAGCATGATCCATGAAAGAATCGTGCAAGTCCGAGGAAGGAGTTTCATATGATTATCGTCAGACCTGGAAACGAACGGGGACACAATAACTTAGGTTGGCTTGACACCTATCACACTTTTTCGTTCGATACCTATTTCGATCCTGACCATATGGGCTTTCGACAACTGCGGGTGATTAACGAGGATCGCGTCGAACCCGGCGACGGCTTTGGGACACACCCCCATCGCGACATGGAAATCATCACGTACGTCCTCGAGGGGGCACTCGAACACCGTGACAGCATGGGCAATGGATCGTTAATCCAGCCCGGCGAAGTCCAGCGCATGAGCGCCGGCACGGGCATTACGCACAGCGAATTCAATCCATCCAAATCGGAACCGGTGCACCTGCTGCAAATCTGGATTCTACCGGAGAAAAAAGGCCTTACGCCGAGCTATGAACAACGTGAATTCAAGGCGGAGGAGAAGCGCGGCCGGTTGCGTTTGATTGCAGCCACCGGCGGCCGCGACGGCGCGGTGACGATCCATCAGGATGTCGACCTCTATGCAGGATTGTTAGATGCAGGCGAGCGTGTGACCTTTTCATTGCGACCCGATCGACATGCGTGGGTGCAGGTGGCCCGCGGCGCTATCGTGCTGAATCGAGTTCCCCTGAAAGCCGGAGATGGAGCCTCGGTCAGCAAAGAAACGCAATTGGAGTTGACGGGGACGGAGACCGCTGAAGTGCTGGTTTTCGATCTGGCATGAATCGATACCGCGTTTGTGGGCGCCAGGTCGCACAGAATATTGATCGGGGTGCCGCAGGCATGCGCTTTTTGCATGCCTGCGCTTGCAGGAATCCCGAAGGGCATCCATGCGAGTAGCTGAAGGGGGTAGCACAGTGGCCATCTGGGAAGGTATTGCGACCGGAGGAGCTGTCATTCGCAGGCATGTTGAGAAGCACATGCCTGCGGCACCCGCATGCCTGCGCTTGCAGGAATCTCGAAGGCCATCCATGTGGGTTGCTGAAGGGGGTAGCGCTGTGGTCATCTGCAGAAGATATTGCGACCGGAGGGGCTGTCATTCGCAGGCATGTTGAGAAGCACATGCCTGCGGCACCCGCATTCAACAAAGTTCCCGACGGATCAGAGGGGCTGCCAGCCCGGCATATATAATCCGAAATCCGCAATTCGGAATCCGCCCAGGTTCAAACAGGATGGGTCTATTCCCCGAGATAGGCGTCGGCTTCGATCTCCACGAGCATATCGGGATCAATCAATCGGCTCACCTCGACCATCGTAGTTGCGGGTCGAATGCTGCCAAAAAACTCTCCGTGGGCTTTTCCGATGCTCTCCCAATCCTCAATATCGGTCACGAACATCCGGGTCCGGACCACATCCTTCAGGCCCGCCCGCGCGTTTCGCAGGGCACTTTCTATATTTTGCAGGGCCCGGATGGTTTGCGCGTAAGGATCGCCGACCCCGACCATCTCGCCGGACTCACCGATGGCGGTTGTGCCCGAGACATGGATGTGAGGGCCAATTCGGACTGCGCGTGAGTACCCCACGATGGGTTCCCACGTTGTTCCGCTCGATATATTCTCTCTCTGCATGAAGACTCCCTTTCTGAGACTGCGGATATAGGAACAGTCAATCATTCGACCCGTTTCGCATTAAGGAAATCCGATCCTCAAACCATGACTTGATTTTGCTGGAACAGGTGAAGCATTATACCGGACTTGAATCAAGGCACGACGGATCTGTGATGGGTCCTGCGGATTTGTTTGGCTCGCCTCAACGCGGGTACTGACCCGCCCGGCTCTCCCGGAGTTTTTGAGAAAGCTTGATGCCTCACTCATCTCGGGCGGGTGTCCTCAATGTCCCTGGAGGTCAAGCATGCGCATTCTGGCTGGCACGCTCCTCATCATCTCACTCTTCATCCAGGGAAGTTTTCCACAACAACCCGTAAAGATCGAGCGTCAGGCGGAAGACTTTATTCCCATGGCGGTTTGGTATGGAGGTGGCAAGGCGCGAGCTCCCATGCTTGAGCCGGATCCCCGCTCCAAGCGCGAAGCCTGGCGGGCCGACCTGCAACAGATCAAGGGATTGGGCTTCAATGCGATCAAGTGCTGGGTCGATTGGTCGAGTGCCGAGCCTGCGGAGAGCCAATTCAATTTTGACACGGTGGATGTCTTGTTTGAGCTGGCCCGGGAGGCGGGGCTTAAGGTGTACATCCAGATTTACGCCGATTCTGCTCCTGATTGGGTAGGGAGGAAATATCCGGATTCCCATTTTGTAGATATCAGCGGCGCGGTCATGCCCTCGGAAGCAGCCCCGGGCTATTGTTTTGACCATCCCGGCGTGCGGAAAGCCATGCTTGAGTTTTTCAGGGTATTGGCCGAGCGCGTCAAAGGCCAGCCGGCATTCATGGGTTGGGACCTCTGGAGCGAGCCTCATGTGATCAATTGGGCCTCTGCCACCTACTTGCGAAGTCCGGAATTCTGCTTTTGTCCACACTCCGTCGCGCGTTATCGGGAATGGCTGAAGCACAAGTATGGGAGTCTGGATGCGCTGAATCAGGCGTGGTACCGGCGGTTCTCGGACTGGAAGGAGGTGGAGCCGAATCGATTGAGCACGATCCTCTCCTATACGGATTATGTGGACTGGCGTTTCTTCATCATCGACAAGCTAGCCGAAGATTTGAGAATGCGCTACGAAGCGGTGAAGCGCGTGATCCCCGGCCGGATCGCGACCAGCCATGCCGCCAGCCCGTCGCTATTTACCTCTCCCACCGCTGGAGAGGGGAACCCGGACGATTGGCTGATGGCGAAGCAAGTGGATTACTGGGGAACCTCGTTTTACCCGAAGCATTCATCGCCCGTCGGAAGGGATCCGGCCTGGCGCGGTGCCCTTCTCGATTTTTCCCGCTCCGCCTGCGCCACGCAACAGAATGGGTTTTACATCGGTGAGTTGCAGGCGGGATTTGGGACAGTCGCCCTTCGAATCGGTGCGACGGTGACTCCGGAAGACGAGCGCATTTGGATGTGGAGCGCTCTGGCGCGGGGCGCCAAGGGGATCAATGTTTACGCCTGGTACCCCATGAATGCGGGCTACGAATCGGGGGGATATGGGTTGATCCAGCTCGATGGAACTTTGACGGAGCGCGCGAAAGTGGTAGGGAGCATCGCCCGCCTTGTCGACCACAACCAGCAGTTGTTTCTAAAGGCACAACCCTCCCCGGCTGAGGTGGCGATTGTCTATAATCCGCTCTCCTATCTGGTCGGAGGTCGGCAGCCCTTGCCCACCCCGGGCGCCCAAAGCGAATTCGCCGGTATTGAACGAAACTCCCTTCTCGGCATCTATCGCGCCCTCATGCCCACTCATGTCCCGGTGGATTTCATCCACATCAACGAAATTGCGGATGGGAAGGCTGGCCGTTACAAACTCATCCTCCTGCCTTACCCCCTCATGATTCCAAAGGCCGCAGGCCGGGGACTAACGGAATACGTACGCCAGGGCGGAACCCTCATGACCGAAGCGCGTCTGGCTTGGAATGATGAGCAAGGTCATGCCAAGGAAATCATTCCGGGGTTCGGTCTTCATGAAGTCACTGGATGCCGGGAGGTTGCAGTCCAACAGACCCCGACCGGCAAGACCGAAATGCAAATTGTGGTTGACGACGAGAGCATCCCACTGCTGCATCCCGGATTCAGGGTCCGTGGCTGGAGTTACGAAGAAGCTTTACATCCGCTCTCCCCGTCGGCACGCATCATTGCCAAATTCAATAATGGCGACCCTGCCATCATCGCTTCAAACTACGGGAAGGGGAAAGTGATCACCATCGGCTCGTTTCTCGGAGCGCTTTACGAAGCTGAGCGCGACGTCAATGTGGGGCGTTTTTTCAGTGGCTTGCTGGAATGGGCGGGTATTACCCGCCAGGTGGAAGTGGACGGCGTCTTGCCGGAACAATCCGTTGAAATAAGAACCATGGAAGCGGGGCTTGAAAAACTGCTCGTCGTATTTAATCATGGCAATACAGCCGCGGAGCCAACCGTCAGGATGAAGCTATCAGAAGGCACGTACAGCGTGACGGATTTAATGACTCGAGAACCGATCAGAGCAATTTACGACCGGAGCGCATTGAGCTTTAGGAAGCGGGTGGGTCCAGGCGAGGTGTGGGCGGTGCTCATCCAGCCGTGAACCGACCCCTGGCTCCTCTGCGATGAAGAATCAGTATGACCAGGATTCAGACTGAACCTGTTATTCGGAGGGGCTGGCTCATTTTCGGCTCAAATGCCGCGATGGTCGTTTACGGCGTCGTCCTGGCCCTGCTCGGGTCGATCCTGCCCTTGATGGGCGAGCGGATTCACTTTGATCTTGCCCAGGCGGGAAATCTTTTCCTCGGAATGAACTTTTCGATGCTTGTTAGCATGCTCAGTCTTGGTGTACTCATGGACTGGTTGGGGAAGAAACCGATCCTGGTCGGGGGATCGCTGGCCGTCGCCGTGTCGCTCCTGTTGATCAGCGGCGCCTCGAGTTACAGGGCCCTGCTTTGGGGAGTGCTTCTGCTTGGGATCGGTGGAGGGGCTCTCAATGGAGCGGCCAACACGCTTGTGGCTGACTTCGAGAGAGACCCCCGGGGCAAAGCATCAGCGCTCAATCTGCTTGGGGTGTACTTCGGGATTGGTGCTCTCTCCCTGCCCTTCATAATGGGAGCTGGACTCAAAGGGCTGGGCTTGGCTCCCATTCTATACTTGGCTCTCGTGTTTTCACTCGTACCCGGATTCGTATTCCTTGGCCTGACGTTTCCGCCGCTCCCCACGAATCGGACTTCGCCGTGGGCCGAGGCCGTTCAACTGATTCGAAATCCCCTCGTGCTTTTGCTGGGCTTTCTTCTCTTCTTCGAATCGGGAAACGAGTTCATTGTTGGCGGATACGCTTCCACTTACTTCAAAAGCAGGATGGGAAGCTCTATTTCCGGAGCCTCATACATTCTTGCGGGATACTGGTTGGCCTTGATGCTCGGCCGGGTTATTTCGAGTCGGCTGCTTCTTCGCGCAAACAGTTTGACGCTCGTCAGGGTGAGCGCCGTTGGCTCGGCGGTAGGAGGGATGGTGCTACTCATGGCCACGTCCGCTCCCTTGGCCACCGCCGGAGTTGTGCTTCTGGGATTGAGCTTCGCGAGTATTTTTCCAACTACACTGGGCATGGCGGGTAGTCGCTTCGAAGCATGCTCGGGAACTGTTTTCGGAATTCTCTTTGGAATCGCTTTGAGTGGTGGCATGACGCTCCCCTGGGCCGTTGGGCAAATCTCTGCAAGACAGGGACTGCATGCCGGATTAAGTCTTGTAATTGCGAATTCCCTCATGATTTTGATCCTTCAGCATTACATCCAGGCCCCCAAAAAGGGGTTATCGAAGTCGTAATCAGACGAGAGGACAGGATTTCTATTTGGGTCATCCGGAAGTTGTGTGCGTCAGAGGAGGGATGGCGGGTCTTTGTGCCCTGCAAGGGCACTCTCCAAAAGCCCAGGGCATCGCCCTGGGGCCGATCGTCATTTCATATTCCTGTCTTGCCCTGTAAGGGCAATCTTGTGGTGACGGGGCCGGCGCTGCTGGGAATCCCCATGGCCCGGATGTGGGCCCGAATGACAGATGGTGCTATCATCTTTCCCGAAGCTTGAGCGTGTTTTCTAACCCTCCCCCGAGATCAATCGCATGCCACAGTCTCTTGCACAAATCCTGGTCCATATCGTTTTCTCCACCCAGTCCCGATACAAGTTTTTGGCGGACTACGAAATCCGCCAGTCCGCCACGGCGTCTATGACAACTCAAAAGTCAAGACAAGATTCTCCTGGGCGACCCGGAGCGGTGCTCTTGCTTTTGAAGGGCCACGTTGAGAACGGCATAAAATCTCCGGACGATCGGGGTTCGTTTTTCGGCCGAACGGGAAC
>JAIQFY010000096.1 GCA_020072965.1 Terriglobia bacterium | reverse complement strand
GCCGGCCGGCGCGGTGGTGAAGGCTTTCGATCTGGACTATGCGTGGCCTCTTCATGCCGTGCTCACGAAGGTCATTATCGGAGACTCCCCCGCCACTGCGCTGCACAAGGAGTGGCAGCAGGAACGAACTGCATTCCCGCGGGGCGCCATGCACATGCGCTTTTCGGACAATCACGACGAGCTCCGTGCCATCGTGCGCTTCGGCGAACACGGCGCCCTCGCCGCTTCTGCCTTGATTCTTACAATGGATGGGGTTCCCATGATCTACAATGGCATGGAGGTGGGCGACACGGCGGAGTCTGCGGCACCAGCGCTGTTCGAAAGATTGCCGATTTTCTGGAAGATCGCTGAACGCCGCACTGAGTTTTCACGTTTTTATCACGAGATGATTGCCCTGCGTCGCGCGCATCCGGCCTTGCGGCAAGGTGAAACAGAGTGGGTGCGAAACTCCGATGAAGCGCGTGTCGTCACCTACTTTCGTAGAACCGGCCCTGAAGAGTTTCTTGTTGCCATCAATCTCTCGAACAGTCCGTTTGAGGGGACCCTCGAGGTCAAGAACGGTTCGTCATTCCTTGACGTCACTCCAAAGGTTTATGCATCCTCCAATGGAGACCCCGTGTCACACTGGGTCACTTTGCCTGGACTGAAGTTGGCGGCCTGGGAATTCCGGATTTTTCAACGCACTTCACGTCACTGAACGCACCCGAGAATGCGGGAATAAGAGGAAAAGAAAGAGCGTTGAATGGGTAGTCCCCTCAACGTGGGACTCAACCGCTTGACCTCCCCGCCGGCGGGTCGGCCTCGTTCAAACTGGACCCGGATTACCTCCGATCTAAAGAATGCGGTTCAGGAGTTGGAAAAACTGGACTATAATCTACCGCGCGTCATTCGGGAGGTTGCCAAACGTAATGGGGATCCATCCATCAAGAATCACGAGCTCTCTCACTTGAAGAATTTGGAACTGCGAGGAGCCGGTGCGTTCTTTCGTAGATTGCAGAGCGGGGCTTTGTAGGATCCATCGACAGCTTCATAAGACAATATTAATGTAAACGCAAGACCATGGACTCATCTCGTCATCATGCATGAGCTTTCAATCGCGCAGAACGTCATCGAGATTGTTCAACAAAACCTGCCCCCTGCTCCCCACCCCCCGGTGAGGGCCGTCAAGATGAGGGTGGGCGAAATGGCGGGCGTCGTGATTGACTCCTTGGAGTTCTGTTTCAGTGCCATCATATCGGACACCCCGCTCAAGGGGGCGCGGCTCGAGGTTGAGCGGGTCCCTGTCGTCGCGCATTGCCGAGGGTGCGAGCTTCACTTCGAAGTGGAACACTATGCGTTTTCCTGCCCTTCGTGTGAAAACATTGAAATTGAAGTCATCTCAGGAAGGGAGCTGCAGGTGGTCGAGGTCGAGCTCCTGGATGAGAAGGTGGAAGCGATATGAGTGTCATCACCATTGAACGGAAGGTGCTGGAGAAGAACGACGAGATTGCCCGCTTGAATCGGGCCCTGTTTGCCCAACACGGCATCTTCGCTTTGAATTTTGTCAGTTCGCCGGGCTCCGGCAAGACCAGCATCCTGGAGCGAACCCTGGAGCACCTGATCGGCCGCGTCCGGATCGCGGTGATCGAGGGTGATGTGCAAACGGATCTTGATGCCCAGCGTGTGGCGAAGTACAACGTCCCGGTCGTACAGATTGTCACGCATGGCGGCTGCCATTTGGAAGCTAAACTGGTGTACGATGCCCTGACCCGGATCACTCTCGATAACATCGACTTGTTCGTCATCGAAAACGTAGGAAACCTCGTTTGCCCCGCCAACTATGATCTCGGGGAAGCGATGAAGGTAGTGGTCATGAGCACCACCGAAGGTGAAGACAAGCCGTTGAAGTATCCTGGAATGTTCCGGAACTCGACCGTCCTGCTGATCAACAAGATCGATCTGCTCCCCTATGTGAACGTCAAACTGGAAAAGCTCAGGCAAAACGCCTTCCAAATTAATCCATCCCTGATCATTTTTGAAACCTCGTGCACCACCGGGGCGGGAATCCCTGAATGGTGTGATTGGCTGGTTAAGAAAGTGCCTGCAGCAGAGTGATCCAGCGTATCCAAATTGTCATCCGAGGGGCTGTTCAAGGTGTCGGGTTCCGGCCCTTCGTTTACCGGCTGTCGAAGGCCATGCATCTGCCCGGTTGGGTATCGAACTCTCCCCAGGGTGTGTGTATCGAGGTGGAAGGTGAAAAACAAATCCTGGATGCTTTTCTGCTTCGGCTTGAGAAAGAAAGGCCCCTGCGCGCTTCCATTCAAAACCTCGAATACTCACTGCTTGACCCTCTGGGCTTTGAAAAGTTCGAGATCCGTGAAAGCGAACGGACCGGCGAACTGAGCGCGCTCGTTGTTCCTGACATCGCCACCTGCCCCGAGTGTCTTCTGGATATCTTTGATCCGACAAATCGCCGATACCTTTACCCTTTCACCAACTGCACCAACTGCGGCCCTCGCTTCACCATCATTGAGTCCCTCCCGTATGACCGGCCCAACACGGCCATGAGGAGTTTCGACATGTGTGCCGCCTGCCGGCAGGAATATGAAGATCCGATGGATCGCCGGTTCCATGCTCAGCCCAACGCCTGCCCGAAATGTGGCCCCCGCCTGGAACTCTGGGATGAAGCGGGTGCCTCGATCTGCAGGGACCAGAAAGCTCTCTCCCGTGCCGCCGAAACTCTGCACAGTGGAGGGATTGTGGCAGTCCAGGGTCTTGGCGGATTTCATCTCATGGTCGATGCGCGAGATGATGCGGCGGTCGTGCGTCTCCGGGATAGAAAGCACCGGGATGAAAAGCCGTTGGCGCTCATGTTTCCCTCTCTGGAATCGGCAAAGTCATTGTGCGAAGTTTCCGCGCTTGAAGAAAGGCTGCTGCTCTCTCCAGAGTCACCTATTGTCTTGCTTCGCCGCAAATTCGTTGCCCCGCAATCCGAAATTCGCAATCCGAACTCCATGGTGGCCCTCTCGGTGGCGCCGCATAACCCCTACCTCGGGATCATGCTGCCGTACACCCCGCTTCACCATATCCTGATGCGAGAGATTCAATTTCCCGTGGTCGCAACGAGCGGGAACCTCTCGGATGAGCCCATCTGCACTGAGGAGGCGGAGGCGGTCCACCGTCTGGCGGGAATTGCAGACCTGTTTCTTGTTCACAATCGGCCCATCGTTCGGCATGTCGATGACTCGGTTCTCCGCATCATCCTGGGACGCGAACTCGTCGTGCGGCGGGCCCGCGGATACGCGCCGCTACCCGTTTCAGTCCGAGGCTCGGGCGGCGTCCCCCTGCTGGCTGTTGGAGCCCATTTGAAAAACACAGTGGCCATAACCACCGGGAATGCGAACGTTTTTATCAGCCAGCATATTGGGGATCTGGAAACGAAAGAATCTTTTGGCGCCTTCCGGAAAGTAATTGACGACTTTCGGAGCATCTACAAGATCAATCCCAAACACCTTGTTTGTGACCTGCACCCAGACTATCTCTCCACGAAATATGCACAGGCCGGCTCCATTCCCACTTTATCCGTCCAACATCATTACGCCCATGTGGCGGCTTGCATGGCGGAGAACGAACTCGATGGACCCGTTCTAGGGGTGTCGTGGGATGGAACGGGGTATGGTCCCGATGGCACCGTCTGGGGTGGCGAGTTCCTCATCACGGACCGTACTTCGTTTCGGCGCCTCGCCTCCCTCCGGCAGTTCCGCCTGCCGGGGAGCGCGGTCGCCATCAAGGAGCCGCGCCGTGCAGCCATTGGCTTGTTGTACGAGACATTCGGCCCGGAGCTTTTCCAGCGGAAGGATCTGCTTCCTGTGAATTCGTTCACCGAGTCGGAACGTTCTTTGCTTCACCAGATGTTGCTCCAAGGTGTAAACTCCCCTATGACATCGAGTGCGGGGCGGCTGTTCGATGCGATCGCGTCTATCATTGGAATCAGGCAAAAGGTCCGTTTCGAAGGCCAAGCGGCGATGGAACTGGAATTTGCGATTGGCGATGAGGACACCGGGGAGGGTTACCCGTTTCATATCCTCGAATCTGAAAAGGATGGACATCATCCTGACCAAACTGCACAGCAGACCCAACCGCAATTCGTGATAGATTGGGCTCCACTGGTCGCGGGCGTCCTCGCGGACGTGGCACATGTTGGAGTCCCTGCGATCGCCATCAAATTCCACAACAGTTTGGCCGAAATGATTGTGGAAATTGCCAGGCGGAGCGGGGAGGAACGCGTTATCTTGACAGGGGGATGTTTCCAAAACAAGTATCTCACGGAGCGGACGGTTCATCGGCTTGAGGCCAGTGGACTGCGCCCTTACTGGCACCAGCGGGTTCCCCCCAACGACGGGGGCATCTCACTCGGACAAATCGTCGCGGCAACGCGACTCCTTCGAAAGGAGCTTTGAAGATGTGCCTGGCCATCCCGGGTAAGCTCGAGTCCATTGAGGGGATTGATCCGGTTCTGCGCAGTGGGAAGGTGAATTTCGGCGGCATTCTCAAGATGGTCAATCTGGCTTATGTTCCCGAAGCCAAGATTGGTGATTATGTCATCGTCCACGTCGGATTTGCCATCAGCATCGTGGACGAAGAGGAAGCCCGGCAAGTATTCGCGTATTTGAAGGAGATGGATGAACTGGAAGAATTGAAGGACCAATAATACTGTCTTCATACGAAAGACAAGAGAGCTGAGGAAGGATCAATGACCACCATTCTAAGCACCGAGGTCGAACCCGCAGAAGGGACTGTAAAAAATAAAAGAGCATTTATTACGATGGACGGAAATGAGGCCGCCGCCTATGTGGCCTTCCGGCTCAATGAAGTGATCGCGATCTATCCAATTACTCCCTCCTCCCCCATGGGCGAATGGTCCGACGAATGGGCCTCGGGGGGAAATCCGAACATCTGGGGAACCATCCCTCAGGTCGTGGAAATGCAAAGTGAGGGAGGCGCGGCGGGAGCCATTCACGGGGCCCTGCAAGCCGGTTCGCTGGCCACGACCTTTACCTCCTCGCAAGGCTTGTTGTTGATGATCCCCAATATGTACAAGATCGCCGGGGAGCTGACCCCCACGGTGTTCCATGTCGCGGCGCGATCCCTGGCTGCGCAGGGGCTCTCCATTTTCGGGGACCACAGTGATGTCATGGCCACCCGCGGCACCGGTTTTGCCCTATTGTGTTCAGCCTCTGTCCAGGAGGCCATGGACTTTGCGCTCATCGCACAAGCCGCTTCTCTCGAGGCGCGCATTCCGTTCCTGCATTTTTTCGATGGGTTCCGGACTTCGCACGAAGTTTCAAAGATTGAAGTGCTCACGGAGGCAGACCTGCGCGCCATGATCAATGAGGACCGGGTGGTGGAACACCGGGCCCGCGCGCTTTCACCGGACCATCCGGTGATGCGGGGCACAGCTCAAAATCCGGATGTCTATTTTCAGGCCCGCGAGACGGTCAATCCCTATTACACGGCGTGTCCCGAGATCGTCCAGCAGACCATGGACCATTTTGCGACAATCGTGGGGCGCTCCTATCGTCTCTACGAATATCACGGGTCTGCGCACGCAGAGCGCGTGATTGTGTTGATGGGTTCCGGCGCCGAAGCCGTGCATGAGACCGTGGACCATCTAAACTCCCATGGGGAGAATGTGGGTGTCCTCAAGGTGCGTCTATATCGACCCTTTGATCTGAAGCGTTTCATCGAATCTTTCCCCGCTACGACCGGACGCATCGCCGTGCTCGATCGTACGAAGGAGCCGGGCAGCATCGGCGAACCCCTTTACTTGGATTGCGTCAATGCGCTCCATGAGGGGATCTCGCAGGGTTTCGGGGGCCTCAAGACCTTCCCGAAAATTGTGGGCGGCCGCTACGGCCTGTCTTCCAAGGAATTTACACCGGCCATGGTCAAGGCGGTCTTCGATAATCTGGCGCAGGCCCAGCCCAAAAACCACTTCACTATCGGCATCCAGGACGATCTTTCGCATACCAGCCTTCCCTTCGATCCTGACTTTTCCATCGAGCCGGACGAGGTGGTCCGCGCCCTCTTCTATGGTCTGGGATCAGACGGCACGGTGGGAGCCAATAAGAACTCCATCAAGATCATTGGCGAAAATACGGAGAATTACGCCCAAGGCTATTTCGTCTATGACTCCAAGAAGGCGGGGGCAGTGACGGTGTCTCACCTTCGATTCGGCCCCAAACCGATCCGATCGACCTACCTTGTGACCCGGGCCAATTTTGTGGGTTGTCATCAGCCCGTGTTCCTCGAACGCTACGATATGCTAAAGCACCTGATCGAGGGCGGGACCTTCCTGTTGAACACCCCTTACGGGCCTGAAGAGGTCTGGAAGGAGCTACCCCAATCTGCGCAAGAACAGATCATCCAGAAGAAATTGAAGTTCTTTGTGATTGATGCCGTCAAGGTGGCCCATGAGAGCGGAATGGGCGGACGGATCAATACCGTCATGCAGGTGTGTTTCTTCGCCATTTCAAAGGTCCTTCCCCGGGACGAGGCCATCACCGCCATCATCGAAGCGATTCAAAAAACTTACGGCAAGAAGGGCGAGGAGATTGTCCAGATGAACCTGAAGGCCATCGACCTCACCCTGGCTCACTTGTTCGAAGTCAAGGTTCCTCTCCGGACGGAGGGCGCGATCGAGATGCCACCCCCGGTCTCCCACGAGGCGCCGGAATTTGTCCAACAAGTCCTGGGCGAGATGATTGCCGGTCATGGGGATGATCTGCCGGTCAGTGCCCTTCCCGCCGATGGCACTTATCCTACGGGAACCTCAAAATGGGAGAAGCGGAACATCGCGCTCGAAATCCCCGTTTGGGATCCCGCCGTGTGCATTCAATGCGGCAAATGCGCGATGGTCTGTCCTCACAGTGTCATCCGCATCAAAGTCTATGATCCGAAGATTCTTGAAAACGCCCCGCCGACCTTTAAATCCTTCAACGCCGGTGACCGCGAGTGGAAAGAACTGAAATACACTATTCAGGTGGCTCCGGAGGATTGCACGGGATGTGCCATCTGCGTGGATGTATGCCCTGCCAAGAACAAATCGGAGACGCGATTCAAGGCCATCAACATGGCCCCTCAGCCCCCCCTCCGGATACCCGAACGGGAGAACTGGGATTTCTTTTTAGGCATTCCAGAAATCGACCGGCGCCAGATCAAGGTATCAAGCATCCGTCAACAGCAGGTTCAAGAGCCCCTGTTCGAGTTCTCAAGCGCCTGCGCTGGATGTGGGGAGACGCCCTACCTTAAATTGTTGACACAGCTGTTTGGAGACCGCGCGCTGGTCGCCAATGCCACGGGCTGTTCATCCATCTACGGCGGAAACCTCCCAACAACACCCTGGACGAAGAATGCGGAGGGACGCGGGCCTGCCTGGTCGAATTCACTGTTTGAAGATAATGCCGAGTTTGGCCTCGGTTTCCGGGTCTCCCTCGATAAACAGAAAGAATTCGCTTCCGAGTTATTGAAGAAACTGGCAGGGGCCGTGGGCGAAGACCTCGCGACGGCCATCCTGACGGCTCCTCAGAAAGATGAAGCGGATATTTATGAACAGCGAGGGCTGGTTGCCATCCTGAAACAAAACCTTGAGCGTCTCGATTCGGACGATGCCCGGCGGTTGTTGTCGCTTGCCGACCTGCTCGTCAAGAAGAGCGTGTGGATTGTGGGAGGGGATGGATGGGCTTATGACATCGGTTTTGGCGGAATGGATCACGTCTTCGCCAGCGGCCGAAATGTCAACATTCTAGTCCTCGACACCGAGGTGTATTCCAATACCGGCGGGCAAATGTCCAAAGCCACCCCACGGGCGGCTGTAGCCAAATTTGCCGCCGGCGGAAAAGAATCGCCCAAAAAGGACTTGGGACTGATCGCGATGACCTATGGGAATGTCTATGTGGCGCAGGTGGCCTTGGGCGCGCGCGACGAGCATAC
>JAIQFY010000049.1 GCA_020072965.1 Terriglobia bacterium | reverse complement strand
TTCTTCGATCGGCACGGATAGAAGGTCGTTCCGGGAGCATTCTAAAAATCTCCCGAACTGAACAAAGAGCCACCACAGCCAAGTAAAAGATCCGTTCGCAAGGAGCTTGACAAAAACGACCACATAGAAGGTCTCTGCATATGGCAATTGAACGGGTGGCGCCTGCTCCGATCCATCGGAGTATGCGATTTTTCCTCTTTGGTGGACATATAGCATGACCCCTTCATGCCAGAACTGACTCATTCCGATCTACTGCTTTCTTTCGAACCCCATTCATTCGGATAACTCGCACACATCGCACAGAACGCGATGTGTGCGCCACCTTGCCCTATGCCCTCACCGGGGAATCCGTTTGTCTTCCGCAGCATGATTTGTTACGATTGAAAAAATTCAAGTTGCACGGCTTGCATCTCTTGCGAACGACAAGTGCGATCCACCCGCTATTCAATTTTGAGAGAGAAAGAAGGCAGGTGATTTCCCCTCGGTGAATAAGTGAAAGGGAGATGAAGTGGGGGTTCAAAGAATCATGATCGAGGCTCACGGCCGATGAACGTTCTTCAAATCCGGATTTGCATGCTTTGCTTCTGGAGGCTTCTTCGCTATCTTCTCGGAATTATTCCCCTCTCGGTGGCGGAGGCCGATCCGGCCTCATGAAAAAGAATCTCTCCCTCGCCGGGCAATTCTTCCTGACCAACTTTTGGTTCGCTTACAACTTTCATTGGAGCGCCTTGCTGGTGGTGGTGGTCCAATCGCAAATCCACAGCCTGGTGCCTGACACGATGCAGGGTCGTGCGCTGGGTCTGGTGCTGGGCGGCGGGGCACTGCTTTCAATGCTGGCGCAGCCCTTCTTTGGAGGCTTGAGCGACCATTCCCATTCCCGGCTGGGCCGCCGGCGCCCCCAGATGGCGATCGGAATTGTGGTGAACCTGTTCGCCATTTATCAGCTTTTTGTGGCCGCCGCCCATGGACAGTATGTGGCCTATGTGCTGTGGTATTTTGTTCTTATTGTGGCAAATAACGCGATGGGAGCTGCTTACACTGCCCTGGTGCCTGATCTCGTGAATGAAGAGCAGCGCGGAGCCGTCTCAAGCTGGATCGGCTTTATGACGGTCCTGGGAACCATCGCCGCGGCACGTGCCTCGAGCCATTTCATGGGCGCAGGACAACCCCGGGAGATGATGTGGACCATCATCTTGGTTGTGGTCGTGTTTTTTGTGATCACTTTTTTGGGGGTTCGTGAGCCGGCTGCCCCAGAGGCACGGCCCTTTCATTTGAAGGAAATTGTGTCCAGCTTTAAATTTGATTTCCGGGCCCATCCGGGATTCGGATGGCTTTGCCTCAGCCGCATGTCGATCCTCTTCTGCTTTTATACCGTGATGTTTTTCCTTGAGTATTTTCTGCGGGACGTTGTGCGCGTGGCCAATCCGGAACGCAGCGCCGGCGTCCTGCTGGAGATCGCCAGTTGGGCGGCCTTAGCCAGCGCCGTGATCGCGGGATTCCTCTCCGATCGGCTGGGTCGCCGCGCCATCGTCTATTTCACGGGCGCCTTGATGACGCTGGCGGCACTTATGTTTGTCTACAATCAGTCCGAGACCGCTATTCGCTGGGCTGCGGTGGTCTTCGGGTTTGGCTATGGCGCATTTACGGCCGTCGACTGGGCAATGGTAAACGATTTGCTCCCCGGCGCCGATTCATACGCCAAGGACATGGGAATCTGGACTGTCTCCACGATCATTCCCCAGGTGATTTCAACCATTGCCGGCGGCCTTATCGTGGATCATTTCAATGCCATCACGCCCAACCTGGGCTATCGGGTCTTGCAAGGGGTCGTTGTGGCCATACTCCTTGGCGGGATGCTGGCGATCGGGAAAGCCAAGGGTCTGAGACCGTGGCAGTGGAACGCCAGGAAGGCCTGAACGGGATGGGGAACAGGAACAGCGTTGAAGTGCGGACTCCAGTTTTATTGCTGCATTGATTTCTCATACACAATGACTTCGCCGACCTAGTGATGACGACCAAGAATGGTGACACGGCTGGAGGAGATCGGTGCTGATGTGCGGCTCTGCCGCTTCCGCCGTGGCGGACGGTAAGCCTTTGGCTTACCGTGGTGGGCTATCTTTTTCTTTATTCCATGCATTGCTAAGGCCCGCCGTCCCACCTCGCGGGTATGCGTCAACCTAAAGAGGATTGATTTTAAAGGGTGAGGGGGACGGTTCTGTCGAATCCCCCCAGCGGAAGCTGGGGGAAAGTTCAAGTACAGCCCACAAACACAGGCTCCAAAAATAAACTACGCCCCCCCATCCCGCGAAGCGGGATGGGGGGGGTGAGATAAGATAATGAAAATGGGATCGCTGCTGTAGGTTGTAGCTGAATCATCCCCCGGCTTCCGCCGGAGGGATTATGGATGCTCGTTACTCCGGTCTTAGGTTGACGCATATGCGCCAACCAGGATCCCGGGCTCTTGCGACCGGCAGGGAAAAACCCGGGATCCCCAAGAACGGGATCCCGGCTACCAAATCTCGAACGGGTCAAAATTCATCCGCAACAATTGCCACTATATTTTGAAATCCTCCGTAGTGAGAACATCTTTATGAAATCGAAACGACCGGTACTCTTGATTCCTGTTTTTTTGATCGTCCTCGGGCTCTTGGCCCACTTCACGGCGCTTCGAGCCTGGACTAGCTTTATTGGGTATCATCCGCCCTATTCGTTTTCAAATCCAGGAGCGGCTGCGCTGCCTCCTATCACCTCGCATGTCTTCATCGTTCTTGTCGACGGGTTGCGATACGACCAATCCCGTGAAATGAATTTTCTCAACGAGCTGCGCCGGCGCGGAGCCGACGTCATTTGCCGTGTGGGATTGCCTTCACTCAGTTTGCCGGGGCGAGCCGTCATGATGAGCGGCGCCTGGCAGGAGATTCACGGCCAGCTCACCAACTTCAATGCCCATCCTCTTCCGGTTGATACAATTTTTCAGCTTGCCAGAAAGAGAGGTTTAAAGACCGCGCTTGAAGCCGGAAACAACCCACAGAAATTATTTGCACCATACATAGACGAGAGAGTCCCGCTCCCATCAGGCGATGGCCACAACCTGGAAAAGGATGTGGTCAAGGGGGAGCGGGAGTTACATCAGGCTGCGGCTTCCGCACGCGAGCTGATCCGCACGAAAGATCCGAAGCTTTTTCTGATTGATTTTACGGTGACGGACGAAGTGGCCCATGACTTTGGGGCCGTTTCCCCGCAATACAAGAGCGCGGCGGATCTCGCGGACAATGAAATCCGCAATCTCGCGACCCTTATCGATTTCTCCAATTCCGTTCTGATCGTGACCTCGGACCACGGCCACGTGGACCGCGGCGGGCATGGGGGTGATGAACCCGACGTGATGACGGTTCCCTGGGTGATGGCAGGGAAGGGGATTCAACCTAGCGTGGCCCTGCTGGGCCGCCAGGTCGACCTTGCCCCCACCGTGGCCGCACTTCTGGGCACACAGATCCCGGCCGCCAATCAGGGAATGATCCTCACGGATGCACTGCAGATTGATGATGCTGCCAAAGTACGATTGCTCGACAGTCTCTATCAACAAAGGGAGAATTTCACGGATGCCTATTTGTCGGTCGTGAAAGGAACGCCCGCCCATGCCTTCACTCAAGAACCTTCACTCAGGACCGTGACCTCCCTCGAAGCGGCGCTCGACGGACTGGATGCGGAGGCGCAAGCCGCCAAGCAGGAACGGATCTCCCGTGAGCCGGCGGCGAGGCTAAAGTGGGTCCTGCCGATCGTTCTTCTCCCTTTGGTGTGCGGTCTTTTTTACCTGCGCAGTCGATGGATCATTCCGGGCGAGGTCGCTTGGGGTTTTGGCGCAATTGGAATTTATTGGATTGTGTATGGGGTGCTCTTTGAAGTCGCTCACATGGGTTACTCCTTCACGGCAGTCAATGTCGAGGAAAACCTCCAAGCCTTCTTCGGCAAGGATATGCTCTTTGCCATCGGGGCGCTGTTCATCGCAGTTGCAGTGGCCGCCGGTTTGATGAGGCGTCGGCAAACCACTGAGGTACGCAAGGAAGCGGGGCTATCAGCAGGGGGGACCTTGTCGAGTGTCTCTTACGTCGCTGCGGCCATGATTGCATTTTCAATTCTGGTCAAGGTGTGCGTGGAATATTGGCGATTTGGGCTTTTTGTCCGATGGTATATCCCAAACCTGCATTGGGGGTTCGGTATTTATCTGGATCTCCTCCAACTGGTGATCGTCGGATATGTTGCCTGGCTGGCGCCACTCCCGGCCTGGGTGGGAGTAAAGATTATTCCTGGGTCGAGGAGATCTCTTGGACGGTAAGATCAGAGAACATTCAGCCTGCGATTGCATCTTTGAATAAACGGACACGGTGGCGTTTCGTCGTCATCAGCGCAGTCCGGGAGTGTTGTGTATTAATTCAACAACACAACGATCAATCGGGGTGCAACAAGAGCTATTTCGGAGGCCCTTCGAGGACGGCCCCGCTAACTTTACAGTCACCTTAAGTTCTCGGAGGTTTGGGTGTGTGATCCGTGAAGCTTGTTCCTGCCCCGATAGACCTAACCGGACGACACGTATGGACTTACGCGAGAGAATTGTGTTAGGCTGAGGGTCAGCAATTCATTTTCCAACCAATTAGGAGGAACGAATGAGAAGAGTAAGCAGTCTTTTGATGGCTGCAGTGTTGTTGCTATCATTGGTCTCCGTCCTCGGAGCGCAGAGCAAGACGCTCACGGGCGACATGACCGTCGTTAAGGGAACCGTCGAGGCGATCGATCATGAAAAACGGGTTCTGACGCTCAAAGACAGCAAGGGCGAGTTCACAACAGTCGACGTGCCTGAAGGGGCCAAGCGGTTCCCGCAGATCAAGATCGGGGACGCGATCTCGATACGGTACTATGACAACGTGATCGTTCGCCTGAAGCCCGCCGGCGAGCCCGATGTCGATAGCGACAAGGCCGCCATCACGCCTGCGGCAGGGGAAAAACCCGCGGGGACTATAGCCAAGCAGCGGGTGATAACAGCTACCATCCAGGAAATAGATCGCAGCATTCCTTCGATAACATTTGTGGGGCCGAACGGCTGGAAATACAGTCGTCGGGTGACTGACAAGAAGGCCCTCGAGAAAGTGAAAGTGGGCGATCGCGTGGACATCACCTGGACTACGGCAGTGTTATTCGACGTGGAGGGGGGGAAGAAGTAGCCGCAATGGTGCCCAAGGGGCGGCAGGTTCTTCTCCGCAAGTTGGATATGATGGAAAGAAGGATCCACAATTCTGTTCCACCATGGAAGGGCCCCGACCTAAAAGGGACAGACATCTGTCTTCATTCTGTCAGGCAGAGATTTCCGAGCAACGTGTCTGTCCGCTTAGGCCCGGAGGGCAGCCAGAGTGTAGCCCCATCTGAGCTCCGTCCGCCGTAGGCGGAGAGCGAGGGTGGGGTGGACTGGCCCCCCAGAAATCATCCGAGAGGCCTGCAGGGCCGACAGCGGAAAATTGAAAAGATGTGTGACCCCGGAAGTTATTCTGAGAAGAACCTCGCCAAAAGGTTAGAGAGCAAATCGACTCTTCATCGCACACCCCGATAAATCGGGGTACGCGCCACCCCGTCCGCAGCCGTGGACCGGCGTTTGGCCGCATGATGATTCTGCACCTGCAGGCCTATTTCTTGCCGGCCGCCTCGTGTTTGGCCTTCTGACGCTGCTCCCGCTGTTCCACTAACATCTGGTAGGCGAGATAGTACTTGTAGATGTTGGCGACGTACTGGACCGTCTCCCGCCCAATGGATTCGGCCGCCACGACCTCGACGTTGTTGAACCACTTGTTGGGATCGAGGCCGCGTTGGGCTGCACGCTGGCGCATCTGGCTGATGCGCCCCGGGCCGGCATTGTAGGAGGCAAACGTGAACAGCCCCTTGTTGAGCTTATCCATAGGCTCGTTCGCGTAATATTTGTCCATCATGAAACGGAAGTATTTCACCCCGGCGTGGATGTTGGGATCAACCTGCGTGATGTCCCCAACTTTCAAGTCCTTTCCGGTGGCAGGCATCACCTGCATCACGCCGATCGCCCCCACGTGGCTCTTTGCCTTCTGGTCGAGCTGCGATTCCTGGTAACCCTGCGCCATCATCAGCAGGTAATCGAGCGTGTACTTCTCGCCGTACTTGCGGAAAATAGTGAGGGTTTGCTCGAGCTTGGCCATTTCTTCCTTGGATGTCGCCGCCTTCGCGTACTTGACGCTTTTCAGATACTTGTTCAGCAGCACGTTACGCTGCACAGACCCTTCGGGATAACGCGCGAGAAACTCGTTCAATTCGGCCTTGAGTTGCGGGCTGTTCTTGCGGATCATCATCGCAATCTGACCCTCGGTCTTTACCGCCGCGCCCCTGTTGAGGACAAGCTTCGGGAAGACCTGTTGCCAGAACTCGGCGATGTAGTCGAAAGCGATGGTGGTCTTGACGAGGCCGGCATTGACCATCTCGAGGATGTCCTCATCGGCAAGTACTTCGGGTGCAGGCCGGATCTTCACGGGCGGCAAGCCTTTCTTCGCCAGTTCGGCGTTGAAACGTTCGACCCCTTGCAAGGTGGTCATGGATGACCGGAGGTAAACCTCCTTGCCTGCGAGGTCTTCTACTCGGGCGACCGGGGATGTGCCGGGCCCGGTGACAACGATGGCCGAGACGCCGGTCTGGGTCGGATTGGTGAAGTCGACCTGCTCTCTGCGCGGGTCGGTGACCATCGTCCCGGCCGCCACAATGTCGCCCCGCCCTTCCAGCAATGCCGGGATGAGATCATCGTGCGACACCGGCAGGATCATCACAAGCACCCGGATGTTCGTGTTCTTGAGTTTCTTGTTCAAGTCGTCCTCGAACATACGGAAGGAGTCGTAAACAAGACCGCGCTGGGTACCCTGGTCGACAAAGTAGTTCGTCTTTGAGTAGGTCGTAAGGACGCGGATGACGCGCCGCTGGATCATTCCATCCAGGTCGCCCGTCCACTTGCGAAGGATTTTGTCGCGCGCCATTTGGCGAGGGGACGCAGCGGGCGCTTCTCCGGAGGCGCTCGAGGTGCCGGTGTCAATCGCGGCCGCACCGGGCGACTTCTCCGCCTTTTGCGGCGCGGCCGCCCGTTCAGGAGTCTCCTTCTTACAGGCCCCGGCCGGCAGAAGTAGAAAAATGCCGAGAGCAGCCGGTAAGGCTCCGCGTCTCATCATCGTCATCAGACTCTTCATTGGATTCTCTCCAAGGAGTTGCAGACCCCGATGAACTGAGGTCGCTCGAAACGTGGCAGATCTGTGACTTATTGGAGCTGGCAGAGCACTGTCGCCGGGCAAGTTCGAGACAGTCCCAATATCGTTCAGTTAAGGTAAGCCCATGGTGAGATTCCCTGACAGGTTGGCGCTTTTTGAGCTGTAATCCCGGCTTAGCCCGGATTCTGAAGTGGATGCCTTTATAAAGCCGCGCCGCAGCGAAATAAAGTAGTCCCGCGAGGCGCATAGGCGTCAACCTAAGACCGGCGTCCATAATCCCCCCGGAGGAAGCCGGGGGATGATTCAGCTACAGCCTACAGCAGCGATCCCATTTTCATTATCTCCCCCCCCTCATCCCGCGAAGCGGGATGAGGGGGGGGTAGTATACTTTTGGAGCCTGTGTTTGTGGGCTGTACTTGAACTTTCCCCCAGCTTCCGCTGGGGGGATTCGACAGAACCGTCCACCTCCCCCTTTAAAATCAATCCTCTTTAGGTTGACGCCTATGCGCGAGGCGGGACTACTTTATTTCGCCCCTGCGAAGCTTGATAATTCCAGCGCCACTCAAAACCGTTCAGTTATGCAAACCGGAGACATAAGCTCGGAACCATAAATTCGGGACAGTCCGAGCGCCGGGATAAACCGGCAGGAAGTTGCGGATGCAAGAGTCCGCCGCTGCGGACACGACCCGATGGCGGACACCGGGAAGTGGCTGGAGCCGGTGCTCCGGGGCTATTACCTCTACCACGCGGTGCCGGGTAATCAGCCGAGGCTGGCGCAGTTCCGGGAACGACTGCTGCGTTTGTGGCGACACACCGTAAGGTGCCCGGCCAGAAGCATCGACCCATCCGGGATCGACTGGGCAAGGTGTTTGATGGCTGGTTCCCTCGCCCATGTGTCCTTCCTCCCTACTCGCCGGTTCGCTTTGACGCCTTACATCCAAGATAGGAGCCGTAGGCGTTAGTAGCGCCCTTACGGATCTGTGAGGGGGGTGCCCGGCGACGGGCACCCCTCCCGCGACCGAATTTTCCACAGACTGCGAACTAGGACCGAGAGGCCCGGACCGCCTTCAACCCCAGGCCCAGGGCTGTCGAGAACGCTCCGAGCAAGCCAATCAGCGGCAAATAACTCCCGGTCTTCGGCAGCTTCTTCGGGGCCGGTTCTGCTTGAGCGGGAGCCGCCATGGCTACAGGCGCCGCCTTAGCCGGCTCTTCGATGAGAATCGGGGCGTCGGCCGGGATCGGTGCGGGCGGCGGTGGCATCTTCCCGGTTCTCGCCACCTCATGACGAACCTCAGTTTCCGGAACCTCGGTGACGGCGGTCGCAGAAACTTTCATACCCTTCCTGAGAGCGAAGGCATCGGTTTCCTTTCCGTCGACCATGAATTTCTGACCTTTCGGAATTTTGAACGACTTGTTGGTGCCATCCGCCAGGGTCAGCGTCACGCTAGTGGGAGGAACAACGTTCCATACGGTACCCGTCACGGTTCTCACCGTTGTGATCGTCTTCGGCACCGTCGTCGTAACAGTGCTCCTTTGGATTTTCATGCCGGGTTTAAGATCGTGGACCGTGAGTTGCTTGCCATCGACGTCGACCGTCGCGCTGTCGGGGACATTGTCGAAATGCCGGATCTCCCCATTCTCCATTTTGATGACAACGTTGTTGCCGGATACATGCACCACTTCCCCGCGCTCTATTGTGACAGTACGGGCCGCTGGGCCGTGCTCTACTTTTGTTGTGGACTTCACTTGCGCGTTGAGGGTGAAGGCAAGCGCGAGTAAAACGACGCCCGCCACCACCAGTTTGTGCAAAACA
This sequence comes from Terriglobia bacterium, assembly GCA_020072965.1. Lineage (GTDB taxonomy): Bacteria > Acidobacteriota > Terriglobia > JAIQFV01 > JAIQFV01 > JAIQFV01. Next base: position 30,038 of record JAIQFY010000049.1, on the reverse strand, counting down.
CCGATGGTTAGCTGTTTAAGATTCATTTTTTATTCTCCTTTGTGTTTATTCTTGCGGTTGCGGATTCGAACGGCCTAACTTCGTGATGAGACTGATCAAAGTTCACTATAGATGCCTGCACAATATAACGTTGCGGTGCGCTCCCGACGTAGTAAAACGGAAAACAGGTCACCAGGGTCAGTGAGGGCACGGGCGTCGGATTCAGCACAGAGAGATCTTCGGGATTCACAATCTGAATTTTCTCCACGACGTAGGTATCTGACCGGCCAATGCGAACGAGCTCAATCTTGTCCCCCGGCGCGAGATCCTTGAGGCCGCGAAAAAAACCATCCCGGTGTCCCGCAATGCCAAGATTACCTGCTTCCCCCACTTGCGCGGTTCCGAGAATACGGCCGACTCCGCGGTTCAAGGTCAGGTCGTCCGTATCGTTAAATATGGGTGCCTCGAGGTGAATCTTGGGAATGCGAAGAAGAGCCAGGGGACGATCCACTTTCTGAACCAAGCTGTCCTTGTAAGCTTCCACTCGCTTCGCAGACCACAAGGTGAATTCAACTCGGGAACCGAAAGCGGGGTCATTCACAGGCGCCGAATTCACGCCCGACGACCGAGCTTGATCTGCCTCAAATCTCTTGACCGCAGTGCGCGATGAGACGGTCCTATGAATCCATGCTCCGCCCCACACCGCCAGAAGCGTCAGGCCTGTCCCCAGCAATACGCCCTCGATCCTGCGAGTTCGCATGAGTCTGGCTTCACCTTTTTGGTGGAATCTGCCCCAAATTCGGGACAGTCCTGAGTAAGGTTCCCTTAAGCCTGAATTCCGAAATTAACAACCACCCTTTTGCTGTATTCTTTGCATGCGGCGCAACGGAAACGAATTTACCGTGGACAAAAGAGTTATGAGGGCCGCCGGGGCGGGCTTCCTCGTTGAAAGGAGGTGCTCTTCCTGAGGCTCACCACCGAGACTACCATATTTCACCGCTGTGTGGCTTTAATCTAATAAGGAATCAGCCTCGAAATCCGAGTTAAGTCGGATTTGCATCTCAACAAGTGCCACATTGTCAGGGAATTTCAGCTTCGGCTTACCTTAACTGAACGGCAGGGAAGTCCCGAATTTCCCGCCTCGCCGGCGGGAACCGGATTTGTTTACCCTTCTTGATGCGCCCCCTTGAGTTCCCATCTCAGAACGTCCAGCCGAGCGATGTACCGATTCCCAAATCGTTCTTGCGCGCGTTGGGGGGTGGGTGACTGTCGAATGTATCCCAAACATTGAAATTAAGGGAAAAATTATTAGTCAGCTTGAGCGAAAAGGTGTGGTTCAGGTTTGTGCGGATTCGCCCCGCTTGCGTAAGGCTGGGAAACACCTGAAAAGAGGTCGTCCAAGTGAAATAATTGAATCGGTTCCAGTCAAATCCGAGCGCCAACAGGCCTTCCACGTTATTCTGCCTCGGAGTGAGCCCTGAGCTTGGAGCATATTTTTCCACCGTGTAAACAAGGCCACCCAGCCATCCGAAGTTTTTGGTGTTGGAGCGAATCATGTAACGCCCGTAGCCGCCTCCCAGCGTGGTGCGTAAGTCCAGGCTTTGCTGGCTGCTGGTGAGGAAATCAATGTAGCTGCCGAGATATGCGTTGCGTGAAAGATAGAGCTGGGGATTCAAGTTCAGTTCGTGGCGGTTTGTTTTTTCCCCGTTGGAGCTCCCACTCACAGTAGAATTCACGCTGCCCGTCATCTGGTATTTCGTTGAGAGATAGGTTGCAGTGGCGCTGAAATCCATCTGCGCTGGAGAACCGCTCGCAAAACTGCTCCCAAGATTAATCGAGCCTCGAAGTTGGCGCCAAAAGTTGGGCTTTTGGGACTGAATTCCAACCACTTCGAAAGCATGGAAGTCCTCTTCAACACCCCCCGATTGGATTCGGAAATCCCTCTCCGCTGCCGCTTGGGCAGGTACTTTCGTAACGACTCCGGTCAGGCGATTGCCATTGGAGAGCTCGATTCGATAAACGGCTTTGCTTCCCACTTCCTCTACCTGTAACCAATCGATCGGGATAGGGCTAGTGGTGTATCCCGTATCGATGTAAATCTGGCCATTCTCCAGCTTCTTAATTTCTCCGGTCAGGCGATCGCCATTCTTCATGATGATCACATCATCTTTGCGACGGGCTGCCGCCGGTGAAGGCCATAGGAGCAAACCAAAAGCGATGAAGCAGGTTGGCACGAGTAGGGTTCTGAGAGAGGTCAGCATGCGTGCCTCCTTTTTGTCAAAAGTCTAACAGCGGAACCAGACCAGGCCGAATTTCAGGTTCCAATCACCGCCTTGGTTCGCAGGCGATTGCGGCTTTTCTCTCTCCATTTTGCTGTACGAAGCATTCAAAACCCTGTTCCCTTGTCACTTCATACTCGCCCGGAGATCAACCAGCACAGAATCGAAACCAGACAGCCGGATCAATCCGGCCCGCGGGTATTCGATTTCAAGGATCACGTAAACCGCGATCACGATGCTCAAGACAAATACAATCGTGTGGAGCCAACTGCGCCGCTGGCCCGCGGCCATGGCATACCCGGCAAGGAGCGCACAGAGCAAACCCAGTCCAAACAGCAGCCAGAAAACGACCCAGGGAGGATGTGCTCTCGCCGCCATCCTCCGGATGGAAGTGACGTCAATCATCTCATTCAGCGCCGGAAGAACCAGCCTTGCGGCGTCGATGTGGGAATCCTTCAACTGCGTGGGGGCCACTGCCCGGGACCAAATCTCACCCTGCAGGCTCTCTGACTTGGAGATCTCTGATTCAGCGGCTTGAATATCCGGCAGTTTTCGATAGACCTCCATTCGAGAGTCCAAATACTCGCGGAAGAGTTCACGAATTGCAGGCTGGGAACCTGCAGAGAGCAGGTCAACCCGCAGATAGGCGGTCCCAATGGCATTGGCTTCGTCCACAATCAACATTCGCCTGGCGTCAAACCTGGAGGCAGCCCCGGTGAGCGTGAACGCCAGGAGCAAGCCCAGTAAAGTAAAAATTGCAGCCTCAATCAAACCCAGGCCTGCTCTTTCCTCTCCTGCTTCCACCCCCATTTGCGGACGTCCGATACGGCGGCCGATTTCAATACACAGGAGCATGCCAATAAATAAGCTGCCGGCAAATGCCGGAATTACCATTTGAGGGCTCATGACTTCGAATCCAATTTGCGTTTCGGCGCCTTAAACTCATTTCCAGGCAACACCGGAATACCACTCTCGGTGGTTATCGAACGAGATCACTTTCACAGGCGACACATTCCCTGAATTACACACAAAGACTCAGAGAACCAATTTCACGATCCGCTGGAAAATTTCTGCGACCGGGATTTCCAGCGCTGCGACTGGCAAGAAAGGCAACAGCGTGCATGCGATTAATGAAACGATCTGCCTCCATTGAACTGGGACCATGAAGATCCTTCGGACGTTATAAACGGTCGAGTTCAGGTCGATCACAGCCGAAAAGTCTTGCACGGAAAGCAGATCTTCCCTGGCCGGAGTCTTACGGATCCACTCTTGCTCGTACTGGCGTATCTGACGTCCCGCGAGGAGTGCGTGGTTCAGCTCTCCCTGTCGCCTGGCTTCCCAAAGACGGTTGATGAAGAACAGCAATGGCCCCACAAACAACCCCACGTTGCACCCTGCAAACACGAACACTGAAACCCTATAGCCAACGACCGATGCACCCGCCTGGAGAGCAAGATTGGCGAGCATCCCGGCGACAGAAGCTGCAATGGCGAAAGCAGGCCAAAGGAAAGGGGTGAGGCTCAATCCCAGGAAGCCCAATCCTCCGGCCCCATCCGGAATTGCGGCATTCAATTGCAAATCGAGCCTGGAGACGCCCCAAAGAAATCTCCACCACAGGCTCATCCGATGCAAGAAACGGAACAGGGCGAACGAATAGAGTGGCCAGCTCACCAGCACAAACCACCACCCGGCTGCCGTAGGTCCCCGGTGCCCTTCCGGACCCATCGTCCGCCAGGAATCGGGCAAATGAGGAACAACCTGAATGGTTACAAGTGCGATGTAAGCGTACGCCAGAGCCAGGAGGATCCAATCCATCCACCGCCAATCGCGTCGCCGCTGAAGCTTCGCAAAATTCTCAGAGAACCGCTCTTGTTCTGATTCCTTCACCAGTTTCGCTTCCAGGAAATGTTTCACGATGTCGCGAATCTCGGAAGAACAATAGGCCGGCGCGAGAATCAGAAGAGGAACCGCGATAAAGAATCGAACGTAAACTCCAACGTCCAGGAGCAGGGACCGCGCCAGGGTCGGCCCCCAGGCCCCTCCCTGGAAAGCCGCTAACAAAGCCAAGGGAACCCACGCCAGCAGCACTGCAAACAGGAATGCACTCCGGACGGTGGGCTTACGGCACCAGGACCAATGCACCACTTTTTCCAGTCCAAGGAATGAATCCCGCTCGAACAGTCGAAAGTCCTCTTCATTCGCGTTGGTATTCTGGACCTTCATATGCTCACTCCGATTCGGTCAGGGCCGAAGCCGGCGCCAACCCCGGACTAGGATTTGTCTTTCGGGGCCTCGGAATTCTCCGTTGTTTTCTCCCGGCGCGAACTCAGAATCCACCTCCACACGACAATGACCGTGGACGCCGCCACAATAAATTCCGCCCACAGAAAAGAGAGGTAGTCGCTGAACGCCCCGAGCGGCGGGACGTTCGGCTGCGCGTTGCGAAGCGCGGGCAATCCAAAAATAAGACTCACCGAAAGCGAAAGAGGCAAGAGTGTGGACTCTTTTCCACCAACCATTGAATATAGAACCATGGCCAGCAAGCTCATCGCCAGGCACATCATCATGACCATGATGATCATCGAGACGACGATCACGTTATCCGCGCGTGTCATGCGCAGTTGAATTTCCGTTACTTCTTCGTGAGCGCCCTTCAGAGTCTCTCCACGGAATTTGATGCCGGGGATGGACGCTGTTAGATTATAGGAGATAGGCACCGGATCATTTCTCTCCAGGGCGGCTGTGCCCGCCAGGGTTGTGCCCACGACAACGGGACTGGCTGCTGCCGGTGCAGGGACCGCCTGCTTTGCCGGGTTGGCTTTCTGTTTTTTTGACTTCACCAGGCTCTTCAACGGAATCGCAGATGCGGCAGGGGCCGCAGCAGACACTGGTCTCTCCGCACGTCCCGGTTTGGTGACCAGGAACGCAAGAGTGGTTTGGTGCGCGTCGAATGGATATCTGTTTGACACTCCGTCGAGGGAGAACTCACCCTCGATGGGTGTCATCCGCTGCCCCCGGCGGAATACAAATTCCTGCTGACCGCGGATGAAACCGACCAGAAACCTCAGATTGACGGATGGGGTGATTTCATTCTCTGCAATTTTTCCCGCCACCCGAAACCTCAGGCGGGCGGTGACTTCCTCATTGTTCAGGTCGGCCTTCACAATATTGATGAGGATGTGCACTTTGTCGGCTGTGGCGACATCCTTTTGAAGCTGCAGGGAGCGGCGCGCACCTTCGTTCAGGTTGCGAAACAGAATGCCAACATACAGCACCATCACCAGGGGTATAATTAGAATTCGCACTACAAACAAGAAGCGCTTCATTGTTCTCCTCCTCGTTCAGGGGGCGCCAAGCTCTTGTGCCCCGGGGTGCCCGAAGCGGCCAACCACAAACTCATGACGTCGGTCATGGTGTGGCCCTCACGAGCGCCTCGACCGCTGATTCCACCGTCGGGAACATTCGATCCACTCCGATCCGCTCCGCGAGACCGGTCCGGTCGAGCATCGTGCGGACCGGGCTCTTGGCCGCCGCGACGGCCATGGCGATGCCTTTTTCCTCGAGTTCGCCGCACACCTGGTCCAAGCTGGCGGCCCCCGTCGTGTCCAGCAGCGGCATGGTCCCGGCGTCGAGCAGGAAGTACCGCACCGGTGCCGGCGCCTCCCGGGTCACGGTTCTGACGCGCCCCTTGAAATGGTCGGCGTTGAAGAAGACCAGGGAGGCGTCGAAGCGGTAGATGACCAGGCCCGGGAACGACTCCGCATCGGGATGGGTGGCCACGTCGCGAAAGGCACTTGTCCCCGGGATGCGCCCGAGCACCGCGTCGTGGGGCCGGGAGGTCCTGATCAAAAGCTGCGTCATGGCCACCCCGACTGCGACCACCACCCCGGGCAACACGCCGACCGTGATCACGCCGAGTAACGTGACGAGGCACAGCCGGAACTCCTGGGGGCTGATGCGACGCAGCTTTGCCAGGCTGTGCAGGTCGAACAGGCCCAGGGCCGCCTTGATCAGCACGGCCGACAGCACGGCCATGGGCAGCCAACCGAGCGGCCGGGTGAGAAACAGCAGCGTCATCGCCAGCACAGCGGCCGCCACCAGCCCGGTGACCTGGCTCTTGCCGCCGATCGAGTCGTTGACGGCCGTGCGCGAGTCGGCCCCACTGACGGCGAAGCCCTGCAAGATCCCGGCCCCGATGTCGGCCACACCCAGGGCGATGAATTCCCGATTCGCATCGATGTCGTAGCGATTCTTCGCCGCAAATCCCCGGGCCGTGACCATGGCGCTGTTGTAGCTGATCAGCGCCAATGCAACCGCGCCCAGCGCCAGCGGCTGCCAATCGCCCCCGCCGATGGCCGGAAACTTCAAGGCTGGGAGTCCCGCCGGAATCGTGCCCACCAGCCTCACGCCGTGCTCGGCTAAGCCGAAGACGGCCGAGCAGGCGGCGCCGAGCGCCACGGCAACCAACGGCCCCGGCGCCTTGGGGACCAGGCGCGCGAGCAACAGCAGCAGGGCCAGGGTCGTCACACCCACTGCCAGCGTCGGTCCGTGGGTCTCGCCCAGCTTCGAAAAAAACCGCCACAGCATACGGAAGAATCCGGCCGGCGCCAGCGAGAATCCGAACAGGGTGCCCAGCTGACTGGTGAGGATGCAGATGGCGATGCCGTTGAGATAGCCGGTCAGAATGGGCCGGGCCAGAAAATTGGTAAGAAAGCCCAAACGAGCCAGGCCGGCGGCAATGCAGAAGACGCCGGTGATCAGGGCCAGCGCCGACGCCAGCGATACGTATCGCACCGGATCCTTTCCAGCCAGCGGCGCCACGACGGCCACAATGATGGCGCAGGTGGCGGCATCGGGCGCAACGATCAACTGCCGCGACGAGCCGAGCAACGCGTACGCCACCAGCGGCAGGAGGCTGGCGTATAACCCGTGAACCGGGGGAACGCCCGCCAGTTGCGAATAGGCAATCGCAATCGGCACGGCCACCGCGGCCACCGAAACGCCCGCCAGGAGGTCGTGAGGGAACCAGTCCTTTTGATATCCTGACAGCGGGTTGGTCACGAACGCACCCTTCTCATAGCGACCTCGCCGCATGGGGCTTGGGCCGCGTTTACAATCATGTAGCCGGGCTGGAAACAACCGCCCATCGCACACAGGGACATCAAGCCGGTCGCCGGAATATCGGTTGTCATCTTCATCTTCGGCAAGTCTCCGCCCGGGCGGACGTTGCGGCCAGCGGGCAAGCCGGTGCAACCTCTACCAGGATTTGTGGGCGTGCGATCTTTATCGGTTCCCGCCTTCTGTGATTGAGTAGTTTCGTCACTTCAATAGTTCCTGATAGCCGGGTTTGAGTTCTTTTGTGGAGGGCCGCGAGTTCATATTGCATGATCAAACGTTCCAGGCGACTATCCTCCACTCCTGGAGCCTCCTTGCTTGTCTACAGAATGGCCTCCTTCTCCAGCTCTTTCACCACCAGCTTGATGAGCGCGTCGATCACCTTGTGTGCTGACTTGGGATTGAAGGTGTCGCTGGTCCCTGTCCAGATGAGTTCTCCGTCAGGGGGTGTGGCGGCGTACAGATTGGTTTCGATGCGCACGGTCGTGTCCTCTCTCAAGTAGTCCGGACTGTAAACCTGCTGGTAGACGGCGCCGTAATAGCCGTAAAAGGATCGGTAATACCCGTAGGGAATGACGTAGCTCTGGCCCGGAATGTAGGTAACATTCCTGTCCACTTTCACCAACCTGGAAACCACGACCGCATCAATCTGGTTTTCGCGGATCTGCGCCTTGAGATAGTCGAGATCAATCTTGCCGGTTTCCTGCCGCAGCAGAATTGAATTCCCCGGGATCGCCTCAATGCCGTTGCGGGCAATCTTGAGCGAGAGCGCATCCTCAAAATCGGAGCGCGTTGCGGGATTGTTGCTCATACCGATGACAAGTATTTTGTGGAACCGCTGGCCCGCATAGTTGGGATTCTTCCAGCTTGTTAACAGCTTTGTGGTTTTACAGTCCCCAACCACCGTCAAGCCGGCGAGCAGCAGCCCAACCATCAGCATCTTTGTTTTCAAGCGACCTCCTTGGTGATTCTCATCAGCCACTCTTCCATTCATCAGAAAAGGATCTTGACCAGACGGGTCAGCAATTCTTCGAGTGAAAAGATCGTCAGCGTCAGCGGTAGAAGAGGGGCGGCGGTTGCGGCGGCCAGTCGCAAGATATCTTCGAGTCCAAAGGGAACGAAACGCATCTCGCTCACGACAGAATAGCTGTTTGCCAGGTCGGCCAGCGACTGGATGTCTGCGGTGCCGAGTAGTTCGCTCGTTTCCTGGGCGCCGCCCCGTATCCACTTCTCCTCAAACCCGAACACATATCGATTGGCCAGCAGGCCGTATTCGGCTGAGCCGCTCCGCTTGGCATTCGCAAGTTGCGGGGTAAACATCACCAGGGGACCGAGGATGAGCAGGACGAAGAGGCCCACCAATCCGGCGGCCTCCATTTTGAAAGCCAGCAGGGCCCGTCCTTCATAGAGGACCCGGTTGGCGATCAATCCGGCCAGCAAGGCCCCCTGGGCAAAGAGAATCGGCGCGAAGGCGTAGGAGCTCTTGCCCAGGAAACCGATCCCGCCGGCTCGATCGGGGTGGGCGGCCGTCAGGCGCAGGTTCAGCCGCGAGACCTGCCACAGAAACCGGAACCAGAGCACAAGTCGCATATACCACCGCAGCAGAATGAACTGAAAAATCGGAATACTCACAAAGGCATACCAGTATCCGGCTAAAGTGAGATGCAAGTGCGTCGCCTCAGGCTTCGCATACCAGGTTGCTGCTCCCAGGGCGATCTGGCTCCGCCACATCCACAGCCCCACCGTATAGACCAGAACCAGCAGCATCAGTTCCAGGGCGACTGAGTTGCGCGCGCGCACCGCTGAGTTGACCGCTCGGTCGAAGGCAGGGAAGTCTTCCGCCACCACAATGCGCCGTTCCACGAACCGCCGGACCAATGGGCTAATGCGTCTATGAACCACCAGCTCGGCGATGATGAGCGCCGGCAGGGCGACCAGGAATCGAACGTGGGCCTCAATGTCGCGTAAAAAGGAGATCTTGACCGCTCCGGCGAGGGTGTGACCATCAAGCACCGACAAGAGCAGGAGCGGCAGCCACGCGAACAGCGTGATCACCAGAACCCGGCGGAGCAGAAGTTCCAACGCACCCCCGGAGAGATGTGCTCGCCGGTAAAGTTGAAACAGGGGTCCGCCCAACACCAATGAAAAGTCAGGCGGCTCCGGGCCTGGGGCTGCCTTCATCTCCGAACCTGGTTGATGCGTCATTTCGCACTCTCCCGTACCTCGCCGACGCGAAGTCGCAACTACAAGCCTTCAGAATGCCGGCGAGGGATGCCAAGTCCTTGCCGGTCCTCGACCGATGCCTCCGTTTTCTCTTCCGCATCCACGAAAGACCGCGTGATCGTATCTTGCAGCCGCTGCTGCCAGTAACGGAGTGCCGCACGGCGCCCGTCCGGCAGAGCTGAGATCAGATCAGCCAGCAGCGCCGTCATCCTGCGTGTGACCTGCACACTGGTGGCTCCGTAAAAGCGGATCTCGTCAAAACCTAATCGGAGAAAGTCCTCCCAGCCAGGAGAAGGGACCACAAGTCTCAGCTTGCCGTCTCCGTCGTGGTACTCTCCGATGTCCAGGCGACTGAGGCCCAGCCAGAGCAGGAGATCTCCGATCTGGTCAAGCGCCTGGACCGCGGTAGTGGGGTCGTTGACCGCCGGCGACAGCGCCCTGATTGCAATGTCGACCAGCAGCCGGATGGCGTACTTGGGATCCTGCTCGAAGGTACGTTCTTCCCCGACGTCAATTCCACGCCTCAGCTCCCTTTCGTCAATGGCTTGGCGGGCGCCGAACACGCGCAGCAGAGGCTGGAGCTCCCCGGCGGTGTCACCCACGGCCACGCTGAGATCAATGACTCCACCGGACGCCTTGGCCAGCTTCACCAGGGTGGCTACGTCGACAGCCTGTATCGCCCGAGGCCGTCCGTGGTGAACCAAAGTCTGAACGGGAGAGAGCTGGCGATATTCGCGCGATCCGCCAGTCCCCGTGGAATCCGTTGATCGATACATCGTCCGTATAACCTCTCGTCCCTGGTCACCCGTGAAAATCAACATGCGGTTGATCTGCAGCACTCCGATCCGCTGGATCAGGCTGATGAACATGGCGACACTGGCGAAAAGCATGGCGACCACAACCCAGGCACTGATAAAGGGGGCTCTCCCCGACCCGCTTCGATCCAGGCCCGCGAGCGCCGCAATGGCATAGAGAAAGGTGGCCGTAAATATTCCCAGCGCATGCGACATCACCGGATCACGGGCTATCCAGAACACGAGGCGTGGCGAGTAGGCGGTCGCACTGAACTGTACCATCACGAAGGTCAACGAAAACACGATGCCCGTGAGAGCAATCATGCCCGAGGCGATGGCCGAGTAGACCGCCGTCGCCGTGGGGATACTCACCCCGGCCGCGAGTCCCGGCCACATGCGGGCCTCAATCCGAGGAAAGCTCAGCCCCGCCGCGACCGCGATGAGCGCGTACAACAGAGGAATGGTCCATGGACTCGATTGGAACATCTTTTTCTTGAGTGACATGTCAGTTATCCTGCCTGAGGAATCGACGCCAATCTGCAGAGAGCTGGCCCACTTCAGTGATCACGGCCCGGCGTGTCCACTCAACTGCTTCAGCGGTTTTATTGCGTCGCATCCGGCAGCCAGGTGACCTTTCCAGTGTCGAGCGAGTAGACGGCTCCGACGATGCGCAGCTTCCCTTGCTTCACAAGAGGCGCGAGCACGGGCTGTGAGGTGCGAAGCAGTTGGACCACTATATCAACATTGTTCCGTACTGCGTTTTCGATCACATCGCCCGGCATGCCTTTGGCCTTGTCTACGGCGGGTTGGATCGCCTTGATGAGATCAGGCAGATGGCCGACAGCTTCACCACCCTCGACCGCGGCCGAGACGGCGCCACACTTCTGATGTCCCATGACGACCACCAAGGGAGTGTGCAGATGTTCGACAGCGTATTCGATGCTGGCAAGTTCGTTGACTCCCGCCACGTTGCCGGCCACGCGCACGGTGAACAAATCACCGAGACCTTGATCGAAAATGATTTCCGGCGGCACTCGCGAATCCGCACAGCCAAGAATCACAGCGTGGGGGTTCTGCCCCGCGATCAATTCGCGCTGGCGTGACGGCGTTTCGTGCGGGTGCGTGTAGCGATGATTCGCATGGTGAATGTTGCCGGCTTTTAATTCCTGCAAAACGCTATCTGCGGTCGGCGCCTGCTGTGGCGCCATCGCGAGGCTGGCAGCTCCGAGGAGCAGCCCAAAAAGGATTAAGACTCTGAATTTCGAGAGAGAGTTCATGAAATGTACCCCGTTCTCTTCTTGCCCGGAGGGAGGATATCCGGGCATTGTGTTTGGGTTGCGCCAAAGGGGGGCGCGACCGGATTCTTCTTCACAGGAACACCCTTAAGAGGCAGGCGGCCATTTTCTTACTTTGGCCTCCCCAGCCAGGAATACTGCCACGCGACAGAGAAGTTATGATAGTTGCCGCCGAAACGGACGTAGGTCCCAATGCTGTAGTTCATCTTGATTGCCTGATGTTTGCTTATCGGCACTGCCAGGGTTGCTCCGATACGCGAGCTCGTCTGCTTTGTCTTGGGATTCGGTACACCGTTCAAGGTGGCGGTGCCGCCAAACCAGAAGTTGCCGTCAAGCGAGGCCCAAAACCGTGGACTCCCAAGGTCGCGACTTAAGTGGCCTTCGAAGGAGCCGATGGGACTTAGGGTTTGTGGCGCTGGTGCGGGAGAAGAGAAGAAGGCGCCATTGGTGGTGAACAACCACACTCCCGCGTATCCATCGACCACCCACTTGCCACGACGCTGCGAAAAGCCAATCTCCGGTTTGAAGGCCCACCGGTTGATGCCCCAATTGATGAGCCGCGAAGGGTCGTATTGACCGGTCGGAGCAATGACCGTCAAACTGACTCCGAGCAGAGTTTTCTGCTTCCACTTCACGAATCCTTGCACCGGCATCGCCGGCCCTCCCTTCAGGTTCACGGACAATCGAAAGTTGGCATCCAAGAGGCCGGAGCGGTAGATCTGCTGCTCTGTTCCCACCACCGATCCCTGGAAGGTGCCCACCCCGTACGGCAATGCGACGAGGATGTTAGCCGAGCGGCCCAAAAAGCCGAACGAATGGTAATAGCTGAAGATCGGTACGCTGTAGGTCCCTGTGGCGCCTGTAATGGGAACTACCCCGTTGAAATCAAGGCCGCCGCTAAAGAAAGAGCTGGTCAGAGTGACCGCGTTGGAATGCAGCGGGGTGATGAGGTAGGCGCGGGGAGCGAGGCTCTGCGCCTGGAGCACGCCGAGCGGGTCCATCGCGAGTAGAAGCCAAAAAGCAAGCATAGCCGTTTTGATTTCGAGGAGGGACATGCGGGTCGATCCTTTTCTTAGTTGAAAATGAGCGTAAGTCACAAATTGTCCGCTCTCTGTAGAGAAAGCAGGAGTCAGAAGGCAGAAGTCAGAAGTCAGAAGGCAGAATACAGAAGTCGGAAGCTGGAATGTCTGGAAACCACGCGCCATTTAGGTCCACATTCATATTGTCTCCTGACTTCTGGCTACTGACTACTGTCTTCTGACTTCTGTCTCCTGGTTAGAAGTAAAGGTTGATTACGGTTCCCACGGCATCCACTTGCCGGTTGGGGCTCCCGCCGGTGTCGTTCTGGTGCTCAAAGTACCCCTCAAGTTCGAGATGCTTGGTGATTGGAAAAACTGAGCCGGCCGTCACCGCCGTCCGGCTCCATTTGTTGAATCTGCTGTCATGGAAAACTTCCACGCGGGCATAGGGGGCAAACTTGAAACGGCCAATGGAAAATTCTCTTTCGATGGTGAGTCTGTTGCGGTAACGCCAGGAATACTGTCCTCCAATGAACCGGAAATCCATGCGGTTGCGATCCGAGACGAGCAGCCCCACCAGATTATGGCGACCCGTTAGCTCCAGTACGCCGCGCTGCTCATTGGAACCGCCGCCCGTTAATGGATGGATGTAACGATACCCAACCCTCACCATCAGAAGCCGGTTCTTGGATTCATCCTGGCCGAGGCCGCCCGATCTCTTTTTGTCCCTCAGCCGCTTGAGGTAGAAATCAAAATTCGGGCCCATTTCGACTTCCGTGGCACTGCGCTCTTCTTTAACGGTCGTCGCCAGGAAAAGGAAGCGCATCCTGTCATTCAGCTTAACGAATGCGTCGACCTCGGGCCAAAATTGCCTGGTCTGCGCACGGGTGGGGGCCCCGAACAATACAACCAAGAGCGCGACCCATACCAGCCCCCGCAACGAGTGCGCCAATCGCCTGCACTGAATGAGCCATGGGGGAGACTGTTGGGGCATCATGGTTGAGTAACCCTCCCTGTGAGCTCCTTGCATTCCTGCAAGATGATTCAGCCTTCGGCGGACGCTGTGTGCGATGAACCTCCCCTCAATATCCGCACGCTCATCCGCCGCGGATCTATGTGCGGCACCCAACGAAATCATGAGGCGAACTTCGGTTTTCATGTTCATTTCTTTTCGAACGCGAAGATCCGCTTCCAGTCATCCTTCATACTGACGACCGTCCAGCCGCGTTTGGGCGCTTCGTCGAGGCCGCGGTCGAGTTTCCCTACGGGTGATGCGCGGTCGTAGGCAAATTCACGCACGGCATCGTCGTGGTGAATGATCAGCCCGAAGCGTGGCCCCGTGCCGGCGGTGACCCACTCGAGCATCTGAAAATCACCGTCAGAGTTGCCGAAAGCTGCGATAGGTCGGCGGCCGATAAATTTATTAATTCCTACCGGCTTGCCTTCATTATCGTCGATAAAGTCCAGCTTGGGTTCCCGGACCAGCACAGGTCTGCCCTCTCGAACCTCGTACTTCGTCACGATGCTGCTACCGACGACCTGTTCGGGAGGAATGCCATAGACCTTTTCACTGAACGTGCGCACAAACTCGATGCCGCCACCTGAAATAATGTAGGTCCTGAAATCATTCGCCCGAAGTAAGGCCAGCAACTCCAGCATCGGTTGATACACGAGGTCCGTGTACGCTCGCTTGAACTTCGGATGTCGGGCCGTGGCAAGCCAATCCTTGACAATACGTTCGAACTCTTCCGTCGTTGTACCGGCGTGGGTTGCCATCACAAGTTCAGCGAGACCATGCAGGTCCGTGGCAGCAAGGGTTTCCATGTCATTCTCGAGCACGGCCTTGAACGGCTGTGTATCTTTCCACTGAAGATGCTGGGGCGCCAGTGCACGGACACGGTCAAAAACAAAAAGTCCCTGGAAATAGAACGGCTGTTCGGCCCAGAGTGTGCCATCGTTGTCGAAGACGGCAATCCGCTCCGGCACCGGCACGAAGTCCGGACTCCCTGCGGTCGTCACACGCCGGACGAAATCGAGGATCGATTGTTTGGCCTTGCCGTCGTTCCATGACGCCAGCGGGCCGCCGGCCGGACTCTGCCAGAGCTTCTTCGAGGCGGTGCCGAAATTCCCGAGTTGGTAGATCGCGACGTCATTCGCCTTGAACGTGAAGGTTTCGAATGGCTCAGCTTTCAGTTTCTTGACGAACGGTTCCGCAGCGACACCCGCCGTCACGTGAGGGACATAGTACGCTCCGCTGGACTTCGGCACGAACGTCTCGACATAGCCGATGATCTCGGCATTTGATGGCGTATCAATGAACGCTGCCTCCCCCCCGCCGCTAACTGAGAACGGCGTGAGGGCCTCAATGACCTTCTGATGCAGGCGCATCAGCTCAGGCGTGCGTTCGACGACGAGGATTGTCACGGCCACGCCTCCCCAAATTACATAATCGATACCCTTCGCCTTCAATGGCAGCTCTGTCGGCCGTTCGGCGGCGAGGACTTTCGTGACCGCGGCAGTCACCGCGTCGAAGTCCCTCACCCGGACGAAGCGCTGCAACAACGTGACGTGCGGCGCGTGCGTGGCGTCGAGCGAATACCCGGCAGGGTAGTTCTCCCGCAACCGAGCGTTGATCGCCCTCGACTTGCCTATCATCGTCTGATCCGGTTCGATCAGGACGTCGATGGCGATTAGCTTATCGTCACTGGTTTGCATTGCTTCCTCCCGATTTTCTAGTGTGTGATTCGTGTCTTCCGCGACGAGTTCGATTGATTTCTTAGCATCGCTGTCGTTCCAGGAAGTCAGCGGGTCGCCTTGGGCAAAAGCTTGTTGAACTAAAGATAGGAATCCAAGTGCGGCTAAAAACGCAAAAACGACTCTCTTCATTATCTGTCTCCTTCCGCAGGGGAGATATTACCCCTGGGTTGCAATGAGACGTGGAACACCACCTGGTCATACCACCAGAGCCGTTCAAAGAAGCTGCGCGCCAGGTCGAGCTGCGATTTTCTTTGTGAGGATGGCAACGGTCTTTCCACTATGTCGCCAATACTACGGTTCCCATCAATAGCGTCAAACAAACACTTTTCAGATGAATCTATTGGCATGAACAGATCCCGGTCGGTGTGAGTCTGGTTGATCAGAACGGCCGCGGCCCCGCCAGGCAGCCGCTCTTGAACCCAGAGCGTGTCTGACATTCGAATGGGCACATAGCCAAGCCAGGCGTCCCCACTAAAACCGACCCACTGCGGCTCACCGGGGAAATCATTTCGATAAACAATAGCGCTGTGGCGAACCATTGTGCCCCGAAACAGTTCGACAGCGGCATACTGCTCTTCCAAGGGAAGCTGTGACATCCGGGAAGCCTGCGGGATCTTTGCTATGACACCGCAATGAGGGGTGTAGGGGGCCTGTTTTACCCACCGGCCGAATGTCAGTCCTCCCCGCTTGATGAAATCGAATAATTGCGGCACTGAATACGCGCGGTCCTGCGGGTGCAGAAGAGCATCGGCGAGGGCCGCCTCGTGGCCGAAGTCCGGGGACTCACGCAGCAGGGGCTCCAGCGGATGTCCGGGCGGCAACGATCCGAGCGCAGCGATGAGATCGCGAATCCCCTCATCGGTGGCCTGGATGCCAAGCCGCCGGCAGAATTCCTGCAGCATGTAGATACCGGTCCTTCCGTAAGGCGCATACACCATGAGATGCATCGCTCCGTCCGGTTTGAGCACGCCGCGCAGAGCTTTGAGCCCCGCATCAGGATCCGCAAGATGATGGAGAACCCCGGTGCAGACAATCTGATCGAAGGTTGTCCCGAGTTCGCTGACCCGCTCGATGGGAAGCTGGTGAATCTTGAGATTGCTTAAGTCATATTTTCGCTTGAGCTCCTCCGTACAGCGCACACTCGTTGCGCTGAAGTCGATGCCGGTGACCTGGGCCGCAGGCCAGCGCAAGGCATGCTTTGCCGCCTGCGATGTCCCGCAGCCGGCAATAAGGATAGAGTGGTCTTCCCTATAAGATCTTGCAGGCCAAAAGAGATGATAGTCCGCGCGGCGTCTCGGCCGTTCCTGCCAGAGCCGTCGATATTTTTCAAGACTATCGATCGGCCGGGGATAAGGATACCGGTCGTAGAAATCCCGGACTTCCTCAGCCGCGCCAGGAAATGTCGAGTGGTGTGGTTCTTCTTGGCTCATAGGAAAAATGATATTAATTCTGTCTGTCCGATTCTCACTTCTAAGTTTGTCGGCGTCGGGGTCGGAATCGGTATTGTCTTTTCAGGATTGATACCTTCGATTCCGACACCGACCCCGAGTCATGCAACATCCCAGCCCCTTCCTGCTAATGAAAGATCCCATTCTAGCCCGCCTTGATCGCCCGGACCTCGGCGGCGCGCTCGTCGACCGGAATCACAGGCAATTCGCCCTTGCTCCTGACCGGCAGACTGCGGATGTGATCCATGATCGCCTGCCATTCCTTGATCTCGTTGACAGCGTCTTTTCCCGTCCCCGTGTCGATACTGCTCCTGTCCACCTTGGCCGGAGGCGCCAGTAGGTAGCCCGAGTTTCCGCGAGGCACATCGAGTGCCTCGATCCTCGTTGCGAGGGGCTGCCCCGCCTTGTTCTTGGCAACAAGAGCAAGTTTGCCCTTGGTGACCTTGGGAATGGTCACGACAAATACGCCGAGCATCAGCGGGCAGGTGAGGCTGTACAAGCGTTGGTCCTTGCCGGTGATGTCGATGGTGCTGTAGCCGCGATCCAGGTCGCCCAGTTCGACAGCCGTCACGGCGTCGAACTGTGGGCGGGACATGTCGTACCGGTACCTCATGCCGGAAGCGCGGGGTAAAAATTCGCCGGGGTGGGTTGGGTTGTCCACGAGAAAGAACTCCAGCAGGTTCTTCAGTTCCTGGCCGGTGAAGTAGCCGCTCACGAGTGCGCTGCCGGCCGTGGTATCCACAACACCGAAGCCGAGGGGCGCTACATTGAACACGTCGTAGACCGTTTGCACGCCTGTCTTCCCCCGGGTCAGGCCGGTGCGCATCAGCCCGTTGACGCTGAATCCGATGTCCGCTTTCGTGGCCTTTCTGAAAGCGTCGGTGCACAGGTTGGCGAGGAGCGTGCCGGCCGCATTGTCGGTGTACGTGTTGGGCAGGTCCCGCGGGATCACGGCCAGCGGCTGGTCAACGCTGTAGCCGCGCGACGCGAATACGGCCGCGGTGACCCCCTTCTTGAGCTTTTCGATCTCGTCATTGATGGCGGGGTCGCCGGCAATAGTGTCGTCGATCGGGTAGAGCCGGTACGACTCGACCGCAAGTTTGCCGCCGTCCAATGTGAGCACCAATTCGCCGAGGTTCTTTCCTTCCTTCCCCGTCTGGACCACGGGCGTGCGGCTGTTGACGATGATCGCTTCCTGCAGTTCGGTGTGGCTATGGCCGCTGATCACCACGTCGATACCCGGCACGGCCTCGGCCAGGCGCACGTCGTCGCCCTCGGTGTAGCGCCCGTCCTTGCCTTTCACCAGGCCACCGTGGCTGAGCGCGATGACCACATCCACCTTCTCGGTTTCGCGCAGTACCTTCACCATTTCCCCGGCAGCCTCGATGTCGGTGAGGAAGGTCACCGCACCGGCATTGGCGTAGATGATGGCCTCCTTGCCGATCACCCCGAAGAGGCCAAAGCGCATGCCGCCGCGCTCGATCACGATATAGCGGCGGACAACCCCAGCCTTGGCATGGCGCTGGAGAGCAGCCAGGCTTGGGTCGCTGCCGGCGAAGCGGGTATTTGAGGCGAGCACCGCCGGAATGCGGCCGGCTTTGCTGGCCACACCGATGGACTTGCCCAGACCGTCGGGTCCGTAGTCGAATTCATGGTTGCCGAAGGTGGTGGCGTCGTAACCCATGCGCGCCATGAGCTGCAGTTCACCGCCGATCGTGCGGGTGGCAGCGCCGAACGCGGTTCCCATGCTGTAGTCGCCGGCGTCAAGAACCAACACCGGCCCCTGGCCCTTGCGCGCCTCTTTCCTCTTCGCCATCAGGCCCGCCAGGCGCGAATACCCGCCCCGGGTCTTGTCGTCGTTGAGCGTAAGCGGCGTGTAGTCCTGGGCCGGGCCCAGCCCGATGAAGGCCGAGTGCATGTCGTTGGTGTGCAGGATGGTGAAGGTCTTCTTCCCGTCCGCTGCCGCAAACAGGGCTCCGGGCAGGATGGTCGTCACGCCGACTGCCGCTGAGACAGCCAGGAATTCACGCCGGGAGATCGTATCGCGTGACATGAGGGGAAAGGTCTCTCTCTCGTCCGCTGTTGCGGTCGGTTTATTGTCTCTGGTTTTCAATGGCCCCTCCTTTTTGGGTTTGTTAGCACCTGGATCGCTTTCTGATCCGTCTAGACCCCCATCAGCCCACTTTGATCGCCCGGACCTCTGCGGCCCGTTCATCGACCGGGATCACGGGAAGTTCGCCCTTACTCTTGACCGGCAGACTGCGCAGGTGATCCATGATCGCCTGCCATTCCTTGATCTCCTGGACCGCGCCGCTCCCCGTCCCGGTGGCGATGCTGCTCTTGTCCACGGTGCCTTTCGGCGCCATCAGTTGGGCCGTGCTGCGGCGTGGGACGTCCACCAGCGCCTCGACCCTTGATTTGAGCGGCTGACCTTCCTTGTTCTTGGGCACAACCGCCAGTTTGCCCTTGGTCAACTGGGGCAGGGCCATGATGAGCGGGACGAGCATCAAGGGACAGGTGAGGCTGTACAAGCTCTCGTCGTTCCCTCTGATGTCGATGGCACGGTAACCTCGCTCGAGGTCACCCATCTCGATGGCCGTCACGGCGTCGTACCGTGTGCGCGACAGGTCGTAGTGGAACCTCATGCCGGAGGCGCGGGGGAACCACTCGCCGGGGTGGGTCGGGTTGTCGACGAGAAAATAATCGAGCAGATGCTTCAACTCCTCGCCAGTGAAGTAGCCGGTCACCAGCGCGCTGCCGGCCGTGGTATCCACCACGCCGGCGCCCAGCGGCGCCACGGCGAACACATCGTATACCGTTTGGATGCCCGACTTCCCCCGGGTCAGACTGGCGCGCATCAGCCCGTTGACGGTGAAGCCGATGTCCGCTTTCGTGCCGCTCCGGAAGGCGTCGGTGCAGAGGTTGGCGAGGACGGTGCTCTCGGCGATGTCGGTGAATGTGTTTAGAAGGTCGCGCGGCGCTATTGCGAGCGGCTGGTCAACGCTGTAGCCCCGCGACGCGAACACGGCCCCGGTGACGCTCTTTTTGAGCTTTTCGATCTCATCGGCGATGGCCCGGTCGCCGATGATGGTGGCGTCGATCGGGTGCAGTTGGTACGACTCGACCGTGAGAGTGTCACCGTCCAGCGTGACCACCAGTTCGCCGAGGTCCTCTCCGTTCTTCCCGGCCTGGACCACGGGGGTACGGCCGTTGACGATGATCGCCTCACGAAGTAGGGTGTGGCTGTGGCCGCCGACCACCACGTCGATGCCCGGCACGTCCCTGGCGAGTTGCACGTCTTCGCCGTCGGTGAAACTACTATCGTTGCCTTTCACCACGCCGCCGTGGCTGAGCGCGATGACCACATCCACCTTCTCCGTCTCGCGCAGGAGCCTCACCATTTCCCGGGCGGTCTCAATGGGATCGGCGAACGTCACCGCACCGGCGCCCACAGTGACAGACTTGGCCTCCAGGCCGAGCACCCCGAAGAGGCCGAAGCGTATGCCGCCGCGCTCGATCACGATATGGCAGCGGATCACGCCCTCGCGGCTCAAGCGTTGGAGGTCGGCCAGCGTTTCATCCTTCGCCGTGAAACTGGCGTTCGATGCGAGCACCGCCGGAACCCGGCCGGCTTTGGCGGCCACGCTGATGGACTGGCCCAGTCCGTCTGGCCCGAGATCGAATTCATGATTTCCGAAAGTGGTGGCGTCGTAACCCATCAGGGACATAATTTGCAGCTCGCCACCTGTCTCGCGAGTGGCGGCTCCGAACGGAGTCCCCATGCTGTAGTCACCGCCGCAAAGCACCAACACCGGACCCTGAGACTGGCGCACCTGCCTCCTCTGCGCGATCAACGTGGCTTGACGCGCGTAACCGCCGCGGGTCGAGTCGTCGTTGAGCGTGAACGGCGTGTAATCCGCGGCCGGACCCAGGCCGATGAAAGCCGAGTGAAGATCGTTCGTGTGCAGGATGGTAAAGGTCTTCTTCATCGTCTTTCTGCCTCCAATTCTTTCATTCCATGGTCTTGTCTCCATATGATTGAGGTTTCCGGCAGCCCGCTTTGAGATGCTGGTCGTACTTCCAATTACTAGATTGTCAAGGTGTCACGCAGCCGTTCTCCGCGCGAGATGACCTCGCAGGCAGCGGCGATGAGGTTATGTTTGCGTGTGGTCCTCATTGCTCCCTTCTCTTTTTGTGTCTATTGATCACTGGATTGCTTTCCATCCCGCCCAAGCCCGATCAGCCACCTTTATCTTGGTCGCCCGGAACTCAGCGGGCCCGACGATTACTCAGCGTCCTCCCAGTGCCCGCTTGGGTCGTGTCATCGTTGAGCGTGAATGGGATGTAACCCGAGAATAGACCCATGCCGATCAAGCCCAAGTGCCAAATTTTGGTGTTTAGGATCGTGGAGGTCTCCTGCTCGTTTTCTGCATCACTGCCCCGAAAATAAACGACAAAGGCCTGGAACCGTCGGGGTCGTTATCGGCATTGGAGCTGGAATCGAAAACGTCAATCCTCAAAGGCCGATATCGATAGCGATCCCGACTGGCATTCGCTTTCAATTTGTACAGTAGAACTCCCCGGCGAACTCATCGTCCGCCGGGGGAACTTCATCGTTGAACTTACTTCATCGCAATCACGCTGGTTTTACTTCACTGCTGCGGCATTACCGGATTCCAACGCCTCCTTGTGGCGCTGGAGCTTCTCCATGACATCACCGACACTCCAGCTCTCGGGTCGCTGCCTCGGCGGGAACTCCATCATGGTCTGAATGTACTGGCCGACGAGGGCACCGGCCGGCGCGAGTGCGAAGACGCGGTCCATACGCCACTTCCAATAGAACATGCTCGAGTTATCCGCTTCCTCGAAGGGATCGGTCCGGACGTTGACGAGCTTCGGGCACCGCAGCGGCGTGAGTGGATCCTGCCACGCGTCGGCTCCTTCAGAGCGTTGCTCGGCGAAATGGACTTTCCAGTTGCCGTAGCGGAGCGCCATCAGATCGCCCTCGTCGCCCCAGTACAAGAAGCCCGGACGCGGGTTCTCCTTCACCTCGCCTTTCAAGTACGGGAGCAGGTTGAACCCGTCGATGTAGACCTTATAGGTCCTCTTGCCGACAGTGTATCCCTTCTTGAGCTTTGCCGAAATGTCCGGTTCCCCGGCAGCAGCCAAGAGCGTGGGGAACATGTCCTGGTGCGAGAAGATGTCGTTGGAAACCGTTCCCGGCTTGATCACACCCGGCCAGCGGATCGCGGTCGGCACTCTCCAGCCGCCTTCCCAGTTCGTGTCCTTTTCGCCGCGGAACGGCGTCGTTCCGCCGTCCGGCCAGCTTAGCGACTCGGCGCCGTTGTCGGTCGAATACATCACGATTGTGTTGTCGGCGATCCCCAGTTCGTCGAGCTTGGTGAGAAGCTGTCCCACTTGACGGTCGTGCTCGACCATGCCATCGGGGTAAATGCCCAGCCCCGTCTTGCCCTCAACGCCATCCTTCAGATGCGTCCAGACGTGCATCTTGGTGGAGTTCCACCAGCAGAAGAAGGGTTTGTCAGCCTTGTGCTGACGGTCGATGAAGTCGAGCGCGCCGGCGGTAATCTCCTCATCCATAGTCTCCATGCGCTTCTTGGTCATCGGGCCGGTATCTTCAATCTTCTGCGTGCCGTCCGGATTCGCCCAAGTGTGCAACACGCCTCGCGGCCCGAACTTCTTCTTGAACTCGGGATCCTTGGGATAGTCGGGACACTCCGGCTCCTCCTCGGCGTTCAGGTGATAGAGATTCCCGAAGAACTCGTCGAAGCCGTGCACGGTTGGCAGGAACTCATCGCGGTCGCCGAGGTGGTTCTTGCCGAACTGGCCGCACACGTAGCCTAGCGGCTTGAGCATATCGGCGATGGTCGGGTCTTCCGGCTGGAGGCCGAGTTTCGCTCCGGGGAGCCCGACCTTGGTCAGTCCTGTCCGGATCGGCGACTGCCCCGTGATGAAGGCGGCCCGGCCCGCGGTGCAGCTTTGCTGGCCATACCAGTCGGTAAACAGCGCGCCTTCCTTGGCGATGCGGTCGATGTTGGGGGTTTTATACCCCATGATGCCGTGGTTGTAGGCGCTGATGTTGAACCACCCGATGTCATCGCCCCAGATAATAAGAATGTTCGGTTTTTTATCAGCCATGATTCTTGCTCCTTTTGGTTTTAGATTAAAGGCTGCAATCCGGTAATCAGTGATCAGTTCTCAGTGATCAATCAACGGTTGCCTTTGATTACATGATCGCGGATTACTTTTCACTGACCCCATATCGCCTGTCTTGGTAAAGGTTCCCGATTCTCCTTGCGCTTTTGTCTGCATACTGCTCACTGCGTCGAAAAAAACTGCCGAAGCCGACACCCATCGGGGTCGAAAGCGTTGATCCTCAGAAAGCCGATTCCGATCCCGATACCGACCCCGACTCCGATTTCAATCCCGAAAGGAATGAGCGGGGGCCCCATCCCTTGAAAGCCGATACCGATTCCGATAGCGACCCCGACCCCGAATCATGGGGCATCCATGCCGGATCCGGTTCTGCTCTACCGGCGTCGGCATCGGAATCGCAATCAGGATCGTGTTTTGAGCAGTGACATCCTCGATACCGATTCCGATCCCGACCCCGAGTTCTGACGCCGGGTCATGGGGCATCCATGCCGGATCCGGTTCTGCTTTATCGGCGTCGGAATCGGTATCGGGATCGTCTTTTGCGGTTTATCCTCTTCGATCCCGACTCCGACCCCGACTTCAATCCCGAAAGGAAATGAGCGGAGGCAACATCGCCTTTTCCTTCACCTCCTTTGCTTTCGTTTCGATCTCATTCATGACCTCCTATGCGCTCGGCCCTTGCTGCGGCGCGGCCCCCGCGGGGCTCACCCCGCTGAAGGGAGAGCGCGGCGCGCGGCTGCCGTGGCAGAAGCGGAACTTCGCGCCGCTCCCGCAGGGACAGGGCTGATAGGGCCCGCGCCTCGCGTCCTCGGCAGCGACGAGCGCCATCACGTCGGAGGGCGCGCGGCCCTGCTTCAACAGCTGGGCCATCTCCTGCATCGCCGGGCTCGTGTGCTTGAAGAACAGCTCCAGACCCGCACACAGGTAGTTCTGGCCCGGATCGCCGTCGCGCGAGAGTGCGAACCGGTCTTTTGGACAGCCCCCGTTGCACAGGGGCCGGACCTCGCAGCGCAGGCACTGGGGGGTCAACGTATCGCGCTTGTCATCTCCGAACTTCCGTTGCTCGGGCGAGGCCACGAGGTTTAGCAGGTGCGTCTGGTGGATGTTGCCCAGCTTGTATTTAGGCTCCACAAAATGATCGCAGGAGTAGACATCACCGTTATGTTCCAGCGCCGGGCCGTAACCACAGGTGGGGGCGTGGATGCACAGAAGATGGCGGCCGAAATAGGCCTCGAGCGTCACGTCGAAGAGCTGGACGTAAACCTCGCCCACGTCATGGCGCACCCACTCCTCGAAGATATCCACGAGGAATCGGCCGTACTGTTCGCCCCCGACCGAGCGCTTCGTGACCAGGTTGCCGGTCTGCGTGTAGAGCAGCCGCTTACGGCCGGGCTGCTCGCTCCAGCCCTCGTTGGCGATGTCGAGCGTCTCCTCGGTCGCGCGCTCGACGATTGGAATGAATTGCACCCACTTTGCACCCATCTCGTCACGAAAGAAGCGATAGACCGCGCGACCGTGTTTCTCGTTGGCGGCATTGACCGTGCACAGGATGTTGAATTCGACCCCGTGCCGGTGCAGGTGCCGCCACCCTTCCATCACCCGGTCAAAGGTGCCCTGCTTGCGGCGGTCGAGCCGATAGGCGTCGTGGATCTCGCGCGGGCCGTCCACGCTCAGGCCGACCAGAAAATTGTGTTCCTTGAAGAAGACGCACCAGTCATCATCGACAAGGATGCCATTGGTCTGGAAGGTGTGTTGCACAACCTGGCCGGGCCGGCGGTACTTTTCGACTAGCTCGACGGAGCGCCTGAAGAATTCGAGCTTCATGAGCGTCGGTTCGCCGCCCTGCCACGCCACGGTGACCTGGGGCGTGCGGTGCGACTCCAGCAACTGGCGGATGTAGGCCTCCAGTGTGGCCTCCGACATCCGGTTCTTCTCGTTCGGGTACAGCGCCTCCTTGGACAAGAAGAAGCAATATGTGCAATCGATATTGCAGGTGGACCCGCTCGGCTTCGCCAGCAAGTGGAAGCCCGGCGGGGCGTGGGTCGGCAAGGTATTGTCCATCATGCTCATCTTTACCTCCGCGTGGCAAGAGCGATCGGTTTCTATTGCGGTGGTTGTCGCTCTTCTTCCTCGTTTACTCATCACCCATGACCAGCACCCCGGTTTGAGCTGCCGGCCGCTAAGTCCTTCCAATCGCTCCGCCGATTTACAGCGGGCGCTCCCCGCACCGCCGTTCCCTCCAGTCTTCATTGGCAACCGGGAACATGGACGCACCGACGCGCTTGACCCACATACAGCGTGACCCAGCCGCCTTTCGCCAAGCCGTCGTCGTACTTGAACTCCAACCACACCGACAGCCACGCCGCCACCTAACCCTGACGAGAGGGGTTTTGTGACAGCGAATTCAACTTGGGCCTGGCCATGCGGCGAAACAAGCGGTCACGGTCGCTGTCGCAGTAGTACAGTTTGGCGACTTCGATGCGCTTCGCAAGGAAACTGCAGGCGAGGACGGCCAAAAGCATTCCGGCCACCGGCCCGACCCAGTTCCGACAGGGGAGAGTGCAATGAGCGCACCCGTTGTGCCAAAAAGGAATCCCGTGACCAGCCGCCGCAATCCTTCATGCGGCAATACCCGTGCGATGGGGCTGCCTGCTCCGAACATCAGAATGACCAGCGACAGGCCGACCAGCACCAAGAGCGCCGTACCGACAAGTTCGGAAGCAAACAACCGCCAGGGGAAATGTCCACCGTTCTGATCATTCATCACACGTGAATCCTCATCATGGTTTTTATATGTTTCCTTCTCCTCCGTGCTCATGTCGCTGACCTATTTGAAAGAGACGATGCGGACGCAGACGGGAGAGACCACCTGTAACGACCGATCCGTCGGTATCAGTCGGCCGCTCCTCTGATCGATCTGGAAGAGGAGAATATTGTTTGAGTCCTGGTTGGCGGCAAACAACCATTGACCCGTCGGGTCAATAACGAAGTTGCGGGGCGTCCGACCTCCACTCGGGACCCACTCCAACGACTTCAAATTCCCATTGTCCGGATTAATGCTGAACACGGCGATGCTGTCGTTCCCCCGGTTCGAGACGTACAGAAATCGACCTTTCGCATCCACTACGATCTCCGCCGCAATGTTTTTGCCGGCGAAATTCTTTGGAAGGGCCGGGATCGTCTGTATCCTGTGCAGCGTTCCCGGGCCCGGTTTGTATGCGAAGACCGTGACCGTGGACGCCATTTCATTCACCACATAAACGAACTTCCCTGACGGAGCAAAGGCGACATGTCGTGGTCCCGCGCCAGGGTCCACCTCGACAAACTTGGGGGTGCCTGGCGTCAGGGAACCCGTGTTGGCATTGAACCGGTACACGAGTAACTTGTCGAGTCCAAGATCTGCGGCTATGGCAAACCGGTTGTCGTTGGTCACCTGAAAGGAATGAGCATGCGGCCCCGCTTGACGCTTCGGGTTTACGCTCGACCCGACATCCTGCACGAACGCCGAGTGCCGGCCCAGTCGCCCATCTTTTCCGATGGGGAATACGGCCACGTTCCCCCCGTTGTAATTCGCCACCATCAGGTACCGGGCCGACTTGTCCAGGGACACGTACGCCGGACCTCCACCGAGCGAGGAAACCTGCTGCAGTAGCTTCAACTGGCCTGACTCTCGATCGATTGCAAACACGCTGACCGCGCCGGTTGATTTGTTACGGAACGTATCAAGCTCATTCACCGCATACAGAAAGCGACCGTTCGGATCAACCGCGAGAAAAGACGGATTGTCCGTTGCGGCGACGAGACCGACCGAACTTGTTTCACCGGTGGCCGGGTCGAACCGATACGCGTAAATGCCCTCGCTTCCTGCGCCGGTATAGGTCCCGACATACACCAGGTATTCGTGAGCACGGGCTTCAGCCGCCGAAATGAGCAGAACGGTCTGCAGACAGATCAATATGAAAATTCGAAGCCAGCGCCTACTCCCAGGAGAGGGGCTCGTTAATACCATGCCGATGTCCTCCGTTTGTCTCATTCCCTTCACGGCGGGCGCGCATCGGGAGCGACCCGCAGCGCCCTGCTCTCTCGCGATCACACTTCGGAGAACTGGATGACGACTTTGATGTCGTCGGGCATTCTCTTCAGAGCCTGTTTGAAATTCTCCGGCTTTTCAAGGCGCGTGATGAGGCGGCTCAGCCACTTCCGGTCCGCGCGAGCGAGATTTTCACTCCCTTTGTACCAGTGACGCTTATTCGCATTGACGCTGCCGACAATCACATTGTTTTTCAGGACCGCTGCCGCCGCAACGTCGGCTACGGTCCGGCCGGCGACACCGCCCGCCCCGACTCCCGTGAGGCAGATGATCCCGCCCGCTGCGACCTTCTGGATCGAGTCCGCGATCACCGCTCCGACCCCCGTACACTCGACGATGATGTCGGGATCGAAATCAAGGTCCAGGACGCTCCCGGTGTGATACGTCGCGCCGAGGGCGCGCACGAGTTCCGGCTTCGGTCCGGTTTCGGCGCGATCGAGGACATGGACCTGAAGTTCTCTCGCGCTCAATCGGAGAGCCGCCAGGAGACCGATCGGCCCTGCTCCGGTCACCAGCGCGGTCTTAGGCTCCCAGAAGGCGCGTTGACCAGCCGCGAAGACCTGTGTCAACGCCTTCGTGATCACCGTCATCGGCTCGAGCAGCGCGCCGAGGATCCCCAAGGAAGAGTCCACTTTGATGGCGTATTCAGGTTCGATACGCCAGCGTTCGGACATGAAGCCATGGATCTCTTTGATTCCCCGCTCGCTGTACTGGCCGTTGCGGCACATGTCCCATTCCCCCACCGCACAATTGGGGCAGGGAACCGGATCTGGACGGCGGACAATCCCGACCACCAGGTCGCCCTTTTTCAGCGAACTGCTCGGACCCGGATCTATGACGCGGCCGAGGGATTCATGGCCGAGTATGAGACGAGTCTTGCCAGGGGGGGCCCAGCCATACTTGCCCTCTACGATCTCGACGTCCGTCCCACAGACCCCGACGGCCACAGCCTCCACGAGGACCGAACCCTCATGCACATCAGGCTCCGGGAAATCCTCGTACTGGGCTGTCCCCGGCTTTTTGGGTTCAACCGTAATCGCTTTCACAGGGTAACCTCCTTTTTATCGGTCAATCTCCAAGTCAAAAACATGGTAAGACCAGGGTTGCAGGTCGAGATAGAGTCCGCGCTCAAGCAGTCCATTCCCTCCGCGGATATAGCAGGCGGAGCTGAGCAAGTCCTTGAGCCGGACCGAACGGTCTTTAATTTCGGGGAAAGGCAGTTTGAGATAGCACTGGCTGGGATGGGGCGCGTAATTCACAGTGATCAGCATCCGTTCGCCGCCGGATCCCTGCCAGGAATGGGCGACAAATGAATCCCAGGATCCGTTCCCGTCCCAAGCCGGCTGACCCTCCAGCCACTGCCATTCCCCGCTTTTCACGACGGGCTTCCGAAGGATGGCCAGCAAATGGTCATAGAACTCCCCAATCTCCTGGTCCGGAGATTCTTCAGGCGCCCGGACGAGATGCGGTGAAATGCGTTTCTTCCGCCCTTCGAACTGCCCCTGATGGAAGAAACGCAGGCCGGGTACGAAATACGTGATCACCGCGGCGGCCCGGTGAACGAAGGGATCAAATGAGGCGGAAGCGCGGGGTTCGTCGTGATTCTCCAGAAAGCGCGCGAGCTTCGTCTGATAATCCAGTGCCGCGTGGAGGTGCTCGCGTACCGGCCGGGCGTGACCCTCGCGCAGGCGGTCGTAGAGGCGCTTGTCGTAGGTGTAGTCAAACCCCTGCTGCTGGAGGGTATATTCCAGGTCCCAGTAGACCTCGGCCATAAAACAAAAGTCCGGAGCCCGTTTGCGCACACGTTGGATGGCCTGCGGCCAGAAGGAGGTGGGCTTTCTGCCCCACGTTCGCTCAAATACGTCTGGAAGAATCAGCATTGCCATATCGCAGCGCACCCCGTCGCACTGGCCGGCGATTTTCTCGAGTTCCCGGATCATCGCTTCCTGGGTGGCGGGATTGCTGTAATCGAGCTGCAGGGTATCGGGCCAGCCGGAGAAATAGGGATCCCGGCCATAAGCCAGAATCAGGTCCCCCTTCTTCCGGTTGACCCGGATATAGTTCTGCGGCTCCCGCCCTAACATCTCCTCCGTCCCCGTGACAAAATACTCCGGGTGATCTTTAACCCAGGGGTGATCCAGCGACATGTGATTCGGGACAAAATCGAGCAGCAACTTCAAACCGCGTTTCGCAAGCCGTTGGCGCAGGCGAGCAAGCGCCGCATCGCCTCCCAGACTGGCCGGGACGGCATAACCGGTGATCGCGAACCCGGAACCGGCGATGTCCTCTTCCCGCAAGTCCGGCAGCGTCTCTTGAAATTCCTTGCGCCACCCGGCGTTGGCACGCGAAACTCGTTGCCCTGCCAGACCGGTCTGCCACACGCTTAAGAACCAGAGCCAGTCAAAGCCCAGCTCAGCCAGGCGATCCAATTCGGTATCGGGAACGTCATCCAACGTCGCGGCCCGGCCCAACTTCCGGGATAGTTCCGTCAGCCAGACACGGGTATTGATCTGGTACAGCGAAGGATAGCGAAGATCGGACATATTCCCTCCTTAGGGTCTGCTTCGAAAATAACGGCAATGGTCGACGATCTTCGGGGTCGGAATCGGTATCGCAATCGAAGATGTCGATCCCCCAATGCCGACCCCGACCTGGAATAAAAACAAAACCAGAATTACATTTTCATGCGCATTGGGTGCGTCCCGGCGCCTGAGTGGCTGTCACAGAATAACAGGCCCTTAATTCCCGCCTGTCGGTTCTCCACCCACCTGCTCCGCATGGCCTGCTTCGAAAACAACGGCAAAGGTCGACGATCTTCGGGGTCGGAATCGGTATCGGAATCGAAAATGTCGATCCCCCAAT
>JAIQFY010000048.1 GCA_020072965.1 Terriglobia bacterium | reverse complement strand
TTTTCCATCGCGATTTGCCCTCGCGATTCCTCTCTTGCACCTCGAAGTGTTCATCGTTGCTCTCAAAAGGAGTAGATCTCAGCTGATTTTTGCATTTCACAGGATTTCTCAAGTTTTCATGAATAAACCGGGTTAGGTGCCAGGTGTCAGGAGTTCGTCGGACGCCATTCCCGCCCCTCTTACGCTGGTCTGAAGCAATGTCAGAGTCAAGCTGGTTTGTTCACCCTTCCGAGACACGCTTGCCGGTGTTCATTCTACAATCAGTGTACCTTTCATGTGATGGTGGCCGACCCCGCAGAACTCAGAGCAATGAAATTCGAACGTCCCTTTTTGTGAGGCGACGAACTCCACGGGGGTGGGCTCACCCTTGCGCAGTTTCTGTTTCACCTTGAATTGCTTGATTTCGATCCCATGATCCCGGTCAAGTGCCGTGATGATCAATTTCACCGTGTCTCCTTGTTTCACCTGAAGTTCGGCGGGGGTGAACTCATACTTTTTCGCCGTCATCTTGAACTCTTTGACGGCCGGATTCTCATCCGCGCTCAGGGCGATCGAGGTGAACAAACCCACCAAACAGCAGAACAAAGAAACGCGCATCCATGGTTTCATCGGACATTCTCCAGGTCGTTGGCATGATTCGGAACCCTCATTCTACCCGAAACGACCCGTGATGTAATCTTCCGTCTCCTTTTTCGAGGGGTTTGTGAAGATTCTCCGGGTGTCGCCGAATTCCATCAATCTTCCGATGAGAAAGAAGCCGGTAAAATCGCTGACGCGGGCAGCCTGCTGCATGTTGTGTGTGACGATGACGATAGTGTACCGTTTCTTCAGTTCAAAAATCAGTTCTTCAATCTTGGCGGTGGAGATCGGATCGAGCGCGGAGGCCGGTTCATCCATCAACAGGATCTCCGGCTCGATGGCCAGGGCACGCGCGATGCATAGCCGCTGCTGCTGTCCCCCGGAAAGGGCCAGGGAGGATTTGTGGAGCGAGTCTTTCACTTCATCCCACAACGCCGCGCCGCGGAGGGTCCGTTCCACCACCTCGTCCAGGGATTTCCTGGAACGCGCCAGATTGTTGATACGAACCCCGTACGCCACGTTCTCATAAATGGATTTAGGAAAGGGGTTGGATTTTTGAAAGATCATACCCACGCGGCGGCGGAGCTCGATGGGATCCGCTTGGCGTGCATAAATATCGCGTCCGTCGATCAGAACCGAACCGTCCACCCGCGCGCCGGGGATAAGATCGTTCATGCGATTCATCGTCCTCAGGAAGGTCGATTTGCCACAGCCCGAGGGGCCAATGAATGCGGTGACGCACTGCTCCCTGATCTGAATGCAGATGTCCTCCAGCGCCTGCTTCTGGCCGTAGAAAAAGTTGAGGTGTTCGGTGGACACCTTCACCGCCTGCAAGACGCGGTTGGGCGACCTACCCTCGGGGAGGTTTGTTTTGAGCAATGTGATGGCCGGTGTCTGACCGTTTTCTGTTTTCAATTGGGGAATCTCTTCCGCCTCTTCGGCCTGCATCGGATCAAACCTCATCTGGGGGATTCTGCTTTCCTGTTCATCAAGATTTTCCGGAGTGATCATGAAACGATCCTTCCACGCGGGTAATGATGCTCGGCTGCTGCGAGGCTAAGCAGTGCGGGGCCGGAAAAATAGCCGCACTACAATATTGGTCAATAGGACGCCCAACAACAGGATCAACCCGGCGGCCCAGGCCTGTTGGTGCCAGTCGTCATAAGGCCCGACGGCGTAGGTGAAGATCATGACGGGCAACGAGGCCGTCGGCTCGTTCAAGCCGTGCGACCAAAACCGGTTGCCAAAGGAGGTAAAGAGCAGCGGTGCGGTCTCGCCCGCAATTCGGGCCACCGACAACATAATCCCCGTCAGGATCCCGCGCATGGCGACAGGAATGACGACCGTCACAATCACCTTCCATTGCGGGGCCCCCAGCGCATAGGCCGCCTCCCTCAGCTCCCGGGGGACCAGGCGCAAGAACTCCTCCGTGCTTCGCAGCGCCGTGGGAATCATCATGATCCCCAGGGCGAAGCCTCCCGCCCAGGCCGAAAATTGCTTTGTCCGAAGGACGATCAGGGTGTAGGCAAAGATGCCAATGACGATCGAAGGAACACCGTTGAGCAGGTCGGCGGCATAGCGGACGGCAAAATTGAACCTCGTCCCGCCATACTCCACGAGATAGAGGGCCCCCAGAAATCCAAGGGGAACCCCGAACAAGGTGGCAATCAGGATGATCTTGCCCGACCCGACAATCGCGTTGGCAATGCCTCCACCGGATTCACCCACCGGTTTGGGAAGCTGGGTCAGGAATGCCCAGTTGATCGATCTCCCCCCGTGCCAAAGGAGGTAACCGAGAATAAACAGCAGGACGGAGACCGCCAGCAGCGCACAGAGCGATGTCAGGGAAAAGATGAAGTAATTGGTGATCCTTCTACGCATTTGAATCCCGTGGGGCAGACGTCCTCGTCTGCCTCTCCTCGAAGATTAAGATCACGATCGGATTAATATTCATGACCGCAGCCGACGGGAACGTCGGCTCCCCGTCGAATTCCCGGCTCATGCTGCCGCCCCCTGCTTGCGCACCGTGCTCCAGATCAGCAACCGCGCCAGGGCGTTGATAATCATAGTCATCACAAAGAGCAATAGCCCGATTTCCACCAGGGCGCTCAAATAAAGATCCCCCGTGGCCTCCGTGAATTCATTGGCTATGACCGCCGCCATGGTATATCCAGGTGCAAAGAGGGAGGCAGAGATCTGGGGCGTGTTTCCAATCACCATCGTTACCGCCATCGTCTCACCCAGGGCGCGGGCCAGCGCCAGGAAAATGGATCCAAAGATCCCCGACCGCGCATAGACCATGGCCACATGCCACGTGGTCTCCCAGTGCGTCGCACCCAACGCCATGGACGCCTCGCGCTGCTCGCGTGGAACGGCCAGCAGCACTTCCCGTGAGATCGAAATGATGAAGGGCACGATCATCACGGCCAACACTATTCCAGCCGTGAGCACACCCACCCCGTAGTTGGGCCCTGAAAAAATCGGAAGGAACCCCAGGGCTGCTTTCAACGAAGCTCCCCCATGTTCACGCATGAACGGGACGAGGACGAAGATTCCCAGCAGGCCGTAAATGACACTGGGAACGGCCGCCAACAACTCAATCACGAAGGTCAGCGCGGAAGAAATGGCCCGGGGGGCCAGCTCGGCAAGGAAAATCGCCGCCCCAATCCCCACCGGCACCGCCAGCAGCAGCGCAATCACCGAAGTGATAAGGGTTCCAAACAGAAAGGTGATGGAGCCGAAGGACAAAAAGACAGGATCCCAAGTCTTCTGGGTAATGAACTTCCAGCCGAATTCTTTGATGCTCGGCACCGAGCCTTTGTACAGTTCCCACGCCAGGGCGACCGTGATGACTAGAACCGAGAGGGCGGCCAGGAAAGTGATCCCGCGGGCAACCAGATCTCCCATCCGGATGCGTCGGGTCCACGAGCTCGACAACAAGGATGGAGGAGCTGAGAGGGCCACAATCTCCGGGGGCTGGGTTGCAATCTGTTCGTTCATGGGGGTTAGCGATATCCAATAGTTCGCTTCAAAAAAGCGGGGCTGGAACCTTGCACCCAGCCCCGCGGGCATTCACCTGCACATAGGATTTCAAGGAATGAGGCGGAAAACCCCTCCTCGAAATTCTCACCTTTTCTCCCAGATCAATACTTGATTCTGGCAATGGCTTTCTCTTCCTTGGCGACGACGGCCTTGGGAAGAGGGGCATACGCCAGTGCCGTTGCGAACTTCTGCCCATCTCCCACCATCCACTTCAAGAAATCGACGAGCACTTTCCCTTTATCGGCAGCTGTGATCTGTTGCGGAATTAACAGCCAAGTGAAACTCGAGATTGGATAGCTGCCTTTGCCTGGGGCGTTGGTAATGGAAACCCGAAAATCATCCGGCATGTTGGCGGCCGCTCCCTGGGCGGCTTCGGTCACAGAATTCAAATCGGCCTTTACGAAAACTCCCGCTGCATTTTTTACTCTTCCATACGGCAGCTTATTTTGAATTGCATAAATCAGCTCGACATAACCCATCGCCCCGGGGGTTTGTTTCACGACCCCGGTGACCCCTTCATTGCCTTTCCCACCCAGCCCCACGGGCCATTGGACCGACGTTCCTTTTCCCACCTTGGTCTGCCACTCGGTGCTGACCTTGGAGAGATAGTCCGTCCAGATATAGGTCGTACCGCTGCCATCTGACCGATGCACCACGACGATGTCCTGAGCCGGGAGCGTCACGCTGGGGTTCTCACGTGTGATGGCGGGATCATTCCATTTGGTGATGCGCCCCAGAAAGATGCCCACCAGGGCGTCGGGTGTGAAATTCAGTTCGGCATTGACCCCTGGAATATTGTAAGTGGGCACGTCTGCCCCCAGAACGGTTGGAAAATGCAGGATCGGAGTTTTGGCTTGGCGTAACTGTTCATCCGTCATCGGCCCATCACTGGCGCCAAAGTCCACGGTCCTTTCCAGCAATTGCCGAATCCCTCCGCCACTCCCGATGGACTGATAGTTGATCTGAATATCGGGATGCATCTTGTGGTATTCATCGAACCACTTGGAGTAAATGGGATAGGGAAAGGTGGCCCCAGCGCCGTTCAGTTGTGCCTGGGCGCGGGCAGGCACAGCTGTCACAACAAATAATCCCAAAAGCATGAGAATCGCACCAAGTGCTCGGACAATATTTTTCATTGTTTCTCCCTGTGCGCTGAATTGAGTCTAACGGTTCGGTTGTTACAACCAGGTTACGACCATGTTAAACGGCGATGAAGCTTCATCTCTGTGAAACTACAGATCTCTAAAAGGTGAACTGCAATTGCCCCTGGTAGCGCAACAGCGTCGGCGTTCCCCGCTGCACGGGCACGAAGAATGCTTGAGCCGGGTTCGAGGGACGGCGCTCGTTTATGATATAGAGCAGGTTCTGAAGGACCAATCCCTTGTGGAGGGTGTAATCCACCCGAAAATGATGCGTCGCGATGTTTGTTCCTGTGCCCGTTCCCAGATCGTCGTCAGTGACTTGCGAGATCATGGAGTTGGCATCCTTGATCGACCAGATGTAGAGGAATCTCCAGTCCCCGGCTTCCTTGGATTGGCCGATGGAAAGGGAAGTCAGGAAGGCGTCCCGCAAAAAACCTGCTCCCGTGTTGCGTGCCACCTGGAAATTCCAGGTGAGCGGGAGCTTCGGATGGGACTCGAAGGCCTTCCAGTCCAGCCTGTACCCGAGACGGATGACGTTAAAGTCAGGCGCTGTGAAGATAGCTCCCCCAGCAGTCGTCGTGCCGCTGCCCGTCCCATTGGTGATGGGCCCGGAGAGGGAAAGACCCAAACCGGGATTCACGAGGACAGGAAATCCATTGGCCGTGGAGGCTAGTGCAATTTGGTTGGGATTGCGATAATACTGATCGTCAATCACGAATTCGTGACTCAGGTTATCGGAGATTCTGCCCTTAAGAACCACTCCTTCATGGAACATTTGTGACGAGCGGCCGATGGAGCCTAAGGCCGCTCCCGCTGACTGCAGGGGCGACCCTGCGGTCACAATGGCGACGTTGGGTACAGTCGATAGGTATTGACCGGCGCGAAGCTCAATCGCCTTAAGCGCTCCGCCGTCAGCAAAGCTATGAACATACTTTTCGTTGAATCCGTTGAAGCGAACGTCGTCATCGAACAGGAACCTTGAATAGTCTGCAAACACCTCCTGAACTTTTCCACCCTGGATCGATAGTGTCCTATTTTCGTTGTGGACATCGGCCCACGCCTCCGAGATGAAGAATGGATGGCGCGTGGTGATCGAAGTAAAGTCCTGGTCCATGGTCAAGGGATTGTTGATGGGCCCGGTCGATAGCTGCATGTGGAAGTCGATGTACTTGTCGATAGTCTTGTCAACGTTCAGGCGAAGGCGATAACGTGCTCGGACAAGCTGAACGGCACCGGTCTTCACTGGGGCCGCCGCATCGCTCTGGTTGGAGGAACGCAGGATGGAGTCGAGCCGCAAACGGAAATCGCCGCTGAAACGGAATCCGTTCAGATTTTTGGCAGCCCCTTCCGAAGTCTTCTTGGCGTCATCGGCCGATTTCTTCACCTCGGTGAAATTCTTGCTTATGTTCGCTGTGTTGGCCTCGATCGATTTGACCTGGTC
Organism: Terriglobia bacterium; assembly: GCA_020072965.1. GTDB lineage: Bacteria > Acidobacteriota > Terriglobia > JAIQFV01 > JAIQFV01 > JAIQFV01. Next base: position 33,041 of record JAIQFY010000048.1, on the reverse strand, counting down.
GGGCAAGGAAGCCAGCTCCGCTGCTTTTCGACTTGCCTCGTCGGCAGTTGCACGAGACTGATCCAGGCCCGATTTCAGGCTCTGGATCTCGTTCATCTGCTGCTGCATTTGTGTTCGCATCTGATCCATCGATCGAGTGAGCTCCTCAATGATCCGGTTCTGCTTTTCCATAGCGGCTTTCATGTTTTCAGTTTCCTGTGACGACCCCGGGGGAGCTTGCTCCTTTTCTTTTCGAGCTTTCTTTACTCCTTCTGCGGATCCCCGCTTTTCCTTCGGCGGGGGCGCCCCGCCTGCGGATTGAGCCGGCGCCGGCCAGACCAGAGACACCAAAAGGAAGAGTGTGACTGCAAGCGTGCGGTTATTGTGCCTCATCAAGGTTCTCCTTGGACGATTGAGTGTGAGTGGAGCTTTGAAAGATGATTTTCCGGAGCCTGGTCTAAATTAACGGATGACATGGATTTCGGACAGTACTTTATTCAGGTTCTGTTAAGGATATGTAACAGCGATTTTAAGATTGGTTGAAAAGAGGGGGGGATTGCCGAGCGAAGGTGTGCAAGAGCAGGATGCCGGGAGGGACCGTAAAGAATCTGAAGCAGTCACATCGGAAACAAGGCGGCCGTTTAAGCCTCTTGCCCGGTCACCTTAGTCGGATCCTTTACCATGTGATGCCGGCGTGGAAGTGGAAGGCCGCGACCATACTCTAAAGATTTCCAGCGGACCTGGCAACCTTTAAGATCGCGACGAATCTCAATTCGGTCGTCCCGGGCGAGCCATCCAAGAGCCAGGTGCACAATTTCATTTGACTCGCTCAGCTGTTTTTGCAGTTGGGGGAGTGTTTGAGCCCCTTGGTTATTGAGAATGATGGCGATTCTTCGCGCGGTATCGACAATCTGGCCTCTGATGTCCATGTGAGCAGCCCTTCATTTCGCGTTAAACCTTTGCGGCAAGATGACAGTGGATTTCATCTCAAAACAAAGGACACAAGGGAATTTCGTTGATTGCGTCTACGGTCTCCAATGCGCCCACTACTCCTTGGGGAAATCTTTCATGAGATTCGGGAAAAAGATCAACCTGGGGTCGAGTGTTGTGTCGATGAGCATCCAATAGATCAGGATCGCGAGGACAATCATTAATAGGATGAGAAGAATGATCACCATGTGGTTACCTCTCATGGTCTTGAGGTCACGCCGCGTTCTTTAACTGTTTGGATTGTCGCCGCAAGATGTTAAACTTTGATGACAAGTACTTATAGCTTCGGTTAAGAGTGTCCCGGAAAGACAGGGATGGTTCTGTGGAAAGGCAGGAGAGACCCCGGATCGAACCTGCGGGGGGAGGAGTAAGCGAGGGAGACGTGGATCTTTCGCAGTCCGTCATAAGAGGTTCGAATCCGCGTTCAGAGGGACGGACCACAGGTCTATTACGCTGAAAGAATGATGTTTATGAGCCATCACGGACGATTGCCAAGCTGAAGGTTGCATTGGCCCTGTGGTGTGTGAGCCGGCACGACCCTAATGAGAATTCTATTCCTGTGCACTGGAAATTCCGCTCGTAGTCAGATGGCTGAAGGCATCATGCGGCATGTCGGCGAAGACACAGTCGAAGTCTTCAGCGCTGGAACCCTTCCCATGGGCCTTCATCCCACAGCCGTTCGAGTGATGGGAGAAGTAGGTATTGACATCTCCACTCAGCAGTCAAAATCCATCGACCGATTTCTGGATCAGCCGTTTGACTATGTCATTACCCTGTGTGACGAGACAGACGAAACCTGTCCCGTCTTTGCGGGAGGACGACAACGTCTTCACTGGTCGATAGCCGATCCCACAGCGGTGCAGCGGGAAGACGAGAGGCTGAACGCCTTTCGCCATGTTCGTGACGAGGTTTTCGCCCGGGTGTGTTCGTTCGTGGCATTAATCATCTCTAACAGGGGTTCTGCCTGAGCGAGCAGTCCCGGGCAAAAGACCCTCGCCAGCTCGATTCTCGACGGGTTCGCTGGCTTGCCCGGCTCCGTGGGCGGGCGTATACTCCGTCCCTGTTTTTCCTCATACCGTGGTTTTCTTGTGACCTCACTGCTCCTCACAGAAGAGGGAGATGTAATTGCGGAGAACTAATTTCAAAATGGCACTAATGTTGTGGACTCTGATCTTATTTCTGCTCGGCCCTGCCCATGCCATGACCCAAACAACGAACCCAGGTACAAAGGACGTTTCCCTGTCGCTCAGCCCGGCCGAGGCCTCTCATTTTGCCCAGCTCGCCCTCAAGTGCGTGACCAAGGAGTATCCCAACAAGCCGGATCATGTCATCAATGACACTTCCGAAGTACGGAACCCGCGCGCGCTTCATCCGGCGTTCTATGGATGCTTTGACTGGCACTCCTCGGTGCATGGACACTGGATGCTCGTCCACCTGCTTCGGATTTTTCCGAAGTTGCCAGAGGCGAAGGAGATTCGGACGGCATTGAATCAGAACCTCAATGCGGAAAACTTATCGGTGGAGACGGCCTATCTTGACCAGCCCAATCGGCAATCGTTTGAGCGGACCTATGGATGGGCATGGCTGCTGAAACTGGCTGAAGAGCTTCACCAATGGGATGATCCGGACGGGAAACAGTGGTCTAGGAACCTGCATCCTCTTGCAGAGGCCCTGGCAAAGCGATACATCAGCTTTCTGCCCAAGCAGACATATCCGATTCGCACGGGCGTTCATCCCAACACCGCGTTCGGATTGGCGTTCGCCATGGATTACGCGAAGGAAAAGAGCGACCGTAAGCTGGAAGAGATGATTGCAGAGCGAAGCCGGACCTACTTCGGGGCGGATGTGAATTATCCCGCGGCGTGGGAGCCGGGGGGCGAAGACTTCTTTTCGCCTGCTTTAATGGAAGCGGATCTGATGCGGCGAGTCATGAAACCGGCCGAGTTTCAAGAGTGGTTCCATCGATTCCTGCCCGGGGTTGCGCGGGAGGAACCTAAGGGGTTGCTGAACCCGGCCATGGTCACGGATCGCACGGATCCCAAGCTCGTTCACCTGGATGGACTCAATCTCAGCCGGGCGTGGTGCATGCGGAGCATTGCTTCCGCCTTGCCGTTGACGGACCCGGCTCGCAGGATTCTGTCGGAGTCGGCGAACCGCCACGCCCACGATGCGCTCGCTCACGTGGCCAGCGGTGATTATGCCGGGGAGCACTGGCTGGCGTCCTTCGCGGTCTATATGCTTTCGACCCCGGTTTCCAAATAGAACCAGAAAGACAGCTCCGTCTTACAGAGGATATCGATAGGCTGAGATGCCAAACAATGTTCTTTCGGGCCTGTGCCGACGTTGTTGTCGTCGTGCATTTTGCTTTCGCCATCTTTGCGGTGCTGGGTGGAGTCCTCGTCCTGAAACGGAAGCGCTGGGCATGGTTGCATGTGCCCGCAATGCTGTGGGCGGCGCTCATCGAGTTTGCGGACTGGATGTGCCCGCTCACCTGGCTTGAAGACTGGCTTCTTGAAAGAGGCGGGGGAACTCCCTACGCGGGGGATTTTGTCGAGCACTACCTTTTGCCGATTCTCTATCCCGACAAGCTGACGCGATCCTTGCAGATTACCTTAGGCCTGCTGGTGGTAGTCGTGAATGTCGTGATCTATGCATGGCTTATTCGGCAGAGGTTGAAGACTCGACATTATTGATGATGGCCAAATCGAGTGACACCCGTCGTCCCCTGAATGTTGAGTTGCACAAGTTCTGGTCGCCGGGATCCCGCCTTGAGGGATCACGGGCTTTGGCGACCGGCAGGGAAAAGCCCGCGATCCCAATAAACGGGATCACGGCTACCAAAGCGTGCCAATTCGTGAGATGCTGTCACCCTTTACTATTTTCTATCATCCACATTAAGACCCGGCAGATAGCAACCGCTTGATGTTCAGAATGAAACAGCTGGCTGATTCTCCTTACATTGTTGCCATTTGTGAACCCTGGTGCCAGTGTTCTCGAACACGTCTCTCCAATGAGCGAGTTGAATTGGCCTGAATTCGAACTTGCAGGAACCGTTGAATTCCACCCTTCGCTTGAGGAGTCGTCAATGAAGTTCAAACTCTTTGTGTGCACTTTGTTTTGCGGATTGCTCACCACGAGTGGGCTCCAGGCCCAAGCATCGCTCGATTCCCTGATTGACCGCAACATGGCGTCACTCGTCGCCACGTACAAAACGCTTCACGAATCTCCTGAGCTTTCTCACCATGAAGAAAAGACCTCGGCACTCGTGGCCAGCGAGTTGAAGTCGTTTGGCTACACGGTCACCGACCATGTGGGGAAGTACAACAGCCCGGATCGGGTCGGGTATGGGGTGGTCGCCGTCATGAAAAACGGCCCCGGTCCTACGGTCCTCGTGCGGACGGAGTTGGACGCCCTTCCCGTCGAGGAAAAGACCGGCCTGCCCTACGCGAGCAAAGTGAAGACCAAGAACGATGCGGGTCAGGACGTCAACGTCATGCACGCCTGCGGGCATGACATCCACATGACTTCGCTTCTGGGAACCGCCAAAATGCTGGCGGAGCTCAAGGATCAATGGCACGGAACGCTGATCCTGATTGGACAGCCGGCTGAAGAGGCCATCGATGGCGCCTTGGCCATGCTCAATGACGGGCTATATTCCCGGTTTTCCAGGCCCGACTATGCGGTGGCCCTTCACGACTCGGGGAATTTAGAGGCGGGAAAGGTGGGTTATACTCCCGGGTACGCGCTGGCCAGTTCGACGTCAGTGGACATTACTATTCATGGCCTTGGTGGACATGGGTCGGCGCCTGAAACTACGAAAGATCCAATTGTCGTGGCGGCCCAGGTCGTCCTGGCCCTCCAGACGATTGTCAGCCGCGAGGATTCGCCTTTCGATCCCGCCGTCGTCACGATCGGTTCGATCCATGGGGGAACAAAACACAACATCATCCCCGATGAAGTTCGCCTGCAGTTGACTATCCGTACCTACAAAGAAGAGGTGCGTCAGCACATCCTCGCTTCCATAGAACGCATCACGAAGGGAATCGCGGCTGCGGCGGGAATCCCGGAAGACCGGGCCCCCGAGGTAAAGGTCAGCGGGACGGAAGTGACCCCGGCGACGTACAACGATCCTGCTTTGACGGAGCGATTGGCGGAGACGTTCAGAAAAACCCTGGGTTCGGAGAACGTGGTGAAGTTAACTCCCATCATGGCGAGTGAGGATTTCGGACGCTTTGGGCTGGAAGGCCGTCAGATTCCCACCTGCATGTTTACGTTGGGTGCCGTTGATCCTGAAAGAGTCGCTCAGAGCAGGCAAACCGGCAGGCCGCTCCCTTCACTCCACTCCAGTCTTTTCGCACCCTTACCCGAACCCACCATTCGGACCGGAGTCAAAGCCATGACGGCCGCAGTCCTGGAGTTAATGAAGAAGTAAGAAGAACGGGCTAAACCGCTGAGGCGCAGTGGACGCAGACGAAGTGCTTCACGATCGGGTGGCCCTGCCGTTCTGGGTCTCCGCGGTAGATCCTGCCTTCCAATCACCCTTCCCGCATCTCGATCAGCTTGTGAATTTCCCGGACCGCTTTCTCGGCATCCGGGGCATCTACAATCATGCTGACGCTGCATTCCGAGGATCCCTGGGCAATGGCCACGACGTTGATTCGATCCTTTCCCAGCGAACTGAAAATCTGACCTGCTATGCCCGGGGTGTGGCGCATCCCCGCCCCGACCACCGTGATGATGACCACGTTTTCCATCGCCCAGATTCGATCAATATTCTGCTGTTCCAGCTCGCGGCGAAACTCGTCGTTGAGGGCGTCCATGACCAGGGGGCCGGCGCGCGAGGGGACGATGAAGCAGATGCTCTGTTCTGACGATGCCTGCGTGATGAGGGAAACGCTGGTGTGGGTGCGGGCGACGGCGCTGAAGGTACGGGCGGCGACACCGGGCACGCCGAGCATGCCCCGTCCCTCGACGTTCAGCATCGTCTGCCCCCGGATTGCCGTCACGGCGCGAATGGTGCCGTGTGGCGCCGTGTCGTCGGAGACGACGCGGGTGCCTGGGTTCGAGGGATTGAAGGTGTTTTTCACCCACAAGGCAATGTCGCGTTCGACCACCGGCCGGATCGTCTTGGGATGAAGGACCTTGGCGCCATAGTAAGCGAGCTCGGAAATCTCACGGAAGGTGATTTCGGGCAGTGTCTTCGCGGCGGCAACGATCCGTGGATCAGCAGTCATCACCCCGTCGACATCCGTCCAAATCCACACTTCACGGGCATCGAGCGCCACCCCCAACAACGCCGCGCTGAAATCGCTACCGCCGCGTCCGAGCGTTGTGACGACGCCCAGCGCTGTCGCCCCGATGAAACCCGTCACCACAGGGACGATCCCGTTTTCAAGGAGCGGGAATAAACGGGCCTGGGTGCGTGATCGCGTAAGTTCGGAGATTGGATTCGCGGATTGGAAGTTCTTGTCCGTTACGATCAGTTCGGTTGCTTCGATTGGTTCAGCAGGGATCCCCGCCTCCCGCAGATAGGGCGCCACCAGTTGAATACTCATCCGCTCGCCCAGCGAGGAGATCGCATCGAGGGCGCGGGCGGAGGCTTCTCCGAGGACATAAACAGCATGACAGAGTGTTTCGAATTCATCGACAAGAGAAGCAATCCACACGCGAACCTCGTCCCAGCGGACCGGAGAACTCAGATCCTTCGCGAGATTATTGAGAGTGTCATAATGTTTTCCCCGCAACTCTCCGGCCAGCACCCTAAACGTCTCCCCATCGCCTTCGGCGGCCGTGTGAGCGCCCTTGAGGAGCATATCGGTCACCCCGCCCATGGCCGAGACAACGACCACCACCTGCGGCCAATCGGCCTGCGCGGCGTGGACGATGCGGGCGACATGGCGTATGGCGTCGGCGTTGCCGACTGAAGTCCCTCCAAATTTCATGACCAGGGTGTTCAAGAGACGCCTCCTTGAGCGGGTATTCTTACCGGGGCGGAAAAGGAATGATCGCAGGCATCCGGAGCCTAAAAGTTAACATTTTACAACGGGAAACCTATAGGATAGTCTTGATTTATTCCTCCCGACTCCGGGGCATTCCGTCGAAGCGGCAAACGGTGATGAAGTGCCCAAAAGAGGAGTGAGGAGATTTTCCGGTTTCGACCCAAAAAGAATGAGAAGTGTGGGTCCAGCCTGAGCTCCGATATTGTCACGCACGTTCACAGGATTTTCACCATGCGTTCATTGAACTTCGGAGGGTTCATTATGCGCGCTCACACAGGTTTCATTTTATGTGCGGCTATTCTGGCACTCATCGTTGCGCCCTGGTATCTCTACTCCCGGAATCTATCCAATCAAAATTCGATGAGCGGAACGACCGGCCAGTTCGCCCCGCAGGAGCCCTGGATGAAGAATTCGATTTCAAAGCTTGAGAAAGAACTGATGGGAAAGTATGGAGACGGACAGCGCGAGCGGCTCCAGCGCGGCCTGCAGCAGGTGTCTGATTTCTGGCGTGCCGGGGACGGAGACGCGGCTGCGTTTGAGGAATTTGTCCGGTCGAATTTTGCGGTCGATGTGCCCGCTCGCGACGCCATGTTCGATCGCTTCGAGCATAACCTGGAACAGATCGATGGACACATGCACGAGATCAACCGGGAGTTTCGTACGCCCACCGATCTGGACGTGGGAGTGCTCTTTCCCTTCGATCAGGTCTTTGGGGGCTACGATCCCTCGGCACACCTGGCCGACGACTTTTTTCAAAACAAGCTCGCCTTTATGGTGTTGCTCAATTTTCCCTTGACGACGCTCGACCAGCGCCTTCGTGAGGGCGAGCACTGGTCACGGCGGCAATGGGCGGAAGCCCGCCTCGCCCAGAGGTTTTCAAAACGAGTTCCGGCAGACGTCAATCTGGCGCTTGCGCAAGCTGAGGCCGAGGCCGGGCGCTATGTCTCAGAGTACAACATCTGGGTGGGACATCTCATCGATAGGGAGGGTGCCCGCCTCTTTCCCCCCGACCTTCGCCTTCTCTCTCACTGGAACCTGCGCGACGAAATCAAGGCTGATTACAGCGATGCAAAGTCGGGCCTTGCCAAGCAGAGGATGATTCAACAGGTCATGGAACGGATCGTGACCCAAACGATCCCGGGGATTGCCGTCAACAATCCCGACGTGGACTGGAATCCTTCCTCCAATGTGGTGACACCGGTGGATGGAAAATCTCGGGCCGAATCGGAGGCCTCCTTCAACGCCCCGGAACCCAACACCCGATATGCCAAGTTGCTGTTGACGTTTCAGGCCTCCCGCAAAGTCGATCCGTATTCTCCGACCGCGCCCACCTTGATTGCACGGCGCTTCGACGAAAACCGGGAAATCCCCGAGGTCCGCGTAAAGGCCATGCTGGAGCAGGTGGTTTCATCGTCCCTGGTGGCTCAGGCGGCAAAACTCATCGAATCCCGGCTCGGCCGGCCGCTGGAACCCTTTGACATCTGGTACAACGGTTTCCGGCCACGAGGCGCTTACACGGAACCGCAGCTGGACGAAATCGTGGCGCGGAAATATCCCAGTGCTGAGGCTTACCAGAAGGACATCCCAAACCTCCTCTTGAAGCTTGGTTTTTCGAGAGATCGGGCCGGGTATCTGGCGAATAATATCATCGTTGATCCGGCACGCGGGTCAGGCCACGCGATGGGCGCTGGGATGCGCTCAGAAAAGGCGCACTTGCGCACCCGGGTTGAGAAAACCGGGATGAATTATAAGGGCTACAACATCGCGGTTCATGAGATGGGCCACAATATTGAACAGACCTTCTCCATGAACAATATCGACCATTACCTGCTCCAGGGCGTGCCGAATACCGCCTTCACGGAGGCACTGGCTTTTGTGTTCCAGGGACATGATCTGGAGCTGCTGGGACTGGCCAGGCCCGACACAAAGAGTCAGGCAATGAAGACGTTGGATGATTTCTGGGGAACATATGAGATCGCCGGCGTCGCGCTGGTCGACATGGCCGTTTGGCACTGGATGTACGACCATCCCCAGGCCACCCCGGAGGAATTGAAGCAAGCCACGGTGCAGATTGCCAAGGACATCTGGAATCTCTATTACGCCCCGATTTTTAAGAAGAGCGACGTGGTCTTGCTCGGTGTGTATTCACACATGATTGATTCCTTCCTCTATCTTCCTGATTACCCAATGGGACATATGATCTCGTTCCAGATCGAAGAGCAGATAGAGAGGGCAGGAAATCTCGGAGTAGAGTTTGAGCGGATGGCAACCATCGGAAGCGTTGCTCCTGATCTCTGGATGCGAAAAGCCACCGGTGCACCCGTGGGTCCCGAGGCGCTTCTGGCGGCCACAAAGAAGGCACTGAGCGGAGAATTTGTGAAGTAACTGGGAGCAGATTCACCACACTGTCAATGTCTGTAATAGGTGTTTCTTCAGCCTTTGTTCATATGGCGGCGGTTGACTCATACAAACGGCTTTGAACCTATGTCCGGAGCTTGCATGATTTCCCGTAGGGGCGTCCGCCGCAGTGCACGCCCCAGCCTCGCAGAATCCAGCATCTTCTCTTATGACGCTATTTATAGCTTTTGCGCTTTTATCATTTCCCGACATGTTTTCTGCATAGCGGTTTTGGTTTTGGCGTCACTAACGCCGGCTCGGGGATTAGGTCAGAACCCTGAACCTCAGGCCCCAGGCAGACCTGATCAGACATCCGGGAACACAGGCAATACCCAGGACGACACAGGGGAAGAACCGGACTTCATCGTGCCGGCACGGCCGTCGGTTTCGAATCCGGCCGAGTTTCAGCGACCCGGTGTGCTGCAATTGGAATTTGGCTATAACGCTAATTTCCATGCCCGCGGGGTACGCAGTGAACTGGATACGCCAATGGCGATACGGTTCGCGGCCAGCCGGAGAATCCTGTTGGAGTTCGACAGTGATAATGTGATTTCTCTGGTTACTTCTGATGGTGTCAGGATGACGAGCCTGGGGGACACCCAGATCGGCATTCAGGGCGTTGTAGAGCATGAATCCCATTCGCGTCCTGGTGTCGCCTTCGCGTACTACATCAAATTGCCGACCGCCAGTAGTGCCAAGGGACTGGGGACGGGACAGGTCGACCATAACTTCATCGGGTTTATCAGTAAGAAGATCGGGAAGACCACCGTCGACTTTAATGCAATTTACCTGCTGGCCGGGAGGCAAGGGAGCGGCGGCTTGGCCTCCAGTGGACAAGCGGCCTTGGCCGCCACCTACAACGTTACTCAGAAATTCAGCCTGGGAGCTGAGGTCAGTGGCTTCAGCCGAAACGACATTCAGTCGGGCGCAGTATTTGGACTGGGCGTGATTGCTTACCAGGTGAACCGGCGCCTTATTTTAGATGCGGGCATTCGAACGGGCTTCACCCGCGGTTCGCCGCGGGTGGGGGCACTGGCAGGGTTTACTGTCGGTGTGGCCGATTTCTTCAAGAAGCGACGTTAACCATGAAGCCCTGGGGACACACACTGGAGGCAGCGCCTGCAAAAGACCCGGATTGTGTAGCACTGTGCCCGACCCATCAAGGCTTATGAAATGACCTCCAATTAACCTGCTCCTTAACCGCCTTTCTGCAATGATGTCACTCTTTTCTATCCTCTTATTTGGCTTCTTCTTACAGTCTTCGACCCCGATTCAACTGAGGGCCCAGTTGCGTGCGGATCTGGGCCAGGTCGTGCTTGCGGTGCTGTTCGCATCAGTGGGCGTCGCCGTGTTGATCCTGGCCGGATTGAGGCGGAGATTCAAGGATCTTTCGCTCGTCTCGTTTGGCCTGTGCGGTGTGCTTTATGGGGTGCGCTTGTTTTCGAGTTCCGGGACGACATCGCTTCTTTTTGATGTCCCGCCCATCTTGTGGGTTTATACAACCGCGTTCATTACTTATTTCATTCCGGTTCCGTTTGTGGTGTTCCTGGAGCAGTTTATGGGACGGGGCTGGAAGTCGTCCATTCGTCGACTGTGGCAGCTGCAAGCGCTCTATGCGGCCGTGGCCATTCCCCTCAGCGGCTTTCGACACAATCCATGGGAGGCTGGCGGATGGAACAGCTCCCTCGTCATCTTGATAATCGTTGTGATCTTCGGAAACCTTTTCCACATGCTTCCCCGGCTGGCCGGAGAGCTGAAGGTATTTTGGGCAGGTGTGACGATTTTTATGATTTTCATTTTGAATGCAAATCTTGTCCAAAGGGGCCTTCTGCCGTGGCGCTGGACCGCAGAGCCGATCGGCCTCCTGATCTTCATTGGTTTTCTCGGCTATGCGGTGGCCCATCGATTCTTCACGAACGAAAAGCAACTCCTCGCCATTGAGCAGGAGATGATCACCGCGCGGCGCATTCAGGCCTCCATCTTGCCGCAACACATGCCTGAGGTGTTGGGCCTCAACCTGGCCGCCCGCTATCTTCCCATGGCCGCCGTGGCCGGCGATTTTTACGATTTTCTGGTTCCGGACGGGAAGGGAATGGGGATCCTAGTGGCTGACGTGTCGGGACACGGGGTGCCCGCAGCATTGATCGCCTCCATGGTCAAGGTATCGTTTGCTTCACAGGCTCCTGTGGCCTTAGACCCAGCCGCCGTGCTCACGGGGATGAATCAGGTCTTCTGCGGGAAGTTCGAGCGCGAGTTTATCACTGCGGGTTACCTGCTCCTGGATATGGGGAACCGAAAATTCGTTTATGCCGGCGCCGGTCACCCCTCCCCCTTGTTGTTGAAGAGGTCGGAGAATAAAATCTACGAGTTTTCAGAAAATGGTCTCATCATGGGACAGTTTCCGGAGGCGCACTATGTGAATGCCGAGTTGGACATTGGACCCGGCGATCGAATTGTGCTCTACACGGATGGAATCCCGGAGACCACAAACCCCTCCGGTGAATTTTTTGGAGAAGAGCGTCTGAAACAGTTCCTTGAAGCCCAGGAACACCGCTCGCCCGGGCGCTTCGCAGATGCCCTACTTGAACAGCTCTTCCAATGGTCAGGCAAGCGGTCCGGGGAGACATTGGACGATGACCTGACATTGATTGTTGTCGATATCGACACTGCAGCTTCGTCGTCCTTTTGAAATTAATCGGGAACACTCATCGTGGAGAGGAATTCGTCAGGTTGATCCATGAAATTCCAAAGGAGGCCCTCATGAAAATTAAATCTTCGATCTTAACAGGGGTGGCTTGGATTGCATTGGTGCTTTCGTCCTCCCTGCCCCTGGCCCAGGAACTCAAGCCCATTGAACTGCCGAAGCCCCAGTTGGACGGCGGCCGCGCGCTCATGCAAGTTCTTAAGGAACGACACACGACACGGGAGTTCAGCACTGAGAAATTACCCGCTCAGGTGCTTTCGAACTTGCTCTGGGCAGCCTTCGGCATTAATCGGCCTGAGATCGGGGGACGGACAGCACCGTCAGCGATGAATTGGCAGGAGATCGATCTCTATGTGGCCACTGCGGATGGCCTTTTCCTCTACGACGCCAAAGCCAACCTGTTGAAGCCGATTGTGAAGGAAGATGTGCGGGCATTGACCGGCAGCCAGTCGTTTGTCAAGGAGGCCCCGGTAAATCTCATTTATGTCTCGGATCTTGCCCGGACGAACCGTGCGTCTTCAGAGGATCGAGACCTTTATACAGGCGCCGATGCCGGATTCATCAGCCAGAACGTGTATTTGTTCTGTGCTTCGGAAGGGTTGGCGACCGTGGTCCGGGGCTCGGTCGATCGTCCGACGCTGGCAAAGGTCATGAAGCTCAGACCGGAACAGAGAATCGTCCTTGCGCAGTCCGTAGGGAAGCCGAAGCAGTAAAGGGGCTGGTCAGACAAGTGAACGATGAGGATGGTTCGGTGAACTGACCTGCGTAGTTGACTATCGCTGTTCTTAGAGTATGGCGCATTCGCAGGGTGTTTGGGTCAAACAGACGATAAGATCTTGAAATAGAGTTCCACAAGAGGTTATTTCGAGGAAAGTAATAGATCACTAGCGGCCTTGGTATTCTTTTCAAGAATTGATCATGGTGCAGGCGTCATAAATGTCCTTGAGGAAGAATCCCCCCAGCGGAAGCTGGGGGATCTTTCCATTCCAGGCTAGAAGAAGAGGCCCAACCACGCACAAACCATCCCCCCGATCCCGCGTTGCGGGATGGGGGGACTTCACTTGGGGAGGATTTTCCATGTAGGCGGTAATCGAAGGATCCCCCGGCTTCCGCTGGGAGAATTCTTCTTTGTCTTCTACGTCCAAGCGGGGTCCTTCTTTTTTTCGATCGAGATGGGCTCGTTTTTATCTTTGATGGCGTGGATTCTTCACGAATCACTCACCAAGGAGATTTGTTATGAAACCGAGAAAAACTTGGGCGGAAAAGCTTGCCAACAGTAAGGACCTGCCGAAGGTGGTTGCCATCCCGGAGAAGATGCGCAAGACGTGGGGAATCGGCACACTTGTGGTTCCGGCACCGTATGAGGTCAACGAACTCATGAGAAAAGTTCCTCGCGGCAAGCTGATCACGATCAATGAGATTCGCGCCGCCCTCGCCCGCAAACACGGTGCCACCATCGGGTGCCCGATAACGACCGGCATCTTTGCCTGGATTGCCGCTCACGCTGCGGAAGAGTCCGCCACTATGGGGAAGAGGAGGATCACTCCTTACTGGCGGACGTTGAAGGCAGGGGGCGCGATCAACGGGAAATATCCTGGAGGAACAAAAGGTCAGATGGCAAAATTGAGAATCGAAGGACACCGCATCTGCAGGAGAGGAAGTCACTTCGTGGTGGAAGATTTCAAGAATGCCCTGGTGCTCAAAGATTCAGATTAGGAACCCACTCCAGTCTCTATCATGTCATAGTCTTCTTCTAGAGCAAAAGAACACTCTCCCCGGAGGAGAGGGTGGAAGAAGACTGAAAACCTAAATGCCAACGCAGAGACGCCAGAGGGCCGCCAAGGACGCTGAGGGTGGCAGGCTTAAACCCTCAGAAGTCTTCGCGGCCTTGGCGCCTCGGCGGTGAGGTGTATGAATCGGATGACCGTCCACCCGATAGAAAATAAGAACCCCACGCTCCGGCATGCGCTGCACGCAAAGGAGTACTTCACTCTCGCTTTCGGATCAATGGTGGGTGTGGGCTGGATGGTAGTCATCGATGACTGGTTGGCGCGCGGGGGAGCGGTAGGGGCGATGTTGGGATTTCTGATCGGCGGGCTGGCCCTTGTTCCGATCGGGTACGTCTATGGGCGACTCACGGAACGCATGCCTGATGCCGGCAGTGAAATTGCCTATACCGGTGCTGTTTTCCCCCGCTGGGTGAGTTTTTCCACCGGCTGGGCGATGACCCTGGCTTACTTGATTGTGTGCCCGTACGAAGCGGTCGCGGTCGGGCGTGTGGCCTCTTATGTCTTCCCCTCGATGAATGCCATGGAGTTGTATCGCGTGGGGGGATACCCCGTCTTCCTCCCCCACCTGGTCGCTGGGCTTGTTCTCACCGCAATCATCACCCTGGTGAATTACCGGGGAGTTCAAGTGAGCGCTGCGTTTCAGAATGTAACCACCTTCGGACTGCTTGCGATTTTTGCCATCTTTTCGGTCCTGGGATGGTCGCGGGGGAGCACTCACAATTTCCTTCCTCCATTTGCGGATAGCCGCGGGATGGCGGGCGGATTGATTTCCACTTTGATGGTCCTTCAAATTGTTCCGTACTTCATGACCGGTTTTGAATCCGCACCCAAGGCCTCTGAGGAGGCGGCCGTCGATTTCAAATCAAAGCACTTCCTGCGGGTCATCTTTCTGGCCCTGGGTGCAGGGATTGTCTTTTATGTCGGAGTCATTGCCGTGGTGTCCATGGTCCAACCCTGGATGAGCTTGACGAAGGAGCGATTTGCGACGGCGGTGGCCTTTGAGCGTGCCTTCGGATCGCGCTTCCTGGTGCAGTTGATCATGTTCGGCGTATTGCTTTCTCTGCTCAAGGTCTTCAATGGGAACTTTCTGACCTCGACCCGGCTGCTCTTCGCCTTGGGACGCCGGTCCCTGCTCGACGAGCAGTTGAGCCGGGTGCACGAGCGGTTCCGCACGCCTGCCGTCTCAATCGTCTTTGTGGGCTGCCTGACGGCGATCGCCTCCTTTCTCGGACAAGCAGTCCTTGTCCCCATCTCCGAAGTGGGATCGCTCACGTCGGCCGTGGGGTGGTTTGCGACCTGCCTTGCCTTTCTCAGGGGAGCGGGTGGAGCACCCTCATATCGAGGACGAATGATCGGATACGCGGGAATCGTCGTGGCCGCGATGCTGATTCTCATGAAGGTGCTCCCGGCTATTCCCGGAAGCTTCCGCCGCTATGAGTATGTGGTCCTGGCGGGGTGGATTGCGCTGGGCGTTCTGCTTTGGCGTCGGCGCCCCATCGGTTAACCGCTTAGGCCCGGAGGGCCGAAAGAAAAATGGTTTGGCTTCTTTCCATTTTTCGGCGGCTGAATAAATCCAGACGCGCCCGGACATCTCCTCGGATCGGGGCTGATTCACGACTCTGCTCATTCACCTGATGCCGCATCCATTACCTTGGGAAATGGGAGGACGCGACCCTTCGAAGGTATGGCGATTCTTTCACCCCGCCAGCGGGGCTCTCATAATTTCTCTCATCGGTACTCCGCAGCCCGCTTCCTCATGTCAGCCGGACAGCTCATTCCGCTGCATGCCGAATCCTCCGCCCTCCCACGTTTGAGTCCCTCAACTCCAGCTAAAATCATTGGCTTGTAATCCCCATGTAGCGTATACTGTTTTTGATCGTCTCCCCCTGGGGGCGACGCTACCTTCATCGGACAATACTGTGGCCTGAGGGCTGACCGAACGCGGGCTTGCATCGCCGGAGAATGACAATTGGTTTCCGACACATGGAATTCCGTTGTGCCGGGGGCCATCAATCGCGAGGATTTAGACATCTGAATATGTCCTGAGTTTCGTTTTCCCTGGTATCGGCGTGCCTTCTGGGTTCATGTATTCTCCGAGCCGCTAGTACAACCCACGTAAGCGCTTCGATCCACTCATTCGAAGATTGCGATCCGTTGCGGAAGGGCCTGAATGATGAGGGATTCCGTAGCGTTGCGTTCCACAATTGAACCTAACTCAAGCAGTACGGCCAAACCAATAAGGAGATCATTGTGAACATTTACGTGGGTAATTTATCTCGAGACGCCAGTGAGGAGGATATACGAACTGCTTTCCAGTCTTTCGGGCAGATCGAAGCTGTCAACATCATCCGGGACAAGTTCAGTGGCGAACCGAGAGGATTTGGTTTCGTGGAAATGCCTAATCAGGCTGAGGCCCAGGCTGCAATCACCGCTCTGAATGGCTCCGATCTGAAAGGCCGGGCACTGAGCGTGAATGAGGCCCGCCCGCGTCCCTCGTTTGAGCGGCGCCCTGGTGGGGGTGGAAGACCCGGGGGTGGAGGCGGTGGATACGGTGGCCGAGGCGGTGGAGGCGGTCGGGGCGGAAGGCATGGTGGAGGGGGGGGCGGCGGCGGGCATCGTTCCTGGTAGCCTCTGTCGGCATGTGAACCGTTGGGCCTTGGCGGAATGGGTGTCGACGATAAAACCCTTGGCTGGGGGTCTGTGATTTCGGCGATCGGCGCAACCTTGATCCTCGCAGCGTCGATCGCCATCGACCGCAGACATCCGGATCCCGGAACTCGAGTGGGCCGTCATCTTTGAGCAGGAATCCTGGTCAACACCCGCTTGTCGTGTGTCGAGATCCTTGTCGCTTTAATTTCCCTTCGCAGGGGAGAGAAGTGACCCTTCCGGGTCTACCTGCTTCCCCTCCTCATCTACGGCGTTCCTCTTTTCACCTTGGACGCCCTCCATGTCCCCCAAGAAAATCTCTTCGCCACCCTGAGGCCTCAAGTCCTGGGTTTGGGCATTGGATTCATGGATGTGATCCTGGCGGGGACAAACATCTTCCGGTCGGGATCAAAATTATGAAGGGCGAACTCGCACCCACTTTCGTACCCCGCTGACCCCCCCTGCATATCCAGTTTGAATGCCCCGCTCTCTTCCGGCCCGGAGCTCCGCCCGGCGAATCGAAAAGGGCTGCGGGCCGCCGTGGGTAATTGATATATCGTAATACGATATACAGGGGAAAAATAGTTGACTCAGCCCCCGGACATTAATATACTTCCGTCTCTGTTCTAAAAAACTTGGCAACAAGGGTTGTCAATTCTCAACGGGTGTCACGCCCGGTGAGAATCTCGCAATGCCCGAAGCGGAGCGCTATTTTCCGCCCAGGTGCGTCCTGCTCGCCTGGTGCTGTTCTGCCGGCGAGCGAATGCGTCTTCATCCACACCCGCAGAGTCCTGGCGATGGCGCAGATATTTCATCGCAGCACGAACATCCTTTCGAGGCTGACCATTTATGGGGCCCTTTTTATCCTTGCCGGCCTCGTCTGGGCAGCGTACATCATTTATAGTTCCCCTTATTTTACAGAAGTCAACGTCGCCCGCCAGCAGCCCGTCCCTTTCAGCCACAAACACCATGTCAGCGGCCTGGGACTGGATTGCCGTTTTTGCCACACTTCGGTGGAGGAGTCCTCGTTTGCAGGAATCCCTCCGACCGAAACCTGCATGACCTGTCATTCTCAAATATGGTCTGACAGCCCCATGCTTGAACCAGTGCGGGCGAGTTACCGTAACAACACCTCGCTGGAATGGACACGGGTTTACCAGCTTCCCGGCTACGCCTACTTCAATCACAGTATCCATCTCAACAAAGGCATCGGCTGTTCAACTTGTCATGGACGCGTCGACCGCATGCCGCTCACTTATCGAGAGAATCCGATGCAGATGCAATGGTGCCTCGACTGTCATCGCAATGTGGAACGCTATGTCCGACCCCGGGAGGATGTTTTCAAAATGGATTACGTGCCGCCGGGCGATCAACTGGCATTAGGCGAGAAGCTGGTAAAGGAATACAAGATTCAAAAGCTGACGGATTGCACGACATGTCATCGATAAACGAAAAAGGCAGCTCCAGACAGGGTCTTGACCCCGCTTCCATTCGGGCTCGTCTCGAGAAAACTCGAGGCCGGGAGTACTGGCGAAGCCTGGACGAGCTTGCCGGGACCGAGCAGTTCCTGGAGTTTCTCAGGAATGAATTTCCACGGCAATCCGGCTTGCTCGGGGAAGGCCTCGACCGTCGTCAGGCCCTGAAGCTCATGGGGGCCTCGCTGGCGCTGGCGGGCCTGGCGGGCTGTGCCCACATGCCGACGGAGAAAATCCTGCCGTATGTCCGACAACCGGAGGAAGTCGTGCCGGGCAAGCCCCTGTTCTTTGCGACCGCCATGCCCCTCGGGGGCTTCGGAAAGGGCTTGCTGGTGGAAAGTCACCTTGGGCGACCCACGAAAATCGAAGGGAATCCACAACACCCCGCCAGTCTCGGCGCCACCGACGCGTTCGCACAGGCGTCCATCCTGTCGCTTTACGATCCGGATCGATCGCAAACGGTGTCTCGCCTCGGGAACATTAACACCAGGATCGAGTTCATCGGGGCTGTGAATGAGGTCCGGGCCGAACAGCAGATGACCAAAGGTGCCGGGCTGCGCCTCCTCACCGAGACGGTCACTTCGCCCACGCTTGCCTCCCAGCTTCAGGAACTGCTGGCGGAGTTTCCCCGGGCCAAATGGCATCAATATGAGCCCGTCGGGCGCGACAACCTGAAGGCCGGGGCACGCCTCGCCTTCGGTGAAATGGTGGAGACCTTATACCGGTTCGACCAGGCCGATGTCATCCTTTCTCTGGAATCCGACTTTCTTTTCGCGGGGGCCGCTTGTGTCCGCTATGCCCGTGACTTCACAGGACGGCGTCGCATGGAGGCAGCGGAGACCCGAATGAACCGGTTGTACGTTGCCGAAAGCGCCCCCACCGTGACCGGCGCGATGGCAGACCATCGCCTTCGCATGCGGTCCACTGAGATCGAGGGGCTGGCACGGGCCCTGGCAAGATTCCTGGGGGCCGCATCCGGACCTGAAAGCCCGGGACCTTTGAGCGCAGCCGAAAGCAAATGGATAAATGCCGTCGCGCGTGATCTTCAAAGGCACCGCGGTTCGTGTGTGGTCTTGGCAGGTGAGCAGCAGCCCCCCATTGTTCACGCCCTTTGCCATGCCATGAACGAAGTGTTAGGCAATGTCGGTAAGACTGTGGTTTACACGGATCCCGTGGAAGCTAATTCCATCGACCAGATGCAATCCCTCCAGGCGCTGGTGTCTGATATGAAATCCGGCCAGGTGGAGTCGCTCTTCATCCTGGGAGGAGATCCGGTTTTCAACGCCCCCGTGGATGTGCCGTTTGGCGAGGCCCTTGGGAAGATCAAGCTTGCAGTCCATCTGGGGCTCTACGAAGACCAAACTTCACAACTGTGCCACTGGCACATCCCCGAGACACATTACCTGGAAGCGTGGAGTGACGTTCGCGCTTATGACGGAACGATCTCCATCATCCAGCCGCTCATTGCTCCGTTGTACGCGGGCCAGTCGGCCCATGAGGTGCTCGCCGCGCTCCAGGGTCATTCCACAAGATCCGGCTACGAGATTGTGCAGGACTATTGGAAGAATCACGGCCAGAAGAATGCGGGGCTGAGTTCAAAGAGCTTTAAAGAATTCTGGGAGGTCGCGCTTTATAACGGTTTCATCGATGGGACCGCACTGAATCCAAGACCGGTGAGCGTCAAGAAGGGACTTGGATCCGCCACCTCTTCGGAGCCCTCACACATCACCCCAACGACAATTGTGCAGGCCGCGGCTCCCCGGTCTCTGGAGATTGTTTTTCGGCCTGACCCCACCATCTGGGATGGCCGGTTTGTAAACAACGGGTGGCTTCAGGAGTTGCCCAAGCCGATGAGCAAGCTCACCTGGGAGAATGCGGTGTGGATCAGTCCCGCCACGGCGGATCGTCTCGGCATTCACAATGAGGATGTGGTGGGCCTGCGTTTTGGAGGGCACGAGGTAAAAGCCCCGGCGTGGATTATGCCGGGCCATGCGGATGATTCGGTCACGGTGCATTTCGGATATGGCAGTCCGCTCGCAGGCCACATCGGCACAGGGACCGGTTTCAACGCCTATCCACTCCGGACCTCAGGGCATCCCTGGATCGGGTCCGGCGTGGAAATACAAAGTACCGGAGAGCAATCAGCCCTGGCGGTGACCAACATTCATCACAGCATGGAAGGAAGGGATTTTGTTCGGGTCGGGACGCTTGAAGAGTACCGGAAGAATCCCCGCTTCGCGCAGGCAATGGATCCCCCTCCTCCGCCCGACTCGACACTGTATCCCGAGATTAAGGACACCGGGTACGCCTGGGGGATGGCCATTAATCTGAATAGCTGCATCGGGTGCAATGCCTGCGTCGTGGCCTGCCAGGCCGAAAATAATATTCCGGTCGTGGGTAAAGACCAGGTCCGGCGCAGCCGTGAGATGCAGTGGATCCGTATTGATCACTATTTCCATGGAAGCGCCAACGATCCCGAGATCTACCACGAGCCGGTGATGTGCATGCATTGCGAAAATGCCCCCTGTGAACTGGTGTGTCCGGTGGGAGCAACCAATCACAGCGCCGAAGGCCTGAACCAGATGATTTACAACCGCTGTGTCGGGACCCGCTATTGCTCCAACAATTGTCCATACAAAGTGCGGCGGTTCAATTTCTATCAATTCGGTGATTGGGAGACTGCAAGTCTGAAATTGCAGAGGAATCCCAACGTGACGGTGCGCAGCCGCGGGGTCATGGAAAAGTGCAGTTACTGCGTCCAGCGGATCAATGCGGCCAAGATCGGCGCCGAGGAAGAGAACCGCCAGGTTCGCGATGGGGAGGTCGTGACCGCTTGCCAGGCGGCCTGTCCGACCGAGGCCATTGTCTTCGGCGACATCAATGATCCCAACAGTCACGTCTCGCGCCTCAAGGCACAAACGTTGAACTACGGCCTGTTGACGGACTTGACCACGCATCCACGCACGACTTATCTGGCTAAAATAAGAAACCCGAACCCCGAGATGAAGGAAAGCTGACCCGATGGCCACAGAGCCCTTGAAGGGATCACCCCATCTCGTACCCGCACCGCTGATCGGTCCCGGCTATGACTACGCCACCGTCACCGACAAGATCAGCTCCATTGTGCTTACCCAAAAGACCCCGCGGAGCTGGATCTTCGGATTTGCGGTGGCCTTCTTTCTCCTGATGGTGCTGATGTTCGCCATTGGCCGATTATTCCTGCTGGGTGTGGGGATTTGGGGAATCGAAATTCCAGTGGGCTGGGGATGGGCCATCGTCAATTTTGTCTGGTGGGTGGGAATCGCACATGCCGGAACCCTGATTTCAGCCATCCTGCTGCTGATGCATCAGGAGTGGCGGACTTCGATCAATCGGTTTGCCGAGGCGATGACCCTGTTCGCCGTGTCCTGCGCCGGGATGTTTCCCCTGCTCCATCTGGGGCGGCCCTGGATGTTTTACTGGTTGTTCCCTTATCCCAACACGATGAAGGTGTGGCCGCAGTTTCGCAGCCCGCTTGTCTGGGACGTTTTTGCGGTGTCCACCTATGCCACGGTTTCCCTGATGTTCTGGTACGTCGGACTGATACCCGATCTTGCCACTATCCGCGATCGGTCGAAGCGGCGGGTGAGTCAGAAGATTTATGGGATTCTCGCGATGGGATGGCGCGGTTCGGCAGCACACTGGAAGCGTTATGAGACGGCCTATTTACTTCTGGCAGGACTGGCCACCCCGCTGGTCGTGTCGGTCCACAGCGTGGTGAGCTTCGACTTTGCGGTCGGGATTGTCCCGGGATGGCACTCCACCATCTTTCCGCCTTATTTTGTGGCAGGGGCCATCTATTCCGGATTTGCCATGGTTCTGACCATCTCCATTCCGGTCCGCAAAGTCTATGGACTCGAAGATTTCATTACCCAACGCCATCTCGACAACATGGCCAAAATCCTCCTCGCCACCGGCCTGATCGTGGGTTATGGATACGTGATGGAAACGTTCATGGCATTTTACAGTGGGAGTCCGTACGACAAGTTCATGATCATGGCCCGGATGACGGGTCCCTATATGAAGTTTTATTGGGCTTTGATCTTTTGCAACATGGTCGTCCCTCAGTTTCTGTGGTCCACCCGGGTGCGCTCCAATATCACCGGACTCTGGGTGATTTCCATTCTGGTCAACATCGGAATGTGGCTGGAGCGTTATGTCATCGTGGTGGGCAGCCTGGCGCGGGATTACATGCCGACGATGTGGTATCGCTATTCCGGCACGGCCTGGGATGTCGCGACGTATGTCGGCTCGATTGGCTTGTTCCTGACTTTGCTGTTCCTGTTCCTCCGATATCTTCCAATGATTTCGATTTTCGAGCTTCGGCAACTCGTGCCGCCGGAAAAGAGACCGACCGCCCCGGGGGCGACCCGAGCCACTGTCGAGGGATGACGAGGCATGAAAAGACATCCGCTGTACGGACTCATGGCTGAATTTGAGACCGCCGAGACGTTGATTGCCGCCGCACGCGCGGCGCGGGAGGAAGGTTACCGCCGCCTGGATGCTTACTCGCCCTTGCCCGTCGAAGGGTTGGCTGAAGCCATCGGGTTCCATGATCGCCGCCTTCCGGTCATCGTGCTGATCGGCGGCATTGTCGGATGCCTCAGTGGTTATTACCTCCAGTACTGGGCCTCCGCCATTTCCTATCCCCTAAACATTGGAGGCCGTCCGTTGAACAGTTGGCCGTCATTTATTCCGATTACGTTTGAAATGACCATACTCGTGGCCGCTCTTTCCGCGGTGCTAGGGATGTTGGCCCTCAATGGGCTGCCGATGCCGTACCACCCGGTGTTTAACACGCCGCGGTTTGCGCTGGCAACTCGCGACCGGTTCTTCCTGTGCATCGAAGCCCGCGATCCCAAGTTCGACAGGGAAAAGACGAAGAGCTTTCTGGCAAGCTTGCATGCTCGTGAGGTCACCGAGGTGTCGCGATAAGATGATGAAAAACGGAACTGCAAAATCAATCCTGCTGGGAGCCGCTGCGATGGCGTGGGTCCTCCTGGGGGCGTGTCGCACCGACATGCATGTGCAACCGAGGTACAAATCGCTTGAACCCAGCCCGTTCTTTGACGATGGAAGATCAGCCCGGCCGCTCGTTGAGGGAACCGTCGCGCGCGGTCATCTCCGCATCGATGAACATCTCTACACGGGAAAAGTGAATGGAGTAGATGTGGATACCTTTCCATTCCCGATGGACCGCGCCATGCTGGAACGGGGAAGGGAACGGTTCAATATCTTTTGCTCTCCCTGCCACGACCGCACCGGTTCCGGCAATGGGATAATCCCCCAGCGCGGATTCCGTCACCCTCCGTCCAATCACATCGACCGGTTGCGAAAGGCTCCGGTCGGACACTTCTTCGATGTGATCACGAACGGTTTTGGAGCGATGTACAGCTTCGCCTCCCGGATTCCGCCCCGGGACCGATGGGCGATCGTGGCTTACATCCGGGTGTTACAGCTGAGTGAGAATGCGACGATGGCTGATGTCCCGCCGGAGGCGCGCGTACAACTTCAACGGGAAGGACCATGAATTCCGGGACATCACTTCAGACAGGCCTGGAACGCGTCGAGCTGAGGGCGCTTGTCGTGGGCGCCGTCGCGCTGTTGCTGTGCGGTATCGGGGCTTACTCGCGGCCTGACGAGTTCTACCAATCCTATCTCTTCGCCTTTGTCTTCTGGATGGGAATTTCCATTGGGTGTACCGAGGTCCTGATGTTGCACCACCTGGTCGGCGGGGACTGGGGCCTGGCCATCCGGCGCCTCCTCGAATCGGCGAGCCGGACCCTGTGGGTGATGCTCGTGCTGTTCGTCCCGATCCTCGTGGGTTTAAGACATCTCTACCTCTGGGCCAGGCCGGATGAAGTGCTCCATTCCCCGGAGTTACAGCAAAAGAGCTTCTATCTCAATGTGCCTTTTTTTCTGGTCCGGATGGCCGTCTATTTCATCGTCTGGCTTGTGTACGGACAGCTCCTGAACAAATGGTCGACGGAGCAGGACCGTACGGGTGCGCCCGCCATCATGAGACGGTTGCAATCTCTCAGCGGACCCGGAATAGTGATCTTTGGCCTGACGGTGACGTTCGCTGCCATTGACCTGGTCATGTCTCTGGAGCCGCATTGGTCCTCCACAATTTATGGAATGATGTTCATCGTGGGAGAGGTGCTTTCGGCCTTGTCGTTTGTGATTGTGATTGCGATGATTCTCGCCGAGCACAAACCCTTTGCCGCGGTGACTTCTCCCAAATCCTTCCACGATCTTGGGAACCTTCTGCTCACTTTTGTAATCCTCTGGGCTTACATTGCTGTCGCGCAGTTGATCATTATTTGGTCGGGGAACCTGCAGGACGAAATTCCATGGTACCTGCGTCGTACAGCGGGAGGATGGGGCAATGTGGTGCTGATCCTGGCGGTCTTCCATTTTGCGGTCCCGTTCCTGCTTCTACTGTCCCGGGATGTGAAGCGGAAGGCGCGGGCGCTCGGGGCGGTTGCTTTTGGAGTGCTGATCATGCAGTTCATCGATACCTTCTGGCTGATCGAGCCGGCCCTGCGCCAAAAACAGTTCCATGTCTCGTGGATGGATTTCGCCGGCGCGATCGGAGTGGGCGGCCTTTGGATCGCATTTTTTGCCTGGCAACTGAAAAAGCGTCCTTTAATTCCGTTGCGCGACCCGCGTGTAGAGAAGTTTTTGTTGCAGGAAGAGAGAGCCTGACACGGACGAGTCGAAACCAGGAGCAGGCATTATCAGGAACCCATGAAGCCAGGGCACCGGTCGCCGAAGAAGGGGTTCTCAAATCATCACCTTCATTTTTGAACGGAGGGTTTTGACCTCCTGTATTCCTGGCTTCCTAATGGTCGATTTTTTTTGCCGTTGTCGGCACAAATTCCGTTAATAAGGCATTAAGCGTGGAAGAAAAGAAACCCGGTCATCCGGAAACGCCTCTCGGGCACGAGATCACCGATGCGCATGCGCCCAGCATCGTCAAGTTCGCCATCGGGCTCGCCCTGGTCATCCTGCTGTCTCTTTATGCGATGGCGCGGCTGGCGGATTACTTCGGGGAACATCAAGTACAGTTGGGACCTCAACCCTCACCGCTCGTCAGGACACGGCAGGTTCCCCCCTTGCCTCAACTTCAAGTGAGCCCGGGCGCTGATCTGAACGAGTTTCGCGCTGTCGAGGATTCCAGGCTGGACAGTTATGGGTGGGTGGACCGGCAGACCGGGATCATTCGGATCCCGATCGATCGGGCCATGGATCTGGTCGCCGAGCGTGGTCTCCCCGTTCGCGGAGAGACAAAAGAAAAGTCCTTGGTGAAAGGGAAAAAATGAGGATTGATTGGAACCCGCCAACAGAGTCCGGGGCGGAGTGTCAAAGATCTCAGCCCCCCTTTTCACGCGTGCTGCTTGTCGTGGCGCTGGGGGTCTCGATGATGATGATTGCTGTGCCACTGAGGGCACAAAACGGATTACCACCTGCCCTTGAGGGTGTGGGCATCGACCAGCGCCTCGATGCCCAGGTTCCACTTGATCTGCCCTTCCGCGATGAGACGGGGAACATGGTTCGTCTGGGGGATTACTTTGGCCGCAGACCGGTCGTTCTGTCACTCGTCTATTACAACTGTCCCATGCTGTGCACGATGGTTCTGAACGGACTTCTCAACAGTTTGAGGGAGGTCAAGTTTGACATCGGCGATCAATTCGATGTGGTCACCGTAAGTTTTGATCCGCGAGACAAGCCCGAAATTGCGGAGGCCAAGAAGAGAATTTACACCGGTCTCTATGCCCGCCCCGGCGCCGCCGCGGGCTGGCATTTTTTGACGGGGGACGAGGACTCCATCCAACGGCTGACGCAATCGGTGGGTTTCCGGTATACCTACGATTCCGCGACTGGCCAGTTCAATCACGCCACCGCCATCATGGTTCTGACTCCCGACGGAAGAGTTTCCCGGTACTTCTATGGAGTGGCCTATGTGCCCCGCGACCTCCGCTTGGGCCTCGTGGAGGCCTCGAACCGCAAGATTGGTTCGCCCGTTGACGCGGTCGTGTTGTTTTGCTCCCAGTACAACCCGGCAACGGGAAGGTACGGGCTCGTGATTTCACGGGCCCTCCAGTTAGGGGGATTGATAACGCTACTGGCACTGGGCGCGTTGGTATTCATTTTATTTCGCAATGAGCGGCACCGACCCGCCCCAGTGCCCAAATCATCACCGTGAGGGGAACTGTGGCGGGCTTGCTCCACCGCCGAGGCAAAAGAAGTCAGAAGTCAGAGATCAGAAGTCAGAAAAAGGCCCCTCTCTGCCGTGGAATCTTAGGACCAAGGGTCAAAGACTTGAATTCTCATATCCGGCTTCCGACCTCTGATTTCTGACATCGGACTTCTGACTTCTGGCTTCTGACTTTGGTATCCAGGGCGAAAGCTCTTTGACCGAGCTGGGAGACGAGATCACTTCAAATATTTTTCACGAGTTCATCGAATGCCTCCAGGGATTCCATTAGCGCCGCCACAAGCCTCCACATTCGCCCCCGGCGTGGACCACCTCTTCCTGTTCCTGCTGGGTGTCACCGGCTCAGTGGCCATCCTGGTCTTCGTGTTGATCTTTATTTTTGCCGTGAAGTACCGCCGCCGGTCTCCGGATGAAGTGCCGCCCAGGGTCCATGAGACGATGTTCCTCGAGGTCGCCTGGATTGGTATTCCATTCCTGCTCATGTTGGTGATGTTCGGATGGGGAGCCGAAATTTATTATGAGGAATTTCATCCACCCCCCGGCTCGCTGGAAATTTTTGTGGTCGGTAAGCAATGGATGTGGAAGCTGCAGCACCCCGAAGGGAAGCGAGAGATCGACGAACTTCATGTCCCGGTCGGTCGTCCGGTCAAGTTGACGATGACGTCCGAAGATGTCATTCATGATTTTTTTATCCCGGCCTTTCGGATCAAGAAGGATGTGCTGCCGGGCCGTTACAGCAGCCTCTGGTTCGAAGCGACGAAGACGGGCACGTACCACTTCTTTTGCTCACAGTATTGCGGGACCAACCACTCGGAGATGAAGGGATGGGTCGTCGTCATGAACCCTGCTGAGTACCAGCAGTGGCTGAGTGGCGGTGCAGGAGGGGAAACAATGGAGCAGGCGGGCGCCCGGCTCTTCCAGAAATTAGCCTGTACAAACTGCCATCGTTCCGACAACTCCGGTCGCGCGCCCACCCTGGTGGGCGTTTATGGCAGGCCCGTCAAGCTGGTCGATGGCTCCACCGTCATGGCTGACGACGCATACATCCGCGAGTCCATCCTCAGGCCGGCGGCCCGCGTGGCCGCCGGATACCAGCCCATCATGCCGACGTTTCAGGGGCAGGTGAACGAAGAAAGCATCCTGCAATTGATCGCTTACATCAAGTCGCTGAAGATTCCGGAATCGCCAGAAAGGATGAAGGCCGCCCCATGAGTACCTTGTCAGTTGAAGAACCCGAACAAGCCGAGTCGCGCGTTCATTACCTGAATGTTCATTACGGGGTGAAATCGTGGTTGTTGACCACTGATCACAAACGCATTGCACTGCTCTACCTTGCTTCCATCACCCTTTTCTTTCTCGTCGGCGGGAGCGCTGCGGTTTTGATCCGGATGAATCTGCTGACGCCCACGGGGCTGCTGGTCGAGCCGGCCACTTACAACAAGTTGTTCAGCATTCACGGCATCGTCATGGTCTTCTTCTTCCTGATCCCATCGATTCCGGCAGTCCTCGGAAATTTCCTGGTGCCGCTCATGATTGGGGCAAGAGACCTGGCCTTCCCGAAGTTGAACCTGCTGAGCTGGTACGTTTATATCGTGGGGGGTCTGTTCACGTTGTACGCGGTCATCGCGGGAGGTGTGGATACCGGATGGACTTTTTATGCCCCTTATAGCAGCACGTATTCCAATACCCACGTCATGGCCGCCGCCCTGGGTGTTTTCATCACGGGGTTTTCATCCATCCTGACGGGACTGAATTTCATTGTCACCATCCACAAAATGCGCGCTCCCGGCATGACCTGGTTCCGCCTGCCCCTCTTCATCTGGGCGATGTACGCGACCAGCGTCATCTTCATCCTGGGCACCCCGGTTATCGGAATCACCATTCTGCTCATCGCGCTGGAGAGAGCGGCCCATCTGGGAATCTTCAATCCCGCCCTGGGCGGCGATCCATTACTCTTCCAGCACCTCTTCTGGTTCTATTCGCATCCCGCGGTCTACATCATGATCCTGCCGGCGATGGGGGTGGAGAGCGAGTTAATCACTTGTTTCTCGAAGAAGCGCATATTTGGCTATAGCTTTGTGGCCATGTCGAGCCTGGCCATTGCGCTGCTCGGGTTTCTGGTGTGGGCACACCATATGTTCGTCGCGGGCGTGTCGATGTACGCGGGGATGGTATTCTCCATTCTGAGCTACCTGGTGGCCGTTCCTTCCTCCGTCAAGGTCTTTAATTGGACGGCAACGCTTTACAAGGGATCCATTTCCTATGAGGCGCCGATGTTGTACGGCATGGGATTCATCGGCCTGTTCTCCATGGGGGGTGTGACGGGCATGTTCCTGGCATCGCTGGGAATGGACGTGCATGTCCATGACACCTATTTTGTGATCGCGCATTTTCATTACATCATGGTAGGCGGCGCGGTCATGGCTTATCTGGGCGGAATCCATTTCTGGTGGCCCAAGATCAGCGGGCGAATGTATCCCGAGGGATGGGCCCGGTTCTCGGCGCTCATCATCTTTCTTGGATTCAATCTGACCTTTTTTCCCCAGTACATCCTGGGCTATCTGGGCATGCCGCGGCGCTACCCGGTGTATCCACCTGAATTCCAGGTGCTGAACGTCATGTCCACGGCAGGCGCATCGATCCTGGGCGTGGGGTACTTGATTCCCTTAATCTACTTGATCTGGTCGATGCGTTATGGTCCGGTCGCGAGCTCCAATCCGTGGGGGGCGAAAGGCCTGGAATGGCAAGCGCCCTCGCCGCCGCCGACCGACAACTTCGAGGAGACGCCGGTGGTCACCGCGCAAGCGTACGACTATCCGTCCCGGGAGGTGGAAGTTGCCTGAGAGTCACGCGATGGCGGCCCATCAATTCGACGATCTGGAACAACAGCGCGAGGCCGCCAGCCTGGGAATTTGGGTGTTCATCGCCACCGAGATCATGTTTTTTGGAGGCCTGTTCACCGGCTACACCGTGTATCGGACCCAGTACTTTGCTTCATTTGTGGCGGGCAGCCATTTGCTCGACTTGAAGCTGGGTGCCGTGAACACGGCTGTGCTCATTTGCAGCAGTTTGACCATGGCGCTGGCCGTCTATGCCGCGCAAACAGGGAAACGCAAGCTCCTGATCCTGTTTCTTATTTTCACAATGATCCTGGGAACTGGTTTCCTGGGGATCAAGTTCGTGGAGTATGCCACGAAGTACCACCATCATCTGATACCCGGCTTCAATTTTGCGCCGGAGGGTGTCTACCCGCCTCAGATGCAGCTTTACTTTTGTTTCTATTTTGCGATGACGGCGCTGCACGCCCTCCACATGATCATCGGGCTGGGGCTTCTGGCGGCACTGGTGATCATGGCCGGGCGCGGACGATTCACCCCGGAGTCGCATAATCCGGTGGAAGCCATCGGGATCTACTGGCATTTTGTCGATATCATCTGGATCTTCCTTTTTCCGCTGCTCTACCTGGTGGGAGGCCGCTAGTGAAGCATCACGTCATCCATCCCGGGACTTATTTTCTTGTCTTCTTCACTCTCCTCATCCTGACCGGAGTGACGACCGTCGTGGGATTCTATGACCTCGGCCGATGGAACACCGTGGTGGCGCTGGCGATTGCCGTCTGCAAAGCCACTCTCGTCGTCTTGTTTTTCATGCATCTGCGTTACAGCAGCGCGCTGCCCCGTCTCGTCATGCTGGGAGGCCTCTTCTGGCTCGCCCTCCTGATCGGGTTGACGCTCGTCGACAATCTCACCCGCGTCTGGGATTCCAACCCTCGGGGATGGGAGACGACCTCGTCCTCCGTCCAGCGTCCATGAAGGTCGAGACGGTGAAACCCTGCAACTCCGTTGAGAAGGAAAAAGGGATGCATGGAATTGTCCCACGATGGAGGATTCCGTAGTTAAAGGGACCGACGAATTAACTGTTGATTGGGCTTCTGAATCCGGATCGGTCAGAAAAGGGGATCGACACCAGGACCCCCATGACTCCACCAACCCGCCCGAATTCCTTGAAGCTAATTTTGATCCCCACCCTCATCAGTGTCGCAATGACCCTCTTGCGGTTCAGCGATGAACTCCAGCATTGGTCGGAAAAATGGTTCAGCACCGACACCGGTGGTATCACTCCCAGCGGGGTGAGCTGGGTTTTTGGGGTTACCTGGTTGGCTTTTCCTTTCGGAATTTACTTTGCGTGGAAACTGGTGCCGGCTGGCGAGGTCCACCCCCATCTGGCCAAATCGATCAGCTGTGCCGCCCTGGGGTTGATCATCGCGTTGGGGGGACTTCGCTTCATTCCGCCCTTGGTCCCAATTGGTTTCCCACGAATCTTGATCGTGATTTGGCTGATCATGGTGGCGGGTGCCCTCATTCAATTTCCCGGCTGGCCCTCGCTATTCAAAATCCTGTTGGCCTATGGTGTTGCCTCGCGAGCGGTGGTCGTGGGAGTTATGTTTGTGGCGATGCGGGGCAATTGGGGGACGCATTACGACTATGTCGGGATGCCGCCTCAATTCCAGCTGGGCTTCTGGCGCGGGTTTTTCTGGCTGGCGTTTTTCCCTCAATTGGTTTTTTGGGTGGCTTTTACCATTCTGATCGGTTCAGTCGGGGGCCTCTTCGCGGCCGTCCTGGCGCGCCGCCTGAAGTCGGCGCCACAGGCGAACACGATGGTTTGAGTTCTACACGAACAGGGCTTCGAAGGGGGAGGTCAAAGCGCCTGAGGCCCGCGGGAATGGCTACGCCATCGTC
Source organism: Terriglobia bacterium (assembly GCA_020072965.1). Taxonomy (GTDB): domain Bacteria; phylum Acidobacteriota; class Terriglobia; order JAIQFV01; family JAIQFV01; genus JAIQFV01. Next base: position 2,062 of record JAIQFY010000048.1, on the reverse strand, counting down.
GCAGAGAGACGACTGCCTACGGCCCATGATGCATGATGGTCTCAGGACTCTATGAAATTCGTCCCTACTATGCACATTAGCCTTCCTTGGTTCCAGCTCGTCCGAGTTAGGATGAATGCATGAATCAGGGCCGCTCAAAGAATTTCAAACAAATCCTCCGGGAATTTGAGAGGCACGGTTTACTCCTCCTTTCGGACTCCAGGCTCCCCAGCGTGTCAGGCCTGGTCGCAGGAGAACCTGTTCACGGGTCCTGGTGGGGCCATCCCGCCGGCCATATGATTTTCCGCATGGCAGGAGAATTGGCGGATCACGCGGACAGCGTCACTGCCAAGCTCGTCTCTGGCAAAGTCACTTTTGTGCATCGCCGGCTGTGGTCCGCCCTGTTCTCGGTGGCGACCTCGCGCCAATCCTGGCAAATGAAAACGCTTCCCGCTGCCGCCAAAGCCCTCCTCGCCGGGGTCGATCATAGAGAACTCCTGCGATCAGATCATTTCGAGGGGCCGCGGCTTCCGAGTGCCAAGGGGTTTGGAAAGACAGTGACCGAGCTGGAACACAGACTCCTTATTCATAGCGACGAGATTCACACCGAGACCGGCGCCCACGCGCGCCTGCTGGAGACATGGCAGCATTGGGCAGGCCGGACGGATTTCAAACCCAAATCCTTGACTCCTCAGCAGGCAAAGGCCCAACTCATGGACTTGCTTCTCGAGTTGAACCGACGATGCAGCGGCAACGGCCTCCTGCCTTGGATGGGAGAATGAACCCGAAATCCGAACCGGGGTCGATGCGGATGATTTAGCTTGGGTAGCCCCGGTGAGCGCCTCGGCGGTGCGATTTGAGACGTGGGGTTTGGACGATTCACTTCATAGTCTCACGGGAAGAGAGGCTGGTCCGGCCCGGGGTTTCATTGGGCCGGTCCGGAATCTCATTGCAGAACAACGCGACCGCTTCGAACTGCCGGGTCTCAAACTGCAAGGTGGGATGATCGACTTGAAATTCGTGAACCAGGATTTCGCGAATGGTGTGCGACAGACGGTCCACTTCTTCGAGCGTCTGGTTCTTCACGAGAATGTGGGCGGAGAAGGCCACGCTGGCGGAAGACGAACTCCAGACGTGGATATGGTGCACCCCCTCCACTTCCGGCAGTTGCTCCAGCCGCGCCTTGATGTCATCGACCTTGATCCATCGCGGAGCCGCGTTCAAAAGGATGTTCGTCGCTTCCTTCAGGATGCCCCACCCTCCCCACACGATAAACACGCCGATCAGGAGCGAAGCCAGGGAATCGGTAATCTCCCATCCTTTCACCATGACAAACACCCCGGCAATCATGGCTCCAAGGGAAGACAGCGCGTCCGAAAGCGCGTGTACGAAGGTGCTGCGCACATTCAGGTTTTCTTTTGCCGACTCGCGCAGCAGCATCGCCGCAGCCACGTTGGCCATCAATGCGACCAGGGCCACACCAAACATCAGACCGCCGCGAACCGGCGCCGGGCTCTGGAGACGATGAAAAGCCTTGATAAAGATGACTCCGGCCACGGCAAAGAGAACCGCGACGTTGAGGACCGCCGCAAGAATCTCCACACGCTGGTACCCGAACGTCCGGCGGGAATCGGCCTCGCGCTGCGAAATCCGGTGCGCGGTCAGGCTGATGACGGCAGAAGAAAAATCAGTGAGGTTGTGGAAGGCGTCGGTGATGAGAGCCAGGCTGTTGGCGACGATTCCAAAGATCAGCTCGGCGACGAAGATGACCAGGTTTAGCAGGATCGTCAGCAGAAGCCTGAAGCCCACATTGCCTTGATGTCGGTGGAGCAGGGACATAAATTTTCAAATGACGTGCTTTGGACTGCAGAGGCAAAGAATACACCTTTTTTGGTCTGGAGTCTTGCTTCCGGTAGGATCCGAGTTTCCTCGGGGAAGGGGTGAACCGCGGAGGTTTCTGAGGTAAGAAGTCAAGTGAGAAATTCACAGCGGGAGCACTAATTTTCCACAGAAACCTCCGCCGCCAGTTCAAGCGGCTGGTGTGATTAATTTGGAACCTCGGATCCGCAGCGACTGGAGGTAA
>JAIQFY010000007.1 GCA_020072965.1 Terriglobia bacterium | reverse complement strand
GCACCTTCGGATTGTGCTTCTGCAGCACCTTCGTGATCGCCGATGTCAACGTCGTCTTCCCGTGATCAATGTGCCCGATCGTCCCAATGTTGACGTGCGGCTTGGATCGATCAAATTTCTCCTTCGCCATGGCGGTCTCCTCATGAGATGTATAAAATCAATTCATTGCACTCTTGATTCCCAGCGGTCAAAGCTCCCGGCTTTCGAGCCGGCATCCAGTGAACCGCCCAAGTCAGGACACCTTATAAAAAAAATCCCAACTCCGCGGAGTTGGGAAAAAACTACCTGCGAACCGCCCGGCCGGTCACCTTAGCAATCACTTCCTCCGCCACCAGTTTGGGCGCCTCTTCATAACGAAGGAAGTGCATGGAGTAAGTGGCGCGCCCCTGGGTACGCGAACGCAGGTCCGTGGCGTAGCCAAACATATCCGACAGGGGCACCCGCGCCGTGATGACTTGAGAGCCGGCACGTCGTTCCATCCGCTCAATATGTCCCCGGCGGGCATTAAGATCTCCGATCACGTCACCCATATATTCCTCGGGAACGACCACCTCAACTTTCATGATCGGTTCCAGAAGCACGGGGTGGGCGCGGGCGACACCATCCTTAAAGGCCATCGAGCCGGCGATCTTGAAAGCAATTTCGGAAGAGTCGACTTCGTGGTAGCTGCCGTCGTACAGGGTCACCTTGACATCCTGCATTTCGTAGCCTGCCAACACTCCCGTTTCCATCGCTTCGGCGATACCCTTCTCGACCGGATTGATGTATTCCCTGGGGATGGAACCCCCGACGACCTTATTTTCAAACACAAATCCTTCACCCGGCATGGCGGGCTCGACATAAATTTTCACATGGCCGTACTGGCCCCGGCCGCCGGTCTGGCGAATGAATTTGCCTTCCGCTTCGGCTCTCTTGCGGATGGTCTCCCGATAGGCTACCTGCGGTTTTCCAACATTCGCATCGACCTTGAACTCGCGCATCATGCGGTCGACGATGATTTCAAGGTGCAGCTCGCCCATCCCGGCGATAATGGTTTGACCGGTTTCGGTATCCGTCTTGACGCGGAAGGTGGGATCTTCCTGCATCAATTTTTGCAGCGCAAACCCCATCTTCTCCTGATCCGCCTTGGATTTCGGCTCGATCGCCAGCGAGATCACCGGCGTCGGAAAATCCATCGCCTCCAGCACGATGGGATGGTCCTCGTCGCAGATCGTATCGCCGGTCAACACGTTCTTCAGACCCACCGCCGCGGCGATGTCTCCGGCATAGACTTCCTTAATCTCTTCGCGCTTGTTGGCGTGCATTTTCAACAATCGCCCGATGCGCTCGCGTTTCTGTTTTGTCGAATTCCAGACGCCCTCCCCGGTGCTGAGCTTACCGGAATAGACGCGGAAGAAGGCCAGTTGCCCGACAAACGGGTCCGTCATGATCTTGAACACCAAGGCGGAAAAGGGCTCTTCATCGCTGGCCCGGCGGATGGGCGGATCCTCGCCCTCCTTTGTGACGACGCCCTCCACCGGAGGAACGTCCATGGGGGACGGCAGGTAATCAATCACCGCATCCAGCAGCGGCTGCACCCCTTTATTCTTGAAGGCGGATCCACACAGGACCGGAACGAGTTTCAATCCGATGGTGGACCGTCGAATCGACGCCTTCAAATCTTCGGCACCAATCGGTTTCCCGTGGAGGTACTTCTCCAGCATGATGTCATCGCACTCGCACACCGTCTCAATCAGTTTCTCGCGATGAGACGCCACGGTCGCGGCATAGACCGGGGGTATCTCCTTCGTCTCATAGGCCGCCCCCAGTGTTTCATCCTGGTAGACGATGGCCTTTTGCTGAATCAGGTCGATGACGCCTTGAAATTTATCTTCTTTTCCAAGGGGAATTTGAATGACGAGGGGGGTGGCATGGACCCGCGTCCGGATCATATCCACACAATTCTCAAAATCAGCGCCCACGCGGTCCATTTTGTTAACAAACACCAATCGGGGAACGCGGTATTTGTCGGCCTGGCGCCACACCGTTTCCGTCTGGGGTTCGACCCCTTCCACGGCGCCCAGCAGCGCGATGGCACCATCCAGGACGCGGAGGCTGCGCTCGACCTCGGCGGTAAAATCAACGTGTCCCGGCGTATCGATGATATTCACCCGATGTTCTTCGAACTGGTTTTGTGAACCAGACCAGAAACAGGTCGTGGCGGCGGAAGTGATTGTGATCCCGCGCTCTTGTTCCTGTTCCATCCAGTCCATCGTCGCAGTGCCTTCATGGACCTCACCTAGCTTGTAGTTGACGCCCGTGTAATAAAGAATCCGCTCGGTACACGTCGTCTTCCCCGCATCAATGTGCGCCATGATGCCGATGTTCCGGGTTCGCTCCAAGGGTGTGGTCCGTGCCATGATGTACGCCTGAAACTCTCTCTTTACCAGCGGTAATGCGCAAAGGCCTTGTTGGCTTCCGCCATCCGGTGGGTATCGTCTTTCTTCTTAATGGCCCCGCCGCGGTTATTCGACGCGTCCAGCAGCTCATTGGCCAGGCGCTCCCGCATCGATTTTTCATTGCGATCGCGGGCGTAATTGATCAGCCAGCGGATGGAAAGCGATTGCTGGCGGCTGCGGTTGACCTCGACGGGCACCTGGTAGTTTGCGCCCCCGACGCGGCGCGTCTTCACTTCCAGGACGGGCTTGACGTTCTCCACTGCCTTTTTGAAAACCTTCAGGGGGTCGTCATTCGCCTTCTTCTTGATGAGATCCATGGCGGCATAGAAGATCCCTTCTGCCACCGTTTTCTTGCCCTGGCTCATGAGGGAATTGACAAACTTCGCCACCAGGGTGCTGTTGAAAATGGCATCGGGATCGACCTCCCGGCGGGCGACAACTCTCCTTCTCGGCATAGACGTAACCTCGCGCTTAATTCGTTCTCAGGACGATTTCGTTCCGAAAGGTTTTGCGGGGTCGAGGCATCTGCCTTCGGCAAGCCCGCCGCAACTGCTTTCGTCGCGACCTGATCAAGTTGTGATCAAAGGGTGGTCTGGACTCTAGGCTTTCGGTCTTTTCGCGCCGTATTTGGACCGGCTTTGGCGACGCTCGGCCACTCCCACTGAATCGAGCGTGCCGCGAACGACGTGGTATCGAACACCAGGCAGATCTTTGACGCGTCCCCCGCGAATGAGGACAATCGAATGCTCTTGAAGATTGTGCCCAATGCCCGGAATGTAAGTGGTTACTTCAATGCCGTTGGTCAGTCGCACTCGGGCGACTTTCCTCAGAGCGGAATTGGGCTTCTTAGGCGTGGTCGTGTATACTCGCACGCACACTCCACGTTTTTGCGGACAACCTTGCAACGCAGGACTACTGGTCTTGTACCGCGGTCGCCTGCGCCCCATTCTCACGAGTTGACTAAAAGTTGGCACCGAATCCCTCGAACAATTCTGTTCCGAAAGTTATATACCACGCTACGCACTAGCGCGTTACCCACCACCTGACAAACCCTACGAGTCTATCGGCAGACTCTTGAATTGTCAACCCTCTCCATCAAAAAAAATACGTGTGGCGCTTAAGAATCTTCCTGATGCCCCAACCCCGCACTCCCAAAGGGCTCCGGAATGAAGCCCGTGGCTTCCATGAAAGAGGAATGGAAGACCGAACCCCGGCCCATTGCCCGGACCAGGGCTACTGAACCTAGACCTCCATGATTTCCTTTTCCTTACCTTTCCCGACTCCTTCCAGCTTCTCTATGAACTGGTTTGTTACCTTCTGGATCTCGTCAAGGGTTTTCTTCTCATCATCCTCCGAGATCGTCTTGTCCTTCAGGGCCTTCTTCACCCGCTCGTTCTCATCTCTCCGGATATTCCGGATCGCCGTACGATGATCCTCCAGAATCTTATGGAGGTGTTTCGCCAGCTCACGGCGACGTTCTTCAGTAAGGGGCGGAATGGGAACCCGGATAATCTTGCCGTCATTGACCGGATTCAAACCCAAGTCCGAGGAGCGAATGCATTTTTCAATGGCCCCGAGCTGCGAGATATCCCAAGGTTGGACGGTAATTGAAGTCGGCTCCGGAACCGCCAAAGACGCCAACTGGTTCAATGGAGTGGGCGTGCCATAATAGTCCACTCGGAGGTGATCTATGAGTCCGACACTTGCCCGGCCGGTTCGAATTGACGTCAAGGTGTGTTTGAAGTCCTCCACTGATTTTTCCATTCGTGCTTTGGTCTGAGCAAGAATTTCCTTCATCATAGGGATTGACTCCGAACCCGGTTTAAAGATGGACGAGGGTTCCCACCGTGGCCCCCAAAACCGTCCTCTTGATATTCCCCCGCTTGAGCAAGTTAAAGACAATAATCGGCATCTTGTTGTCCATACACAACGAGATCGCCGTCGTATCCATGACGGCCAGCCCCTTCTTGAGCACGTCAATGTAGGAGATTTCACGAAACATCTTGGCACCGCGATTCTTCAAAGGATCGCTGTCATAGATGCCATCCACCCGAGTCGCCTTCAAGATCACTTCTGCCTTGATCTCCATGGCCCGCAAGGCCGCCGCCGTGTCGGTCGAAAAGTACGGGTTCCCTGTTCCCGCGGCAAAGATCACCACGCGTTTCTTTTCCAGATGGCGCAAGGCGCGCCGGCGGATGAAGGGTTCAGCCACCTCGCGCATCTCAATCGCCGACATGACACGGGTAATGACTTTCACTTTTTCGAGCGCATCCTGCAGAGCGATCGCGTTAATCATGGTGGCCAGCATCCCCATCACATCCCCGGAAACCCGGTCCATGCCCTTGGCGCTCGCCGCCACCCCCCGGAAGATGTTACCCCCACCGATCACAATGCTTAATTCCACCCCGAGTCTGTGGACCTCCTTAATCTGATCCGCAATACTGGCCGCCACCAGCGGGTCCACGCCGTAGCCTTGCCGACCCATGAGCGCTTCACCGCTCAATTTCAACAGCACTCTTTTGAATTTTACTTGAAAATTTTTCATGCAAGGTCGCTTTGAGAATCCCCAGATAAGACACAATGAATCTAAACGCAATGACCGGGAGAACACCGGGAAGAATGGTCTGAAATTCCGCGTGCGTCCAGCGGACCCGGGAGCCACCATCCGGAGAAATGGATAGATAGCAGGTCGGCCCGCTTTTTTTCTCCCGCATGGATCCGTCAGGCCCGGCCATTCTACTTTATTTGAGCCGCGACTTCTGCTGCAAAATCGTCCGGAGGCTTTTCAATTCCTTCACCCGTCTTGAATCGGACGAAGCGACGGACTTCCACCGTTCCCCCCAGGGCAGGAGCTTTCTGAGCCAACCACTGACCCATCGAGATCCCCGGCTCCTTTACAAAGGGCTGTTCCAACAAACACACCTCTCCGTAAAACTTCGCGAGTTGACCTTCCACAATCTTTTCAACCACCGGGGCGGGTTTGCCGGGGGGGACTTTGGCCCGGGCGATATCTTTTTCGCGCTCCAGCACTTCGGAAGGCACATGCTGACGGCTGAGGTACTTGGGATCGGAAGCGGCCACATGCATGGCCACGTCGTGAACCAAGCCTTGAAATGCCTCTCCCGCGGTGTTCGTCCCCCCTGCGGCCCCCAACTCCACGAGCACCCCGATCTTTCCCCCCGCGTGGATGTAAACTCCCAATGCCCCCTGGCCACTTAACTCCATCACTTCAAAGCGGCGGATCGAAAGGTTCTCTTTGATGTGCGCTATTTTCTCCAGCAGGATCTCATGGACCGTTTTCGTCCTTTCCGGATGAAACTTTTGTGAGAGCAATTGCTCCAGCGAGGCTGCTTTTTGCTGCAAGAGGTGTTCTCCCACCTGGGAGACAAAATCCTTGAAAGCTTCCGTGCGGGCTACAAAGTCGGTTTCACAATTCACTTCGACAATAACTCCGACCGAGGTCCCTTCGACGGTGGCGACCCGAACGTCGACCAGGCCTTCCGAGGTGACGCGCCCCGATTTCTTGGCGGCGCTGGCCAGACCCCGCTTTCGAAGGATGGTAATCGCTTCCTCGATGTTTCCCTTGGCCTCCACCAGTGCCTTCTTGCACTCCATCATGCCGGCGCCGGTCCGTTCCCGAAGCTCCTTAACGTCTTTTGCTGAAATTTCCATAAGATTGATTATTCCTCCAGAAAAAAAGCTTTCAGCCATCAGCGGTCAGCTTTCAGCCGTCAGCAATCGAACCCTTCGACCGGTTTGAATAGACATTAGCTTTCTGGCCGCAGTCGGGGGAAAGAAGCGTGCCACAGTTCTAACCCAATGGCCAAAAGGTGTTTGCTGATAGCTGAAAGCTGAAAGCTGACTACTGATAGCTGACCGCTAAATGCTGATAGCTTCTCCACAAAAATAAACCTAAAAATTGTCCAACCCGGAAAGGGAGACAATTTTTAGGTTGAATGAATTCACTAATTTGATTCACCCCGCGGCTCTCGATTTCACCCTGATCAGGCAGGTGAACCAGACGTTCACAGTCCCGTCCAGAAAGGGATCAGCGAACGGTTGAGGTGTGTGTCAATGGGCGGGGCCTTCGCGGCCGGCGCTTGCGACCCGCTTCATCGGTTCCCCCGGTTCCCTCTGATCCTCCTGGTCCGGCAGTTGAACTCTCAGCCCCTGTCGTTGCAGCTTCCGCAATCGCAGCGGCTTCGACCGGCTCGCCGATTTCGCCCGATCCTTCTGCGGTGGCCTGTTCTTGAGCCAGCTTTTCGGCTTCTACCTCCTGGGCCAGCCGGAGCTGCTGACCTTCCAGGATTGCATCGGCCACCTTTTGTGTGAACAACCGGATGGCGCGGAGGGCGTCGTCATTGCCTGGAATGATAAAGTCAATGACATCCGGATTGCAGTTGGTATCGACGATGCTGAAAACCGGGATGCCCAGCTTGCGGGCTTCCAAAATTGCAATCTCTTCCTTTCCAGAATCCACGACAAAGAGCGCGTCCGGCAACCGGGGCATATTCTTAATCCCGGAAAGATTCTTCTCCAACGCCGCGCGTTCCCGTTCCAGCCTTGCGACTTCCTTCTTAGAGCGAAGTTCATAGCTCCCGTCGGCCTTCATGGCCTCCAGATCTTTCAGCCGCTTGATGGACCGCTGAATGGTGACAAAATTGGTTAACAACCCACCCAACCAGCGTTGATTCACGAAATACATGCCGCAGCGCTGGGCTTCCTCGGCAATAGCATCCTGGGCCTGCCGTTTGGTTCCCACATACAGGATAATCTTCCCCTGGGCGGCCAGTTCGGTTATGGACTGCAAGGCCTCCTTGAACATCTTGAGGGTCTTCTGGAGATCAATGATGTAGATGCCGTTCCGTTCTCCGAAAATGTATTCCTTCATCTTCGGATTCCAGCGTCTCGTTTGATGCCCGAAGTGGACGCCTGCCTCGAGCAATTCCTTCATGGTGACTTGAATCAAGTAATCCTCTTTTCTCTGCTGGAAGATTCGGTCAGCCGAAATCCCTGGCCTTCCGCGGGGAGATTTACCACTGCCACATCCCTTTCCAGTCCCCCGGGCTGTGGCGTCGAATCTAGCTTGTGGAGCAGACGTCCTCGTCTGCCCTGGCTGTTAGGTGAAGCGAGCAGGCTCAAACGTCTGCCCCGCGAGGATCTTCAGGATTAACGTTTCGAATATTGAAATCGTTTTCGGGCGCCCTTCTGCCCGTACTTCTTCCGTTCCTTAATCCGCGCGTCACGAGTCAGGAATCCGCCTTCCCTCAGCTTCTTTCGCAATTCAACATTAAATTCAAGCAGGGCCCGCGAAATCCCCAGCTGGACTGCATCGGCCTGACCCGAAAGGCCGCCACCCTGGACATTTACCAAAACATCAAACTTCCCTGCCGTCTCAGTGGCCTGAAACGGCTGACTGATGATTTTGCGTAAGGTCTCGGTCTTGAAGTAATCTTCAAACTTCAGGTCGTTAATTTTAAAGTGCCCCAAACCCGGGCGCAAAAAAACACGGGCCACCGCGGTTTTGCGCTTGCCCGTACCATAATATTGCACCCTGGGTGTCGACAAATCTGTGGACAAATTCAAACTCCTTGAAAAAGGTTCAAACCCTATTGCTTAATGAGATAGGGTTCCAGTTTTTGTGCCGAGTGTGGGTGCGACGGAGCCGCATACACGCGCAGCTTCTTCGCCATGGCCCGGCCTAGTTTTGATTTAGGTAACATCCCTGTGACTGCATCTTCCACGACGCGGGTCGGATGCTTGGCCAACTGGTCTTTCAACGAAATCGATTTGATCCCGCCGGGATAACCAGAAAACCGGTGGTAGAATTTCTGGTCCATCTTCTTGCCAGTAATTTTCACCTTGTCCGCGTTGACAATGACCACATGGTCACCCCCATCCAGATATGGGACATAACTGGCCTTGGTCTTGCCTATCAACAGCTTGGCGACGGTCGTGGCCAGTCGGCCCAACACCACCCCGCTGGCATCGATCACGTACCATTTGCTGCGGATCTCTGAAGCTTTTGTAAAATGTGTTGACATCCCCTCACTCCGCGTAGCACTAGTGGGTCAAAGTATCAAAATTATACGACCAGGTCTTCTTTGTCAAGCGATAGCTTGCCCCGCCCTCGAACAAACCGAAGGTTTCGATCGGGTCAACGGCAACGATCAATCGGGGCCGACTCCATAATCTGGTAGCGCAGAAATCTGAAATCCGCCCTTGACCTACCGGATCGCCTCGCAAATATATCCCAGTGTGAAATCCTGGCGTTGATCCAACCGATCGGCGAAATACAGCAGGATCGGAAACAAGAATCCGAGGAACGGTGCCAGCACGATGAAAACGATCCATTTCAGTCCGCCCTGGAAAAACGTCAACAAATTGATGGATCGACGAGACATCAGCCAGAAAAAGCCGCCAATCGCCTCAACCTTTTGGATGCGGAACCCGCTCTCCAGAAGCAAATGCTCCAGTCCATACCGAGTGAACCGGAAATAGTCGTGCGGGGCCTGATGCACTTCCCATTGATTCGGAACCACAATGAGAAACCGCCCGCCCGGTCGAAGCACGCGCGCGATCTCGCGGAGCACCTCTCGTGGCTCCCGAACATGCTCCAGCACAACGAGGCTGATCGCCGCATCGAATGCCGAGTTGGCGATCGGCAATTTTTCCAGATCCCCCAGGATGTCCAGTTGTGAATAATCCCAGGAAGAGTCGCCGATCGAGAGATCCAGGGCAACATATCGATGCCGAAGAAAGGCGGAAGCATACCGGCATTGACCTGCCCCGGCATCCAGGACATGCGAATGGTCTGGCAGACCAGCCACGAAGGATGCCAGCCGATCTGAGATCAACGCATCGAACGGATCGAGGGCGCGAAGCAGGGACCCTGGCAACCATCGTTCCGCAAGCCTTCGGAGGCGCGCATTCAACATATTTCCTCACTGCACACTGGGGGGCGCCGGACACCAGAACTCATCCGACGAGCCGGAACCATAACCAGATTCTATTAGGAAGCCAGGAAACCGGGAGGTTGGTCGTCGCTGGAATGCCCACTCCCGGAGGGATCCTTAGATTCTGTTCCGATCCAAGATCTTTAACCTCCTGTTTTCCTGGCCTCCTAATAACTAACATTTTTGCTCTAGTCGGGACAGATTCTGCTGATAAGCCACTATTCAAGAGCCAGCTCCTTCAGCCCGATCCGAAACTGGAACAACAAACGGCGGAGTTCATCGTTGGATATCTTCTGCCGGCGCTTCACCTCCACCCTTTTCTTCCACATCCGGGGCACCCGTACGAGCGCCGACAGGTTGGCGCGAAGCAGCGTCCATATCAGCCGGAGTATTGAATACTCCCGGGCAAAACTGCCGGCGGGTCCTTTGCGAAGGACGGAACCCATCATGCCCACGACAAAACGGAGCCCGGCATAGTACGGATTCAGCAGCAGGATGGGAAGAGGAAAAAGCTTCACGGCCAGCCACACCCGGTTTCGCTCCACGTAGAAAATCTTCTCCGGCGAATAGGCCCCCAGAGTTTGGGAATGGCGATGGTATACCACGGCCCGCGGAGAGTAGATGGCACGCCATCCGCCGAGCCGCGCTCGCAATCCCAACTCAGCATCATCGCCGTAGGCAAAGAAATCTTCATCAAACAAACCCACGGCATCAAAGACCGCCCGGCGGTAGAGCGCCGCGCATCCATCCGGAAACAGGGTTTCCTCTTCCTGGTCGAACTGTCCCCGGTCGGCCTGGCCTGTCCCACGGCCTCGATTCTGGCCATCAAGATAGATGAGGTGTCCCACTTTGTCGATCACATCCGGCTGATCATGTTTCAGAATTTTTGAAGCACACATGCCAATATCCTCGGCACGCTCGACGACCGCCGCCATTTCTTCCAGCCACGTGGGCTGCGCCTCAGCATCATTGTTTAACAGGGCGACATAATCCGATCTTGACGCGAGGATGGCCTGATTCACAGCCCGGCAGAATCCGTGGTTTCGGGAGTTCTTGATCAAGTAGGCAAACCCGGCGAATTCATTCTCCAGCATCTCGAGGGAGCCGTCGATCGAACCATTGTCTACCACGATCACGTGAAAATTCCTGTAGGTCTGCCGCCGCAGCGAGAAGAGACACTCCCGCAATAAGTCCCGGCTGTTCCAGTTCACCACAATGACCGTCACAGACTTTTCGTTTTCCATTCAAGCGCCGGTTGTTAAGAGGACCCTGAGTGTTCTTTAATTATGAGGCGTGGTGGGCTTCGATGATCGCCGGGCCTCCAACATGATGGTTGCCCCACGACCCGCCAGAGAATCGCACAGCGCCACTGGAGTGGCTGCCAGCAACAAAACAAAATAGACGAAATTCTTAAAAATGCCAAGGGCAGCCGGCTCGCCAGCCGGCCTTTCCTTTGAGGTTTTCCGCACCGCCCGCGCCAGCGGATCCAGCCGGGGGAACGCGCTGGAGACCCACCCTGCAGCATCATCACGAAGTGAGAAACGCTTCTTCCTTATGACATCAAAACCCGCTTCCTGGAGCAAACGGATCAAGGCCCGGTCGCTGAAGTTGACCAGGTGCCTCGGGGGATCCAAACCGTACCATTGGGAACCAAACAGACGACACTGCCAGCTCCGGATGTTGGGAACCTGCAGTACGATTCGGCCTCGCTCCACCAGGGCGGCCGCCATCGCCTTCAGAAAAGCCCGCGGCTCGGGAACATGCTCCAACACATGAAAACAGGTGAGGAGCGAGAATCTATGCTGCTGCCATGGGTTTTGGGTCAGATCCCCCACGCTGCAGTCCAACTGGTACACGCGGGTGGCATGCGCCACGGCTTCCTCGGAAAAGTCAAGACCTCGCCCCGAAATCCCTCGATGGGAAAGCTCGTGCAACAGCGTTCCTCCGGAACAACCTACGTCCAGTAAATCGACCGTTTCACCCTCTTCCGAAACGTGGCGGGCAGCTCCCAGCACAAATCGGATGTGATCCCGTAACGCCATCCGGCGGTACAGCGATTCCAATCGCTTCCCCACCGCCGACAGAAAATTCCGTGCACGGCTCGACTCGCTCCACCAGTACCCGGATGGATAATATGCTCGCAACTCCTCCGCTGAAGGGATTGGGGCCAGATAAATAATCCCACAGGCTCGGCACTCTCGCAGCGAGAACATTTTATCCGTGGTCTTCAGCAGATGGTCAGTGCACCGGGCAAAAAACTCCGTTTCCTCGGTTGAACAAAGCGGACACGCATTTTCACTCATGGATTGGCCAGTGATGGCTCACCAGACGTCCCATTCTCTTGAAACTCAATTCCATTCGGGACACAACAGGGTAAGCGCGTGAAAAAACCAGTCAAGCCTACTCGAAGGGGGGAACGAACGCAAGGGCAGCACACCAAAATGGGAGAAATTGCAACAATCTCAATGGGTCGGGCTGAAAAGAAAGCGGAGAGACAAGGTGGTTTAACCGCGCACGTTTGCATCTGCCTTGGGAGGTTCGACGGCACGATGCTCGAACACGGAGATTTTGAAAAGCAAGGATAGCTTCTCAAAGACCGGGATCCATTTCCGGACGGCGAGACTATTGATGACGAAGCTCCCCAGAATCACCGGCAGTCGAGGTTTCGGCGCATGACAGTTGACGCAGTCGGGGTAGGCTTCAATCTTCCGGTCAAGATGTGCTTGCCGCAATCGCTGCATCTTCTCATTGTTCCAGATCTCAGCCACCGGCTGCTGGTTGGCATTCCCGAGAGGCTCCCCACGCCACATGTAACAGCACGGAAATACGTTGCCGTCATGGTGAATGTAAACGGGCCCTTGCCAGAGATAATGGCAGGGGTTCTGGCGTTTCTGGATTTCCCTGGGTCGCGGGATGCCCACCCCGTCAAATTGAAGTTCGTCTTCCTTGATGCGGACCTGGTCGACCCCGGGGAGGTTCCACATCTTCCGGAAGGCATCCACCTCTCCGGCATTATCTTTTAGCCGGACCATCTGCACGATGGTGAAGATCTTGGAGTGCTTCTCCTGTTTCATTCTCAGGAATTCCTGGATCTTGTCGCGGGTTTCTTCAAATTTCGCCCCTTTTCGGTACTTCTCGTAGCTCTCCTTGGTGGCGCCGTCAAAGGCAAAGATAATGTAATCCAGCCCCGACTCCAAAAGCTGCCGATTGCGATCGGGATTATTGAGGGTTCCGTTGGTGGAAATGCCGATGCGGATATGGCGTTCGCGACAAAACCTGACCATCTCGAAAATGCGCTTATTCAGCAACGGCTCTCCCGCGCCGTAAGGAACCGTGAATTCCAGGTAATCACGGGCCTCCTCAATCACCTTCTGGAAGAGCGGCATAGGGATGTCGACCGGCTCAAAATGCACCAGTTCGCGGGGACACATGGGACAGAAGAGATTGCACTTGCCGGTGGCCTCCAGAAGGACGTATTTGGGCCCGCCACGAACCACGGTCTTTCGGCCCACATAACTCCGGAAGATAACCATCCGGTTTTTAAAATGTGAAAGGGAATGGCTCATAAAATCAGTTGATGCGTGACGTCTTCGCCCCGCCGTAAGCCAGGAAATTGCGCTCGATCGCCCGCAGGTACTTCATGGATGAATTCACGTTCACGAGCTTCGGGATCATCCGGATGTAGCGAAACTTCGACAAGAAGAAAGACCGGTACGCCTTCCGCTGCAGTTTGCGCAGCGTATGGTAGTCAAACTGTTCGGTCTTGATGAGTTGAAATTCCTCTCCGCCCCGGCTTACCAGGTCGGGATCATAGAGACTCATCTCCATGACCTGCTTGTTCAGTTCAGTCCCGGGATAAGGCGTTGCGATGCTGAACAAGGCCTCATCGAGATCGAGTTGACTGGCATATTCAATAGTCTGCTGGATCTCCTCCAGGGTCTCGGTCGGAAAACCGATCATGAAAAATCCGAGCGTCCGGATCCCGTATTTGCGCATCCAGCGCAGCGACTCCGCCGACTTGTCCAGCTTCAGATTCTTTTTGATCATTTTTTGAATGCGCGGACTCGCAGATTCAATGGCGATGCAGATATAGTGAGTCCCGCCTTCCGCCATCTTGCGGACGAGTTCTTCGTCAAACCGCTCCAGCCGCAGACCGTTCCCGAACTGGAAGTACACTCCCGGCAAATTCTCTCTGACCAGATCGAAAATCTTCTTCGCCCGACCCATGTCCAGGTTGAAAATGTCGTCTTCCACCATGTATTCGCGGATGCCCCACTTATCGTACAACAGCTTCAATTCGCCCAACACGTTATCCGGGCTTCGTCCGCGAAAAGATTTGCCGAATAAATCATGGCAATACGTGCACCGCCAGGGACAACCACGGCTCGTGAAAACCTGCATACAACGCTTGTGCTTAGTGGTTGCCCGCGCGGAGCTGGCCGCAAAATACTGCTCCACCTCCAGGAGGTGATAGGCGGGATAAGGCAGGCCATCCAGATCCGGGATGAGTTCCTGATCGGCTGTCTGGACGACCTCACCGTCTCGCTTGAACGCCAAACCTCTGACATCGTCCAGTGAGCCCCCATCGGATAGCACGGTAACCAGCTCTGAGAAAACGACTTCCCCCTCGCCTTTGACCACGTAGTCACAAAAATCCTGGGAGACAACCTCTTCGACCTTGATCGTGGAATGCTGTCCTCCAAAAACGATCGGGACCCCCGGGTCAGCTTCTTTCACCATTCGCGCGACGCGGGCTGCAGCCTCATACTCGACGGTCATTGCCGTGAGGCCGACCAGATCAAACTTCTTTTCCTGCAACAGGGTCCGCAAGCGCCGGTCCGCCGCTTCTTGATTCTTCTCGAGCGCCAAATCCAAAATCTCGACTTCATGATTCAAGCGCTCCGCCATCGCCCCGACCATGGTCAAACCAATGGGGATGCCAATCACCATGTCCATGAAGTCTGGCTTCGCTCGGAGCAACAATATCTTCATAACCTTCTTCCAACCTGAATTCTCGGAACTCCTCTCCCATAGAGGGCCCAATGAGGTGTCCCGGAAAATTAGACCATACCGTAACCTTTAGAATATTTGCAAGTTAAATCCAGTAAACGGACGAGCGCCGACCATTCATCTCATGTCAGATTCAGGTCCGAAAGGGAACAAGTGGTCTGTGGATTCACTCCGATCCCATCAGGCTCAATAGTGTCACCAGAGTATCATTATCCGGTGTCTTTGAATCGAGAGTCCCTTTGGAGCCGGAGGGGGAGCGGCGTTTTCGTAGATATCATCAGACAGATCCGAACGATCCCTGGATTCGAAGCCAGTCCAAGTTCACCGGAGGAGTGCTTCGAGGGGGTAACGGCAATTCCGGCCACCCTTGCGCCGGTGGGTTCGAATGTCTGAGACCTCAAATCGAAAGTGAGGGTCGATCCAGGCACCGACGTTCGCGAAAGATGTTGCCTTAGTACAAATTCTGTCGATATGATGAATTTGATTGGTTTTCTGAGATGGGCTAGCTGTCTAACGGGAAAAGACCAAACGGATGAAGGCGAGAAACCACTCTGCACGATTAAAATACCACAAGGACCGATCCCCCCTGAGAATTTTACTGAACCAATTCCTCCGCTGGGAATTGCTCATCATCCTAGCCGCCCTGGTTTGTGACTGGAACAGCTGGGGACACCAGTTTGCTATGGATGACACGAGCAAGATTGTCCAGAACCTTTTCATTCAGAATCCCAGAAATATTCTTCGAATATTCATTTCGCCTTTTGATCCCGTCTTATTGACCAAGGGCCATATGTACCGGCCCTTGACATCTTTTACCCTGGCCGTCAATTGCTGGATCCACGGCCTGAACCCCGACGGGTTCCACTTAGTCAATCGCCTCCTCCATGTATTGATCTGCCTGGGAATTTTTTGGGTCCTTCGACATCTCCTTTCAAACGTCACGGCCGCCGCCCTGACTGCCCTTCTCTTCGCGGTTCATCCCATCCAAACTGAGGCCATCACGTATATCGATGGCCGCAGCGATGCCCAGGCGATGCTGTTCTTCGTCTTGGCGTGGCTCTTTCATATTCGCGCCCGACTGTCCGCAGAATCACATCGGGGATCTCTTGCGGCCGCCCTGCTCTTCTATTTTTTTGCCATGATGTCCAAGGAGAGCGGTGTTACGTGGATTGGGGTCGTTTTGCTCACAGAATTTGTTTACTTTTCTAAAGGCAGTCTAACGTCTGTCTGGGACAATTTGCGAAACGGGCTTTGGAAGGTGTTCGCGGGATATCTCTCCGCTGTCCTTATTTACCTGGCACTCCGCGCTTTCTCCCTTCGACAAATACCCCGAGGATACACCGTTTTTATCGACAACCCCTTGGCTCACAATGCGGTCGCGGTCCGTGAACTTACAGCGCTCAAGGTCCTATTTCAATCTCTCGGGCAACTGCTCTGGCCCATGCACCTTTCGGCCGATTATTCCTACAATCAGATTCCGATGATCACCCAATGGAGCAGCCCGGCTGGACTTGCCATGATTGCACTTTTCCTGGCCCTGCTCCTCCTACTGGCCTGGAGCTACTTTCGTGCGCTGAACATCTTCTTCGGTTTGGCATATTTCTTAGTCACCTACTCCATCGTCAGTAACCTCATCATCCACATCGGAACGATTCGGGGCGATCGCCTCCTGTACATGCCGTCGCTCGGGATTCTCCTGGTTTTCGGTATCCTTCTTGCCGGGCTTGACCGCCGGCTTCAACGGCCCCCGTTAAAGAAGGCCTTCCGCGTTGCTGTCGCGGTGGCACTGCTACTGCTTGCGGGACGGACCGTGCTGCGCAATAACGACTGGAGAGACGGGATGACGCTTGCGCTTCAAACTGTCGGAACCTCCCCAAACAGCTCCAAGGCGCATCACTCTTTGGGTGTCGCTTACTTCGCCCGGAAGGAATATGGTCCCGCCGTGGAGCAATATCGCATTGCCGAATCGATCTATGCGGAGGATGCGATGTTGCTAAACGACCTCGGGATTGCCCTCTCTCGATTGGGGAAGACGGAAGAAGCGATCCAATATTATCGCCGGGCCGTAGACTTAGCCCCCATGTACCCGGTGATCCGGTTCAATCTCGCACTGGCACTTCGCTCCCAGGGCGATTCAACAGGCGCAAGATTGCAGGACCAGGCGATCATCGCTTTTTATGATGACTTGATCCGAAAAGATCCATCCAATGCCGACCATCACTACTACAAGGCCAATGCCCTCTACTTTCAGGGACAGCTCGATGAGGCCCTTTCTGAGTACAAGCAGACCCTTCAGATTGATCCACACTATACCGATGCCAGGAAGAGCATCGACCTGATCGAGCGAAAAATGGCTGCTCCTCGGACGCCAAAGTGAGTCACCTTAGGAGTGCGCAAGCTAGCTTGCGCTTTGGACCGGCATCCCCTGTGCTGCGCCGAGGGATGCGCATGAGGCAAGCTTCGCCCCGTGAAAGCGGGAGCAGGCTGCCGAATGCCAAGAGAAAATTGATGTTGCCAGACGCTTTCTTATGATTCCTTTTCAACCACCAGGGCAATCAGGTACCCGAAAAATCCGGGCCATTCCCAGTGGGTTTCCAGAAAGTCGAAAGGCCATAGGAAAAGCGGAGTGAGTTTATGTGCGGAGATATTGCGCCGGAAAAGAAAGAGGTCAGCCATGCGGATGATTCCGGGAACCGTCAAGATACCGGCGCGTCGGCAGACCTTGAGTCCTGCCCTCTCTACTGCCTCCCGGAGTTCCTTGGAACTGAACGATTTTTCCGGGCTGTAAGGATATTTATCAAAAAGATCCAGAACACTGACCATCAAGGGCCGAAGAAAAATATTCCACTTGTGAGGAACTCCAACAATCGCCTTCCCACCGGGCTTCAGCGTGCGGTGCACCTCACGCAAGGCATCCTGGTACTCGTCGATGTGCTCAATGGTTCCCATGGTATACACCAGGTCGAAGGAATTATCTTCGAAAGGAAGATTGCGAATATCGGCCTGGGATAAATGGAGCGGGCCCCCATTCAGCTGTGAATTCGCCAGGGCTCGACTGGTGGTCACGAAGCTGATGTCAATGCCATAAGCTCTGGCCCCCTCGGATTTCATCCAATTGAGAATCCGCGTGTTCACGGCTTCATTCCAGAGGTCAAGCTTTAAGACTCGTTTTCCTTGGAGCGACCCAAAAAAACGCTGTATTAAAGCGATCTCACATCGACGATAGTACGTTGTCGATGAAGCCGGTAAAAGGTCAGGCATCGCACTGGCCAGTTTATCCCATTGCTCGCGCTGCTCACGGCGCTTTCTTAATTGAGCCTCCCATTCCGAATCGGATACCGCCTGTGGTGCCCGCGCCCTGGTCATTGGACTTCACCCCTGATAAAGGAAATAGTCCTCAAAAGGCCAGCCCGAAGTGGAGTCCATTCATAACCCAACACCTGGTTGGCTTTCTGAGAACTATACTGCCATTCTGCCATCAACACCTTCACGGCACTCTCATATCCCGACCCCCGATCATGATTCGAGAGCCGGTCCAGCCATCGCGTGGAAGTGCTCGCCACCCACGACGGAACTGACAGGCACATCCGAGGCCTTCGCCCTGTGAGTGTCGAGACCATTTCATTAAACGCCCGGTGGGAAATGTCTTCTCCTCCCAGGATAAATATTTCTCCGTTGTTCCCTAGCCGTTCGGCCAAGAGAATACCGCGAATGACGTCATCCACAAAAACAAGGTTCCTCTTTTGGACTCCCCCTGCAACCACCACTTCAGTTCTGGACCGAAGTAGCCGGCGGATATGTGAAGTGATCTTATTCGGATGGGCAGGATGATCCGGGCCGAATACGATCGTGGGACAGAGCGTGACGAGCGGTAGACCTTCCTCCGCGAGTCTGTTCATCGCCAGCAAGGAACTTATCCTGGACTCGACATAGCATTCCCCGCTCATGGCTTCCCTAACTCCGGCTGCTTCGCTGACAGGAGCGCCGAATGAAGGTCCAAACACCACCGCCGACGACACGTAGACGAATTTTCGTACATCCGCTCGCCGGGAGGCCCTTGCCAGATTCACGCTCGCCACTTCGTTCACTTGTCGAAACAGCCTCGCCGGTGAGCCCGGCCGACTCCTGACGGCCGCAAGGTGAAAAACGGCCACGTCCCTTCCCAGGTTGGCCCCGTAAGACCGGGGATCATCCAAATCTCCCTGGACAATCTGAAGCAAGGGGTTCTGCAAATCCGATAGAGCGCCCGGCCGGCGGGAGAAGGCAAGGACCTCCCGGCTTTGCCGCAGCAGCGCCTGGACCAAATGCCGACCAATAAATCCCGAAGCCCCGGTGACCAAAGCAGGAGAATGCCCGTTGCCGGCATCAGACACGCGGGGATCCCTCCCCGTCAAGGATGGTCATAGGGCCGGCCAAATCTGAAAATTCCTCAGGGCGACGAATCATGCGCATTGCGCCATCCCGCTGAAGCATATACACCGCCGGGCTCAAGCCCGCATAGCGACTGGCGCGCGAGATGGTGTATGCGCCGGCATCCGCAAAGCAAAGGACATCAGCGGGATTCAGCGGAGGCAACCGCCGCCTCAAATCCAGGACGTCCATCGTGTTCAAGGTGTTCCCTGAAAGATGGTAGTACTGCTGGCGCTGCCCAGCCGCACTGACGAGCGGGAAAATTCTACGCCTGAAGAAAAGGACAGATTCTCCGAGGTAATTATGACTTGCATCCAAGAAAGCCCAGTTCCCTTCGAGCGCGTGGACACGGGTCAAAAGGACACCGGCGTTACTCACAATCGATCGGCCGGGCTCGGCTGCCACCGCAGGCAGCGGGTCAAGCCCTGCCTTGTGAGCTTCCTGAATGAATTGTCCGGCCAGGGCGCGACCAAAACGCTCCAAAGCGAGTGCTGAATCCAACCCCTCCAACTGATCGCCAGTCCGATCCCATAGCCTGGGAAGTCTCATCCGATTCAAGGAATGTGAGGGGATTCCTCCACCGAAATTGATTTCTCCGGGAGCGATGCCAAAGCGGGTCTTTATCTTCACGCAGATTCTGACGACCGTGCGCATGAGGCCCTGGAAACTCGTCGTCGATTCCTGCTGGGTCCCGCAATAGTAATTGAGCGCATACAATTTCAGGTGCTGCGACGCGACAATTCGTTTCACGGCCGCGTCGATTTCGGTCTCCTGAAACCCCAAACGACGCGATAAAAGATTCAAGGGAGAAAGTCGCAGGTAAAACGAATCATTTCGGACCCGAAGAGAGACCCGAATTTCTTTTCCAAGTCTCGTTGCGACCTTATCGAGTACTTCCAAATCCTCCTGCCGGTAGGCATGAACGAAGGTAGTCCCCGCCTCTAAGACATTTTCGACCTCATGCACCTTCAAAACCGGCCGTTGATAGGCAATTCTTTCAGGGGGAAAACCGCACTGAAGGGCGAGTTGGACCTCAGCGGGATGAGAGGTCATGACGTCGCTCCCGCAGGACGCCAGGATCCTTAACACCCCCGCTTCATTATTTGTTTTCGCGCAGTACCGGATGGTAGCCGGACCTCCGGCTTGCGACAGACCGTGTTCCAGGGCGGCATAATTGTCCCGCAGTTGAGCTTCGCTGAAGAGAAAAAACGGTGTCTCCGCCTCTCCGACCAGATTCTTCAGCGATCTCCCATCAAGGTGCAAAACCCCGTCCTTGTAACTCAACATGAACACTCGCCTCGTGTCAAAATACGCAGGATTGAACCCTGAAACTGTCCTCTAAAAGCGTCTGCCGCACTGGCTTGCTCCCCTGGCCCGGCCCGGTTATAAGCATTCTTCGCCACACAAGAACGCGCGATCTTGGTCCTTTCCAGCTAAGATCCAGAAACAGTTTATCGATCTGTCCTGCAATCCTTAAGAGAATACCTCGAGGTTCTTAATCTCGGGATTCAGATTAATATCCTCCCTGATACAAGGCCGGCTAAGGTAATCCCAATGGGGGCCCCTGGATCCATTGCAGATTCCACAGTCCGACTCTTGGACCCGAGGGATTCGAGTCAGAGTCATTCTTCGTTTCAAAAATAGCATCAATTCGCTGGTCCCCAAAAGCGCTCATTTCGCATGAAAACCGGATCGGGGCAGTGGGTTCATCCCTTGCTGACCGCCGTGGATAAAGAATGACTTCTCCGCAAGGAGCTTTGATCGAATCATTTCCGGAGCGGACGGAAACGAAAAGCTCCACTTTACAGTTTGAGCAGGAAGGAGACGTATTGTCAATTGCAACCTCTCCGCTGAGCATGGACCCCTTGGGCACTATCACAGAGTATGGCAATCGCGCCGAAGAAGGCATCACAATGACGGTCCGGCGCTCTCCGCTCATAGTCATGAACGTTTCCTGAATTTCATTCTTAGGGAATGCTGAGGCGATTGCATCCTTGAAACCATATGCAAAGACGGTGTACCTGTAAACATCAATCTGATCCAGGGGAACCGAGGAAATCGCAAAGGGAAGCAGGCCCACGTTAGTACCGTGAAGACCTGCGTGTGCCGCCGGGCCATAGGTACGGACGGGAAATGAGGATGATAGCCTTCGGGAGTCAATCGTCGCTGACAACTCCAAATCAGGAGCGAGGTCGTAGCGCAGGAAACTGGAGGGGCGCACGAGCAGATCGTTCACTGCTGGCTTTCCGAAATGGAACTCACCCCATGCCGAGCCGGGCAGAACACCGGAAAGAACCGGACTGTAGCCATTGACAAGGGGGTGGGCACCCACACCCTCCATGTAATAACGCAATCCCGCTTCGCTCCCCACCCAGACCGCTCCCCCGGGCTGTGTGTATTTCCCCGAAAACCACCGCGAAAACTCCCGGTACGAACCCACGTACTGCGAGTCAGCATAGGCAATCCCTGCGGCCAAAAACCAGGTGGCCAATGTTGTCCCTACAAGGAATCTCCTCCAACCTCTTTCATCCCTCTGAGAAAACTCTTCAACTCGCTTTACAAAACAGATTGCCAGGGGGGGAACCAACGGGGCAATATATCGGGCCGCCGTAAATTCAGACAAAAGAACTGTGTATAGAGCCACGCCCAGGACCCACAAAGTCAGGAAAAGATCGCCGGTCTTGGAAGGGTCACCGGACATCAACTTCTTCAAGTCTCGAGCCAGGGTTCCTGTCATGAACCACAACGCCATCGTTCCCGTGAGAGCAAAGAGGCAGAACTCTGCATATTCGAACGGGGTATAATCCTTCGGCACGAAAAGGCACGCCACTGCAGTCATGAGGACCACGATGGAAAACTTCTTCCATCCAACCGCTCTGCCAAACACCCACAGCAGCGAAAAGGAAAAAACAGTAGTCGCTCCGAGGGTGGTCAACATCCCCAAGACCTTCTGCCGGAAGTACTCCAGGCCAAAAATATTAGCAATCGAGAGATACTTCCTGCTTTGCTCGGCAGCGAAGAACCCGTAATGCAGATAGCCTGCGTACCAGTAAATGGCGAGAAAGACGATTGGCGAGGCAAAGCACAAGACCACCCCCCCGCGGCGGTCGCCCCGAATCCATGCGTAAACCGCCAGCAAGACACTCATGAAAATCGCCTGGTAACTGATCAGCGTCGCACAGATCAAGAAGAAGGCGGTCAAGATCAGTTTCCACGGTTTTCGATCGTCTTGGCCCGCCAGAAAACTGAGGACGGCCAACAGCCAAAAGGTGGACATGGGGAGATCAGGCATCAAGGTCGGAGAGAAGACCAGGACGGCCGGCGTCGCCATCATCAATGCAGCGGTCCAGAAAGGATGCTTCGTGAAACGGGCGGCAAGGTAATATCCTGCAACGACATATCCAAGAGGAAACACCAGAAAGCCCAATCGTAACGGCCACTCCGCGCCCTGCGGGGTAATCTTGAGGAGCATGGCCAGGTAATACGCGAGGCCAACCGGGTGGGTATGCCCGCTGAAATTTAAAACCGGAATCCCAAACCAGAGGCCGTTCAGGTCCTGGGGAAACCAGAAATGACTGGATACATTACGCGCCAATGCCAGGTAGGTGTTCTCGTCCAGATGAATGGCACGGTTAAGGAAGGGCAGCGAACTCAAGAGAACCAGGAAGATCAAAAGAGTGAGGTCCCGCCACTTTCGGTCCTTCCTGTTTCGCGGAGATAAATCCGTCATGAGGCTGTTGTCTCGTTATTG
This sequence comes from Terriglobia bacterium, assembly GCA_020072965.1. Lineage (GTDB taxonomy): Bacteria > Acidobacteriota > Terriglobia > JAIQFV01 > JAIQFV01 > JAIQFV01. Next base: position 100,993 of record JAIQFY010000007.1, on the reverse strand, counting down.
GGTGACTTGAACCAGTTCCTTCGCCAGACCGTCCACCGCTTCTTAAAGAGGTAGGCCAGGTTCTCGATCCCATCTCTCCAAGGCTGTAATTTCTTTTCTCCGACCCGGGTAGAGTACTCAATATGGATTTCCTTAAATCCTATCTTGCGATGGGTAATTGCCTCGATTTTGATCTCTTCGGAAAAGGGCATTCCGTCGCTGTGGAGCTGCATATGGTCCAACCCCCGTCTATAGAATACCCACATCCCCGATTGTGAATCCCGGACCCACCGCCAGAACAGCGTGGAGAACACGAGCGAGAGTATCGTGTTCCCGATGTGGTGCTTCATCGACATGGCCTGTGGATTGAGAATGGGAAAGCGGGAGGCGGAGACAAAGCCGACGTTTTCACGCAGCAAGGATTCAATCAAGTAGGAAATGGCGTCCACGGGATAAGAATGATCGCCGTCCAGGGTCACGATGACGTCACCAGCGGCGTGAATAAGCCCTTTTTTATACGCCCTTCCATAGCCCCGGAGTTCTTCGGTGATGACTTTCGCACCCATAGATTGTGCCACTTCCGCCGTTCGGTCTGTCGAAGAATTATCGACAACCAGAACTTCGTCCACAAACGCCGGCACATGGGCCAAAACCTTCCGAATACCGTCTTCTTCATTCAGACAGGGAATGACCACCGTGATTTTCAGGCCTTTGTACATAGACCTCGACTCGGACGGCCGGATGACACTAAAGCGATTTCGTCTCTCTCCTCAGAAGCCAGCGGACAGAGGTCACAAAGTCGTGGCCATCTGTCAGAGCGTTCAGCACTCGCCACCGGGTCTTGCATTAACTTTAGGAATTCCTGACCGTGACGCAGGGCAGAGGAGTTCTTGCCGCAGGGCATGCGTCCTCAAGGAACCTTGAAAACAAACATGGAATTTCCGATGTTTGCCGTGAGTGGATACTTTGATTTCCAGTCAAACCCTAAACCTTTAGCGCGCGCGACCCAGTGGGCACTGACTGCATAATAACCCGGTTGGGGATTGCTGAAAATGGCAGACCATGCTTCCTGGGGCGGGCGGATACATTGGATGCCATAGTAAGAGGGATTATCATAAGGTGAAAATGATAAAAGGGTTACATTCTCAATATTTTGGCCATTCAAATCATTCTTGAGCTCTTTAAGCTCCTGCCCCCAATCAACATTCGAGTCGTCCAGCCAATCCGTTCCGTGAGAGGCCCCCCCCACGAACTCGTTGAAATATGAGATGTGATTCGGAAACGCTAAAAGAGAAGATGCGATATGCCATCCCAGCAAGCCCCAGAGCGTCCAGGACGCTGCCCTTTTCCCGGGAAGGTAATTTATCACCCCACTTGAGAAGACCATAAGAAATGGGAAAACCGGTAAAAGATAACGCACACCCAACGGGTCGGCCAAGGCAGATGTGGCGACAAAGAAAACGATCGCCGGCAAAAGTAGAAAGATCTCAGACTTCCATTCAATCCTCGAATTTCTCAAGAATAAGATGATCCGACCTAAAACTAGAATAATAAAAGGCGCTGTTGCTTTAATCACAAAAACGACCAGGAAGTAGAACCACCATCCTCCCGCTTTGAGGCTGCCATGCAGATAGAATGGGAAATCAGGCCGGTGGTTCTTGTTGACCTGCTCCATTCCCTTCAAGTACAGGGAGGGATCAAGCGATCTCAAGTAACTGAGCAGCACCACCAATAGCGCAAGGGCGACAAAAACAACGACTGCTGCGACTTTCCGTCGATCCCCGCGAATAATCTTTTCCCAGGACTGCCCCTGAGAGGAGGACCGCATCCGCTCCTTCTTCGCCTCCTTATGGGCCTTTCCTCGCGTGTTTCCTTTTACATGTGTACCGGAAGATGTCACAGGGGGGGTCGGGTTTGTCTGTGAGTGGGGGCTGTGGAAGCTCCACAGCATAAGTGCTCCGACGGGAAAAAGCACGACCGCAGAAAATTTGGAAGCCAATGCAGCGCCCATCGCCAGGGAACCCCAATAAAGGCTTCGATTGTCCCCCAGACAGCTATGGCGCCACAGAAAATAAAACGCCATAGTGAGGAACGCTGCCACGCCGATATCCGTCGTCACCAAATGAGAATGGGCGATGAGGTTCGGAGAAAAAGCGAACAAGGTCAGGGCAACCAGGCCTGCGGCATTCCCATACAGTTGTTGGCTCCATCGGAAAACGAAAAAGCCGAGTAAAACCGCGATCCCCACAACCGGGAGGCGCCCCCAAAAGAGCAGCCGGTCCGCATTGTTCGAATAAAGAAAACTCGAACCGAATGCATATTCCTTTGGAAGAACCTCCCAATTGGGATCATTAAAATCGATTCGAGGTTGGAGGGCAAGCAAGGGAAGCGCACAAAGAACCTTAAGCAGCGGCGGATGCTCGGGGTTCAACCGAAAATCGTGTTTGACCAGGTACGTGTAACCCGCCGGCAGGTGTGCCACCTCATCAAAGGTCGCACTCTGCTTTCGCATTTCGATGATATTCTGGGCTGCAAAGGTCGCCATCAAAACAGCGGCAGCGGCCCATACCCTGACCGAAGTCCCGGGGGGAGTCCTGATGACTGATCGGAATGAAGTCTGAGATGCGTTGTGGGCGGGTCGCGTCATTTAGAGCACACTTTAAAGGCTCCTGAAGGCACTGGACTCATGGTTTTTGGAGAGTCAAATTTGACCTTGCTTGTGCGAAGGCGGTCAGGCGTCTTTGGAATTCCTCACCCTGGTTGGTCTTTGAAAGCAATCGAGAGAATCCGACCTTCGTCATCAATACCGCTTTCATCGAAGCGGCGTAAGCAGAGAGCGTAGCGCGGCCGTGATGTTTCAAAAGGAGGCGCATCTGGCTCAAATAAAACTGCGTCAGCATCTCGGACTTGTTTTGCGCACTGGATGCCCCCCCGTGATGAAAGGCAGTCCCCGCCGACGAAAAGCAGATGGACCAGCCGGCTTTCCGGAGCCTGAGACATAGGTCTTCGTCCTCAGAATACATAAAGAATTGCTCATCGAACAGGCCGACTTCCACTAGGGCCGCGCGTCTGAGAATCAAGCAAGACCCATCAATCCAGTCGACAGAACAATCGAGTGAATCCCGGTTGAGACTGGGCTGGCGGGATCGACGAAAGACGCGCGAATTTACCTTGTGAGTAAACCCAGACAGCTCAAAAGCCTGATTGAAAGGCGTCAGGAAATTCCAGGTATTCGCCAATTCCACACCCTCAGGATTGATCATTTTGCATCCTGCAGCCCCGCATCTCAGATTGCGCTGCATGCACTCCCAAAGAGCATCCAATGCCTGACGCGTCAGGCGCGCATCGCTGTTAAGCAGGAGGACGAAGGGGGCAGTGGTGAACGAAATGGCCTGATTGCAGGCCGAACCGAAACCCCGGTTGGTGGGGTTGGCGATGACAGTCACATGAGGATAGGCTTTGCGGACCGCTTCGCAGCTTCCATCACTGGAGGCATTATCAACCACAACCACATCGATCTTCATCATGGGTGTGGGCTCGAGAACAGAGGCCACACACTCCAATAATAAAGCTCGGGTATTGTAGTTGATGACAAGGACGTCGAGTTGGGAATCCGGTCCCATCAGCGAGAAAATACTTCACTCCCCCATCACTGTCAATCGTGCTAATCTTGTGTTGCCCGCGGATATTTTCTGCACCAAGGAAGATTGGGTGCAGAATCGCCTCCGGCAATTAGATGCACATTGAAGGTATCTCATCCACACCCCCTAACGGACCTCTCGTGTCGGTCATCGTGCCGTGTTATAACTCGGAACGAACCATCCGGCAGTGCCTGTCCTCCATTCTCAATCAACGTACCTCTATTACGTTCGAAGTAACGGCGGTCGACAGCTCTTCCGACCGGACCCCTGAGATCATTCGGGAGGAGTTCCCTTCAGTCCGGCTGATCCATCTTGAGGACCAAACGTCCAGCAGCGCGGCAAGAAATATTGGATTCAGGGCGGCCCGGGCGCCATATTGCTGGATGATCGATTCAGACTGCGTGGCTGCCCCCAACGCCATCGAACTTCTGGTCGCGCGTCTCCAGGGTGGAAGATATGCCGCGGTGGCGGGTTCACTCCGAAATGGTACTCCACGCAGTTTGAGTGGTTGGGTCAGTTATATGATTGAGTTCAAGGAGTTCCTTCCCACCACGCCGATGCGCCTCGATTGGAAGGTGGCCACAGCAAATATTGCTTATCGCCGCGACATTCTTGAGCACCATGGCGGCTTCGACGAAGAAATGCAGATGTCGGAAGACATGTTGTTCAATTGGAGAATCTCGTCTGCCGGGGAGCAAATCCTATTTGACCCGGCGATTGAGGCCACACACTTGAACCGGACAGGATGGAAGACAGTGCTGAATTACCAGGTGGATCTGGGGAGGTTCTCGGCGGCGGCACGAAAGCGAGGCGGCCTGCCGGGGCAGATTCTGCTCCGCCACCCGTCGCTGATCCTGTTGATGCCGTTCGTAAGGACCCTGAATGCGGCAAAATGGTTTGCAGTTCACGACCGCAGGGCGCTGGGGGTGTTCTTATTTTTGTTGCCCATGTATGCGCTGGCGGCCGCTTTCTGGACCGTCGGATTCTTCCAGCAAGCCATAAAAGATAAGCGATCGTGACGATGGAAGCGTTTCTCTGAAGGACTCTCCGGGTGGACCCAGTTCGGCTTGGTAGCCAGGATCCGCCAGCTTTTAGGCGGATCCTGGGCTCGTGCAATCAGCAAGCAAGGGCCCGCCCCCATCGATCGGGGTGGCTAACAAGCGTTGCACACCTCACGAATTGGATCTAACAGGCCACTTAACCGGACATTTCGTGCCTGGGAACAGATCCGAGTCCTTGGATGGCCAAGGACGCACAGGCTCTTTCTACAGCCCGAACGCCCGGCTCAGAAACACCGCCATCTGGCCTCGTGTCACGGGTGAAGCAGGACAATAGAGTCGCGGCGTCACGGAACACCCTGCCGTGATCCCTCGCGTCGCAAAATCCTCGATGAACGGATAACTGAACCACGTCGTCGGCACATCCTCAAAGGTCTGCTGGGTAGGTGTGGGCGGCGTGTTCACCCCCAGCGCCCGCTCAATGAAAATTCCCATCTGCTCCCGTGTTACCGTCGAAGCCGGACAAAACAACCGCGGCGTCATCGAGCAGCCCGCCGTGATCCCACGAGTCGCAAAATCCTCAATGAACGGATAGCTGAACCACGTCGTCGGCACATCTTCAAACGTCTGTTGCGTCGGAGTAGGCGGCGTGTTCATCCCCATCGCCCGCTCAATGAAGATTCCCATCTGCTCCCGCGTTACCGCAGCGTCCGGGCAGTAGTAGTAACCACCACACCCTGCCGTGATACCGCGCGCTGAAAGTTTACCGATGTACTCAAAGAAGGGATGCGTGGTCGACACGTCGTAGAAATAGGCGCCTTGAAGCACAATGAAGGTCACGCCGCCGATAGTAATGCTTCCGCTCCTAGTCGAAGTGCTAAAGGAAGACCCGGCAGAATAATTGACCGTCCCGTTGCCGCTGCCGTTGAGGCTGGAGGTAATGGTGATCCAATAGTCGTTGGCCACAACGGACCAGGCACAGCTACCCGGCGCTGTTACGCCGATACTCCCTGAGCCCCCGGCCGTGGAAAAGGATTGGCTCCAAAGAGAGATCGAAAATCCGGTGCAGGGGGTAGAAAAACTCTTTATTGTACCCTTCGTAGTTCCCCGGCTATTGGAGCCGACCACTCGAAAGTAATAGTTGGTACTGGGGGCCAGACCAAGAAGGTCGGCTCCAACATTGAGGATCGCCGCTCCATCGCCAAGGGTCTGCTCTGGTGTCGAGTTATAGATTAAGAGTGTACTGTCAGTTCCCCACTCAAACCATCCCAGGGTCGGTTCGCCGTTCGGATTAACCGTCCCATTCAGGGCGACCGAGCCAGGAGTCTGATTCGTAGCCAATCCGGTGGTAACTGTTGGCGAACCCGACGTTCTCAGCGTAAAGGCTCTGGTTCCCGAGCATCCGTTGGCGTCAATCCCGGTTACCGTGAATGAGGACGTGGCCACGGTGTAAGGGTACCCTGTCAAGCTACCCGCAGCCGAAAGCGTTGCCCAAGTAGGTAAAGCACCGCTGGTGACCGCAAATTTGTAAAAAGGGACGCCCCCGCTTGCAGTAAATGTTTGGGAATAATTTGAATTCAGCAAGCCATCCGGAAGTGTCGTCGGGCCAAGCGAGATAGTCGGGCAGGCAGATCCGCAACTGCCCGTCAAAACCGACACACTTCCGTTCACGGAGCCGGAATTTGTGACCACCAAGTCCAGCTGACCGTCTCCATTGAAATCGGCCAGAGCCACCGCTTGAGGCGAGGGGCCGACAAAATAGTTTACGGCCTCTCGAAAACTCCCATTTCCATATCCTTGCAAGATCGACAGTCCTGGAGAAAACTGAGTATAAGATGCGGTGTTTACAACGGCCAGATCTTGCTTCCCATCTCGATTGAAGTCTCCCACAATAATGGAATTGGGGTAAGAACCGACAGAATAGTTGATCACACTCTGGAAAGATCCGTCTCCATTTCCAAGAAGGATCCCGACGCTCGAGTTGTAATATCTGGTCACCGCCAAATCGATGTTGCCATCCCCATCAAAGTCTCCCATGGAAATGGCTGTTGAGGAGTAACCTGCCGGGTAATTGACTCCGGACTGGAAATTGCCGTTCCCGAGGCCGAGGAGGATCGTCACATAGTCAGAACTGGTCACTGCCAAATCGAGCTTCCCATCCTTGTTGAAATCTCCCACCACAAGGTTGCGCGGGTATGAGGGCACAGGAGTGTCTACCTTCACCGCAAATGTCCCATCCCCAATTCCGATAAGAATTGAAATACTGCTGGAACTGTTGTTCGCCACTGCCAGATCCGCTTTCCCATCTCCGTTAAAGTCTGCGATAGCGACAGACTGGGGATAGCTTCCGACCGGATAATTCACTGCCGGTTGAAAAGTCCCATTCCCATTCCCTAACAAAACGGACACGTTGCTGGAGTTGCCATTCACCACAACCAAGTCTGCCTTCCCGTCTCCATTGAGGTCTCCTACAGCAAGGAAAACGGGATTTGTCCCAACATCGTAGTCAACCGGACTCTGAAAGGTGCCATTCCCATTCCCGAGCAGAATTGAAACTTTACCCGCATTGATGAGTGCTAAATCGATCTTGCCGTCCCCATTAAAGTCTGCTGCCGCTGGAAAAGTCACATTGCTCGCTGCCGGGAGCAAGAACGTTGTCACGCCGAAATTCGGTAGGCTACATGAGCTATCGCACGTATTCAGGATAATCGACACGGCGCCGGAAGAGGAGTCCGCAAATACCAGGTCGGCCTTGCCATCGCCGTTGAAGTCGCCGGTCGCGACGAATCTCGGCCCTGTTCCTGCTCCGAAGTTAACTGCGGTCTGAAACGTTCCGTCGCCTGCCCCGAGCATGATGGAAACATTATTGGACATGTAATTCGCCATGGCCAGATCCAGCTTGCCGTCTCCATTAAAATCCGCCAAGGCAACGGCGAAAGGATTCGCCCCTGTGCCATAGCTCATCGCGGTCTGAAATGTGCCATCGCCCTTTCCTAACAAGATTAACCCGGTCGCATTGTCAACCGCGGCAAGGTCAGGAATGCCATCACCATTTACGTCGCCTATTGCCACAGAAGCAGGATGAGCTCCTGAATCGTAATTCACCGCGGCCTGAAAGGTCCCGTTACCATTTCCAAGTAGGATGGATAGGTTCCCGTTTTGCCCCGCTAAAGGGTTGCCACTGTTGGCGACTGCCAAATCGGCCTTCCCGTCTGAGTTGAGATCTGCAACAGCAACAGAAGTAGGACGAAGTCCAGCACTGTAGCTCACAGCCGGTTGGAAGGTTCCATCCCCATTGCCCAACAGAATTGAGATATCAGTCATGTTTGCAACCACGAGATCCGCTTTGCCGTCTGAGTTGAAATCTCCCACAGCCACTGAAATAGGAGCATCTCCCGTGGTGTAATCAACTGGGGTCTGAAAGAAGCCATCCCCGTCCCCCAGTAGGATTGAAACCTTGCCGGAGTTTTGCTCGGTCACGGCCAGATCAACTTTCCCATCCCGATTGAAATCGCCAACCGCAATGCCTGAAGGGCCTTTCAATGACGGGAAATTCGCGGCGGCATAATTAATGTTTGTAGGGAACGTTCCATCGCCGTGGCCCAACTTGATCATCAAACCGCCGCCATTCCCTGTACCGGGATCACCTGCATTTGTCACCGCCATGTCAAGGAAACCATCACGGTTGAAGTCGCCGACAGCAACGGCAAAGGCATGAGAGCCGACTGGAGAGCTTGCAAGCGGACCAAAACTGGGCGCCGTGCAACTACCAGCCGCATTTAAAGTCCCGGCTCCGCCGATATTCCACATCGATAGTACGATTGTGAGACCGAGACAAACTAAGAAATGCCTGGGATGAAAGATTCCTCGCTTCACCGGCTTCATGTTCATTCCTCCTGATGGCATAAGCAGCCTCCTCAAATTCCACATGGCATTCCCAAGGAACCTATCGAACAGCTGTGGGGCAGACGTCCCGTCTGCCCAACTCACCATCCAGCCCGATACCGCAGTTCAAACATCCATTTAACCCGAATACCGAAATTTGAACCGCAGCGGGAGGAAACAATACGAGTCAATTTTTTATCGAGAATTGCCCGAACCCTACCAAAAACCAAACTGTCCACCAACGACTGTGAAAACAATCACTATCTTTTAAGCCACTGCCTACCGAAAACTTCTCTGCTGTCATTGGAGATCCTGCTCGAGAAGTGTATGCCGAATGCAACCCTCTGCAACTTGAGCTTTGTGACCTGAAATTTAGATATGGGTCGCCGGAGGGCGCGCGGCAGCTTCTCAGGGGAAAACGGCACGGTGCTTCAGCCTCAAGAGCACCGTTTGACAGTAAAATCATGAACGCCGGAAGCATGAAAGTCAAAGTATTTTTGACAGTTCTTGACAGATGCTTCCTCTGACGTAAGGTTCTTTTAGCAGAAAGGTCTAGCACCCGGGAAGAATATCCGCTATTTTATCACCCTTCATGACCTCGGCTCCCTGGACGTCCTCTGGATCTAGAGAATGAAGACTCCCCAACCACAAAAACCCGGGCGGTCATCAAAGACATCTCCTTCAAGTCAGGGGATCGGCTTGAGGGTCGGGATGATTGTTGCCGCACTCCTGCTTCTCTTCGCCGCGCAGAATGTCGTAGAAATGCGCCAGGAGAGTTGCACCAGCGATGAACTGATCAAGTTGACCGCAGGGTACACCTATTTGCTGAAAGGTGACTTTCGGCTGAACACACTTCACCCGCCTCTACTGAAGCTCTTCTCTGCCCTTCCCTTACTTGTGCTTCATCCCAAGATCGATTTTTCTGATCCAAGCTGGAATCGGCCAATAAACCAATGGAAATTTTCTGCACATTTTTTGTACTCAAATAATGCGGATCAAATTCTCTTCTGGGGGCGGCTGCCGGTTATCCTGCTGACGACCGCCCTGGGCTATTTCATTTTTCGATGGGCACAGCAACTCTACGGCAACTTCCCGGGGATTTTTGCACTGGCATTATTTTGCTTCAGCCCAACTTTCATCGCACACTCGCACTGGGTCACCCTGGATGCCGGGGTGGCCGCATTGCTGACAATATCCCTGTACCTGCTCTGGCGGTTTGCACGATCCGGGAAGAAACTTATTTTGCTTTGGAGCGCCCTCGCCATGGCGGCTGCCCTGGGCTCAAAATATCTTGCGTTCGCCATGCTGCCCGGTTATGCCCTCCTGCTTGGGGCTATTTACCAATTTGATTTCCTATCCAGTGGCTCGCCGTCCGGTGCTCCAACAAGAAAAGAAAAAGAGACAGCTCCAAGAAGAAGGACAAGGAAGGATTCAGATGCGGAGTCCTCGAGAAGCATCGATCCCGAGGGAATTCCTTCGAGATTTGTCCAAAGACTAAATGGACCAAAGATCATCACTCTGCTGGTCTTGGTGGTCGTTGCGACAGTGGGTGCAGTCTCGCTGCTGGCCTACTTCGGCTTTCCCCGTTTCAGCAACTACTTCATCGGGCTGGCGCAGATCAAGTGGTACCGACGCCCCACGTTCCCCTTTTATCTCCATGGCACTTTCGTCGACGGGGGGGCATGGTATTTCTTCACCGTCACATTCCTGGTCAAGGCGACAGCGCCCTTCCTGATCCTGATCTTCCTTCGGCTGGTGATGTTTTTTTGGACGTTGAAGCTCGAATGGAGGGATTCTATCTTCCTGATTCTTCCTTCAACGCTCTACTTTGCTCTCGTTTCGGTATTCGCAAATCCCATCGGGGTCCGCTATCTCCTTCCGGTGTTTTCCCTTCTGATGATTTTCTCAAGCGGCTTAATTAGTCAATTTGCCAAGAAGAAGATCGCCCTGTCGGTCCTGTGGATCCTTCTCGGATGGCACATCACCTCTTCTCTCGTGGCTTTTCCAAATCATCTGTCTTACTTCAATGAATTTGTGGGCGGCCCTTCCCATGGAACAGATTGGCTTGACGATTCCAATGTCGATTGGGGGCAGGAATTAAAAACTCTGAAAGAGGTCTTGGACAAGCGGGGGATCCAGGCGGTTACCCTGATTTCTTTCTCCCCATACGACAATCCTGAGTATTACAGTATTCGCTGCATTCGACCGCCGCAAGAGGAGTGGCCGGGCCTTTTTGAGCATCCACACCCGGGGACTTACGTGATTAGCGCCCATTGGCTGGCACGTGCCAAAGGGCTGGGGTACGATTGGAAATTACGATATCCAGTGATCGCCGATGTGGGTAACTCGATGTTCGTGTTCCAAATTCCCTGAAACCGCTCCTTCTTCCATGTTGTACTTGAGTTTTCGCGCTCCGTGTTTGCTCCTTAGGCCCGAAGGGTCTGCGGGGGCGGTAGGGCCCGATTTCGCATGTGATTGCCGCAGCGTCAAGCGATTCCTGGAGTGTACCGATCACTAATTTCACCGATCGTAACCGGTCAATTTAATTGACGAGGGCCGTTTATATAATAATTTATGATTTTCTGGCGCTCTGAAAGAGAATAGAGCGATTCCATGCTCCGCCGTGCTGCCTGACCCACGGTCTCCCGCAAATTCTGGTCCTGTTTCAGACGCACAATGGTCTGAAAAGCTTCCTCATCCGTATCAAACAGGAAGCCGGTGCGCTCATGCTCGATCATCTCCCGGTATCCCCCCAGCCGGTGGCACACGACGGGCAATCCGCAGGCCATGGCTTCGGCAACGACGCGCCCTGCACCCTCCAACAACCGGTCGGAAGTCCGGTAGTAGAAGCAATCCAGGTTTCGTAGAAAGTGACTGGCATCCATCGACTGCGCCGGCAATAGTTCAATGTTCGATGCTTTCTTGAGATGTGGCCGCAGGCATGTTCCTCCCATAACCTTCACCTCGCAGCCGGCGCTGACAAGGCTCCGGTACAGTTCGGGATCCCGGCCATGGTGCTTTTCAGGGACGTCACGGCTGAGACGACCGACGATAAAGCGGCCGAGCCTCTGACCGGCCAGAGTTCTCTCCATGGGGGTGAATCGACTGAGGTCAATCAGGGATTGCTGGGTGAGGCCAGGCAATCCCGTGGCTCCTTGAAGCCATTTGGACGCGTATACCAGTTCTACGTTGTGCTTTCCGTCCATGCTGAGCTGTTTGATTTTCTTCTGGAGTTGTTTCCGGAGGAAGGTATTGTAGACAACAATGACCCGATGAAAATTCGTCCGACGGTACCAGCGGCCGATTTTGAAATACACCCCCACCACCACCAGCGTTCCGGTCTGAGGGAACTGCGACCGAAAGGTAGATATCCTCCGGATGGGATACTCCGCTGCAAACTGCGGATCAATGGCATGCTCACTCCAAAGCGTGACGTTGCATCTTTCCCGCAACTCGCGAAAGAGTTCTATCGTCCGCCACTCGCTGCCCCCGGCAGCATCCCAAAGCGGATTTAAAAGATGGATTTCAGGCCCGAGGAGTGACATCTATTTTCAAGGCAACTGCGAGGCCAGGACCATGCGAACCCGGGTCAGATGGAGAGCTATCTGACATATCCAAAACAGCAGGTGGAAGAGAAACATTCTCCGGACATCCAATAGGGATGCACCGATGACGGGCCTCGATTGTATGGAAACCTGTGGTTTTTTCCAATGTCCTATTTTGATTCTGAGGTAACTGCTGGACCTCATCGATCAATACTTGTCTAACCTGACAACTACGATTACTTTTGATCGAATATTCCATCCCTCGTAAGGTAGGTTTGAAATTCGAAAACAGGATTGTGCTCTTCGTGCACCTTTATGGTCAAGTGATCGTGCTCCATCGAGGCACATGGTCTTTCCTGAGAGTGCTCCGGAACAATCAAGCCTCTCGATAAGCTCAACTCCTTTTCAACGGCCTCATTCCTTCGTCACGAACTCCGGATCCTCTCAGCGCGGCGAATAAGAAGACTCTACTCTATGGTTCGCGTCCCCCACTTCCTTCGGAAGCGTGCGGAGACTGGGTTCGCAGGAACCCAAGGGAGGAACCAGATATAGCTCAGCAAAAGGGGCCCCATTTTGCTCTGTGAATTCCCACTGGCGGAAGGGCCGCCCGCTCTCACGTAGGGCTTCCTGAAACCCCCTGGTTCCCAAAGGAAACCCTAAGCGTGCATTTGGATGCGTCAGGTAGAGCCCACCCCTTGTAACTTCATCTTTCCAAGACAGACCATAACCTGTCTTTTCCTTGGAGGCTTCCCAAAAGAGTTCAGTTTGACGGATTGTACCATTTGAAAGGAAAACAAGATTATAACCAAGGCCCCAGTCGAGAACCTTGACCTCACATCCCGGGTAGTTGACTCGGAGGTAATCGTTTACGGAATAGATTGCATTGGACCAGACTCCAACTCCACCAGTGCGGCGAATCTCTCTTGCAGCAAGCAAATCCCAATGCATCGCCAGGCTAAGATAAATCAAACCCACCACCAGGACCGGGATTTTCGCCGCATTCCATCGGTGTATGAGGGCGCTCGAGGCGAGCACGACCGCGACGGCGCCGATTGGCACGAGATCCAGCAGGTGATGGTAGGTGACGTTCAAGTTCGAGAATACCATGACTGCGGCAAAAAGGATGAATGTCAGAGCGGTGATGCGCCGCCACCGCGGTCCATCGGGGCGCTGGGGATTGTCATTTTCTTTCCATAACAGGCAGATGAGCAGAGCAAAGGAAAGCAAAACGGGAAAAAAGTACAACTCCCAGGAAGGCATCAGGGGGCCGTTCCAGATCCAGCGTTGTTCGGGGTCGGACAGCAGCACCTGACAAAGCATCTTCAGGCGTGATGGAATGAGCGCGGTGATGCTTTGGACCCGCATGATCATGATGTACCCATAGGTCGCCGTGTGAGAGGCGAATTCGTAAATTATCAAGGGAGCGATACCCAAAGCCCCACCCGCCAACCATGCGATGAAACAGGTCACCGAAGGGAGAATCTTCCTCCTGAGTACGATCCAGGATGCCACGAGAGATGCCCCGAGGAACCACAGAAAATTCACCCTTCCCCAAATGCCCACCCCCATTGCCAGTCCGAGCCAGAATGACGCCCCCACAGAGGGCCGTTTCAAATATCGATTCAGTGACAGGGAGACGAGCCCGACCATGCCCATCCACAGCGCCTCGCCGCTGCTGTCGTAAATGGTCTGGCTGAGATATGCCGGATGGACGGCCAGAATGATCGCCACGGCCCATGCGACTCCAGAGCCCAGATGATCTTGTAGAAGCCTTGAGATCCCCCAGATTCCCAGTGCCGCCAGCAGAATCGCAATAAATCGAGCCAACTCAATGGACGCGCCAAAAATGGCAACGGGGAGGACCAGGAGGTAGTCTTTTATTGCTCCCGCATACGGGATCACCATGAGCGGCCAGTACCGCTCCCCTATCTTGACCCAGGATCCCGGCTCGTGGTTGAACAGCGGTTCAGCGGGGGAGTGGAGCATATGCACGGAGCCCCGGACCAAGAGCGCCTCGTCATACTCGAGTCCCGGACAGTGGAGTCCCAGGATGAAGGCCATCAGAACATACAACAACACCCCAGCAATAGCCGCGCGTTGTTCAGGTCGGATCAGTGGATGATGCAGGTTAGCGGGCGCCATCTCAGGCCGTACGCGGCTTCTCATCTCATTTCGAAAGCCGACAGAAAAACAGTTCAGTGTTCATGATCGCGAATTCATGGAAATCGCGCTTGCAGTATTCAACCGCGAAGCCCAGTTCTGCGAGCTTGTCATCAAGATCTGTTCCATAGGATCGATAGCTCAATGCCCTGCCTTCCTCCGAATTGGCGTCTCCGTGATACTCCTTCTCCATCGGGAATTCATCCTTGCCGGGGTCCGACGGATCAGTGACGGCCACTCGCACAAGGGTGTCATGCCGGTCCCGAAAATGAGGCACGGTGAAAAGATAAATCCCCCCCCGCCTCAAAACCCTGCTGATTTCTCGATGGGCACGGTCATCAAGGCGAACGTGTTCCATGACGTCACTGGTGATCACGAGATCAAAACTGTCATCTGGAAAGGTCAGGCTTTCGAGGTTCTGGTTGGTCGTCCGGGGACCAACTTCATCGCCAAACGGCTTCTTGGGCTGAAACAAGGATGTTTGTAAATCAATCCAATTGCATTTCGAAAGAAGATCAGGAATGGGATAGGCACAGGTGTTGTAATAGAACGGAACCTGGGTATCGTATACTCTCAATCGACCTCCCCCTTCGTCATGATGAAGCTGGGCGATGCTTGCGGCCTCAACCCCGTTCAGCTCCCGGATCGCCCGCAAGATCCCCCGGGCAATGGAGCGATATCGACTGGTGGCGCGGCATTGCGCACACGCGAGGGATTCCCGGTAGAGGTCTTTGTTTGGACAAAAGAATGCCGAAAAGTTTCCGCAGATGTTGCAGCTCCCAAGAAGATAGGGGACTCTTTCCTCAGTGCCGAGCCGTTCATCAAGATAGTGCTGCACCCGCTGGAAAGAATCCTTCAGCCCCTCATCTTGAGGGATGCCCTCGAGGCTCTTGTGGCGATACCACAACCGTCTCAGGCGTCCCAATTGTTGCTTTCGAAAACCCACGAACTTCCCTCATTCTATTTCGATTTTGCGCCGCATCCAGAAACTTCCACCACCCCACCAGGGCGACTTGGGGAAGGTCGCTTGCATTTCCTCATTGTGCTTCAAACCCATAAAGGTGTTCGCAAACAACACTTCGAACGCCGAATTGTGAAGGAGAAAAGCATGAAGCAAGTACTGTTCGGTCCAAAACCAGTGATGCCCCAGGAGCCACTCCTTAGGAAACTCCCGTGGGAGAAAGATGTCGTGGAGATGAACAACGACACCCGGCTTCAGCCTGGGAAAAACCTCCAGAAATAAATAATTCACGTCTCCCCCACATCTCACCACATGCGACGAATCAACGAACAGAATATCTCCGGCGCTCAACTGCAGGAAGAAATCAAGACCGACTTCCTGGACCTTTTTCGGAATCAGCCGGGTCAGACCCGGAAAACCCTTGGTGAGAACTACATCTGGGTAGGGTTCGATGCAGATAAGTTCTGTGTTTCCATTCTTTAGACCGGCTTGAGCCGAAAGGCGCGTCGAAAAGCCCGAACCCACTTCAATCATCACATTGGGATGAAAATATCGAACCATGCAATAGAGAACCAGGGCATCGGTCCCTGAAATCATCCCATTATCCATGTAAAATTCGTGAGAGGAAGCGGTGCGTTCGGTTGGGATCTGGTTATACTCCGATTGAAACCGGGGAAACACATCTCGCAAAAGGCTCATTTGGCCCGCTTCATTCATGTCCACGCCCGCCAGGTCAGAATCCTTTTCCCAAAGATCGTCAGTCAGGGTACGGGTATCTGGAATCGGCTGATAAAAGTGGACCGGGGTCAGGTGAAACCCATGCTCTTCCCAGAACTGGAAGTACTTGCTGGCATTGGGCTCCTCCACGTAACGCGGCAACACCTGCGCGAGCAACTCACTGAGCTCATCCAGGTTTTGTTCGTGGAAAGCTCTCGTCCGCTTTAAGAATCGTGTCAACGCTCGAACAGGATTCGCCAGAGCTTGCCTCCTCTTCAGGAAGAGTTACACCTCGATGGAGAATTTGCCGCAGTCAGGGGTCGCCATGCCGGAACGCAGCTCGTGAGGTTTCCACTCCTTCTTCCATTTCCGTTCAAACTTCTTGCGATTTTTTTCAAACAGCCGAAGATAATTCTCATGTTTCATCTTATGGAAGGAGGCCTGCCCCCAATGATGAACAAAAATGTCTTCAGCACATACGACGCGGTAACCCACCTCGCGGACGCGAAGCGCAAAATCATCATCCTCGAACATTCCGATTCCAAATTGTTCATCGAGCAGACCAATTTGTTCGAGCAGCGATTTTCTCATTCCAATGCAGAACATGGCCAGCATGGGAATGTCGAAGGACTGGCCTTCATGTTCGCTCATGTGGCGCTCAGCAAACTCATCCATGCCGGCAATCGATTGGTAGCCGACGGCTATTTTGGCTTCATTCCCGATCCAGTTCGTCACGGGCCCGACAATGCCCACCTTATCGTCTTTAAGGTACCGGACCATTTTGGAAAGCCAGCCCCGCGCGACAATCGTATCGTCGTTTAAGAGAACGATCACGTCGCATTCCCTTGCCGCCTGAATCCCGATATTGTTCGCCCGGGCAAAGCCGAGGTTCCTACCATTCAAGATGACCTTCAGCCGGGGCTCTTGCCTGGCGTTTTCTTGCAAGTACCCGACCAGCTCAGGACTGGAGCCATTATCGACCACAATAACTTCGAAGTTAGGATAAAGAGTTTTCGCCCACAGGCTCTCGAGGCACAGCCGAAGGCATTTCGGATTATCGTAGCTGACAATCACAAGGGCAACTTTCGAGTACAACTCTTGAACTGCCAACCGCAGTTTCTCAAAACGATCCGGCCAGGTATTCTTTCGAGCGAAATCGATTCGAGCATCCACCCGCTCAGTCGATTGCTCCTTCAAAGCAGCCTCGACCTGCGTGACAAAATCTTCTCTTGATCGGACCGGGTAGAAGTATTCACGGTAAGGCTCCAGTTCCGGAAGTGGGACCGCCACCACAGGTTTTCCCGCGCTCAGGTACTCATAGAATTTCACGGGATTGGTGGCCTGAGTCAACGATGTGAGCAGGAATGGGATGCAGGCCACGTCAAACTGGTGAAGGTATCCCGGCAAAGTGGGATACGGCTGTTCGCCCAGGAGGTGAACATTGGAGAGCTGTTTCAGAGAAGAAATATCTGCTCCAAAAGTGCTGCCGATGAGGACAAACTGCCAGTCCGGTCGCGTTGACGCGGCAGCACGGACCATTTCTACATCAAACCAGTCGGAGATGGCGCCATAATAGCCGATGATCGGGTGCGGCACCTTCGCCAGCGGTCGCAGAGGTCCCGGTTGGTTGAAGTGTTCAAAATCTGCCGCGTTGGGAAGAAACAGGTTTTTCTTTGAAGTACGAGAGGCCTTCTCAAAAAGCGCCCGGCTTGTTGTCAGTACCAGATCACTCCGGGCGGTGAGTACTTCTTCATGCCCGAGCATGGACCGGTTGTTCGTCGAGAAGCCGCTATGCTCGTCCATGCAGTCATACACGATCTTCCACTCCCATCGATCACGAGCCTTGAGGGCCAGGGGAGACCAAAAGGGCAACTGAACCAGGCAGACTGCCTCAGTGATTCCCGCCCCGGCGCGCAACTCCTCAAGCGCATTCAATAGGGTTTCGGAGGCGCGTTCACTAATTTCATCTTGATAGAGATTCAGATATGTCCGGTGAGGCAGCTGGACGTCGTAAATGTTTCTGGAAATGGTCTGTGCACTGACTGAGGTCCCCGCCTGGTGAAAAGTGGTTCGAATGTAGAAAATGCGATGGCCGTTATTGGCGAATTGCGTCAATAGCTGTTGGGGCCTTTGAAAACGGAAATTCCAGTCAATGATGGGGAAGCAGATCACATCGTAACAACTCGGAAGGAAAGACTCCAAACCCGGCTTTTGCTCCGGGAGGCGTCTCGCTGTGGGTGATGTCTGTCCTGAAGGAGTGGGTATGGACCAGCGTTTCTTCCTCGCGGCCCTCGGAGACTTTTTTTCCAGCTGTTCCACTACGGTTTCTATGCGTCTCGTCCAGGAGTTTTCCTTTGCCAGCCTGCGAACCTGCTCACGGAATTCCCGGCTACTCCCTTGCTCCTTTGCCGCATCGAGCGCCCGGGAAAACTCCAAGGTGCCTTTGACGACGTGGACCTCCGGATACGCCTGGCACTCCGGCATGGGGGTCGTGACGACCGATTTTCCACCTGCAAAGTATTCATACAGCTTCAGGGGTGACGTGGCCTGCGTAATGTCATTTACAAGAAAGGGAATCGTTGCGACGTCGAAGAGCTTCAGGTATCCCGGCAGGGACTCGTATGGACGGGGTCCGATCCAAACCACGTTGGACCGTTTCAGAAGCGGCTTCCCCGCGAAGCTTTCATCATACATGGGTCCGATCAGGAGAAAGTTCCAGTCCTGCCTCAGCTCGGCTAACGCATCCAGCAGACCGTAATCGAACCACTTTGCGAATGCGCCATAATATCCGGCAATCGGCTTGCCCTCCCACCTCAATCGAGCGATCGCGGGATCATCGGGGATGGCAATGGATTCATCGGCAAAATGGTCGTATTCAACACCGTTGGGGACATAGAGAGCATCCGGACGAACAACGGCCGCCTGATCGACTAGTCTTCTCGAGACTGCGGCGACCACAGTGGCTTCCTTGAGGGCACGGGAATGATTCTTTTCGAGAAGTCCACGCGGGTAAGGAAAAACCCCCAAATCGTCAATCCAGTCATAGATCGTTCCGGCCAGCGCGGGATATCGATCCTTTTCGTGAAAATTGTAAGGAAAGCACCAGAGGATCGGATCGGGTATCTCCTTCAAGAGGGCTTCCGGACTGCAAAAAACAAACAGATTCGGCTCAATCTCGGTAAACCCATTCTCTTCATCGGGGTGCATGTTCTCGACAAATATCGAGACATAGCCCTGCCGGGCATACTCCCGCGCCATGTGATGCGGGCGTTGCGCCAGATGGATTTTCCACCCCACCGAGGGCAAGAAGATCACCGCGCCCCGGCTCTCTTGGACCTTTTCGATTACCAGGCGAAGTTGATCACGATGAGTTCTGTTTCCGAGAGAGCTGGCGCTGGAGATTCCATCGATCCCGTTTTTCACGGTCGAAATGGAGCCCTGCGGCAATCCCTTCTCTTGACTCGATGAAGGCAGAGCCGCGATTCCCTGCTTGCCCCCTGGTAGTCGCTCTTCACTCGGCGTAAGGTGAAGGAGCCGATAGAGTGGGAGTAGATATCGATATTTGATGGGGCCGAAACGGCTCAACAGACGCCAGCCCAGTGAGTTGGTGATCTTCTGAAGCTCTGAATGTTTCGCTACTAACTGCATTTGAAGTAATTCGGCAGTGTGTCGCTTTTCCTCAACCTCCTTCTGCAACCCGATCGCATAGGAGGTCATCGATTGAAGTTGCTGCTCCTTCTCGGCCAACTGCGCCTGCATCGCAGTGCTCTGGGAAATCATTGCCTGCAGCCGGGCATCTATCCCAGCAACTTGTAGGACCAGTGATGGGTCTGGGTCCTTCTCTTGGTTGATCTGAGCGTGGAGAGACTCGATTTGAGATACGAGGGCCTGAACCGTGGAGTCCTTTTCCGCAAGTTGTAAAGTCTGCTTCAAGGCGAATTGCCTGATGAAGCTCATCTCGAAGGGCTTCGGTTCACGGGACCCCTTTCCATCCACCAGCTCGACTGCGAGCCGGGTATTCTCCTGGGCCAACGATTTCATTTCATTTCTTCTCATCTGAAGGTCAAGTCGGATCCCGTCTTTATTGGCCCACGCGCGGGCCATTGCTTCCAGGAGTGCGTCAGCGCTCAGGCCAGCAAGATCGACTGCGTAGTTCTTCATTCCCAGGCAAGTCATTAGGCTTGCCACTTTGGGATCATAGATGATCCCGACTGCGGGAACGTTCTCCTTCAGTGCAAAAACCAGGGAATGCAGACGCATCCCTACGGCCATTTCACACTGACTCAATATTCCGGCGATCTCAGATGGTGAGGTGATGTCGCGAAGGATGCAAGTCCTGTCCGTATGTCCCATCAGAGCAACGACATTTTCTGCGACGGACAGATCATCGGTCAGGCTTCTCTCCGGGAGATTCTGGAAAGGGACAAATAGAAGGGTGGCACCAGAGGTGTCAAGAAAGCCGTCAAGGGCTGATGCCACTTGCCGTTTCCAATTCTCGGGATCGGCGGTCACATCCCAGCAGCGCAAACTGACGCCGACTAGGGGCGAAGCCCCATGAAGGCCCGCCTTCTTCAAAATCCATTGAGCTCTTGGTTCATTGGTTTTCAAGCTGAAGCTGGGATCCGCTGTGATTCGAACATGATCGCCTTGCACGCCGAGGGACCGGACCAGATCCAACGACTCCGCGTCGCGCACCGTCGCCACGTCGGCCTGTTCAAAGGCAAAATGTGTGAGCCTCTTCCCTTCATCGGTGAAGAGCGGGCCCACACCGACCGCGTAAAGCATAAACGGCTTCCCCAGAAGGGCCGCCATACAGGCAAATCCACTGTAAAAAGGAATGCCCCCGTGGGACCTCGTCAACATGCTCTCAGATTGCGCACCCCAGTAATCCTGAAAGAGGCCGCCGCCACCCAGGACGAGCAAATCCGATTGCCGCCCCGCCTCGAGAATCCCAGGGATGTCGGTAAATAAAACAGACCTCACATTGTACTGGGCCGCGGTCGCACTCGGATCGCCGGACACGACAACAAACTCCAGGTCCGGACGCAGGGCGCGGAGGTCGGACAACATTGCGGTCAGGATGGCCTCATCGCCCGTGTTTCGGAAGCCATAGTAGCCTGCAATCAACAATTGCCTTTTCATGATTGACTATGTTCTCCCGACTCTCCGAGTCCCGTCTGCAGTCGCGTTCTTGCGGCACAAAATGTTGGAGTAAACTTCTTTGGTGGCAGGGTCAGGAGGTATCCTCTCTATTTCAAACCCCACCTCCCTGAGACCCTCCAGAAACTGTTCGGGATCGGTTTTTCCGCACCGCAGGGCTGCGGGATTGAATTCCACGAGCATGGCAAGCTGCGGCGAACTTGCAATGGTGCGCGCCAGTCCGGCAAGTACCAGGGGTTCACCGCCCTCCGTGTCACTCTTGACAAAATCCACCTTTTCAATCCCTCGCTCGGCAAGTACCGAATCCAGGGTGACGCACCGGACCTCGAAGACACTCTGTGCTTCAGTATAGCCCGGCACCAGGCTGTGATTACTATTGCCCGGCGAAATGTAGAAGGGCCTCATCTCATCGCGATCCGCAACGGCAAAATTGAACAAGACCACGTTGCGATACCTGGGTGCCGCCAGGTTTCGCTGAAGCACCGCATAGTTCTCAGGGTCAGGCTCAAAGGCCAGCACTTGCCCCGTGGGCCCCACGAGTTCCGAAAGAATCCGGGTATAGTAACCGATGTGCGCTCCCACATCGATGACGGTCATCCCCGGCCGGACAATGGGCAAGACCCTTTGCACCGATTCCCATTCAAACCAGCGCATCAACAGCTCAAAGCGGAAGCGCCAGATCCACCACCAGCCGCCAACCGCTTTAGGTGGAAATTGCATGCCCTGCCATTTCATCAGGCCGAGAACGGTTATGTGGATCACGCCTTCAACTGAACGGCGGTAAAGGCCCGCCCCAGGAGCGGTCTCACGCGCTTTGTAACGCTCCAGCACGCGTTGATAAAGTCGATACATTAAACCGGATGCCACAAGCTATCCATAAAGAGGATTTCAGCTACCCTTCAGTTCTCGCTCAAACTTCCCGCAGCGTGTGCAATGGCCGCCGTCTTCGAGCCGCAGTTGGGCTCCGCCGCACTCTGGACAGATGCACCGATCATCGACGTTCGGGGCCCTGCCAGGCTCAGCCCCTCCCTCCAGCGCCCACCGCCAGCGGCCCTCCCAGGCGCGGGCGATTGTGTCCCAATCCATAGGAGCCCGCATGGCACTGCGCCGGATCTTCCCTGCACGTTCGGGACAACGGAGCAAATCCAGTATCAAGGCCGCCACCCGCTTCTGAGTATCCTCCTGGCCATGATCTCCAGCCACCAGAAATCCGTCGTGGCCATCGCGTATGATCTCTCCAAGGGCACCCACCGGGCTGGCGATGACAAGATTACCCGCGGCCATGGCCTCAACCACGCTGATACCGAACGCCTCCGGAATGGACTGGAGGCTAAGCAAAACGCTACTCTGTTTCAATTCCTCGGCGAGGCGTCGTTGCCCAACCAATCCACGATAAAAAACACCGGCTTCCTGTTCAACCTCCTGCTCGACACCTCCCCACAGCCTGTTGCCGCCAAAAATGTGCAGTTCGAAACGAGGATCTTCCATCCGCGTCAAACGCAGGATCGCCCGGGCAGTTTCCAGCCCCTTGCTGGGGTGGCCTGTATAGACAAGCCGATATAGATTCCGACGCGGATTAGGCCGCAACCGGAACCGCTTCTTGTAATTCTGGAAACCGTTGTAGGCGACAAAAATCCGGTGAGCCGGAACCCTCCATTGGTCCCGTACGACTCCGTGGATGAAGTTGCTGGGTACTATCAGAAGATCGTAATTGACTTCCTCCAATCCTCCAACTGGCGAAACACCTCCAATCCAAACTTCCCTCCATCGATTTTTCACCTGCAGGCCGAGCACCGGGCTGAGATCAAGTCTGCCCCCCGTCGTGTTGAGAACGAGTATATCCGTGTCGATGCCCCCGGTCTCGGCAAGCGGCTGGAAGCGAACCCCCGCATAGACATGGCAGCGGGGCACATTCGCGATCACGGACACCTCGTGTCCCAGCCGGACCAGCGCCTGTGCCAGGCGGATGCGCGCCGTGACCCCTCCACCTACACCCTGTTCATCCGGAGTTCGGCCTTCGTAGAGCAGATGTTGATCCGGACAGTAGATCGTGACGCGATATTTCATAATTCATGCCAACTGGCCTGGCACGACGCTCAAACTGCGGGTCACCGGGAGATCACGGGGGCCCATCCACAAGCGACTACAACGCTTAAGCCTGAAGCTCACACTCGAATATCATCAATTTCCAGGGCTGGACTCGATTACAGGGACTAGCTTCAGGTCTGGGAGTGCAGGTGTTAGAGAATTTCAAGACCTACTGGGTTAGTTCTCAATCGACGCCCCGTGAAGAGAGGAGGCAGTCTAGCATATTCGACTCCCCCAATGCGAGGGACTGGACTGAAGATTGTCAGTCCGTGTTATCAAGATGCTCCTGGAGTCTATTTTCAAAAGGAAAGTGCGTCCCGGAAGGGAACTTCATTCCAAAAGGGAGACTGAATATTGATGCGGACGGTCAGACATTAACGAAGCTGAACAGGCACACGAATGTCGCTCGCGCACCAGGCTTCAGGCCTTCGGGTATTAAGGCGCCCCGGCCGGTCGACCGGCCGGGGTTTCATCCATGGGGCAGAGCTCAGTAGCTACCAGCAAACCGGCCGCAACCGTCCGGGCGCTAACCCGCGGACTGTCCCACCAGAAATCACTGCCACCGCTCCCTGCAGGAATCCTGGTGTTCCAGGATAACTCAACGTCCTTGAAGGCCCAGTCAATTCACACTGAAAGCATCAGTATGTCCAATACAGACCAAGCGCATTGGACAGGAAAACCGCCATCTGGGCACGAGTCACCGGGCTGTCCGGGCAGAAACTGGTTCCACCGCACCCTGCCGTGATCCCGGCGCCCTTGAGTGCTTCAACCCACCTGAAGGCCCAGTGGCCCGTGGGGACATCTGTGAAGGAGGCCACCGCCGGAGCGGGGCTGACCTGGAGCCTGTACCCCATATGCAAGCTGTAAATCTTCTCGAGTTGGCTTGGAGTAACCGTGCTACGGTCCAGGATGGCGAGCACGTAATACGAGTATGTAAAATTGTCAATGGTCTCCGGAGAGGAGGAAATATCGACCGAAAAAGTATTGTTACCAGCGCTGAAAGCGGGCGGCGCGAGGCTCATCACCAGTGTTGATACTCCAAAAGTATCGTATTTCCAGAGGCCCATACTAGGGTCAGAGGAGGGATTTGTATCATTGTAAACCAAGTAGCCAGCCTGGAGTGACGCCCCTGTAGGCAAATGTACCGACGCACCAATGCAAATGCTCGATTGGCCAGAGGCCGGTAAGATCCCCGAGAAGTTTGAGAGGTCAGGTGTCCCATTGAAAGCGCAGCCATCTCGACGAATGAAGTCTCCGGGACTAAGTTTGTAGGTATTCCAACCCAAGGTGCCCCAGTTGCTCGGACCTGAAAGTCCAGAGACAACGACAGTCGAAGGGGGCACAGGCGGAGGTGTCTCGCCCGCATCAATCTCCATTCCATAGTATTTCACCTTCTGCGCGGTTGCAGAGACAGGCCAAAGTAAAGCCACCGCCACCGTGAACAACAACATACTTAAAAATAGAACCCTACCTGCGCTTTTCATCTTGGTTGCCTCCTTTAAAATGGTGGATCTATCTTCCGCCCCAACCGAATCACTCTCGATACGCCTCGCGGGCTCTTATCCAAGTCTCATGCTTGGGCACCGGCTAGAATCCAGCTAGAGCTTAGCTTTCCTATCTATTGAATCAATACTAAGGATTCACTTCAATGGAACTTAAAGGCGGTGAGAAATCCTGGTTCCATTTGAGGAGAACTGATCTCAGAAGCTTCGTTTGAGTTACGGCCTGCTTCGCTTTCCTATGAAGTCATATTAGGCTGTTCATTGCTTTGGTGTCAACGGGAACATCAATCACACCTCACGCGCACGGAAGCTTTTGTGGGGGATATTCCAAGCAGCAAAGTGTTTTTCCAATGGTGCACTCGTTGGTGGTTGTTTCCCAACTTGGAGATCTTGGGATACTGCAGGGCAAAGGCGGTTTATCACCAGGCTGCATCGCAGGAACCTCGAATGCGAACAAGGCTGCGCCACTCAAGGGACCCGTTGGAAGTTATACCATAATAGAATATAGAGACAGTAAGTACTCGAATCATGGTGTCACTGAGACGCGCGACTATGCCGACAATCAGTAGCGGACTCCACCAGCAGGGTCTCTCTATTTGATCGTCATCAGTGGCTATAACAGACATCCGATCAGAGGGTGTATCAAGGCAGTTGGAAGAGGGAACTTTACGGAGGTATGACTGAGGGTTGGGACTAGCTCTTGAAACGAATTATCCAAGGAGAGTCTTGGAAAGGGTGGGCGGGGGTGGAAAACCAAATCGCCGAAAACCCAAAGGCAGTGCAAAGCAGTTTAGCCCTTGGCCCGAGCTAGAGAATGCAACCATCAAGCCCAGGCCCGCACCAGCTTTTGGGAAGTCCTGATGCTGATTGCAGGCCTCAGCTATCTTTCCACGTTGGATGATCTGGCGCATGACGTGCCCCAGCCCGTTGCCGGGCCGGGGTTTCATCCTTGAGACAGAACTGGGCAGTTCCCAACAGGTAGCCGTGACCGCCCGGGCGCGAACGCGCGGATTGTTCCGACAGAAATTGTTGCCCTGTTCCCTGCCGTGATCTCAGACTTCTCGACCACCTCAACGCACTTAAAAGCCCGGTCGATCCAGAAGGATCGCGTCAATTCGGCCAGGACAGGCCAAGTGCCACCGACAGAAAGACCGCCATCTGGGCGCGGGTCACCGGGCTGTCGGGACAGAAATTGCCGCCACCGCATCCCGCCGTGATCCCGGAGCCCTTGAGCGCTTCAACCCATTTGAAGAACGGATGGTTTGTTGGAACATCGGTGAAGCTCGCGACCGCCGGAGCGGGACTGACCTGGAGCTTGTACAAGAAATGCAAGTTGTAAATCTTTTCGAATTGGCTTGGGTCGATTGTGCTGCGGTCCAAGATGGCAAGGACGTAGTACGAGAAACCATTATTGTCAATGGTCTCGGGATTGATGAGATTGAATGTAACAGACGTGTCACCGGTGGCAAAAACGGTCGGAGTAAGGTCTGCAACAAATGTTGTCGCCCCAAAAGAGCCGGACTTATTGAACCCAATGCTCATCGAAGCGGGGGGAAGTGCCGGAAATGTATCATTGTAATCCAACACAACAGCCTGGAGCGACGCCCCCGAAGGCAAATGAACCGGCGCACCGAGACAGGTAGAAGACTGGCCAGAGGCCGGCATGATTCCCTCAAAGTTTGATAGGTCAGCTGGCCCGTCGAAAACGCAGCCTTCCTGATGAATGAAGTCCCCAGGGTTGACCTTATAGTCAGTCAAACCCGTGCCCCAGGCGCTTGGACCCGAAAGTCCGGCTGGCGAGCCCAAAGAACCTGAAGTTCCAGAAGCGACGACCGTGGTCGTCTGAAGGGACTGAGGGACCTGCTTCGCATCCATCACCCTCCCATAGTACCTCACCATCTGGGCAGTTGCAGGTGCGGACCATAGAAAAGCCGCTGCCACAGTGACCGACAGAAGATCCACAAACAGTACCTTCCTCACCTTTTTCATTGTGCTACCCTCCTTGAAATTTCTAAACTTCCTTACTGAATCAACCGAATTATTGTCGATGCACCCCGTGACATTCTCTCCCAATGTCACCTTTAGACCTGACTAAAACTAACAAGAATGCGGTCCGAGCTCCGATTTTCGATCCCATCCCGTTCGTGCAAGTAAAAGACCAAAGGAACGTAAAGCCAGGGTTGTAATCAAATCTTTTCTCAGGTGGACTAATTCAGGGTTTCGTTTGAAGGCCGCCCTGGTTAGCCTCCTCTTGAAACCATATTAGATTGCTCATAGTTTCAGTTTCAACAGGGGACATATACAGAACCTTACGACCACGGATGTTTTGAGGTCGAGTGCTACATTGAGTATGGCGTGGGATTTGGGGGAGGTCTTGTCGCAAGCTAACACTAGCTCTTGAAACAATGGATCGAGGTTAGGCCCTGAAATTGGCCGAAACCTACGGAAAATCAAATCACCCAATACCCCAGCGCAGCGTAGAGCAACTCAGCTGCCGAGCCCGACTCATTTCATGAAGGCGCCGGGCAAAGTTTCCACCAGTTTCCCTGAAGTACTGACTATGACTGCGGACGCCAATACTTTCTTCCGCGTCAATTGCTCTAACAAAGGAATGTCCCGGCCCGTCGCCGGGCCGGGGTCTCTCAACCTGTTCCAAAGCGCCAATGGAAGCGCTTCAGTTGGGCCAGTTCAGCCCGAGCGCCTTGGACAAGAAGATTGCCATTTGTCCGCGGGTGACAGGGGAGTCTGGGCAGAAGTTACCTCCACCGCAGCCGGCAGTGAGCCCGGATTCCTTAAGCGCCTCTATCCACTGGAACCATGGATGAGTTGTCGGAACATCATTGAAGCTGGCAACCGCGGGAGCGGGACTGACTTGGAGTTGGTACCAGAGCTGCACGCCGTAAATCTGATGAAATTGATCTGTCTTCACAGTATCGCGATACAGCATCGCGAGAAGGTAATACACGTTCTCATTGGCAACCGTCTCGGCGGCCGGTAGTGCGTAATCGACAAATTGGTTGCCGCCGCCAGGGGTCCCTCCGCTCAGGCCAACGAGCATCTCAGGACTTGAATAATACTGGTGGTATTTCCATAGTCCCATCGAAGGGTTTGTGTCGTAGGTGTTATTCATAAACACGCGAACAGCTTTGAGCGAGGCTCCAGCGGGAAGACGCACAGGCGCTCCAAGACAAACATATTCCTCTCCAACGGCCGGTAGAATTCCAACCATATTACCCGTATCCGGTACCCCGTTACAGGAGCAACCATCCCGGCGGGCAAAGTCGGAAGGACCGATCATGGTCGTGACCCAATTAGCGGTGCCCCAGCTTGGGCTTGGAAGATTCAAGGGAGCGGCCGGAGGACCCGAAGGCCTTCCCATTCCGACTACCCCGATTGAAGCAGGAGGCTGAGGAATGGCGCTCGCATCCAGTTCCGCTCCATTGTATTTCACCTTTTGCGCGGCAGCTGATCCTGGCCACATAATCGCAATTGCGAGAATGGCTCCGATTATGAGCCAACTACAGTGAATCGACCTTGTTTTTCGCATTACTCCATTCTCCTTGTCTTCTTCCTTGGCTGCGTTGTGGCAGTTTTAGTGATGGATTGAGCGCGCTACCCCGGGCTTTGACCGATTTATAGTCGATGGTCCCACATCGCATCGCTGTCGACTGGACTGCTCGGCTTCCATCTAGGACAATAGGTTTACAGACAAAGCGACCCAACCCGATTCTGATTCACTGAGGTCAGGCAGTTCACCGCTGGAACGTAAAGACCTCAAAGACTCGGGCTCCATTTCAGCAGATCTGGGTTCTCATTCGCGGCTCTCAAGCCGGTCGCACACCCTAGTATCTTTGTCAGGCTGTCCCTCTGGCATTCTCTTCCATCCTGCACTTGGATCGTTGCCCTCAAAAGTGGCTTCTTGGAGCCGTGTGAATAGCAATGTGCACCCCTCCGCTCATGTGCACACTTAGTGGTCATCGTCTCATCTAGCAAATCATTCTCCAAATTGGGGTTTCTCGAGGTTCTGCGTTGAAACTAATTCCGAAACTTCTTGACGACACCAGATGATCGCTAACCCAATGAAATCAATGGCCACTCCCGGTAATCCCGCATAGCCTCTTGCCGCTAATGGTCCCCCAAAGACCTTCTCTCCGAAGGCCCTGCTACATTGCTCCGTCAAATCTCAACGCTTTCTTCGCTTCTTTCGCTTTTTTCGCAAGGCGAAAATTCTGTAAGAATTTAAGAAGTTCTGGAAATTGGAATTGCATTCACTAAACCGTTTACAGCCCGTTGCCCTTTGGGACGAAAGCCAAAAACCTAGACTGAAAGCCAACCAACGACCTTCCTTGGGGTCCCAAACCTCAGCTCTGACATCTTGACTGTCGTTCGCGCTTCCAAACGCGCTGTCGTGGGCACAACGGCAATGGCCTGCTTGCCCCGGACTTCACAGCCTTCGACGGTCAACGCATCCTTGCCACAAAGATTGCTGGGGACAGCGCCTCGTTGTGGAAGGCCAATACCCGGAGCCGCTGCCCGAGATCTGGGCCCTCTGGCCTGCCTATCAAAGCGGTTGTATTCATCTTTCCAGAGTGATATCGTTTCCGGGTCGCCGCCCGCGCTGCTCCAACGGGAGAGGCTGTTGGAACCCTCTTGCGGGCCGTGAATCATTCCCTTGTTGTGCTTTGTTTCCTTTGTAGTTGTTTATTCCCACACGCATTTATTTCAAAGCAGGGCGCTTCCCTTCTCACTGAGTTGTCAATCGCGGGCTTCTCCTGGGGGCACAACTCCCAAGCATATCTGCAACTACAAGGAGACATCATATGAGAAAAATGCATCGTGATATCTTGTCGGTGGTGGTCATCCTCGTGCTGCTGGCGGTGGGGTTGATCTCACTCCATGCCGACACCAGCTCCTGCGGGGGAGCTTCGATTACCGTCCCCTTTACCGACGTCGGCACCTCATTTGCCTTCTGTTTCATCACCGAAGCCTATTTCTCTGGACTGACGGCAGGCACCTCGGCTACTACCTTCAGTCCTTCGAATACAGTGACGCGGGAGCAGATGGCGGTGTTCATCACTCGCGCACAGGGCGCGGCCTTGCAGCGCGGGAGCCGGCGCGCGGCGCTGAACCAGTTTTGGACCCCTACCCCGCATCTTGACCTTGGCCTGGCGACGACGACCGTGGGCAATGCTCCACGACTCGTCGCCTCCGATGGAGGTGACCTTTGGGTGGCCAATTTTTCTAGTGGCAGTGTCTCACGGGTGCGTGCGAGCGATGGGAAGTTGCTTGAGACCTGGACGGGGGCAACCAATGCATGGGGTGTTCTCATCGCGATGGGACGGGTGTTTGTGACTGGACAAACAAATCCGGGAAACCTTTACATGATCGATCCGAGCCAAACTGCAGGCGCAGTTACGACGGTCAGCAGCAATCTGGGGAATAATCCCCAGGGAATTGCTTTTGATGGAAACCGGATCTGGAGTGCCAATAATGGGGGCTCGATCTCGATCGTGACTCCCGGAGCTTCGCCCCCATGGGCGGTGACTACAGTTTCGACTGGATTCGTATCACCGGAAGGCATCCTCCACGATGGAACAAACATCTGGGTTTCGGATGTATCCGCAGGGACAGTTTTGAAGCTGGATTCCAGTGGAAATATCCTGCAGACAGTCTTCACAGGCAGCAGCGCCGAGTCCCTGATCTTTGACGGCACTAACATCTGGGTTCCGAACATTGGTTCGAACACCATTTCGGTCATTCGACCTTCCCTCGGCGCCGTCATTGCAACACTCAGCGGGAACGGTCTGAATGCACCGGCCAGCGCGGCCTTCGATGGCCAACGCATCCTTGTCACGAACAGTTCCGGACAAAGCGTCTCCCTCTGGAAAGCGACCGATTTGACACCGCTGGGCACTTTCTCAACCGGAGCCTCAAGTTTTCCGCGTGGCGCCTGCAGCGACGGTCTGAACTTCTGGATCACACTACAGGGGAAGGGCCAGTTGGCACGGTTTTGACACCACAGCTGAGAGCAGGTAGCCCCGCCACGGACCATGTGGCAGGGGCATTTTGGTATTCTGGTAGCCTCGCCACGCACTCTGTGGCGGGGGCGTTTGCACGCAGGATGCGGATAATCAGCAGTTGCTCCCGGATTCGCGAAAAAGCCCCCGCTGGGCATACTCCGCCCCGCCGGGGCTACCCAAACTATTCTACAAACCGAATGCCCGAACCAGGAATACGGCTATCTGGCCGCGTGTCACTGGCGAAGTGGGGCAGTAAAGGAGGGGGTCAGTGTTGCATCCGGCCGTGATTCCACGGGCAAAGAAATCTTCAATGAATGGATAGCTGAACGACGTTGCCGGGACATCCTGAAATATCTGTTGTACCGGTGTTGGAGGGACGGTCACTCCCAGGGCCTTTTCGATGAAGATTGCTATCTGTTCCCGCGTCACAGAGGCATCCGGACAGTAACTGAGCGGGTTTGTCCCACATCCGGCCGTGAGCCCCCGGGCGGTGAAATCCTCAACAAAGGGGTAGCTAAATCGCGTGGAGGGGACATCGGCAAAGGTCTGTTGCAGCGGCGAGGGGGGGATGAAAACCCCCAGTCCCTTTTCGATGAGAATGGCAGCTTGCTCCCGGGTCACAGGAGCATCGGGGCAGTAATTCCCATTTCCACAACCCGCTGTTAGCCCCTCAGCCGACAGCTTGCCGATGTAGGTGTAAAAGGGATCCCCCAGGAGAACATCGTTGAATTGCGCCCCTTGCAGCACAAGGATCGTCATGTTTCCGATGATGATGGTTCCGCTGCGAATATCGGCACTGGAGTTGGCTGCAACAGAGTAACTCACCACGCCATTCCCGCTGCCGCCGCTCCCCGCCGTGATCGCGATGAAGCTCGTGTCACTACTCACCGCGGTCCAGGAGCAGGTGGACGCTGCCGTGACACCCACACTACTGCTGCCACCCGCCGCGCTGAAGGACTCCCTGGCGGGAACAATGGTCGAACAGCTCGTCTGTGTTGTGAAGCTCTGGATCAACCCTTTGGAAGCGCCGAAGCTGTTTGAGCTGGCGGCCCGGAAGTAATACGGTGTGGTCGCTACAAGGCCGTTGACCTCCCCGCTAATCACGACCGGGTCAAATACCGAGCCGGCCTGTTGCGGTGGTGTCGTAGTAAAGGTGGACAACGTGCTGTCGATGCCCCACTCAAACCAGACTGCCGTCGCAGCGCCGTTGGGATTGACCGTCGCATTTAAAGTCACGCCATTCGCGGTAATATTCGTGGCCGCTTCCGTGCTTGTTAATGGCGGGATACCCGGTTCGAAGTTTGCTGTGACATTTTTGTTCTGATCCATCACCACCGTGCATATATTGCCTGAGACGGAATCACAAAACGTCCAGTTCCGTAAGACGAACCCGGCGCCTGGAGTTGCGGTGATGTTAACCACGGTTCCCGGAGCATATTGAGCCACACCCAGGGCGCCGAGAGCCGAATCCACACGGATTCGCGGCTTGGTGATCCCATTCCTCGGATCTGTAAGAGGCAGACCCGTAGATGAGAGGGCCGAAAGTACTTGATCTACTGTCGCCGCAGGCGCTTTCGATTTGACGATCGCCCACGCTCCTGTGACATGAGGTGCGGACATGGAGGTCCCGGCCTCAGTGGCAAACACACCGCCGGGAATCGACGAGGTGATCCAGCGGCCCGGGGCCAACAGATTCAGAAAAAATGCGCTGTTGGAAAAACTGGAGATTGTGTCCGCGCGTGTGCCCGAGCTGCCGTCATCGGTCGAGCCCACGCTGATGGCGGAAGAAATACAGGCCGGACTATTGAGGGAATCATTGAATCCGTTGTTTCCCGAAGCAATGACTGTGGCGATGCCCAAAGAACGGAGACTGTCGATTGCCGCTTTTACGGCGGGACTCTGTGAATCACAAAACGCAAAAAACTGTCCTCCCCCAAGGCTCAGGTTGACTGCAGCGATACTGAGACTGCTGCTCAACTCCTGCACCCGCTGCAGGGCGAAAATCTGGTCCGAATCATAGGACAGTACGCAGGGGGCGCTCCCGCCGCAATCCACCGGATTGTCAAACCGCGAGAAAATCTGAATGGAAATGATATTGGCATCCTTGGCGACGCCGGAAAAACCGATAGCCCCATTCGCCTTCCCGGCCGCAATTCCGGCGACGTGGGTCCCATGGGCGCATATTGGCATTGTTAGGGTGTCACAGTTGATTCCTGAATCGGGGCTCGTGGTCGCCTGCACGCCGCCCGGACAGAGGGAGGTTGAATTGGCGGTCGTGGTTGAATAGCACGCTTCGGAGACGACTTTTCCGGCCAGAAATGGATGCGTCTTATCAACCCCCGTATCCAGAATGGCCACAGTCTGCCCTGCCCCGCTGAACCCGCTTGCCCATGCGGCTGGACCACCAATTAGCGGTACACTCTCGGCTAATGCGGGAGGAACTGGAACGTCCTCCTCAACACTGACTACTTCAGGAAAAGACTTCAAGAGTTGGAGGCCCGCTGCATCGACTTCGATCGCGAGGTATGGGATGAATGAAAATCTCCTGAGCGATTGGATGTTGGACGCCGTCATCTGAGCTATCAAGGCATCTTGGGCCCGCGCGATGGAGCTACGCTGAAGTTGAACTACGGCGGCATCACCCAACTGGCCCTCAGGATGAAAGTTCATTCGCAATCCCACAATGACCCGCACCGAACCGCCGGCTTCCGCCTTCGCGATGAGAGAATCGAAAGCCTGGGCTGCCAAGCCGCCGCGCGTGGACTCCGGGAGTGGTGCTGAAGTTGATGACGATTGGGCTTGCGATCGATTATTCAATCCCTGAGCTTTGCCCAATATCATTGCGCCAGGGGCACAGTTCGATGGCTGATCCAAGGCAAGAGTCCCGCCAATGCTTGGATTTGAATTTGTGGTCAGCGCAAAGCAAGTGGGATTGATGGCAGATTGACCCTTTGCCGATTCATTGGACCCTGAGGGTTCCTGAAGCAAGGAGACACTCCCTGCAGTTGCATAGGACGTGTTGCTGACAAGCATATCGGGGAATGGGGGCACTGTTAATCCGCTGTTGGGTATCTTCTCTGTGATACCGGCGGAATCGTCTTTGCTCACTAGACGGAAAGCCTGCAACTCCTCCTTCATTGAACCAGATTTCTCCTTGTCACTGTTGCTCGATCGAGAAACCGCTTCGCCCGAGGTTCGGGACCCCTCCGCAAGCTCAAGGATCCGGCGCTCGCTCAGAACAGACGGTGAATTCGGACCCGAAAGTGGATGAGGACCACTACCAATGGTCTTTGCAAGATCCAAGCTCATCAGGGCAACAAAGGCTGAAAGGATCAGGCAGTAGCCACGTGCTTTTGTGTGGAGGGGCAATTCGAAATCCTCTGGTATCAAGAGTCCGATGATATGCGCGTGTCAGTCAGCAAAAAAACAGAAGGGGGCCGCACCGTGGTGGAGTATGTGGTTTGACAACGATAGAGAGCGGGGCGCGAAGATCGTCACTTAAAATCCAATATTGTCAAGCGATCCGCACCCAAGCCTCCGATTAGGCACGGTTAATAATGACACATTTGTTTCCCAAACACAAAATGTGCCTGCAGTCGTAAAGGAACTGGGTTCAACGGCAGACGCTTTCTTAGCGATGCAAGAAATTAAGATCTTGATTTGTGAAAGGGAAACCCGCGTCTAGGCTGGAGGTATCAGAACACCGGACATTGGGAATTAGACCGGTGTCAGTGGTTGCGCGGCCTATCGGGTCTCTGAGCTAGAAAAGCCATGAGGTAGCGACAAATCAGATGGTCAACCCTTTTGAAGGCAATCCACGGTGGGGCAGGCGTCCCCGCCTGCCTTTTGATTTCGAGGGATCTCATACTCTAGGCAAACCAATAGTAGCCTGCCCGACTATCTTTGGCAAAACCTCTCAGGATTTATGGCTTGTCGGCTTTCAGTATCTTCACCCTCACTTCATAACCCAAACGCCTTCACCAGGAACACCGCCATCTGGCCGCGCGTTACCGGTGAGGCCGGACAGTACATTTTGGGTGTGACTGAACAGCCCGCCGTTATCCCCCGGGTCAGGAAATCCTCAATGAACGGGTAGCTGAACCACGTTGTGGGCACATCGACAAACGTCTGTTGTGTGGGAGTCGGAGGCGTCACCACACCCAGCGCCCGTTCAATGAAGATCGCCATCTGCTCTCGGGTCACCGTGGATGTTGGACAATACAGACGCGGCGTCATTGAACACCCTGCGGTGATCCCACGGGCTGCAAAATCCTCAATAAACGGATAGCTGAAGGCGGTCGTCGACACATCCTCAAAGGTCTGTTGGGTCGCCGGCGGCGCCGTCATCACCCCCAACGCATGTTCAATGAAAATGGCCATCTGTTCCCGGGTCACCGAAGCATCCGGACAGTAGTTCCCTCCCCCGCAGCCCGTCGTCACGCCCCGAGCCGACAGTTTTCCGATCTGCTCGTAAAACATATAGCCGGCAGGCACGTCAGCGAATTGCGCCCCTTGTAAAACCGTCAAACTTGTTGTCCCGATCGTGATGATGCCGCCGCGTGAAGTGGGATTGGAATGGCTGTCCACCGTGTAATTGATCGTCCCATTCCCACTCCCAGTGGCACCAGAAGGAATGATAATCCAGGGATCAGATGACACCGCCGTCCAATTGCAAGCCGCGGTTACATTCACGCTTCCATTGCCCCCAAGGGCGCTAAACGACTGGCTGGTCGGATTCATGACCACGGTAGGGCAAGCGGTTGTCCCAAACGTTTCGTCAGATCCATTGGTTGTTCCACCGTTGCTGGCTGCGACGACACGATAGTGATAAGTGGTATTTGGCAGAAGGCTGCCCAGATTCGCTGCGATGTTGACGTCGCTGGTCCCATTGCCCACCGGTTGGTCCGGGGTTCTGTTGCCGTAAGAGGCGGGCACACCCCATTGGAAATAAGCGGTGGTCGCCACTCCCTTCGGATTGACGGTCCCATTCACGGTTGCCGTAATGGCTCCCACAGCTGTCGCCGCGGTAGTCACTGCGGTTGGTTGTGGCAGTCCAGTGATCTTCAGCGTGTAGGTCTTGCTCCGGGTGAGACCATCGGCATCCGTGGCAGTGACCGTGAATATCGAATAAACCGTGAAATTCGGCGTTCCCGAGATCGTTCCTATCGAAGAAAGAGTTAGGCTGGACGGGAGGATTCCCCCCGTGACCGCAAAACCATAAGGAGGCCGCCCGCCACTCGCATCAAGGCTCTGCATGTAGGGCTGCCCGTAGGAAGCGTCAGGAAGGATGTCCGGTGAAATAGCGATCACGGGGCAGGTGGAACGAGCATTCAGCAAAACGGAAACAGAATAGGAAATCTGGTTGAGGGTCGCCAAATCGGGTCGTCCATCGTTATCGAAATCAGCCATTGCGAGGTAGTAGGGCCGATTGTCCACACCATAGTTGATTGAAGCCTGTAGGGTCCCGTCTCCTTTCCCTAAAAGGATCGATATGTCATTGGACGAGTAATTAGCAACAGCAACATCAAGCCTGCCGTCGCTATTAAAATCGCCAACGACAAGATCGAATGGGGTATTCGGCACGCCGAAAAGTACTGGAGGTTGAAAAGTCCCGTCTCCATTGCTAAGCATGATGGCAACTGAACCATAGCTTCCTAGGGCAAGATCTGCCTTCCCATCTCCGTTGAAATCACCGGCTGCCACGGCATATACGTCAGGACTCGGTGCAAAGCTCACTGGGTTTTGGAAGGTGCCGTCTCCTGCACCAAAAAAAACTGTGCCCGGGTTATACGAACTCATCGTTGCAAGGTCTTGCTTTCCATCTCCATTAAAATCTCCAAGACCCACAACCGAGAGAGCGCTTGCAACGCTAAAAGTCCTGGGTGATACAAAACTCCCATCCCCTTTTCCCATCAGGATGGACAAACTGCTGGACGTCATGTTTGCAACTACTAAGTCCAGGTATCCGTCTGAATTGAAATCCCCGACTGCAATGGAATTCGGAAAATCTCCAACAGGGTAATGCAGCGGCGCCTGGAAGGTCCCATCTGCGTTCGCAAGCAAAATCAAAACCTCATCGGAAAGGGGTTCCAGCAGGGCGATATCGGAGCGCCCATCTGCATTGAAATCCCCAACGACTCTTCGCTGGCTTTTTGAGCTCAGCGGGCTCAGAAGTGGCTCGAGGAATGTCCCATCCCCGTTTCCCAGGTACGTTTGTAGACCGGTGTCCCTGAGAATCGCGAGATCGGCCTTTCCATCTCCGTTGAAATCCCCTGCCGCAAACGTATAGGGTCCAAAATTCAAGTTCAAGGTGGGCGCGTATTTGAAACTTGCCGTGGAACACTCACCGGCGCCGGTCGTAAAAGTGTTGTCCAACCCATAAGAGGTTCCAGCGTCATTGGAACCCACAGCCCGGTAGTGATATGTCGTGTTGGGCTGGAGGGCACCCAAATTCGCGTAGGTGTCTATCCGAGAACCTGCATCAATGGATTGAGGTGCCGTTTCGTTAACATAGTTCGTATTAATCCCCCACTGGAAATAACCCGTCGTCGGAAGGTAGTTAGAATTGACGTTCCCCTTCAGTTTTGCGGAATTCGATGTCACATCAGTCGGATTCTGCGTAGTCACTGAAGGAACGCCCCCAACGATAAGCGAATATGTTCGACCCGCGGGACACTGATTCACGTCCTTCACAATCACCGAGAACCACTCAAACATTACCCGCGTTGGAGTGCCCGATATGACTCCGGTCACGTCCAAGGTCAGCCCAGCAGGAAGGCCACTATAAGTGTCAAGCGTATAGCCATAGGGAGCGGAACCACCATTGGCTACAAGGGATTGGTTGTAAGATGATCCTACTCTCGCATCCGGAAGCGAATTTGGTGATATGGAAAGAACAGGACAACTCGAACCGCAGAGATTCAGGAGAATCGAATTGCTTGAACTAAAACTATTGTATACCGCCAAATCCATCCGGCCATCTCCGTTGAAGTCAGTGGCGACAACCAAGTTCGGCGCGGGGCCAGCGCCGAAGAAATAGGGAGCCTGGAAGGTTCCATTTCCGTTACCAACCAGCACGGCCACATCATTGGAAGAGGCGTTTACAACGGCAAGATCCACCTTCCCATCAGCATTGAAATCTCCCGAGGTGATGGAAGCAGGATTCAACCCGACGGGGTAATCTACTGGGGCTTGGAAGGTTCCATCGCCATGGCCCAAAAATATTGAAACGTTGTCGGAGGAGTAACTCGCTACCGCCAGATCTAACTCCCCGTTGGCATCAAGGTCCTTAACCACGATTGAATAGGGAATTGTCCCAATTGGAATGGAAATCGCTGGTTGAAACGTTCCATCTCCTTTCCCAATGAGAATTGATAAGTCCTTAGACCCTTTGTTTGCCGTTATAAGATCAAGGATCCCGTCGTCATTGAAGTCCCCTACGGCAACATAGGCCGGATTCCCCCCCACGCTGAATGAGCCCCCCAGGGTAAATAATCCGGTCCCGTCACCAAGCGCAATCTTGACGGTGTTCGAAGAGTCGTTCCTGCTGACTAAATCCAGCTTCCCATCACCGTTGAAATCCCCTGTGGCCACTGAGGTTCCGTAAGGGCCAAACCCGATTTGTGACTTCCGAATGGTATTAAACCGGCCATCTCCAGTTCCAATGAAAACTATGATTTCTTGCGAATTCCCGGCAACCAGATCTACCTTTCCATCGCCGTTGATATCCCCGGTGGCGATGTACGTAGGATAGTTAATCAGACCAGAATAATCTGTAGGATACGGAAACGAGCCATCACCATTGCCCAGCTGGACTTGAATATGATAATCACCGTAAGAAATGGATGCCAAATCGCTCTTCCCGTCCCCGTTGAAATCTCCCGCGGCGAACGAATAACCTCCATTCACGCCTGCTCCGATGGGTGTTGTGAAGTTGGGGGAAGGACAAGGACCCACCTGAAGAGTACTAAAAGTCAGGTCATTCCCATAGGTGGTTCCGGCATCGCTCGTTGCGATGATCCGGTAATGATAAGTCGTTCCCGGCGAAAGGCTGGAGAGAGTTATGTAAATATGTCCTTTGTAACTACTATTCGTTGCAACAATGGTATTTCCGTATCCGTTCGTTATTCCCCACTGGAAACTAATTGTTGCTCGTAAACCATTTTCGACCACAGTACCATTCAACCAAGCCGAATTTGAAGTCACGAAAGTCGCCGGCTCTGTCGTAATCGATGGCGGGCCGTTAATCAAAATAGTGAAGGTTCGACTGGCAGGGCAATTGTTGGCATCGCGCACAACGATATTAAACCCAAATGTGCCCAATGATATCGGTGTCCCAATTAAATGGCCGTCTGATGACAATGACAAACCAGGGGGTAAGTTGCCATCAGAGACTGTGAATTGGTAAGGTCCTATTCCGCCCGTGGCGGTAAAGATCTGGTCGTACACCTTTCCTGTAATCCCATCGGTTAACTTGGGTTGGCTGGGTGATACTGCGATAGGAGTGCAAGAGCCCCCGCAGCCATTGAAGAGGACTGACACAGTCCCATCTGTAGGATTTGTCACCACCAGATCGGGGTTGTCATCCCCGTTGAAATCACCGACAGCAATAAAACCTGGCCTCACATTTGCCCCAAAATAAACGGTCGCGGCGAAGGTTCCATCCCCTCTCCCCATTAAGATTGAGACATCATTAGAGCCAGCATCTGCCACCGCAAGATCGGCTCTCGCGTCTCCATTGAAATCTCCCACGGCAACAGAACGAGGTTCATTGCCTGTGCTTGGGTAGGGCCCAGAAGGAAAAAGGAAACTTCCGTCGCCTTTACCGAGAAGAGGCGTAATCGTGCGAGATCCAGGATACATTGTTATCAGGTCAAGGATTCGATCCCCATTGAATTCTCCAACAGTGACAACCTGCTCGGTTACTGTTCCACAGAACGGACAGCTCCAGCCAGATTGGAAGGTGCCATCGCCCCTTCCCAATAGAGTCGTTAACGCTGATCCGGTGGAGCTAATAATCACCAGATCCAAATACCCGTCTCCATTCAAGTCTGCAGTCGCCAACGAGGTCGGAGAGAGTCCGGTCCCGCCGTAGCTCTGTGCTGCTTGAAAGGTTCCGTCGCCATTACCCAAGAGTACCGAGACGGGGCCTCCGGACTGCACTGCCGCAGCCAGGTCCATTTTCCCATCGCCGTTGAAATCCCCGACAATGATGTTCGAAGGCAAGGTGCCAACACCATACCTTACGGGTGCTCCAAATGTCCCGTTTCCATTGCCCAACAAAATGGAAATCTCGTTCAGGTCTTTGAGAGTGACGGCGAGATCCAAATTGCCGTCACCATTAAAATCACCGGCCAACACGGAGGAGGGTGCGCCATTCACGGGAAGGTTAAACGCGGGGCTAAAGGTTCCATCTCCATTGCCAAGCAGGATAGAGATATTATTGGATCCAATGTTGGCAACGGCCATGTCGAGTTTTGTGTCCCCGTTAAAGTCTCCGGTTGCAATGAAACCCGGAGAAGTTCCCACGGTGTAGCTCGTGGGCAATCCGAAGGTGAATGAATTACAGCGAGGAGTCCCCAAAATAAAGCTCTCGTCCATCCCGTAGGTTGTTCCGGCGGTATTGCCGGCCACGATTCGATAGTGGTAGTTCAGGCCTCTTGACAAACCGCCCAGACTGGCGACCACAGCCTCATTACTAAATCCACTGGCCAACGATTCTGAGGAGGTTCTGTTCCCATAGCTCTTGCTCAACCCCCACTCAAAGTAATAGGTCGTCGGCAAGCCATTGGACTTGACCGTCGCGTTCAAAGTGGCACTGGTGTCTGTGAGATTGGAGGTCAACTGGGTGGATGCCACCGGAGATCCGCCGACATTCACTGTGTAGGCTTGAGATCCCGAACACTGCCATGCATCCAAGGCCACCACCGTGAAATTAAAGGCTCCAGCAAGGTAAGGCGTTCCTGAAAGTAACCCCGAGGTAGAAATTGAGAAGGGAGAATTGGATCCAGGGAGAAACTTGAAAGTGTAGGGATCAATTCCGCCCGTCGCGGTTACCGTCTGGCTATATCCGACGCCTAGCGTCCCTCCAGGGAGCGAGGATGGTGAGACCAGTATCGCGGGGCAGGGGATGATATTCGCATTGAAGCTCATCGTGGGACCCGAGGCGGAGATGGCATCGATGCTGATTTTCGTCATCGACCCATCGGACCGATTACTATTCGGCAGCGATGTGGGCGTGAATTCCTTTCCGGCCACGTAATAGTCTCCAGCATCGGCTGGACCCCTCATGGAGATTTGCTCGAGCCCATCGGCTTCCATAAGGCGCACCAATTTCGGCGACGTATTGGAATTGTTATAGTAGTAAGTGATCCCGTCGGAACTCAACTTCCCATTTATATGCCAAATCAGGAGACCATCATTGGGATAAGTCGCATCATTGCCTTCATGGTACCGGTTCTGAACCATGAAGAACTCGTCAAATGGATTTCCTGGAGTGATACCCGGCATGATCACCACCGCGTCCGGATTGCTGGCCGATGAACGGAGGGTTACAGTACCGCTCCCCGTGGCGTAGGTGGTGGGGACGATCCACTCCAGGAGGAACTTGCTGAAACAATTGTGGTCCCCCCAGTTGTCATCCATCATATCCAAGCCGCCCACTCCGCCCGGGTCCCCCACATCAATAGTATAATCGTAGAGATCGGGAAGACCCAGCGCATGCCCGGTTTCATGAATCACAACCCGAGGATCGAAGCTGCCGGGAAAAGGGTTGGATTCCCATTGCCAGGAGTATGTGTTGAGCTTCTTTCCGCTCAGAAGATAGGTTGCATCCTGGAATTTAGTCATGTATCCCCACCAAAAATTTGCCCACCCGGTGTCTGGCCCGGTCCAGACCACCACGAGATAATCAATGGTGCCATCCCCGTCGTTGTCGTATTGGGAAAAATCTTGTCCTTGAGCCACGTAAAAATTCAGCGCCTCTTTAATAACGTTATCCCGTCCTGCATTTGTTTGGATGACACTGCTTCTCGGATAGGGTGCGTGGTACCATCCCAGGACATTTCCCTGAATATCAAGCTGGTTGTATGACGAGCGCGCATAGAAATTGTGGAGGCTCTCGTAAGGGAACCCTCCCGCGCCACTCCCGAACAGCTTAATCCTAATGGAATCGCTTGTGTTGGTTTCTGGGTAGTCACTAAACGCAATCAGCAATGCCAGGATCCTAACAGTCCCTTTAGTTGGCATACCGCGCTCTGCTGGTGGCGGCATCAGATGGGTGTTGATATCCTCGCTTGTTTTTCCCTGCATTTCCATCGACAGGCGTCGCATCCTGTTTTGAAACCCAACCACGAGTTGGGGGGAAGTCAAATGATTTCCCCATGATTGGGCTAAAGCGGTCCGGTCAGCCAGGGAGCCATCCTTCCGGTATTTTTCAAGTTCCCCGGGTCGAGGGGGTTCGTTCGCCAATACCATGGATGAACATAGGAACAACAGTCCCAGTGACCCACAGAGGATTTGGCATAGGGATAGGATCCTAGCTTTCACACTTTCAGTTGATCTCATGGAGTCCTCGAAAAAAAATCCAATTCGACGCCTGAGGCCGACCAACGAGTCCCTGCGCACAACCCAACATTCTCAGCTGGTACATCCTTGAAAATTCAATTTTCCCCGCAGACAAAGCCGTCCCTTTAGCTGCGCGGCTTCGTAGGGCCATTTTCCATCACAACATCCTTGTTCTTCTATTTCAGATATTGTGAAAACCTTCACCCGCTGAGAAACCACTGAGACGTGCTCCATTCCTTCGCTTCTAATCACCTGTCTAATTCAGTGGATAAATGTCTCGTTAAGGGAGTCCGTGCCTAATTTTGGAAAATGAATGGTCCCAGTCGTTTCAGGAGAAGACCAAGACTCACTTGGGGGCCATCCAGTGCCAAAGCCTCAAAGGCGCCGGAAACATGGCGCTAGCATGACAGATACCGTAATCTATATCAAGGATAATGGGCACACCCGCAAAGACACCGTGTCTCGCAAGTCTGCCCTCCCCTCGTCATTCGATCAAGTTCCCCAGTCCAAAGCTCTCCAGAATACAGTTGCTATTAAAGCCCAAACGCATGGACCAAAAACACCGCCATCTGGCCGCGCGTCACCGGCGAGGCTGGACAGTAAAGCTTGGGGGTGACCGAGCACCCCGCCGTAATCCCTCGTGTCGCAAAATCCTCGATGAAGGGATAACTGAACCAGCTCGTCGGCACATCTTCAAACGTCTGTTGTGTCGGAGCCGGTGGCGTCATCACCCCCAGCGCGTGTTCGATGAAGATGGCCATC
Source organism: Terriglobia bacterium (assembly GCA_020072965.1). Classification (GTDB taxonomy): domain Bacteria; phylum Acidobacteriota; class Terriglobia; order JAIQFV01; family JAIQFV01; genus JAIQFV01. The sequence continues at coordinate 58,010 of JAIQFY010000007.1, read as the reverse complement.
TGCTCCCGCGTGACCGTGGACGCCGGACAATACAACCGCGGCGTTATCGAGCAGCCTGCCGTGATCCCCCGCGTCGCAAAGTCTTCAATGAACGGATAGCTGAACCAACTCGTCGGCACATCCTCGAAGGTCTGCTGCGTGGGTATGGGCGGTGTGTTCACTCCCAGCCCTCGCTCAATAAAGATCGCCATCTGCTCTCTTGTGACTTGAGAATCAGGACAATAATTTCCTCCTCCGCAACCCGCGGTGATTCCGCTCGCATACAGCCTGTTGATAAAGGAGTAAAAGGGGTGAGTGGTGGGAACATCATTGAACACAGTGGTTACAGTCATCCGATAGGTTTGGCTCCCTGTATACCCATCCGCATCAGTTGCGGTGACCGTGAAGGCAAACTTGCCTGTACCTGTCAGGGTGCCAGAAAGTGTCCCCGTCGATGAGAGGTCCAACCCCGGCGGCATCGTGCCCCCGCTTACCGCATAGCTGTAAGAGGAGGTTCCACCGCTGGCTGTCAGGACCTGGTTGTAAGCGGTCCCTGCGACCCCACCCGGCAGAGTGTCCGGAGATAGGACGATCGTGGGGCATGAGGCCGAGCGCGCGTTAGCCAGGATGGAGACATTATGAGAATAGTAATTCACCACCGCCAAGTCAGGATTCAAATCGCCGTTGAAGTCTCCTACACCAATCGCAAAAGGCCCGGATCCTACTCCAACATCTAGCGCTGCCTGGAACGTTCCATCCCCATTCCCAACGAGAAGCGAAATGTTGCTCGAGGTGAGGTTGGCCACCGCCAAGTCAACTCGACCATCCTTGGTTAAATCCGATGCGACAATAAAATAGGGGAACGAGCCTACAGCGTAATTCACCGCTGCCTGAAACGTTCCATTCCCATTGCCCAGGAGAATGGAAACATTGTTAGAGACACGGTTGGCTACTGCGAGATCCAGCTTGCCATCGCCATTGAAATCTCCAATGGCAACGGAGTAGGGAGAGGTTCCTGCAATGAAACTAACAGGGGGTTGGAAAGCCCCATTCCCGTTCCCAAGCAGGATTGATATGGTATTAACGCCGGAATTGGCCACCGCCAGATCGGGCCGGCCATCCTCATTGAAATCTCCAATGACGACAGATTGGGGAGAACTCCCGGCGATGAAGTTGACTGCCGCTTGAAAAGTGCCGTCGCCATTGCCGAGCAAAATAGAAACGTTGTTTGAAGATACGTTGGCAACGACCAGATCTAGCTTTCCATCGGCATTGAAGTCTCCCAGTGCGATGGAAACCGGCGAAGTGCCAACACTGTAATTGACGGCCGCCTGGAAAGTTCCGTTGCCGTTCCCCCGAAGAATGGAAACATTATTGGAATACCAATTCTCGACCGCAAGATCCAACCTGCCGTCTCCGTTGAAATCTCCCAGGACAGACGATTGAGGCACTCCACCTGCTGTGTAATTCACCAGTGAACCAAAGGTCCCATTTCCATTCCCGAGAGCGATGGCAACTGCCTGGGTACCGGTGATTGCTAAGTCCGCTCTCCCATCTGCGTTGAGGTCTCCGACCGAAATATAGGTAGAAGTACCCACGCTGATGCTCTGCATGAGCAGGAATGTGGGGGTATTGCAGCCGCCAGCGCTGGTCGTGAAGGCGACGTCCGCCCCATAGCTGGTTCCCGCGCTATTGGTGGCGACCACGCGGTAATGATAGTCGGTGTTCGGCACCAACGAACCGAGACTTGCCGGTATACTGAGCGGGCTGCCCCAATAACCGATGGATTGAGGCGGTGTTGCGCTGCCGTAGCCTGTCGTCGTTCCCCATTGGAACGAGACCGTGGTGTCGAGCCAGTTTGGATTCACCATCCCGTTCAACGTGGCTGAATTTGAAGTCACATTGGTTGCTGTGCCTGTTATAGCGGTCGGCAGTGCACCCACAGTCATTGCGTATGTTCGACTACCCCCGCAAACGCTGAGATCGGTCGCAACTGCGGTGAACCAGTAAGCATCTCCGGGCGTCGTCGGTGCACCTGAAATCGTTCCTGAAGAGGATAGCGACAACCCCGGTGGTATCGCACCTGATCCCACTGTAAAGTTGTAGGGAGAAGTTCCTCCCGTGGCCGTGAGGGTTTGATTGTAGGCGGAGCCGACGAATCCCGTGGGAATTGACGCGGGGGACACCAGGATAGCGCTGCAGGACGATCCACAAGCGTTGAGCAACAACGAGACATTATTGGAGCTGAAATTTGCTGTAACCAAATCCGGCTTGCCGTCATTGTTGAAGTCTCCCACCTCAACATACTCCACCCCCAGCCCGACTCCATAGCGCAAAGCCGTTTGGAAAGTGCCGTTACCGTTCCCCTGAAAAATCAGAACATCGTTGTAGCTATGCACCACGACCGCCAGATCCGGCTTGCCATCTCCATTGAAATCACCCACAGCAACCGACAACGCTCCACTCCCTAGGCCATAACTCACAGCAGTCTGGAAGGTTCCATTTCCATTCCCCAACAAAATCGAGACGTCGCTGTCCGAGTAGTTCGCCACTGCCAGATCCAGTTTCCCGTCCGCGTTGAAATCACCGACGGCCATTGATTCTGGATAGGCTCCCGCTGCAAAACTCACCGCGGTCTGAAAAGTTCCATCACCAATGCCCAGAAGAACTGACGCATCACCGGAAAGATAGTTGGCTACGGCCACGTCCGGCTTCCCGTCGCCATTGAAGTCGCCGACGGCAATGGACACTGGATAGGTTCCAACAGAGTAACTCACCGCTGGCTGGAAAGTCCCGTTCCCATTGCCCAAGAGAACTGACGCATCACCGGAAAGATAGTTGGCTACGGCCACGTCCGGATTCCCATCGCTATTGAAGTCCCCGATGGCAATGGAATAAGCCCAAGAGCCTACGGCATAATTTACAGGAGCCGCGAACGTGCCGTTCCCATTGCCCAAGAGAATGGAGACGGTGTTGTAGCGGGCTACGACCAAATCCAGCTTGCCGTCACCATTGAAATCCCCCGCAGCCACGAAGGTCTGGGAACCACCCAACGCAATGTTTGTTGCCGCCTGGAACGTTCCATCCCCATTACCCAGTAGGATGGAAGCATCATTGGAATTGCTGTTTCCTGCCACCAAGTCCATTTTCCCATCCCCATTGAAGTCTCCCACGGCCAATGAGCCCGGATTGGTGCCGGCTGGAAACATCGACTGTACTCCAAAGCTAGGGGAAGGACAGCTCGTGGCTGCATTCAGATCTTTCCCCGCGCTCAATAGGCACACTGTTAAGAAAATAATGATGACTAGTCCACGAAAAAGAATGGGACCAAGGCGAGGTGACTCGGCAAAGGGTTTCATTTCATTTTCTCCTTTATTATGGGGCGTTCGAACCTGACACTATTCTTTATTATTAAGGTCTTAGACCTGCGGACAGAACGTCGGAACTCTATTTACCCATCATCTCAGTACACCTCGGGCTTTCATGTCTTGCAGGCGCAGATTTACCTGTTGCTTCAAACTCGCTAAGTCGGGTCTGAGTTCAAGCGCGTGCTGGTATTCATGAGCGGCTTCCCTGTATCTTCCGAGTGTTGACAACACCACTCCTTTGTTCCAGTGGATGACATAGGAATCCTCCAGGGAGCCCGCTTTTTCCAACAACTGGAGAGCTTCTGCCGGTTGATTCTTCTGTAATACGATACTGGCAAGGTTGCCGTATGCCACGGAAAGGTTAGGAGAGAGCTCGATCGCCTTCCTCAGGGCCGCTTCCGAACCCTTGAGGTCTCCCCTGGAAAAAAGAATGTTGCCCATGTTGACGTAGGCCGTGCTGAGTTTCGGATTAATGGACAAGGCTTTTTGATATTCGATGAGAGCTCGATCGAACTGCCTGTTGGATTCATAGGCCAGACCCAGGTTCAAATGCGGCCTGGCCAGACCGGGTGACTTTTGGGCGGCATCACTCCACAGAGTGAGATCGTTGGCCCACACTTTGTTTCGTTCTATCGCGGCTGCTGCGAACACAACCGTGACGACCGAAAGCGCTGCAAGGCAATAGCGTGGCTTGCGGGTCAATATCCAGGCAAACAGCAAGTCCACCCCCAAGCCAGTGATGTAAATGCGGTGCTCTGCGACCACATCGGCGAGAGGCATCAATGCGTAAGCCATTAAAGGCGAAAGAAGCAGCGTCATTAACGCAAAGGAAATAAGGCGATGCTTTCGCCAGGCAAGGACTCCCCAGACGACCAGGGAGATCAAAACAAGAATAGAAATCACAAGCCAGGGATCCATGATATGAACCACCGGCTGGATATCGGGATCCACATTCAGTTGGAGTGGGAAGACAAAACGTTTCAGATAATAAAAAACAGATTCCTTTACATGCGTGAGGAAATAAACCGTCGGAGTGAGAGAAGGTTCGAACCCGATCGAAGCCAAGGATGCGTTTTCATGCACCTTCCTATAGAGCAACGCGACATCTTCCCAGCGCGTGGCGATGACCAGCAGTGGCACGGCCACCAATCCTGCGAGAAGGCGCCATCCTCCTACCAGCGCAAAAAAGCCGGCGATCAGAAACGGCAGGGTGATGGCCTCTTCCTTCGTCTTCCATGCCAGAACTCCACAGACGATCGCTCCTGCAAAGCATGCATACTTGTTGAAACGGGCTTTCTCATATCCCATCATCACCAGCAGAAGCGAGCCGAAGCAGAACGTGGCGCAAAGGGAAGAGGATCGTCCCCACACATAGGCGACCCCTTCGCTGTATAAAGGATGTGTGGCATGGATCATCCCGGCGGCCAAGGCAAAGAACCGGGACGTTTCGGTTGACAGCCAGCGTCTTGCAGCGAGAAGAGCCACTCCAAAAACCAACAGCGAGTTGATGACATGAATTGATATGTTGACGGCGTGGAAATACCTGGCATTGAACCCGGCCAGATAGAACGTCAGTCCGTAAGTGAAGAGAGTCGAGGACCGCCACGATCCCTTCAGGAGTTGGGCCACTTGCTGCCAGGATTGGCAATGGGTCACGAGCGGATTGTTGAGGATCGCCACTTTGTCGTCAAAAACAAAGCTATGATCGAGAGTGTTGGAGTAGACGATGAATGCCACTGCCCCGACAAGCACAGCAAAGAAAACCTGTTCCTTGGAGGAAGGATGGCGGGGTGTGGTTAGCTTTCGAGCTGTGGGGGCGTTCTTAGCAGGTTTCATTATTACTTGCAGTCGCTGCCCAGCAACCGGCGTCATTTAGCGAGGAAAAAAACCAAGACCGGATGCCATGACGTCAAATGATCAAATTCCAGGCGGCCCTATTCGACGGACTTCCGGGCTCGGCAGTGGGTGGACAAGAAGAAAAGCATCACACTCTGGGCGCGTTCTTGTTCATACCGACTGGACGTTGACTGCCGATCCCCTCCCCGAAAGTGCATGACGCCTTGTCGCGTCTATACGCGCGGGGACTGGGGCCGATGCGCCTCCGTAAAGACATCGGCTTAAAAGGGATTTAAATCGGGGGCCTGGGCGTTTTGTCTTATGCTGAACTCAGAGACTTGTATCCGGGGAGAATTTTGGAGTGATAAAGGGCTGTGAAAAGGAATACTCTTAAGAAGATATTTCTACCCTAAGCGTCATACCCCAAGAATGGCGGCCTCCAAGCATGTTATAAATATCACAATCTTGTTCTAACCACAAGGAACTTGCAATATTTCACTTTTTTTCCCTACCGCAGCCGGAGTAAAGCAAGGGATCCAGGGCCATCCGACAATCGGACTCAGAGTAGCGCTTGTCGTTTCACCTAACGAGCAGTCCCCGCGGGGCGCAAAGGAAGAAGTCTGCCGTCAAGCTATGAATCAAAACCATCAGCCTTTTCGAACCGCAGAAGTTTGGTAGTCTCGTTCCTTCTCGTTTATAACCCAAAGGCCCGCACCAGGAACACCGCCATCTGGCCGCGCGTCACTGGTGAGGCTGGGCAGTATAACTTGGGCGAAACCGAACATCCCGCCGTAATCCCTCGAGTTGCAAAGTCCTCGATGAAGGGGTAGCTGAACCAGCTCGTCGGCACATCTTCAAACGTCTGTTGTGTCGGAGCCGGCGGCGTCATCACCCCCAACGCGTGTTCGATAAAGATGGCCATCTGCTCCCGCGTTACCGTGGACGCCGGACAGTACAGCCGCGGCGTTATCGAGCAGCCTGCCGTGATCCCCCGCAATGCAAAATCCTCAATGAACGGATAGCTGAACCAACTCGTCGGCACATCCTGAAAGGTCTGCTGCGTCGGGATAGGCGCCGTCATCACCCCCAGCCCATGTTCAATGAAAATGGCCATCTGCTCCCGTGTCACCGAAGCATCCGGACAGTAGTTCCCTCCTCCGCACCCCGAGGTGACTCCCCGTGCCGACAGTTTCCCGATCTGCTCGTAAAACATGTGGCCCATTGGTACATCAGCGAACTGCGCCCCCTGCACCACAGTGAAGCTCGTCGCCCCGATCGTGATGAAGCCCGACCGCAAAGTGGAATTGGAATGGCTATCGACCTGGAAGTTGACCGTGCCATTCCCATTTCCACTCCCTCCAGAAGTGATCGTGATCCAAGAATCCGAAGAGAGTGCCGTCCAGCTGCACGACGACGTCACATCCATATTGCCAATGCCGCCCAATGCGCTGAAAGACTGGCTGGCCGGGTTCATATTGCTTACCGAACAGTCGGAAGCCACAAAGGGCACATCACCTCCCTGCGTGGTCCCCGCACCGTTCAAAGCCACTACCCGATAGTGATAGAGCGTGTTGGGTGTGAGACCGGTCAGGTTAGCCGAAACAGCAACATTACTCGTTCCATTGCCTATGTATTGAACTGGAGTCATGTTTCCGTATGCTCTTGTTGTACCCCACTCGAACACCACTGAGCTGCCTAATCCATTTGGATTCACGGTCGCGTTCAAGTCCGCTGAAAAGGAACTAACATTCGTCGCCAGGCCGGTCGTGACCGCGGGGGGTGGCGGCAGACATGCGTGCAATTCCCCGATCATGTCCGGCGGGGAATTCAACGGGTCGGGCACAAAACTCAAGATCTTGTCGGAGGGCAGTTCGGTGGCAAACCCCATCCCCGCATTCGGACCCACCTTGACTGTCGCGGTGATTTGTCCAAACACCGGAGGAGTCGGGATCGCTGTCGTGCAGAACGTCACAGGAATGTCTATGCTCTCCACGCTGTTCTGGTCATCGGCTGTCACGCTGTAAGTAAAACTGAAGCTGGCCGGGGTCGTTGCGGAGGTATTGGTGAAAGAGGTGGTCGATCCCACCAGGGCCAAAGCTAACGTCCCATTGACGATTGAGGCCGGCCAGGAAGCCGTCATCCCGGGAGGAATGTTACCCAACGTGATGATCAACTGGGTGCCTTTTGATGCTGATTTGGCGCCCACCCCACTTGGCTTATGCCAAGTACCGTTTTCCTCCTCAACAGTCGACAGTCCGGGTGGGGTGCCCTCGGCAACCGTGATTGTGCCCACCCTGCATTCTCCGGGATTGCAGGAGCCCTGTGTGGGGGCCGGGGCCACCGTTATCTTGATCTCATTCATCACAACTCCCACTGTGAAAGCATTGATGCTGTCGATCTGGAACGAGGCGGCAGGTACTGCAACAACGGTGCCCATCACCTCAGTGCCCCAGGGCAGGTTAGCCTCTCCCACGTTGACGCGGATTCCCGAAATACGGACAACATCTCCCAAGCCCGCTGACCCGGCCACTTGAACGGTGATGCTGTTTGTATTCGCCGTATTCAATTGGGCATTGAGGATGCTGATCCCGGTGGTCGCGGGTTCACTCTCCACGTGGCTATTTGTGCATCGGGGGCGACCGCAGTCGCGGTGATGAACGCGCCATTGTTTGAATTCACAATCGCTGCAATCGGAGAATAAGTCACCACAAAGGAAGAGCTTGAGGGAAAGATCCCGGGCACATCACAGGTCAAGGTCAAATAACCCATCACTTCGGTCTGTCCATGTTGACGTCCGACGAAACCGATCCCGCTGACGAAGAAGTGGGGGACGATCCCTGGCGTCGTCGAACCGACTCCTTGAGAGTAACTGCCCTGTGTGCTGTGCCCATGACCGTCGCTCACCGTCACTTGCATCGTGCAGCTCTGTAAGCTCCCGGTGGTGTTGCTCGGTGCGATCCACGACGGAGTCCGCACGTTTGGATCGCTGAAGCTCCCGTTGGATCCTAGCCCGGGACAGGAGGCCGTCCACGCATAAATTAGCGGGTGACCCTGCGAATCCTTAGCCCACACCCAAAGATTGGTTATGGCTGCCGGATTTATTGGATTCAAATTCGCACTCGGTGGTACTTGGATGGTTACGGTATCGGAGGGCTCCATTATGGAAACTGTAAAGGAAATCGTGTCTCCCGCGGCAGTGACGTTGGAGATATTCAGCCCTCCCGCGTTCCAAGTCGAGAGAATGCTCGATGGATCCGAGCTGTCGTTGATGGCCGTCCTGCCGACCGTGCTGTTAAAGTTAGCCAGTTCAGGGCTGCCATTGGCACCCAGGTTCCCTCCCGGCCTGTAAACGTACAATTCATCCGGCGGACCGCCCTCGTTCCCCTGGCCGTCCCGAGACGTATTGATCCGGTAAACAATCAATCCTTCCCCTGGCAGTGAACTCTCGAACGTGCCTGTTTTCTTTCTGTACTCAACGACAAAGTATTCCGTGGTGGAGTTGGGAGAAAGTATTTTGAAAGCGTTGTTCGTCGATGAGGTCAGCGGGTTCAAGGAGTAGGTGCCTGATGTGGAGATGGTGGGGATGGACGACAGCCAGGTACCATATCTCATCTTCATATACGCGGTCATGTGCTGAGGAGGATAGAGACTATAAGCCATTACGTCCCATACATCCGCGGGACTCAATACATCAAAACTGTGATGATAAAGATCCGGCGCGCCCAACGAGTGAAACATTTCATGAGCCAGGACGCTGACGTTGTTCAATCCCAGGCTGTTTTCCAGTTGGAAGTTGTACGTGAAAACCCGTTTGGAATTGATCGTCACAGACAGCGTGGATAGCGACCTCATATGCGGCCACAATAGGTCGTTCCCGCCTTCCGGAGATCCTTTGACGATGAAACAGACGTTATCGACATTGCCGTCGCCATCTCCATCGATATTGAGCCCGGGGGGGACCTGAGAGGCAATTGCGGCGACGGCATTGGCCAGCAGCGCATGCTCCCGGTTTGTGCGATCCGTATCATTGGTATATCCGATGGGATTGGTGATCGCATTGTAAGGTCGAAAATATCCACGCGGATGTAAGTCCTGGTAAGAAGTAACGAAACCTCCTGAAGGCGCCGGGTAGAATGTTGTGGAAATTGCGAGTTGATTGTAGGACACCTCCGCATAGTAATTCCGCAAGGAGTTCTCACCTCCAGTCGTCGAATTGAACATCGCATCGTAGGAGTTGATCGCCTCCGAGAATTCAGTGTCGTCACCGAAACGAATGAAAATGACGATGTTGTTTAAAGTGCCGGTTCGAGGCGCATTCACGATGGAATCGGCGTTGAGAGGTGAGCCTTGGCGAAGGGACGAACGCTTTCGCGAGGTCTGCTGCGGGAAGATATTGGTATTTCGGAGGAGCCCGAGGGAGGCTGGATCGACTCTCCCGACAATGTACTCCGAGGACGCAAGCCCCTTGTTCTGGATCACCGCATAGGTGTAATACCCTGTGACCGGATCCTGGATGATCGTGAAGCCGTTTTCATCGTGGAGCCAGTTGTAGAACTCATCCCCACTGGCAAGGCAATGAATCACGGCGCCGTCGGGCTGCGTGAACGTGACAGCGAGGTTGCGAAGCAACGCGCCATCGAGGCGACTGATGGCAGCAGCGGAAACAACCACGATCAAAAGGAAGAAGTATTTCAGTATAATCTTTGGCATAGGAACTCCCAGTTCGGGATAAATGCGTGGGGACGAGCCGGCAATACTCACGTCGCGCAATCGGGTTTATGATCTGCACCGCTATTCTTCGGTCGAGTAAATTTGGGGGCCCCTTGATATTGACTTTGTTTCGCGATGATCGAATGAGAACTCACGTCACTCGCGAAAAACGGCTGGCACTTACCTCATGGTTCAAACTTCTGTATGGGATTAAGATAAAGGGAGGAGGAAAATTAACCTATAATCAGCGGACCATCGATCGGGCCAGCAATAGAATCGCACAGGATGAGATCCCTCGCACCACAAGCCTCCACCGGACACGAGTCGTCTCTTTCGCCCCCTTTTACCTGGCTGAACTATGATGCCGAGTGAGGAGAGAAGTCAAGGATCACGAGTCCTCTCCCCGTCACACTTCTTGACAAGCTGAAACTCGAAACCCCCGATTCTTCACTACAACCAAAACGCCCGCACCAAAAACGCCGCCATCTGGCCGCGCGTCACCGGCGAGGCTGGGCAGTATAACTTGGGCGAAACGGAACAGCCTGCGGTGATGCCTCGAGTCGCAAAATCCTCGATGAAGGGATAACTGAACCAACTTGTCGGCACATCCTCAAACGTCTGTTGTGCGGGAGCCGGCGGCGTCACCACCCCCAGCGCGTGTTCGATGAAGATGGCCATTTGTTCCCGCGTGACCGTGGACGCGGGACAGTACAGCCGCGGCGTTATCGAGCAGCCTGCCGTGATCCCCCGCAATGCAAAATCCTCGATGAACGGATAGCTGAACCAACTCGTCGGCACATCCTGAAAGGTCTGCTGCGTCGGGATAGGCGCCGTCATCACCCCCAGCGCATGTTCAATGAATATCGCCATCTGCTCCCGGGTCACCGAAGCATCTGGACAGTAGTTCCCTCCTCCGCAGCCCGTCGTCACCCCCCGCGCCGACAGTTTCCCGATCTGGTCATAAAACATATGGCCCACGGGCACATCCGCAAACTGCGCCCCCTGTAACACTGCCAAGCTGGTCGCCCCGATCGTAATGGTGCCGCCGCGTGAAGTGGGATTGGAATGGCTACCGACCGCGTAATTGATCGGCCCGTCCCCATTCCCAATGCCTCCAGAAGTAATGATGATCCAAGGATCGGAAGGCACGGCCGTCCAATTGCACGCTGCGCTCACACTCACGCTCCCATTTCCCCCTTGAGCGCTAAACGACTGGCTCGATGGATCCACGTAGTATGCGGAGCACAAGGAAGCCACAAAAGGCGTATCGCCGCCCTGGGTTGTCCCCGCACTGTTGATCGCCGTCACCCGATAGTGGTAGAGCGTATCGGGCGTGAGGCCGGTCAAGTTGGCCGTCACTGAGGCGCCACCCGTTCCATCGCCGATAGATTGCACAGGCGTGGTATTGCCATAGGCCCTCGTCGTACCCCATTCGAATACTACCGTGGTGGCCAGTCCATTCGGGGTCACGGTTCCATTCAGGGTCGCCGAACTGGTAGAGACATTGGTCGCCTGATCGGTCGTGACCGTTGGCGGCGTCAGCAGACATAACTGTAACCCCCCGATCGTATCCGTCGGCACATTCAAGGGATGGGGAACAAAGCTCAAAATATTGCTCGAGGGGACTTCCGCGGTGAAGCCCGCCCCCGCATTCGGGCCTAACTTGACCCCAGCGGTGATGTCTCCGAACACCGGAGGGGTCGGGACTGAAGTGGCGCAAAAGGTGACAGCAATGTCTATGGTCTCATTGAGGACCTGACTATCACCTGTCACGTTGTAAGTAAAACTGACGCTGGCCGGAGTCGTTGCTGAGGCATTGGTGAACGAGGTGGTCGATCCCTCCAGGGCCAATACTAAGTCCCCATTGCTGATTGAGGCCGGCCAGGAAGCGGTCATCCCGGGAGGAATGTTACCCAGTGTGACGATCAACTGGGTTCCCTTTGAAGCTGACTTGGCGCCCACACTGTTGGGCTTATGCAAAACGTCGTTTTCATCTCCAACTGAGCTTAGGGCGCCTGGAAACTTCTCAATAACTTTGATTGTGCCCACCTTGCATTCTCCGGGATGGCAGGAACCCTGTGTGGGGGCCGGGGCCACTGTTATCTTGATCTCATCCAGCACAAATCCCACCGGGAACGTGTTGATGTTGTCGATCTGGAACGAGGCTGCAGGGACTGCAACCACGGTGCCCGATAAAAAAGTGTTGAAGGGGAGGGTGGCCTCGCCCACGTTGACTCGGATTCCCGAAATGCGGATGACATCTCCCAGGGCCGCTGAACCGGCCACTTGAACAGTGAGGCTGTTTGTGGACACCATATTCAATAGGGCACTGATGATGCTGATCCCGGTGGTCGGGGGTTCGCTCTCAACGTGGGCCATGCGGCCATTGAAAGCGACCGCGGTGGCGGTTGTAAACGTGTTACCGCTGGAGTTTACAATACCAAAGACGGGAGTATAAACCACAACGAAGGAAGAGCTTGAGGGAAAGATCCCGGGCACATCACAGGTTAGAGTCAAATCACCCATCACTTCGGTCTGTCCATGTTGACGTCCAACGAAAGTGGTGCCGCTGACGGCGAAGTGGGGGACAACCCCGGGCGTCGTCGAACCGACTCCTTGAGAGTAACTGCCCTGCGTGCTTTTCCCATGACCATCGCTCACCGTCACTTGCATCGTGCAGCTCTGCATGGTCCCCGTGGTGTTGCTCGGCGCGGTCCAGGCCGGAGTCTGCACGTTTGGATCGCTGAAGCTCCCGTTGGAACCAAGCGCGGGACAGGAGGCCGTCCAAGCATAAGTTAGCGTGTGCCCCAACGAATCCGTCGCTACCACGAAAAGGCCCGCTGTCCCCGCAGGAATTACCGGGTTTGGACTCCCGCTCGGCTCAACGACGATCCTTATGGTGTCGGCGTCCGCCACGGAAACTGTAAAGGAAATCGTGTCTCCCGCCGCGCCTACGTCGGAGATGTTCAGCCCCCCCGCGCTCCCGGTGGAAAGAAAGCTCGAGGGATTTGAACTGTCATTGATGGCTGTTCTGCCGGCAGTGCTGTTAAAGTTGGCCTGGGAAGGGCTGCCGTTGGCGGACACCGTTCCGCCCGGCCGGTAAACATACAATTCGTCTGGTGGACCGTTCGAATTCCCTTGTCCATCCTCCAGGGTGTTGATCCTGTAAACAATCAACCCTTCACCCAGCAGTGAATTTTCGAACGTGCCTGCCTTCTTTCGGTATTCAATGACAAAATATTCTGTCGAGGAGTTTGGAGAAACAATTTTGAAAGCGTTATTTGTGGACGAAGTGAGCGGGTTCAGGGTGTAAGTCCCTGAGGTGGTTATCGTGGGAATGGAGGATAACCAGGTCCCGTAACGCATCTTCATATACGCAGTCATGTGCTGGGGGGGATTGAGGTCATTTTCCATCAGGTCCCATGCATAGGCGGGGCTGATTCCATCGAAGCTATAATGGTACAGATCCGGGGCGCCCAACGAGTGAAACATCTCGTGGGCGAGGACGCCTACATCATTTGTCCCCAGGCTGTTTTCCAGTTGGAAGTTGTACGTGAAAACCCGCTTGGAATTGATCGTTGCGGTGAGAGTGTAAAGCGACCACATATGAGGCCATAGGAGATCACTCCAGCCATCCGGAGATCCCTTAATAATAAAACAGACGTTATCGACATAGCCGTCGCCATCTCCGTCGATATTGAGTCCGGGCGGGACCAGAGAGGCAACGGCGCTGACGGCGTTCGCCAGCAACGTATGCTCCCGGTTTCGGCTGTCCGTGCTGTTGGTATATCCGGTCGGATTGGTGCTCACATTGTAAGGTCGAAAATAACCTCGCGGATGCGAATCCTGGTAGGACGTGACCCAGCCTCCCGAAGGTGCCGGGTAAAAGGAGGTGGAAACCGTGAGTTGGCTGTAGGACACCTCGGCGTAATAATTCCGCATGGAGTTCGCGCCCGGCGCCGTTGAATTGAACATCGTATCGTACACACTGCTCGCTTCCGGGAACTCACTGTCGCCACTGAATCGAATGAAAATAACAATATTATTCAAAGTGCCGGCTCGTGGTGCCTTGAGGATGGAATCAGGATTCAGAGGTGAACCCTGGCGGGGAGCCGCGAACTTCCGCGAGATCTGCTGCGGAAAGGTATTGGCATTCTTGGGGAGGCCCAGGGAGACTGGATCGACTCTTCCAACAATGTGCTCGGAAGACACAAGCTCCCCGTTTCGGACCACCGCATAGGTGTAATACCCTGAGACCGGATCCTGGATAATCGTGTAGCCGTTTTCATCGTGGAGCCAGTTGTAAAACTCATCCCCACTGGCAAAGCAATGAATCACAACACCGTCGGGCTGGGTGATGGTGACAGGAAAGTTGCGAAGCAAGGCACCATCTAAACGATTGATGGCAGCAGCGGATACGACCAGGATCAAAAGGAAGAAGTACTTCAGTATTTTCTTTGGCATATGAACTACCGGTTCGGGATAAATGCGTTGGGACGAGGGGGTATTTCTCGGGTCGCGCAATCGGGTTTATGATCTGCACCGCTATTCTTCGGTCGAGTAAATTTGGGGGCCCGGTAGTGGCTCAATTTGAAACCCAAGCCACTCGATTTACCTTGCTTTCTACTGTCTTTGGAGTTATGATTAAGTTATGCATAAGCGCTCAAGTAATGACTTTTCCACTAATGCCCTCCGGGTTGTTGAAGAAGCCACTGGAGAGCATATCGACGGATCACCACTTGAACCCTCTCCCCTTAAAAATCCCCATGCCGTAGCCCTGGGACACCTGGGCGGACTCAAGGGCGGACACGCCAGAGCCGCCGCCTTGTCTGCCAAGAAGCGTAGCCAGATCGCGGCAAGGGCCGCTAGAGCACGATGGAAGAAGTAGTTTTTCGATTTTTTGATTGCTCTCCATGAAAAATATATTAAGAATCAAATGGGTCCGGTGGATTCTCGTCGGCATACTTTGTGTGTCTTCCTTTGTTCTCATAGATTACCATGCCGGTTATACTGAGAAATCTCAGGCAACGGTCCTTAACATCGCCGAGCAAGCTCAAAGCATTCCATTTCGCGGAGAACAAGTTAAATATGTGGCCTCAGTTAAAATCAATGGAAACAATGCGATCATAAAAGCGAATACCACATATGAGGAATTTATGATGTTTTCCCGCACTCTCGGATTCACGACTTACCAAGATGGGGAAATTCTGAATAACATCAAATCAGCTCAATTCCTTGTTTCCCATGTCGGAGCAATTTCCGGTTATCGCTATTCAAGAAATTTGGAATGGCGCACCTATTGAGAAAACGTATTAACAACCCCCACGACAATGCTACAAGGAGACATCATGGAAACACCAAAAACGTACAAACTAATCGCCGGAAAAATCAACGAGATAAGTACCGCAAATAATGAACTAAGACCAAAGAAGGGCCAAAGTTTCAAGCCCATCTTTGTCAGCGCACCAAACGAAAAAGGGGAGTTCGTTGTTATCCTTGAGTCTTACTAGCGCAATCAGTCCCAATAATGAGCTTGTCCTGCGTTTCTCCGTAGAGCCATGACACCCCACAACAAAGCCTGTTGGCTCTCATTATTGCTTCCACCTTCTCTCTGGATGTTGCCTCCTGTTTCTCGATAGCCTCATAAATGGCCGCCACAAGCGGATCTGTATCTTTTAATAAATCCGATATTGTCATCACACCTCTCATTTAGCCCCATCATAAAAGATTTCTCTTGACATTGCATGACCGCTCATGCATAATATCATTATGAATAGGCTAACCAAAGACGAGCAAGTTAAAGTTATAAGTTGCCTCGTTGAAGGAAACTCCATTCGCTCTACATCGAGGCTGACTGGTATTGCGAGAAACACAATCACCAAATTGCTTGTTGATGTCGGTAGCGCGTGCGCCGCTTATCATTACAAGCATGTTCGCAACGTGAATTCCAAGAGAATTCAATGCGACGAAATTTGGTCTTTCTGTTATGCCAAGGCCGCGAATGTTCCAGAAGAGAAGCAAGGCGAGTTTGGTTTTGGCGACGTTTGGACTTGGACTGCCATTGATGCCGATTCTAAACTCATCGTGTCTTGGCTTGTGGGAGATCGAGGCGCGGGATGTGCCCACGAATTCATCAGCGACCTTGCATCTCGCCTCTCTCATCGAGTCCAATTGACTACCGATGGACATAGAGTTTATTTGACCGCCGTTGAGGATGCTTTCGGATCTAACATCGACTACGCAATGCTGGTTAAGATTTACGGCGAAGATCGAAAAGAAGAAACACGCTATAGCCCACCGAAATGCATTGGTGCTCAGGCCGCAAAGATAATTGGAAACCCCAACCCGCGACACATTTCCACCAGTTATGTCGAGAGACAAAATCTCACGATGCGAATGCAGATGAGAAGATTCACGCGCCTTACTAATGCGTTTAGCAAGAAACTTGAAAATCACATTGCCGCCGTTTCTCTCTACTTTATGTACTACAACTTTTGCCGCACTCATCAAACTCTTCGCGTTACCCCCGCAATGGAAGCCGGGATTTTAGATCATATCTGGACTGTGGGGGAAATCCTTAATCTTCTAAACATCGAAACCGCTTAGCAGGTCTCTCCAATGGCTACGATCTTTCTGTCTTTGCCTAAACTTCATTACCTCACTTGAAAAATCACCCAAAAGCATCTTCGCATCATCGTCAGTAAAATACTGCGTTCCCATAACAGAAAAAAGCTGCCCAGCCATG
Organism: Terriglobia bacterium; assembly: GCA_020072965.1. Classification (GTDB taxonomy): domain Bacteria; phylum Acidobacteriota; class Terriglobia; order JAIQFV01; family JAIQFV01; genus JAIQFV01. Next base: position 41,372 of record JAIQFY010000007.1, on the reverse strand, counting down.
AAGCCGAACCGATCAAAGAATCTTTCGGTGTCTCCGTATAAGCGGTCATCCATGCAAAATGTTTTTCCGTGGTCCTGAATAACTACAAGATGGGTGTCCTTCCCGCAATTTACCGCATACTTCTTAGCCAGTTTGACGGCATACACGGAAGCGAGAGCGGCGTCCTCGGCAGAAATATGCGTTCGGTTCAATGAGTCCATTAAGTATGCCGCAAATGGCGCACCAGTCCCCACATATGCAGCTTCATGGTTCCAATGCACAGCTGTTTTCTCGCTCATCATCAGAGAAAACCCCCCGTCTTTTGACCACATCCCAAGGATGATATTGAAATAGTAGCCTTCTCGCTCAGAGTCCGGGAGTGCGTAAACATGATCCCGATAAAACTTACGCAATGTTGCGCCGACGATCTTCTTGATTCCTCTATCTGTCATGGTTTCATCTAAACACTCATTTAGCGTTTCGGTATATGCCTTAATGAAATCAACACTGCCATCTCCTGTTATACCGATCCGGTAGTTTTCCCGATGCGGTAGCGTAAACAACTTCCTTCCCGGTATCTTAAAATCCCCCCAGGTATATTCTGTGTCGGCGGCCAGTACTACTCCATCAAAACACTTGTATCCAACGGCGATTGTCATTGACTTCCTCCGAGGAAGAATCTCTCTTCTCGGAGGATATTGGGTGCGCGAATGAAAGTCAATTTTTCGCATGATGCAACCTGGGGCACTTGTCGTTTTTACAACAGCCCTGTCATTAAGAATTAGCATTGCTGCGTATTAGCCGTTGAATTGATTTCTCTCCCGGCCTATGCTTTCCGGTAGTAGTTCACTTCAAATTCCTCAAATGAAGAGGCATCAATGGCCACCTACAAATACAGTAAGCTCCTTGAGCATTCGGAGCACCCCGCTTTTGATAAAATCCATGAACCGGGCGATCCAGCACCCGCTTCTGGAATCTATCGTTGTCCCGGATGTGGCCGCGAGGCTACATGCAATAAGAGAAATCCACTACCGCCGCAAAATCATCACCAGCACGAGGTTAATCAAGGCAAGATTCGGTGGCAACTGATTGTGGCACATCAGGCAAAATAGGCGGCATCTCAAGAACTAGCGCTATTTCTTCCTTGGGTTCATAGTGACCCCATAGGATAGGCGCGATATCTTTGATGCTATTGGCGACACTTACTAGTCTACATGCCTGAATATTGCTTTGCATGAAATCTAGAACCTCTTTTACTTCTGAATCCATCTTGAGAATCAATTCCGCTCCATTCATCCCACAACCCCCGCTTAATAAAAACTACGCCATTGTAGTTTTTAAGCAGAGGACGCAAAAACCATCAAAATTCAAATTGAGCCACTACCGGGGGCCCCTTGATATTGACTTTGTTTCGCGATGATCGAATGAGAACTCACGTCACTCGCGAAAAACGGCTGGCACTTACCTCATGGTTCAAATTTCTGTACGGGATTAAGATAAAGGGAGGAGGAAAATTAACCTATAATCAGCGGACCATCGATCGGGCCAGCAATAGAATCGCACAGGATGAGATCGCTCGCACCACAAGCCTCCACCGGACACGAGTCGTCTCTTTCGCCCCCTTTTACCTGGCTGAATTATGATGCCGAGTGAGGAGAGAAGTCAAGGAATACGAGTCCTCCCCCCGTCACACTTCTTGACAAGCTGAAACTCGAAACCCCTGATTCTTCACTACAACCAAAACGCCCGCACCAGGAACACCGCCATCTGGCCGCGGGTCACTGGCCAGGCTGGACAGTACAGCTTGGGCGTGACCGAGCAGCCCGCTGTAATCCCCCGCGTCGCGAAATCTTCAATGAAGGGGTAGCTGAACCATGGCATCAGCACGTCGCCGAACGTCTGTTGCGTGGGAGTCGGTGGGGCCCCCACCCCCAGCGCCCGCTCGATGAAAATTGCCATTTGCTCCCGCGACACCGGAGATGCGGGACAGTACAGCCGTGGAGTCACCGAGCAGCCCGCCGTGATGCCCCGCGTCGCAAAGTCTTCAATGAACGGATAACTGAACTGGGCCGCCGGCACATCCTCAAAGGTCTGTTGGATTGGCGCCGGTGGAGTGTTCACCCCCAGCGCCCGCTCGATGAAGATCGCCATCTGCTCTCGCGTCACCGAGGTATCGGGACAGTAATTTCCGCCACCGCAACCGGCTGTGATCCCGTGCGCGGAAAGCCTGCCAATGGAATTGAAGAACGGATGGGTTGCAGGTACATCAGCGAACTCGACTGCGAGTGCCTGTCCTGAATCCGGGCTCAACATCAGCACGGAGTCGTCCACCGCCTCGAAATTGAACCCCTGAACCTGTTGCAGTTGGTGGAGATGATCGTTATTCCAGCGGTCATCCGGAGCTCCGCTAAGGTACCAGGCGGACCCGTTGTCGGCGAGAATCATCCCATATTTCTTGAGGGCCCGGAGGATGACCTGCACATCCGGCGAGTATCCAGAGATGTCAAAGCCGGCATTCAATCGGAAGCGCGCGCCCATTGGAGGAAAACGAGTTTCGGTCAAACTGGAGGCATAGTGGCGGGCCGGCCAGGCATAGGCATGTTGGGTCTGTGGAACCGTAAATCGAATGGCGTGATTGATTTCACCGGCTGCTACTTCATCGTATCGGACCAGACCCGGCAAAATCGGCAGGCCCGCCGCATCGGCAGATGTCCAGCCTGCCGGACGCAACGCACTCGATTTCAAATCGTAGACGGCTCCGGAGCCGGCCTGCCAGCTTCCATCGGGCTGAGGGTGGGCGCTGTACAATTCATACAAAATGCAATGGTCGCGTTCGAGTACGAGGACGTGCCGGTCTCCGGTACTTTGACTTCCCCCCTCAATGGGCGCGCCGGGAGGGACTGGGTACGGTCCGGGGTCGCTCTCATCGCTGTAGTCAAAAATGACGGATACTTTGGGCTGCGTCCCCGACACGGTCACATAGGGAATTCCAATCGGACCTCCCTCCCACAAGCCGGATCCGAAATCGGGATGCAGCCCCACGGCGGGTCCAATCGTGTTGATGTAGCTGGAGGAGTCGGGATGCACCGGCAACAGGTCGACCGGGGCGTTCCAGATATTATTTGCAGGAAGAACACTGCAGCTGTCGATTGCCGGGGTAATTGCGGAGGGGTGTGTCAGCTTTTCTACGTGATCACCGGATTGACCTGTTTGCGCTGGAGCAAAGCATCCCGGGCCCACGAAAAGAAACGCGAACAATGCCAAGTCCCGCCCGAGCCTTCGTTTGCCCCGCGAATTCATAAGCCCTCATTACGTTCAAGAGGTTACATGGGCGCCGGACACAGTAAATCCGATCGGTCGCTGGACCCGACACCCCATGCTCCCGGCCTTGAGCAACGTCTTATCCTACTCAGCCCAGGCGGGAACGGGTGTGTCGTACGTCACAAACCGAAGGCTCTGACCAGAAATACAGCCATCTGGCCGCGCGTTACCGACGAGGCCGGACAGTATAGCTTGGGCGTCACCGAGCATCCCGCCGTGATTCCACGCACTGCAAAGTCTTCAATGAACGGATAACTGAACAGCGTTGGCGGCACGTCCTCAAAGGTCTGTTGCGTGGGGGTCGGGGGCGTCACCACCCCCAATGCATGCTCTATGAAGATCGCCATCTGCTCGCGGGTCACCGAGGAGGCCGGACAATACAGCTTGGGAGTCACCGAACAGCCCGCCGTGATCCCTCGCGACGCAAAGTCCTCGATGAACGGATAGCTGAACAAGGTTGGCGGCACATCTTGAAAAGTTTGTTGCGCGGGCGTCGGAGGCGTCACCACTCCCAGTCCACGCTCGATGAAGATCGCCATCTGTTCCCGGGTCACAGACGAATCCGGACAATAGTTCCCTCCCCCGCAGCCGGCAGTGATTCCATGCTGGGAAATACTGTTGATAAAGTTGAAGAACGGATGGGTCGAAGGAACGTCATTGAACGTGACCGCTACGGTGTAAGGGCTACTCGCGGCGCAGCCATTCGCATCGATTGCTACGGCCGTGATTGGGAAGATGCCGGCCACCGTCGGCGTGCCAGCTAACACGCCCCCGGAAAAAGTCATTCCATTGGGTAAGGCCCCGATTTCGCTAAAGGTGAAGGGTGCGGTCCCGCCTGCCGGAACGACGGTCGTTGGAGTATAAGCAATTCCAGGTGTCCCGCCGGGAATCGTCCCGGGGCTAATCGAGATGGCAGGACAGGCGCCTGCGGTGGAGACCACGCTTTTCATCACGATGTTGTCAATGATTACGCCACAGGAGGCATGAGTCGGACGCACATCGGTGCACGTTCCCAAGCTGTCCTGCGTATAATCCGGGCGCAGTTGCACCGTACTCCCCGCCATGCCCGGCAACCTCATGCTGACATGTTTGAACCCGCCCGAGTCACCCGCCCACACGGACATATCCTCAAAATAGTTTGGATTGCTGTTCCGCGGCGTGTGCTTGGGAAAATGAAAGAAACTCCCCGTGACGATTGACTCCGCAAAGGCTTCCACCAGATTGGCGCGAGCGAATCTTCCTGCGGTGAAGTCGGTGATGCGAAGCGTCGCGCCGTCATAGGCCAGCACATTGAAGTTCGGATCGTCTTCCGTGTCGTAACAGATATCAAAATCAAGTGTCACGTACTCCGCATTCCCGGGGATGATAATATTCGGAGAAGCGACCCGTTCGAAGCGTGTATTATCGCCGCCCGATCCGTCGTTCGCGTTCGTATGGAACAGGCCATTTGACGTCCCGCAGAAGGTGTTGCTCGTTGTCCAGGGGACGGTAGGACTACCACCAACGTGAATTGTTGTCCAACCCGCCGGCAAAGAGCCGGGCGCTACCGAGTCAAAGTTTTCAGAAAAGATTGTGGCTACGGAGGGCGTCCCTGTATTCTGGGTAAAGAGCAAGGTGGTGGAACCCTGCGCCGAGGCCACTGCAAGCGAGAATTCGATTCTTGTTCCAGCTGCAAAAGTCGGGGCAAGCTGCACAATGAAGGGAGAGCTGTTCGATTGAGTCAGGCCGGGAGCGATGTTTGGGTATCCGGAAGTTGCCTGCAGGATGCTTACTCCTGCCGTTGAGGTCGCAAGTGTTGCGCTCACCCCGCTATATGTGACCGTTCCCGTGGTCGCGTTGGTCACATAATTCTTCAGAGGCAGAGTGAAGTTAATGATTTCGCCTGGATCCGCGAAACCGTTCCCTACGCTGTCGGTAAAGGCAATCGTTCCCAGGCTGAGGGCGGCCTGAGCGGTCGAGGCCTTCCTAAAGTAGAAATCCGAGACCGAGAAACTGCCCGTGGGTTGTCCGTCTGCGAAGCCCACTAGGCGCGGATTGCCAGCCCAGGTTGCATAGAGACTGCCGCCCTGTGCCGTTGCTCCGATGTAATCTCCCAGGTTTGGCTGTCCGGTGTCGTTGCCATAACCGGCATGGAAGGGGCGACAGTCCAGCGGACTTGCGCCAATCGCCACGCAACCTGGTGAAGTAAGCGGCGAGGGCTTGGACCAGGTGACGCCACCGTCGTCAGAGAAAATCCAGGTCGTCTCGGTCAGGTCCCCGCTGCCGGCAATACCTTGATCGTAATAGATGACTGACACACGTCCCGTGGTTGAGTCGACGGTGACGTAGGGGAACCATTGAGACCGGTCCGCGCCGGGTCGGCTGTTTAGGGAAATCGCCGCGGTGAAGCTCGTTCCGCCGTTGGTGCTCCGATGAAAGGAGATGTCCGCCCCGTCGCCATTATTGTTGTTTGCATAAACGATGTAAACGTTGCCATGATTAGTGCCCGATGAGTTATCAACAGCCATTGACGGGAAACTATGGACCCGATCGTTGCCTAAAATATAATCCAATGGAAAGAAATCTGACGCATTGAGATTGGCAGGTGCGCCCCAGCTCGCCCCATTGTTGGCAGACACGGCGACGGTGGTGTTGAGGGCCAGAAATGTCGTGGACTGTCGAGACCAAGCCATATACACATTGCTGGAGCCGTTTCCCGCAAAACGCGGCATGGAACCTGTATCGAAAGTCGTGGAACCGGGATTCAGGACTGACCTTGCCGACCATGTGGGGGGCGTGCCGGTCATGATATTGTCGGAGAACGAAGTTGAGATCTGCACTCCGCCCGGAATCACGGTGGTGGATGTGAAGTTGGACCAGCTGATGATCACCCGCCCGGTGTCCGGATCCACATCAATGAATTCCTTGTCGGCTAGATCCCGAGCGTTACTGCCCACTGACACGCCAGTTGGATTCGTGGCGGCAGTGACTTCAAAAGGCCCCGTCCACGTGTGCCCACAGTCAGTCGAACGATGAATGCTCATCGTCTCCGCGGTCCCGGGAAAGACATTCCCGGCAGGGGTTCCAAAGCCCTCGACCATGATGGACGAGTAGATAAACTGACACCCCGCGCCGCCCGGAACGTATTTCACGTCGGGGTCACCGAAAATCTCCGGCAGCTTCGTCACACCATCACTCATAAGACCCGTACCTGGGGAGGGCAGTTGTCCGCCATCCGTGAAAGTGGCGCCGCCGTCATCAGAAAAAGCAAAGCCTGATACGGTGGCGGGATTCAATGAAATTCCACGAAAATCATTGTATCCCACGACGATGTGTTGACCTGTCACATCCACCGCGATAGCCGTCTCGGATTGGGCGGCCGAAGGACCCTCTTGAGAACTACTCGCACTGCAATCGTCGTCCCCCAATAGGCAAGTGTCCGCCGACTTCGCTAGAAAACCTAGCCCGTTTCCATTATTCCTCAGGCGGACTCGGGCATTGGCCACCAGGGAAGCCAGTCGGCCCATGGGAGACATCCTCTCGAGATGATCTTTTGATTCCGGCTTTCGCGGGGATCGATGGGATTCCTGACCGATGCCCTCATCCGAGTTCGAGTGCATTGAGCTGGCCAGAAATACGTTGTTTCCCTGCCTGCCACCGAAGCTAAAACCGGTTGCAGAGGGTATCATCTGCCGGGTAGCTCTGGTCGGTTCAGCGACATTCACGGAGGACAACCTCACTTCTCCTCCAGCGGCGACACCATTTCTTCCGCTCGAGCTTCCGCCTTGTGTCATTGGACGTTCAGCAAAACCGGATGGCAGGTTCGCAAGGCCCACCAAGAGTGCCCCTGAGCAAAGATGAACTAACTGCTTCTGATATCCCATATCCCCCCTCCGGAGTGACTGAGCTGAATTTGTTGAGTTGACTCAGATTTAGATGGGTCGAGAGCCTGCCACAACCTTTACTGTTTCTTCAACCTTAACCAACTTCCCCGCCGAATCGAACTGCAACGTTGCCGCAATCTCTCCTTTGTTTCCGGTATCCGGAACAACCAGAGCTCTCCCCGAGATGACCCATCCGGTTTTTTCCCTGGTTGCCACCAGGGAATCCCTTGGGATCTCGAATTGAAAGAAGCCATCCTGGTGGAGTTCCTGGGTTAGCAGCAACCAGGCGCGAACCACGATCTTACCTCGGGTTTCATCTCCGATGGACGTCAACACTTTTTGGAAGAAGGCTTCAAGAGCACTACGATCAGGAAGCGCTTCGACATTCCCCCGAGGCGGGATAACGACAAGGTTGTTGTATTTCAAGGTCTCGGGAAGTGCTCGGGCAATAGGAAATTGAGGATACCGGACGACGTAGAAGGAGTAGCCCGGGAAGGCGCGTGAAATGGCTTCATCCATAAGGGGGATGATTCGACCGCCCTCCGAGCCCTGGATGTGCCCCAACCACTGCCTCACCAGATCCTGATTGTTTTCCCCGTCGGTCTTCTTCCCTGCCCCCACAGAAACGAAGCAGGAAGCCATCGTTAATATGGCAATCAGAAGGAGGGATCGTTTCAAGATTCATTCCTCACAATCGGTCGCCTAGGAGGTTGCTGAAAAGGTCAAATTAGACCCTAAATACCACCGACAGAAGTCGGTGGATCATTCAGATACCGCCTCGGGGAAATCTGACTGCCACACGATAATACCACCTACGGAAGGAGGTGGATATTTCAAATCCACCCTATTTCCCTCGCAAAAAAAGCTGTATCGGAACGATCCGCCAGCTTCCGCTGGCGGTATTTTAATAGCTGCGCCGCACTGACAGTTAGGTTGCACTTAAATCTACCACCGACTCCCGTCGGTGGTATTCATTTGTCAAATCAGTTTTTCAGAGGCCTCCTGGATTGGATGCGCCAACAGTGGAAGTGATACGTGGGACGAACATCAGCCAAGGTCAGCAAGATTGGAGGAGGGTGTGATTCCCTCCCGAACGCTCTTTCAATAAGGAAGGTCATCCGGTCATGAGTCAGGAAGATGTGATGCTGAAGAAACGCATTCTCCCTGCCGGATTTCAGCCTTACTCATTCCGAACGCCCTCCTTTCCAGTCGCCGGGGCAGAACCCGACCAAACAGCAGACAGACTCGGGCCCTCGGCGGGACTGTTGCATAAGGTGGTGTAATATTCCACCACCTCGCGAGGTGATCCCATTTTGGCAACCTGTCCGTCCACGAGGAGAATAACGTTTTCGCAAAGTTGGGTAACCGTGGCCATGGAATGACTCACGATCAGCACCGTCCGTCCGCTTCGTGTAACGTCCTCCATTTTGTCCAAGCACTTTCGCTGGAAGCTGACATCCCCCACGGACAGCACCTCGTCGACGATCAGAATATCAGGGTTGAGATGCGCTGCGACGGCAAAGGCAAGCCGAACATACATCCCGCTGGAATAATGCTTTACGGGCGTGTCCAACAGCTTTTCGATTTCTGCAAAGGCCACGATCTCGTCAAACTTCTCCTCGATCTCCCGCCGCCTCATTCCGAGAATCGCCCCATTCAGATAGACGTTTTCCCTGCCGGTCAGGTCCGGGTGAAACCCGGTGCCCACCTCAAGAAGGCTTCCGACGCGGCCGAAGAGTTCAGCCCGACCGGAAGTCGGCTCAGTAATCCGTGAGAGTATCTTAAGCAGGGTTGATTTACCCGAGCCGTTGCGACCAATGATCCCGATGACCTCCCCGGGCATGACATCGAAGGTGACGTCTTTTAGCGCCCAAATCAACTCGGTCGTGGGTTGATGGGTGCCTCGCAAACGTTCCAGTGGAGCCCGAGCCATCTTCACCAAGGAGTCCCGCAGGGTGATATAACGAATGCGAGACCCTCCATAAGCCCCGATCCGATATTGCTTGCTCAACCCCTCAATGGTAATAATTGGCCGCATATGAAAAAGCCCGGAAATCAATTGCTCATCAATTCTGAAACACTGTCCCGGAAATCAGAGAATTTCAATCGCCCCCATGGATCCATGAGCGATGCAGATTCTTTACACAATCTTCGAAGCCCAACTAAATCACGTCCGCAAAAATCTTCTCCATATGGCGAAAGACACGCCCAAAGGCGTAGAAACAAATCAACGTCAACCCCGCGGAAAAACTGAGCCCAATCCAATCGAACGGAAGTCCGAACAACGAGGCCCGATATCCTTCGATGAGCCCGGAGAGCGGATTGAACCGGATGAGCCATCTCCACTTCCCGGGCACCAGGCTCAAGGGATAGATGATGGGAGTCGCAAACATCCACAACTGGATAATGAAAGGCAAGGCGTGCCGGACATCTCGATAGATCACGCTCAATGCAGACATGCACAGGCCGAATGCCGAAGCCAGGAGCGTTGTCAGGACAATCAATACCGGCAACATCACGATCTGCCAGCTTATGGCCATCCCATAATAGGGCATCAGCCCGAGCAGGAGCACGAATGCAATGCCAAAATCAAGCAGGCCCGACCCCACTGCGGCGAACGGAATGATCATCCGGGGAAAATACACTTTGGTAATCAGGTTGGAGTTGGCAATCAAACTGTTGCTGCTGGACGCCAGCGCATTCGAGAAGAAGGTCCATGGCATGATAGCGACGTAGTAGAACAAGGGGGCCGGGACTCCATCGGTCGGCACTCGCACCAGCTTTCCAAAAGCAAATGCGAAAATAATCATCATGAAAAGGGGTTGGATGACGGCCCAGGCGGCGCCGAGTGCGGTTTGCTTGTAGCGAACTTTCACATCCCGCCAGGTTAAGAAGTACAGCAGCTCCCGGTACGCCCAGATGTCCTCCAGGCGCAGCTCCACCCAGGAACGGCGTGGTTCAATGGTGACAATGGGTTGTTCGGGAAGTGTCTGAAGCTGCATATTGTGCGGCTTGTGAGTCTCCTGATCAGGACAACAATTTCCTTGGACAATCGCGTCTGAAGGGAAAGGGTCCTCTTGATCTCTTGAACCCGCCCGGCTCTGCCCTTCAATGACTGTCAAAGCGAAGGGGGCTCACTCCTTCGATTGAGCGGATTCCTGAGGGCACAAGCGGGTAATTCAGAAAGAGCAGGTCTGTCGTTTCAACATCAATGCTAGTCAATATCGCACAGCCATAGCGATGTCAAGTGAGTTATGATTAAACTTGGTGCTCGCACTCCAGCAGCGGCTGGACCATTGTAAAAGAATTCATTCCGGCTCTGTACCTGGGGATGAGGTCAGGACGATTTGAGTTATCACGAGTTGGGCAATCGTAAGATGGAGCAGGGGTCCGATTCCATTCTTTGGCTATGCTCGGATCCACCTCGGGAAGCCATCCCATTATCGGCCGCCGTCAGATTCTGTTTGCTTTCGACTCCTTGCTGGCTATATCTTATTCGGACAATAATCAAGCGCCTCGAAGGCTGGAAGTCCGGTCAAAGTCATGTCCGAAGAAAAACTGGATTCTAACAAGTTCACGTCCCGATCCATTTCAGTTGTCATTCCCCTGCTCAACGAACAGGCCACGCTGGAAGAACTCTATAACCGGCTTATCTCCGTGCTCCAGGGACTTGCACAGAGATATGAGATTATCTTTGTGGATGACGGCAGCACGGATGGATCCACTGAAATTATCCGTGGAATTCAAAAATCCAGCCGATGGGTACGATATCTCCGCTTTCGAAGAAATTTTGGAAAGTCGGCCGCCCTGGCTGCGGGAATGCGCGCCGCCCGTTACGATATCATTGCGACCATGGACGCCGACCTGCAGGACATACCGGAGCAGTTGCCGCTGCTCCTCGGAAAATTGGAGGAGGGCTACGACCTGGTCTCCGGATGGCGAATTCAACGGAAGGACCGTTGGAGCCGAAAGGCCAGTTCCAAAGTTTACAACTGGACGACTTCGCTTCTGACCGGCGTGAGATTGCACGATATTAATTGCGGCTTCAAGTGTTACCGGCACAGTGTCCTGGATGAGGTGATGATTTACGGGGAGCGGCACCGTTACATTCCCGTGCTGGCCAGCTATCGCGGTTTTCGACTCGGTGAAGTCATGATTGAGCATTCCCCCCGGGTCAGCGGAAGCTCCCGGTATGGACTGGAAAGGATCTTTGCTGGAATTTTCAGCCTGCTAAGCGTCATCCTCATGACACGTTACACGAACAAACCCCTGCATTTTTTCGGGATGATCGGAGCGACGCTTCTTGCAATGGGTTCTGCCATCGATCTGTATCTGATCGCTCAGCGCATACTCTTCCAACAATGGCTGGCCAACCGACCGTTGTTCCTGGTGGGCACCGTCCTCATTGTCATCGGGGTCCAAGTCGTGTCGTTCGGGCTGCTGGCCGAGATGATCGCTTTTTCCTACCGCCGCGAGGACGACTACTCGATTGTGGAATCCTCTGATTCCACCGAGAACCCGGACGCTGTCATCGCCGCAGCCCGGGGCGAGGGAGACCGCGGAGTTCGCCTGCGATGAAGCTTGTCATCGTCGGGCCGGCGCATCCGCTCCGGGGCGGCATTGCTCACCACGTCTACTCGCTAACCCAGGAATTGAGATCACGCGGACATCAAGTACTCATCATCTCCTATCGCCGACTCTACCCGCGGATTTTCTTCCCCGGCACGACCCCCTTCGATTCCAGTCACCTCAAGCTCGACCCCGGCGCGACCGCGGTCCTCGACTCGATGAATCCTCTGACCTGGCGACGAACCTTCCGCGTGGCTCAATCCTCTTCCCCCGATGCGGTCTTAATCCAGTGGTGGCATCCGTTTTTTTCTCTGCTGGTAGGGTCGCTCGGCCGGATGCTCCAAAAGGCCGGCCTGAAATCGATCTTAGAATGTCATAATGTCTTCCCTCACGAGCGAGCCCCCTGGGATCCCCCCCTGCTTCGTTTCGCCTTCTCGCCCTTCTCATCCTTCATCACGCACTCCTCCGCGGACCGGGAGGACCTGTTGAAACTCATGCCCGGAAGAACGGTCAGGGTCGCGCCCCTGCCCGTTCTTAAGGAATTTTCTTCCCAGGGGGATCGGCCCGGCGGCTCGCGCACCGTGCTTTTCTTTGGGATGGTGCGGAAATATAAAGGCCTCGACATCCTGCTGCGCGCCATGCCGAAGGTCCTGTCTAAAGTCGATTGTGAACTGCTTATCGCGGGCGAGTTTTACGAGCCGGTGGCAAAATACCAGCGTCTGATCCGCGACCTGGGTGTGGAACACAATGTGCGCATCGATAATCGCTATATTCCCAATGAGGAGGTGGCCGAGCTGTTTCGGTACGCACGTATTCTGGTGATGCCTTATCTCAGCGCAACCCAGAGCGGGATTGCGCAAATCGCTTTTGCAAACGGCCTGCCCGTCATCGCCTCCCGAACCGGTGGTCTTGCGGAGGTGGTAGTCGAAGGCGTGAACGGTTGGCTGGTTCCACCGGGCGATGTGGACGCCCTTGCGGCCGCGCTGGTTTCCTACCTCTCAATGGAGGCAGCCCCTGGTCTTTCTCTAGACCTTCAGACCTCAGCCGGAAACAATACCCCGGAAGACATAGAAAAGGTCATCCAGGATTTGGTGCGGCTGGAATAGATTCCTCTCGCCTTGACCTTTGGAGATTGAGGCGCCGGGAATCAACACCACCAAACCCGAGGATGCGCCCATCTTGCTCGATAAGATTGAATGCTCCATGTGCCGCCCCCTCGTCTTTTTACCCCCAATCTGGCCGTTTTATATCAAAGCCCGTGTGCTTGATGAGAAGAATGGAGGGACGGGCTCCAATTATTGGACCATCCGAAAGTTGAGCGCGTCAGAAGCGGGATTGCGTGTCCTCGTGCCCTGCAAGGGCACTCTTCAAAAGCCCAGGGCATCGCCCTGGGGACTATGGCGATTGTATATTCCTGACTTGCCCTGTAAGGGCATCCTGGTGGTGAAGGGGTCAACCATTCTAAGAGTCTCGACGAGCCCTTAAGAAGCACGGGTTCGACTACGAAGAACGGTCCTGGGGAGACTGACGTGTCTTCAGCAATCACGTCCCAGCCCAAGGGATCCCGTCAAAACAGTATCCGCGAAGCACAATGCATCGGCGATCGGAAATTGTGAGCGTCCCTGGTTCTCGAAGTGTCTTCCCGGACTTGCGAATTGAGTGTACCCGCCGAGGCGGGTTCGGTTGGCCGATGAGAGGTGTCGCCCCAGGGCGGTGCCCTGGGCTCTTGAAGCTTGCCCTTTCAGGGCATGGGCGCACGACCACTCACCCTGGGTGTTGGGAGTCTGCTACCTGCAGGCTCGGCTTTCTCGAAGTTTGCTCCGCCAGCCCGCCGCGCGGTGGGTTCGCTTTTTTTGCACACCCTTACCGGAAGCACCCAATTGTTTGTCGCCCAACACCAATACGTCTTCCTTTTGAGGTCAGTGGGGGGGAGTGCCTGCTGCTGCCAGTTCGGTGATGTGCTGCTCGATGCGAGCGCGATTCTCTTTCGTGGGTTGAAGCGTGAGATAAGTGCGATATTGCTGAAGGGCCGCTTCGCGATAGCCGGAGTTCTCATAAAGTTGGGCCAGATCCAGACGTGCGGCCCTTTCTTGGTCAAGATTGCGGTTGGGCTGGGACAAAAAGCGGAGGAGTACATCTTGCCCCTCGCGGGACCCTCCACCTTCCGCCAACAATCGCGACAGCTTCAGTGCCGGGCTGACATAGTTGGGCATCAGCTCGACCGCCCGTCTGAAGCACTCCAGCGCCCGCTCCCGATCTCCGCGGGCCATGGCACGGTCCCCCTGACGCTCAATCGAGACTCCATAAACGGGATACGAGAAAATCTCTTCGCGGGGCTGACTCGTAAGAGTCTCCCATAGCCAAAAATGCGCCGAGCGGAGATGTGAAAGTGCGAAGGCGTTTTTCAAGAGGGAAAAATCGATTTCGATGGGTGGGAAGAACACCCTCGGCGGTGCGACGGAAGCATCGGAACTGAGCATCCTCAATGGGAAAGGCACCCCGAAATAACGCAATCGGAGCAGCCAGGCATGACCTCGAAGGGGACTCAATGCCGGGATGTACCACATGGCGTTGTTCGGCCGGTACCAGCGCTTTCCATCATGCTCCGCATACTGGTAAGCTGGACGCCCGCGGACCTCCAACGGTAGACGCATCTGATTGGCGCCCGCGGCGTTGATCCACACCAGAAAATTCATCAGCACCCCAAGCAGATTGATCGTCACTCCCGCAACCACACAAACTCCAAAGACAGGCAGAGACCAACGGACGGATTCGAGCAAGGTGGAGGCGCTGATGATCATAAGGGGAAGGATGGGCATCAGCAGGCGGGGTCCCCACGACATGCCCCCCTCCCACGACCACCACTTTGAATTCGTCGCAACATGAAGCACAAAAATCGAAAGCAGGAAGATCAGTTCCCGGTGACGGCTCCTGCGCATTTTCCACCATGACCACGGCAACAAAATTGTCAGTGGTGCATAAAAGATCAGCCCCTTCGTGGGACTGAGGAGTAGCCCATACAATCCCGTCAGTAAAGGGGTGGTAAATCTCGTGGTCTCTCCTCCATATCCGAACTCGAAGATCGACCCAAAGCGATGTAGATTGAGGGCAGCAATGGCCACTCCCCAGACTAGAAGAGGCAGCACGAACCATCCAAAACTACGATGTTCTTTCCGCGAAGTGCCTTCGAGTCGCCTCCATGAGTAAAGTCCATAAATCGGGACCAGAATCAGCAACAAGGCTTTTGTGAACACGCCATATCCCAAGGCAAGTCCCGCCAAAGTGAAATAAAAAGGCGAAGGCGGGTGTCTCTTCGTTGCGCGGAGGAGGAACCAGAAGGCAGCAACCAGGCACAGGGCTTGCAGGGGCTCGCTGAAGTCATAAGAGATGTAAGGCCACGCTGGAGTGCCAAAGGCGAACCCGATGGCCGCCAGCGCGCCGGTACGGAATCGGAATCCCAGATCTCGAAGGCACAGGGCGACCACAAGGGCAGTCAGGGCCGTGATGATCATGTTCATCATGGCAAACAGAACATTGCTTTTTCCCCCGCCAAGGATTTTCTCCAATGCCGGGACCATCAGCAGCGGAACCTGTTCTACGATGGAAAGTCCCAGCCCGTATTTTCCATAGTAATCAGCCGTCCCGCTTACGCCGGTGTTGCGGTCGACCACCTCCGGGCTGATTCCCAGCTCCCCGAATTCATGCACGCTCACTGCCGTGTCGAACATCACCTGGCCATCGCTGATCCAGTCGAACACTTTGTCGCTCAATGTACAGAGATAGATGAGGGAGATGAGAAGAAAGAGCAGGGCGTAAGGATGGCGATTGCTTAACAAGGCCTCACTTGGAGGGCTGTCATTTATTTGTGGGGAAGCCGCCAAGCCCGATTTGCGCTTTGTGGACGGGGCTCCCTTTCGATCCTCATTCCGTTTCATCCTTAACCCCATGAATGACATGACCTGTGGCATGCGGGTCCAGTTGGGCTGGCGTGGAGAGCTTCGAAAAATCAGTGTGCAATACGAATTCATTGAACTCAAGAAAATTTTGAGAGGCAGCTGTGTCCCGATCGTCCGGACTTTTCCCTTAAGAGTCCGTGAGGCTATGTTCCGGGATTGTCGGAATTCAGGCTCAGAAACCTATTGCACAAGCTTGGAATGCGCCCGTATCATCATTCGATCTATTTTGCCGAAGCCGGGAGAGAGCAAGGTTTATAAGATCAAGCGCATGAGAGCCAAGCCCCTGCCGAAAAGCCTGAAGCCACTAAGGCCCGTCCCGTCCGCAATGCCCTTTCTTGAGAGATTTCATTATTGGGAGCTGCTCATCTTCGTGGCGGCTCTGGCTGGCGACTGGAACAGTTGGGGCCATCAGTTTGTCATGGACGATTTGAGTCGGATTGTCGGGAATCCCCTCATCCGGGGCTTCGGCCACCTCCATGAAATTTTTCTTTCTCCTTACAATCTAATGTACGGAATGCCGAGTGGATTGTACCGCCCACTGACGACTTTGACCTTTGCACTCAATTATGGAATCAGCGGCCTGAATCCGGATGGGTTTCACGCTGTCAACCGGATGTTGCACGTGCTGACGAGCCTGGGGATCTTCTGGATCCTCCGTCGATTGATTTCAGGTTCACCGGTGGCGATTGTCACAGCGCTGCTCTTTGCGGTCCATCCCGTGCAAACCGAGGCCGTCACTTACATTAATGGGCGCAGCGACAGTCTGGTGATGTTTCTTTTTGTTTTCTCCTGGCTGTTTTTCATCCGCGCTCGAACCTCGGGACGGGTGCTCCCGTATGCCTGCTCCGTGACCTTTTACCTCCTTGCCTTGTTTTCGAAAGAGAGCGCCATCACCTGGCTGGGGGTGGCTTTACTTACCGAATTCGTATTTTTCTCCCAAAGTCAACTTAGGACTTTCTGGCTTCATCTGAGGGAACACTTCATAAAATTTTATGCAGGCTATCTGCTCGTCAGCGCGGCCTATTTGGCATTGCGTTTTTCTGCCTTAAAGGGGGTCTCAAAACTGGAGGTCACCCTGCTGGACAACCCCCTGGCTTATGTCACGGGGATGGTCCGCGTACTGACAGGACTCAAGATCCTGTTTCAGTCCCTCGGGATGCTGCTCTGGCCCATGCATCTTTCAGCAGACTATTCCTACAACCAGATTCCGATGATCTTGCAAGTCAGCAGCCCGGCTGCGCTGGGTATATTGGCCTTGACCACAGGATTCTGCATTCTCCTGGTGTGGAGTTACCGTCGGGCCCCGGCCGTTTTCTTTGGGTTGGGTTATTTCCTCATCACCTATTCGCTGATCAGCAATCTCCTTATCCCCATCGGAACGATCCGGGCAGATCGTCTTCTTTACATGCCGTCGCTCGGAATATTCTTGCTCGCAGGGATCGCCTTTGCCGGCATAAACGCATCGATGGAACGTTTCTCTGCAAAGAAGGTCGCACGAGTTATCCTGGCGCTCGCCCTTCTCCTGATGCTTGCGAGAACGGTCTCGAGAAATCAGGTCTGGCGTGATGAATTCACCCTTTACGCGCAGACGGTACAGGACGCACCGCGCAGCGCCAAGGCCCACAACAACCTTGGAGCCCAATACTTTTCGCGCGGTGAATTCGGCCCAGCGCTCGAGCAATTCACCACCGCCGAAACCATCAAACCTGACTACCCCGATCTGCTCAACAACATGGGCAGCCTGTTCAGCCGGGAAAGGAAATCTGTTGAAGCGATCGCTCACTTGAATCGCGCTGTTTCACTCTCGCCAACAAACCCGGAAATTCGGAATAATTACGGGTTGGCCCTGAAGGCTCAAGGGCGCCTTGCGGACGCCATCGCACAATACGACATCGTCATCCAACAATATCCCTCAAATGCCGACGCTCATTTCAACAAGGCCAATGCCCTCGTGGCACAGAACAAAACGGCGGAAGCGATCTCCGAGTTCAGTCGTACGCTGGAGATTGACCCCCGCTACATGCTGGCCCGAAGTAATCTCACTCTTCTGCTTCAGAGGACCAATCCGGTTCCCCAACAACCTTAAATCGGATTGAATTGACCATGAAAGCGAAGATCGCCAAGTCTAAGGCTCGAGCCAAACCCGGAAAAGGGGATTTTGCCCCCTCCGGGGAAAGGACCTTTCATGGATTCTGGATTATTGTGGCTGCTGCTCTCCTTTGTGATGCGAACAGCTGGGGCCATCAGTTTGTGATGGATGACATGGATTACATCGTTCATAACCCTGTTATCCAGAATCCCCCTTCTATCCTCCAAATTGTCAGTTCTCCATTCGTGCATTTCCCGAACGTTACGTTGGACCTCTATCGGCCTCTAACCGCGCTCACACTGGCGATCAATTACTGGATCAGCGGTGCGCTCCCCGACAGCTTTCATCTCTTCAATCGCCTGCTTCATGTTTTTACCTCTCTGGGAATCTTTTGGGTCGTGCGTCGACTGATTCCCCAACGGCCAGCGGTCGCTTTCCTGACGGGCCTGTTGTTTGCCGTCCACCCGGTGCAGACTGAGGCCATCACTTATATCAGTGGTCGCGCCGATGCCCTGGCGATGGTTCTTTTTGTTTTCGCCTGGCTCAGTTTTATTTGGATGCGGCAAACGAATTCACACCTGCGTCCCTACTTGATCTCCGTAGTCCTGTATTTCCTCGCTTTGTTATCCAAGGAGAGTGCCATCACATGGCTGGGGGTCGTGTTGCTCACGGAGTGGATTTACTGTTCCCAGCGAGAAATCAAAAGCTTCTTTCGCCAACTGCGGCAGGATTTTTGGAGAGTCTACTCCGGTTACATCCTGGCAACGCTGGTGTACGCTGCCCTTCGACTTGCTGCTTTCCGGGGGATCGCCGTCACTCCTACAAAATTCCTGGTCAACCCCCTGGTCACGGCCAGCTTCTCCGGCCGCCTGCTGACTTCATTGAAGATTTTCTTCCTGTCCATTGGTCAGCTCCTCCTGCCCGTCCAATTTTCCCCCGACTATTCCTTCAACCAGATTCCGATTCTCAATCGGTGGACGAGTTTGGGGGCATTGGTTGTCCTCTCCCTCACCGCTGTATTTCTGGTCTTTCTGGTTTGGACCTACAACCGGTCTCCCGACGTCTTCTTCTGCCTAGCATATTTCATCATCACGTATTCAGTTGTGAGCAATTTGTTGGTCGTGACCGGAACGATTCGTGCGGACCGCCTGCTCTATATGCCCGCTTTTGGATTCTGTCTCTTAGGAGGATTGGGCATGGGTTATTTAGAGGAGACCGTCCACCGGACAAAGTGGAAGAACCCATTCCGGGCATCGGTGCTCGTCATCCTTTTGCTCCTGGCGGGGAGGACGGTGGTTCGCAATGGGGATTGGCGGGACCAACTCACGTTATACCTACGGGCCATCCATCACTTTCCGAATAGCGTCAAGATACACGGCTATCTAGGCGAGCAATACTTCACTCAAAACCAGCTGGTGGAAGCCGAAGTACACTATCGCAAGGCCTTGTCGATTTATCCCGACCAGCCCGACTTGCTGAATGATATGGGAGCCCTCCTTACACGCAAAGGGAAATCGAAAGAGGCCATCGGCTATATCCAGCGGGCATTGCAGCTCGGTGTTAATGATCCGAAACTGGCTCGGATTAATCTCGGCCAGGCCCTTCAGGCCGACGGGAATTTCACAGGAGCCATCGAGCAATTTGATTGGGCACTTCAACAGGACCCCTTAAATTCGGTCGCCCGCCTCAACAAAGGTAATGCCCTCTATCTGTCGGGACACATGGATGAGGCGATCAACGAATACAGACGGATCCTGGAAATCGAGCCCCTGAACGCGGCGGCCAGGAAGAATCTGGACCTGGCCTTGCAGAATCGGACTCCTCCTGCAAGCACTCGAGAGAAGCCTTCACGCTAGCCCCGAAGTGCTTGCAAGACTGAGTCGAGGCTGGATGATCTTACAGGATTCCAGCCTCAGTTCCATTTCATTATCATGACCCTTCTTCAGGGCAGGCGAATGAAATGCAGCGAACCTCTACCAAGAAAATATCCTTCTCCACAGACAGAGTGGCGTCGGGACTGAATTCTCCGATTTCAAACCCATGAAACAAAGAACTCGCTTCCATGCGCGTCAGCCGGCCAGCAAAACCGCCGCCCCACCGACTCGGGTTCAAAGATATTCCCGCCCTGAATGGTTAGTTGTCCTCGCCGCCCTGGTCTGCGACCTGAACAGCTGGGGACATCAATTCTTGATGGACGACACAACCCTGATTGTGACCAACCCCGCCATTCGAACCCCCGGACAGATTCTTCACCTGTTCACCTCCCCCTTCCTCTCTCTTCCTAATGGGGCGCCCGGGGATCTATACCGGCCGGTGACAGGAATAACCCTTGCGGTGAACTACTGGATTGGAGGAGCACATCCTGACGGGTTTCATCTTTTTAACCGCCTTCTACACATCCTGGTCTGTTTGGGCATCTTCTGGACCGTTCGGCGCCTGGTCCCAAGACCTCCCCACACAGCGCTAGTCTCGAGCCTCGTGTTTGCTGTCCACCCCATCCAGACGGAGGCGATTACTTACATTTCCGGCCGCGCGGATGCGCTCGCTATGCTTTTCCTTGTGTTTGCGTGGTATTACTTCATCCGTCAACGGAGCGGTGAGGTTTACCATTTCAAGTTCCATCTTGTGTCATTGCTCTTCTACTCCCTCGGACTCCTCTCAAAAGAGAACGTCATTACTCTGTTGGGCATTCTCGTATTAACCGAATGGATCTATTTCTCCCGGGGAAACTTGAGGGATTTGTTTCATCGCCTCAAGCTTGACTTTTGGAGAGTGTACGCAGGATACCTCGGAGTCACAATTACATTCCTGGCGGTGCGGTGGGCGGTTGTGAAGGGCTTCCGTTCGACCAACACTCCCTTCCCCGACAATCCACTGGCGTACACCCCGTTTTTTGCCCGTGCGATGACCGCGGCAAAAATCTTGCTCCAATCCATCGGTCTATTCCTTTGGCCGGGCTCGCTTTCCAGTGACTACTCCTTCAACCAGATTCCAGTACTTACTCAATGGAGCACTCCCGCTTTTTGGATCGTCCTCGCTCTCACGGCAGCTCTTGTTTTCATTCTGGTTTGGAGTTACAAGCGGTTTCCAGCCCTTTTTTTCGGCCTCGCATTTTTCGGAATCACATACTCTATCGTCAGCAATATCATCATCCCAATCGGAACAATTCGAGCTGATCGACTGATGTATCTTCCAGCGCTTGGTTTGTGCATCCTGGTGGGGGTGGGGTGGGGCAGGTTGTATGAATCAGCGCAGGGAAAACTCGTCAAGGGAGTTCTCTGGGCAATCCTGGGAGCTGTCCTGGTGCTGTACTGCGGTCGAACTGTTATCAGGAACCGGGACTGGACCGATGCCTTGGTGCTCTCGATACATGACATCAAGGTCTCACCAAAGAGTGGAAAACTGCAAAACAACCTGGGGGCGCTCTATTACCAAACCGGTCAGTACTCGCTCGCCATGCAGCATTATCGGATTGCCGAATCTATCATGCCCGACTCTGCTCCGCTGCTTACTAATCTTGGAATCATCCTGAAACAACAAGGCCGGCTCGACGAGGCCGTCACTTATCTCCGGCGCGCCGTCTCCCTGGCCCCCCGCGACACGCGCACCCGCAATGTTCTGGGCGTCGCTTTACAGAAGCAGGGAGACCTATCGGGCGCAATCGACGCATTTGACACGGTTCTCGGGCAGGATCCCGGGAATGCAGACGCCCACTTTGGCAAGGGTTATGTTCTCCACAAACAGGGAAAAAGGGATGAGGCCATCCGCGAGTACCTTCGAACGCTTGAGATTGATCCAACAAATCAAGGCGCAAGGAATAATTTAAATCTACTTCTGCAGAACTCCACTCAGCCCGGCTCCCCTCAAAACTCTCCCGCAAACACCGCGTCTACACAGTCACCAAGGGATGATCGATGAAGATGAATCCTGACGGGGCGTTATCTCGACCAGAAAGATCTTGAGCTTTATTTGGAACCCAGGAATTCATGAGGGCAAGTGCGCGTCGGCGGGAAAAGTTCGGACAGAAACTACTGCAGCAGTGACTTTGGTTATGACCCAATCTCCTGCTTTCCTGCCTTCCTAATAGCTCCTTCGCGAGGGACAGCAACCAATCCTCCGAAGGGGTTATCGTTTCAACCCGAGGGCAAGGTACAGGGCGGGCCGAAAAATCCGCCACCAATCGACGATTGCGCGCATTTTGGTATAGGCGAGGCGGTCACCTTTTTGGGGGTACTCAATCGTCACGGGCACTTCAATGACCTTGTGTCGAAGACGCACCGCCTTGAAAAGCAGATAGGGTTCGAGTTCGTAGCGGTCGAGCCAATCTTGCCAGAGGTTAATCCGGCGGTCCTCAAACAAAGAGAGACGCATTGCCCGGAACCCGCTGGAGGCGTCCGTGATGCGATGGCCGAGCAGCAGGGAAAACAATCCCGTGTAAGCGCGGGTCCCCAACCGCCTCCTCAACGGCATGCGCAAGAAGTCACCGCCCGCGATATAGCGAGACCCTTGCACGAACTCGGCCTCTCCCTTCAGGAGGGGGGCCAGCAGCCTCGGGATCTGTTGGGGCGGGGTCTTTCCCCCCCCGGACACAATCACCACAATGTCGTAGCCTTGCTTGAGGGCGAAATCAATTCCACTTCGGATGGCGGCACCGACGCCGCGATTCCGATCGTGACGGATGACCGTGGCGCCTGCGGTCCTGGCGCGTTCGGCCGTATCATCGGAGGACCCGTCATCGACGACCACAATGGCCTCTGCAACATCACGCGGAATCGCATTAACGACCCGCGTGATCCGCTCCCCCTCATTCCATGCCGGTGCAACGCAGAGCACGCGCATGGTTTGTTTTTTCATTTCGATTCTAACTTGTTCAATCAACACAGCGAGAGGTCCAAGGCTCGAAATGACAAGTTCAAGGTTCAAAAAAACCAGTCCAAGGTTCAAGGTCCAAGGTCCAAGAAACCAGTTTCGGGTTCAAGGTTCAAAGGTTAGAGTCAGCAATTCCACCCTTTCCAGGCCTGACTTCTGATTTCTGTCTTCCGACCTCCAACTTCAGACTTCTGACTTCAAAAGAGGGCGCACCGCTGTGCGCCCCTACAGATGAATTTCAACTTCTGGCCTCGGGCTTCCGGTTTCTGACTTCCGACCTCAGACTTCTGCCTTCCGACCTCCGGCCTCCTGCAGCCATTGAAAGGTGCGCCGCAGCCCTTGTTCCAGGGTCACGGAGGGGATCCAGCGGAGGTCGCGGCGAATTTTCTCGATATTCAGCACGCGGCGGCGGATGTTGTCGATGTCCCGCCGATCCACATAATCCAGCGCGACACGGTTCCCCGTCACCTCAATGATTAAGCGGGCCAGCTGGTTGATCGAAGCTTCATACCCGGTCGCCACGTTGTACACCTGGCCTTCGGCTTTCGGTGAAAGCGCAGCCAGCAAGGTCGCCTCCGTCACGTCTTCCACGAATGTAAAATCGCGCGTCTGCTGACCGTCCCCGTGGATATGCAGGGCCTCCCCGGCCACCGCCGACTCGAAAAACTTTGCCACTACACCGCAGTAGGGATTGTCGGGGCGTTGCGCGATCCCGTACACATTGGAATATCGGACCACCGCTGTCGAGGTGCCGTAACTCTCATAAAAAGCCTTGCAATAATTCTCGCCCGCGAACTTGGACACCGAATAGGGAGTCAACATATTTGCGGCATCCTCTTCGTTGATCGGAATGTATCGCGGGTTCCCATAAATGGAAGCCGACGACGCATAGACCATGCGCCGGACGCCGGCCTCCCGCACTGCCATGAGCACGTTGAGAGTTCCGCCGATGTTGACCTCATAATCTTCGCGAGGATTGCGCATCGATACAATAATGTTGCGAGCCGCTTCGTGGACCACGGTTTCGGAGGCTTTGACCACACGGCGGACCAAATCAAAATCAGTCACGCTGCCGCGAACGACTTCGAGCTTTGGATGTCCGATGGGAAGGTTGTCCTCTTTTCCAGTATAAAAATCGTCGAGAACAATCACCGAAGCTCCAATGTTCAACAGCCTCCGGACGATATTGCATCCCACGAAACCGGCGCCCCCTGTGACGAGGACGCGTTGGTCTTTGAATCGATCAAGATCAGCCATGGTTATCCTTTGGTGGAGTTAGGTGATAGGCAGTAGGTGGTAGGCAATAGGTAAGAGGGGACAGGTAAGAGGGGATATGGCTCAATGGATGATTGCGAAGGTGAGAGATCATAAAATCAATTCGATGGAATAACAAAACGCATCCCCGTCCCCAGTCAACGAAATTACTGTCATGAAGTCGTTCTCGAACCCGGTCCTTCGCCTATCACCTACCACCTATTACCTATTACCTCACAAGGGCCTCACCACCCCGCCCTGCTTCACGTAAGCTGTGCTGCAGCTACTGCACTTGGCCTCCCCGTCTGTCTCATCTGCCTTCAACAGCAGCTTGATTCCGCATTGACACATCCATCCTTTGATGCGGGCAGGGTTCCCATAGACCAGGGCATAGTCCGGGATGTTCTTTGAAACGACAGCGCCCGCCCCCACAAAGCAGTAACGTCCCAACGTGACTCCGCACAGAATTGTCGCGTTGGCACCGATGGAGGCGCCCCGCCCCACCTGAGTGGTTTGATACTCCTCCCGCCGCGAAACATGACTGCGGGGGTTGATAACATTGGTAAATACCATGGAAGGCCCCAGGAAAGCATCGTCTTCAATGACCACGCCCGTATAAAGGGAGACATTATTCTGGATCTTGACGTTGTTTCCGATCGTGACATCCGAGGCTACATGTACGTTTTGTCCCAGGTTGCAGTTGCGCCCGATCCGGGCGCGGGGCATCACATGGGAAAAATGCCAGATCCTTGTGCCGCTGCCGACTTCGGCCCCTTCATCCACAAATGAGGACGGATGCACGAAGTAATCCATCAGCGCCGCACCCCCGCTTCAATCTCGTCCAGACTCACCGGTTCACCCATTCGCTCCAGGGAGAGATGGCTGGCCTCAAGCACTTTCAGCACCTTCAGGGCGCTCACGCCGTCGGTCAAGGGCCGCGTTCTGTCTCGAATACAATCCAAGAAGTGCTCGCACTCGAGACGGAGGGGCTCAGACTCCTCGAAAAACAGGGTTGTCTCGGCCGTCTGGCGAGGGACGGGCAGACCCGACTTCCACTCGATTCCCTTGTCATAGATTCTCAATTTGCCTTCCCGGGCGGTATCATCAAACACGGCCATCTTGTGCTCTCCGATGATCACGAGTTTCTGTTCCTTGTAGGGATGCAGCCAACTGACAAAAATGTGCGCCTTGATCCCGTCTTCAAACAGGAGTGTGGTCACCGTGACATCGGCAATACCTGACTGAAGGTAGCTGCCTCCATGCGCGCTCACTGCCGTGGGTTCCCGGCCGACCAGGCTCAGAATGATGGATATATCGTGAGGGGCAAAGCTCCACAGGATGTTTTCCTCCTGTCGCACCTTCCCAAGATTCAACCGGTTGGAGTAAATGTACCAGAGCCGGCCCAATTCACCCCGCTGAACAATCCCCTTCAGCAATTTCACCGCAGGATGGTATTCAAGGATGTGGCCCACCATCAGGATCACGCCCTTCGACTCCGCCAGGGCAACCAGCTCCTGCCCTTCCGCGTAGCGGAGGGAAAGTGGCTTCTCGACAAAAACATCCTTTCCCTTCAGGAGGGCCTCTCGAGCGTGTGCGTAGTGGGCCGCGGCCGGAGTCGCAATCACCACACCGTGGATGAGTTCATCCTCCAAGACCTCCTCGAACCGGCGAGTAATTTTTACATCCGGATAGAGCTTCGACTGCTCCTTCAAAGCGACGTCATTGGTATCGGATATCCAGCGAAGCGCACGGAGCTGCGCAAAGTTTCTCGCAAGATTCTTGCCCCAGTAACCACAACCGACAACCGCAATATGGGGAGGTGACATGGATGATATGGCTTTCCTTGGAGCGGACCCGCCCCCTAGTTAAATAGCGCCATTTCTTTCAATTCCAAAAAAGGCTCCCCCCACAATCGAACCACGAGTTGAACCGCCAGGCCGGGTCCCTCGCAGAACGCCTATGAGGGACTGGAATAGATTCTGATCGGTCCAGGCAAGAGCCTTCCAGATCTCGAGAATCCTCATGAGGAATAGGCCTTCAAGCATCACGCCTGAGTACAGACAGTCTATCATCTCAATACAAATGGATGTGGTCAAGCGCGAGAATGTCTCTTTCCAGCACAAGGAAAGACCGAACCGATCGCATCTTTCGTTTGCCTGGCTTGAATTTCAATCATTTTCTGAGGGTTTGCCCTGCTTTCTCCCGGAGGGCTGCAGCCTGTCGCCCTTCGGGCTTGAGTTTACGCGTCTTCCTGGCCCGACCCCCTACTTCAGTCCGTATAATCGCTGTCACAAAAAAAGGCGCTCCGGTTCTTGGCATAGCAACTGGAGCGCCCTCAAAAACTCATTAAGATTCACGAACAGGGCACGGGTGAATCCCGGTGGGCCACCGCATGCCCTCCAAATTCCCCTCTAAGGCAAGGCAATGAACGCCAGCGTGCCCGAGCCCTGGTTCGTTACGAGCGCCAGGTTCGCAGCAGGACTAATAGCGACGCCAGTTGGGTTGTTCCCACCTGTTGAGAGCGTCGCAATCACCGCCTTAGTCCCCAGATCAATCACCGAGATCGAGCCTTCAAGATTATTAGTCACGACGGCTCGATTGCGCGTCGGGTCGACCGCCGCGTAATTTGGACTGGACCCTACCTGGACCGTTCCCACCACCGCCAGCGTGTTCAGGTCCACAATGGACACTGTGTTATCGCCACTGTTCGCGACCACGGCAAGGCCAGTGCCGGGATTTACCGCAATTCCTTGCGGACTCCGTCCCACTGCAATTGTGGTTTTTTGAGTCTGCGTGAGCAAATCGAAGATGACGAGCTTCCCTTCGGAAAAATTCGAGATCAACGCCCAGTCCACACTGGGTGAGGGATTGTAAACCGCAACATCATAGGGTGTGCTCATAAGAAACGAAACGGTTTGCCTGGTGACAAAGTTCAGCACGCCAAGGTGCAACGAATCGTCCGTAATCACGGCATTGCCATTAGCCGTATCAATCGCCAGATTAAACGGGCGTCCGCCCAGGCTGTTCACATCGATTAAGGCCTGGAAACTTTGTGTATCAAGATTGAGAACACTCAGACTTCTCCCCGGAATCAAACCGGGAAAATTGGCCACGAATGCCTGTCTCCCGAAAATGGCAATTCCCAGAGGGTTTTCGGCAGCGACGGGAACCGTGCTGATTGTCGTTGCGCTCGCAATATCTACAAACGTGACGGCGTTGACAGCCCCTGTGCCAAGGACTCCAGGGTCACTATCCGTCACGAGGGCCTGATTGAGAACCGGGTCGATAACCACCTTGGCGGGAGCGGCTCCGACCGCTACGGTGCGAAGGGCGAGGGGTTTCAGAACGGTGAAATTCACAGCATTGCTCGTTAGGCCACTGGTCGTCACCGTCAACGGCCCTGTGGTTGCCCCTCCCGGCACAGTCACTGCAATCTGTGTACTCGTGGCGGAGAAGATCGAGGTTGCTTGAACTCCATTGAACCGGACAATGTTATTTGAGGTGATGACCGGATCAAAGTTGGTTCCCGTAATGGTCACACGTTCGCCCACATGAGCGGTGGAAGGGTCGACACTCGTGATAGTCGGGGGCTGTGTCGCAATCTGGTTTGACACCTGAAACGACATCGGATTCGATAGGTTGTCACCGAACAAGTTGTTTCTAGGATTTACAAAAGTCACGAAAAACCCTCCGACCTGTCCCAAGAGATCCGACGCCAAGGTCATAATCGCCTTCGTGGAACTGACCACCTGCAAGGCGGGATTCGTGAAGGAGGTTGCCGACGTTCCGAACCGAACTGCGGCGCCCTCTTGAACTGTTCCGAAGTTGGCCCCATTGATGGTCACATTCGTCGTGTCGGAGCCGGCCAGCACAGCCGGCGGGTCGAGCGAAGCGATGACCGGCACAGCAAACCCCGCGATCACGGTGAAATTAATGCTGTTGCTCGATCCCCCGTTCGCGGCGACCGCCACGGGCACCGTCTGGATGGGCAGGCCCGGGGGAACGGTGACCACCAGCGTGGTGGCCGTTCCGCTCACGACCGGCGCACTCACACCGTTGAAGGTCACATGGTTGTTCGTAAAATTGTTGGTATCAAAACTTGCTCCGGTGATTGTGACCGTGGTGTCGGTACCACCCAAAGTCGGAGAAATGCTGGTAATGGTGGGAACCAGGGCCGTGCCGGCGAACAGGGGGACGGTGGTGAGTTGACCCCGGTCCTGCCTCAAAAACGTTCCAATAATGTTACCACTCGCTGAGACCGCGAGTGTACCCACTGTGTTTCCCACATTCACAAAGGGCGGAAACTGTTCCAGGAACTGCGCAATGTGTTGTAGAGGAGCAAGAGAGAAGGTAAACGGACTAAGCGTGACCAGCCCATCAGGGCCTGTGACCTGGAGGGTGACTTGCACCGTCGCGGTCGAAGACGGATTAGCAAGGGCAATACCTGTATTGACGGTGGAAGATTTTTCCAAAAACCCCGTCAAGGACGAGAGGGCGGTTGACGTCTCTACCCCCGTTTGGGATAGCAGGTTCCCTGCGCTGTCCAGTTGTTGAAACACAACGTTGCCATTCAATTTTGGCGACGTGGAAGTCATTTGAACCCAGCCCGCCTGTACCGACTGGGAGCCGGTAGTGACCATGGCCTTTACACCCCGGGCAGGAATTGAAAGACTGAAAACCCCGGGCGATGTCGGCGTCAATGCATTACCTGTCTGAGAATCCTTCAGCCCCAGATTGTAGGGCGCCCCATTGTCCTGAAAAATGCTAAGGGTGGTTGTCACTCCCTGGTCCGAGGCATTGAATAATTGGATAATCGTCTGGAACGGAGAGCCCGAGCCACCGTGGACTATGTCGCCAAAATAGATCGTGTTCTGACTCTGAGCCGGTGTGAGTATTGCACACGTCGAGCATGCAATGGCGATGCATCCCACCACAGCCCAGTATTGAATCCTTGAACGCAAATTCCTAAAGTACATTGGAAACCCATGCCCTTTCATTGATTTCTGTTCTAGTAATAACTGCTGAATTCATTCCGAGATCAGGAACAGTCACCCGACTCTGCTTAAATCTGAAATCCCTACAAAGCCGGTGTCAGTTTCTTTCTATCGGGTTAGTGCCCCGAAATCACGACTGCAGGACACTGTGGAGCAAGGAAGTTCGAGCTGAGAGAGCGTGGTTGTCCGGATCTTGGCGAGGAATTACTTGATGCCCATCGAAGACCAACAGCTCCTTGAGGTCGAAAACCATTTCCTTGTGATGCGAGAATTGTCAGTCGCGTTCCGTTATCGTTCGAAGATTAGGGACAGATACCTTACTCTTATTGACTTCGGAATCATTTTAGAGCCGGTGTCCCTTCCTATCCGGATTCCCCCTCCGCGAACAACGATACATCTTACGGTTTCAGCACCTTGGACTCTGTGACGGTGCCCACAATGCGGAGATTGAAGACCTGGCCATTATCAAAGTAAAGTTCGATGGTCTGATCCACCTTTTGAGGAGTCAAAACATTCTGCCATTGTGCCTCGATCTTTCCTTTTTTCCCGGGCCCGTAAACGGAGCCGTCCGAATGAGCGATCACTCCTTTGCATTGGGGAGTGGCGAAGAGTCCCTGGCAGGGCGTCCCAAGGCGGACCAATCTCAATGCTCGGGTCCCCCGGTTTTCAAAAGGGAAAACATGATGGAGCCCCGTGCTTGCCGGCATCGTTCCGAAGTCAAAGGTCGTGGAATCGAAGACGATGTCGTTCGGGGGCGCCGGCTGCGCAGGGGTTGAACCCGCATTGAAAAGGGAAGGAACCTCCCCCGCAGGCATCGCCGGCTGCTTATTTTGTGAGTAGAGAAGGTACCAATCCCCTTTTTCATAAACCCATTGATTCTCGACCATCCAATCGACGGGTGCTGGTGACATGGGAAGAGTCCGCTTAATGTTTGTCCTCACTACGGCGGATTTGGAATCCGCACTGATCAGGAGAGAGTCGATTTTAAAATCCAGAACGTCAAAGCGTCGAATTTTGGCGAATGCCTGGCGGTCCTCTTCCCGAACCAGAAGATTCGTTTTCTCCGCCTCACCCCGGGACCAAGCCGTCCAAAACTCGGTCACGCGGGCCCTGAGCTGCGTTCCGAGAGGATTGTCCCCGGCACGGACCGAGAGGGTTGGAAAGAAACCAAAAAATACACTTGAGACTAAAACCGTGAGAAACAGTTTTTTCTTCATTGTCGGAGGCCGTAATGCACGAAATTTAACCTAAAGGACTCAAAGCACGAGAAAGAAATAGATACCTTCATTTCTCCTACTTCGAGCTTCCTAAAACATTGGGTCCTGCCCGTTGTCATCATCGCACAAGGACAGCTAACCCGTCCAGCGAACCCTGCCTGAAAAGCTCGGTGAACTCCGCGAATTCGGCGGTAAAATTCCCTTATTCCCTGAACTCCATCCTCCCAAAAAAATAGGGGTAGCCCGTAGGCTACCCCTTAATTTGCAATGCTGAGATGTCACTTAAGAACTAGCGGCGAACTCTCTTTTCGCCCAATGACTCTCCCGACTCGCCCGAACCGCCACCGTTGAAGCCGACTGGAATCGCGAATCGGCCGCCGGTGAGGTTGACATCCGGGATGATCAAGCAGTCATAGCCGTGTGAGAAGGTCGAGAACTGCTGGTCGGAGATGATAGCTTCAGCGTGACCAAACTGGAAGTCGCACTGGATGATGCTATAACCCTGGAAACCAGCACCCACTCCCGCGGTAAACTTCGCATCAAATACCGCGCTGGTACCACTCGCCACCAACGGAGTCGTGAAGACCGGCTTCGTGGTGCTGTTGATATTGGCATTTGTGCCGCCCGACCCGAACAGGAACATTCGGCACGCACCCGTCTGCGGTACAGCACCCAAATCCCCGAAGATGTCTGTGCTGGTGTTGGCAATGGCAAGACCCGTGTCATAGCCGCCACCCGGCACAGCACCGGTTGCCGTGGAAATGAACTTGCAGAGCAGGTTGGTGACGCAATTCGCCAGCGTCTCGATCGGATCCGGAGGGGTATTCTGGAGATTCTTTACGAAGCTCAGAATGCTGGCTGAAGGAACCGTAGTTGTGAAGGTCCCAGATCTATTCGGACCCAGTGTGGCCTGCGCAGTGATCGTCGAGAGCACTGGAGGAGCAGGGATCCCGCTTGTCGGACAGAATGTGAAAAACAGAGTTACTTCTTCCGAAAGGTTGATGTCGTCCGTCGCCGTGTTAAAGGTGAACGTGGCACTCGCAGGAGTTGTTGTTGAGGTATTGGTAAAGGTGGTTGGTGCCACAGCCGTCATCGTCAAGGTTGTTCCGGATTGACCGTTAAAGGCAACCAGGACTCCCGGAGGGATTCCAAGCATTGTGACGATGATCTGCGTTCCAAATGAGGCTCTCTTCGGCGGTCCATTGGTGGCTCCGACGCCGCTCGGCTTGTGCTGGAGGTCGTTTTCATCGGTGACCGTAGTCAAGGCCGAAGGGAATTTCTCCTGGATCGTGATGGAGTCAGTTTGGCAAACTCCCGGCTGGCAGGCCAAGATCGGATCTGCCGCTGAGACGGTGACCTTGATTTCATCCAACACGAAGGCCACCGAAATTGTCGAGACGTTGTCGATTTGGAAAGCGTTCGGTGGAATCGCAATGATGGTGGCATTAACGGAGGTGTTGGGCGGCAAACTGGCACCCGCAATGTTCGCACGAATTCCCATAACGCGGATGATGTCGCCGGGTGCAGCCGTGCCGGACACTTGCACGGTAATACTGTTCGTGACCACCGTGTTCAAAGAGACGGTTCCAATGACGATCGTGGTGGTCGCGGGTTCACTCTCCACATGAGCCACGCGTGCATTGACAACCTGGGCACTCGCATTGGTGAAGAGGTTAGTGGTATCCGCGGCGTTCACAAGACCCGCCACGGGGGAATAAATGACTGAAAACGTGGAGTTGGTCGGGAATGTTCCTGCCACGTCGCATGTCAGCGTCAGGTCACCAAGGACTTCCGTCTGGCCGTGCTGACGAACCACTGTGTTCGTGCTGCTGAGGACGAAGTGCGGAACCTGTTGGGCAAACAGGGTTGCGCCCGTCAGCAGGAACGTGAGGGCAAGCGCAACTAAAGTTAATTTTCTTAAGGACATCTCGTTTCTCCTTTTGTTTAATATGGGCAATTGATCCGCCCTCCTCTCCTAACTTCAAGATCGGCCGACGGATTTGATCTTACTCGAAGGGATTGTTTGTTTCGCCCCGAAGTCTCGGGGGTGCTGCCAGGACCGTAAAAAAGTTGAAATGCACCGCTGATTCAGGAATTTGCTCCAAAGGTGCCAAGGGAGCGTTTAAGGGCTGGTGCTTGGCGCAATCAGCGTGGTATCACGCGCCAATTTCCGACGCCTCACCTCCTCTTGATCCAGAATCTGAACTGTCGTGCGAAAGATACCATCGATTCATCGCTACCCTGAGTCACAATTCTACATTCTAAGAATTTTGCCAAAAATACCTGTTATAAAATTTGGACTCATGAACAGCAGTGAGGTGAAGCCTCGAAAGTCCCGCCGAATGTAACATCCTCATTTTCTGTTGTCAAGCGCTTTTCATTGAGTTGACGGCCTTTATCCGGCGGATTGACTGATGAAACCATAACACACAATCAATAATGGAGACGGAAAGAAGTTCATTTTTTTGAGGTTTTTTTACTGGAGGGCAAAAAAAAGCTCTACTTACCGCAAAGCCGCGCGAGAGGCACCGAGAAAAATTATAGAGGGCGCTCCGTCGGGCCAGAGCGCCCTTTCTACATCATGGCTGAGTGAGGGGGGGCGCGGGAGGAGGCGCCTTATCCCAGGCGGCGTGATGAGCTCGGGCCTTGTTCCGAATCTCGCTGCTCAAACCCTTCATCTCCTCCTTAAATGAGTCGGAAGTAACCTTGGCTTGGTCCAGAGTCGTCACCACGTGTGGGGTGATGAAGATGATCAACTCGCTGCGCTTGTTTGTCCAATTTGTGCTCCCAAAAGCGGCCCCCACGAACGGGATATCACCTAACAACGGTATCCGGCTGCGGGTAAGTTCTTTATCCTCCGTGATAATCCCTGCAATGGCCATGGTCTCTCCATCTTTGATGACAAAAGTGGTGGAGGCCGAAGCGCGATTGATGGACGGAGAAATGTTGGGGACTCCAGCCGGCGGAGGCACAGGGGAACTCACCTCTTGAGTCACCTTGAGGCCGACCAGACCGCTGGCATTGACATGGGGG
Organism: Terriglobia bacterium; assembly: GCA_020072965.1. Lineage (GTDB taxonomy): Bacteria > Acidobacteriota > Terriglobia > JAIQFV01 > JAIQFV01 > JAIQFV01. Next base: position 8,228 of record JAIQFY010000007.1, on the reverse strand, counting down.
GTCACCGCCAAAATGACGCCCGTGTCCACATTTTGCACGGTGTTGAAGACGGTAGTTGTCGACCCCGGCGAAAATCCTGAAGAACTGAGGGTGGGAATGGATACCCCGACCTGGATTCGAGCCTCTTGATTGTCGCTGACCAGAATGGAGGGAGCCGCGAGCGTTTTGGCGCGTGTCCGGTTCTCGGAAGCGGTCACTTTGGCGAAAAGCTCGCGGGCTCCTGCATTTATGATCACCATGGAGCCGCTCAAAACCCCTCCTGTAAAGTCGGCAAGGGGCGTGGTGCCGCCCGGGGCGGTGCCCCGTTGTTGCAACGCATACTCAATTCCCAACGAAAAATCATGGGACAAATCGACGCGGAAAATCTGCGCTTCAATCAATACCTGAAGGGGAAGAATGTCAATTTGGTGGAGTGTTTGCTCAATCAAGTCATAGTCTTGCGGGGTCGCTTGAATGATCAGCATGTTGTTGGTCTCGTCGGCAACAATCTTGATATTGCCTTGAAAGCCATAAACTTCCCTTTCCTTCTGCTGCGTCTTCTCCTGCGGTGTCCCTTGGGCCAGGATCGTACTGGGAGACATTCCTGCCGTGGGAGAGGGAGCCCCCCCTGCATTGGCATCCGAGCGAAGAGCGATTGGCGCTTCCTTTGTGATCACTGAGCCGTAGAGCTCACCCAGCAGTCCTCTTATCACCGTAGCCTTGGCATATTGCAGATGGTAAACATAATTCCTTATCCCCGCGATCTGCGAGGGCTGGTCGAGCTTGTCAATCCATTGCTCCACCACATCGAAACTGGCCGGATTGGGCGCCACAGCCAAAATGGCATTGAGACGGTCGAGCGGGACAAAACGAATGGCGGAGTCCTTATCGCTCATCGCATAAGCTGAAAAAATACTCTTCAAATCCTCGATGACGGAGCGTGCTGAGTTGTTTTTCACAGTGAACAATTGAAGACGCTGATTCTGAAGAACGTCAGAGTCAAAGGTCCGAATCAAGTCCAACAGTCTCGACATGTTGCGGCTGGCGTCCGTGAGAATAAGGATGTTCCCCCGATCATGGCTGACGATTGACCCGGCATCGGAAAGAAATTCCTTAAGCAGCTTGCTCATGTCCGCGGCGGCCACAAACTGCATGGGAACAACCTCTGTCACCATTTCATCCCCAGGTGACAGTGGCTTTTCTCCCGGGCGCTCCATTCGGATTGGAATCTGGTGCACCGATTTCAAGGGGACAATCTGCCACAAATTGCCGGTTTGGATGGCTGTGGCCCCATTAATTCGAAGCAGCGTCTGCAAGATCTGCATCAAGTCGGCGCTGGAGATATCGCCCATGGTCGTGATGGTCACGATTCCTTTTACACCCGGGTCCAGGACATAGTTGAGATGGAGCAAATTGGCGATCACCTGGACGACCTGGATCAAATCAGCATTATTGAAGACCAGAGACGCGCCCGTGATTGGAGGAGAGGAGGGTGGGTGTGGGGCAGCCTGAGATGGGGTCGCGGCGGGGACCTGGGTCGAACCGGGAGCCGATGGGGGCGATGGAGTTTCAGGTTTCTTCTCTCCCGGAGCAGGTTGCTGAATGCCTTCGGTTTCCGGTTTCGGCTTTGACTGGGGCGGCTGAGGAACAGCAATCGGGGCCCCGGCGGGGGGCTTGGGAGTTTGATCCGCTGAAGGTTGCGATGGCGAACCAGGCGGTACTGCGACCGGGGGTTCAGGTTTCAAACCGGAGTTTGGCTGCTCAGGCTCACCGGTATCTTCCACCCAAACATCTCCAAAGAGGGTGTGCACCTTCTTCATCTTCTTCTTCGGGGGCTCTTCCTTCCCCGATTTCTTATCTTGAGCCGCTCCCTGAGCTGGAGGCTTCTGTTCCTGTTGAGATTGCGCCATGGCTGACGAGAAGGCCAGGCAAATTAAGCCCCCCCAGAGCACCATTCCGATCAAGAATTTTTTGTGCACAATAAGACTCCTATGAGTTCATCAAAACTCTTTCGCCCCGTTGGGGCTTAATACACAGAGGGGGCTCGCCCTTCCCACGGCTTTCAGCGTGGGCTAAAGGTCCTACGCCCCATTCAGAGCTATGCATCCGGCATAAGTTTTGGACCTTGGACTTTGGACCTTGGACTTGCTCATTCATTTCGAATCCTCAGAGCACACCATCCCAAACAACGTCTTCACCCAATGTCCCTTGCACGGGCCTTGTCCCGCGGGAGGTTGCGCTGGGGCGGCATTGGTCGGACCGGAGGCGGAGGCCGAGGAAGCGCCCCCTTCCGAGCCGCTGACGGAAACAACTTTCCCGCCAGCTCCGCCACCAACGACTGGCGCCACTGGAGCAGGAATTGTTCTGGGTTGCTCTTCGGTCGTGGTTTCCACTGTTTCACTGCCCCACAGCAACTCCACCTTGTTGGGGAGAATCCGGGTCAGGGTATACTCCCCAATCTTGTCCCCCACCTTCAGCGATCGAAAGTCTCGGCTTCCCGGAGATGACATCATGGCTAGCTTCGCGTCCTTCAAATTAATGACACCGAACAAGACGGGCTTGGGAGGTCGCACCTTGGCTATGTCTTCCCGGGCGATTTGATCGTTGCGATCGGGACTGAAAAGATTCCGGCTGGCAATGACCATGTAATTCTTCCGCAGTGCCTCGGCCGATTTCTGCTTCGCGACAGCCTGTTTCATGGCTACGCTGGGCGCCACAATCCTGGATACCTGGTAGACTGCGGCGTTGGCCAACCACTGTCGCCGCAGGCCCACTCCCATCCACAGGCACAGCGCGATGAGCAACGCATCGAGAAGAATGATGTGTTTTATTGCCAGGATCTTTTTCAGTGTTGTCATTTCTTTGCACCCAGCGAGGAGGTAATAGGTGATAGGTAGTAGGGAATAGGAAAAAAGGGCCAAGAGAATGAAATCAGATGTTGAAAGTCAGAGGTCAGATAGCGAAACCGCGAGCGCGTGTTTTTTTTCATAACATCATTAGGCCTCGCCCATAACTTTGAGACTAACACCTACTCCCTACGACCTATCACCTATTACCTACCACCTATCACCTATCCTTACTCATGCCGAATCACCCCGGACACTACGATGGTGGCAGCGATCTGCTTCGATTTCTTCCACCCTTCACTCAGGCTGCTATAACTCCACAGGCGTAAGTCATCGTTCAGCACAAACATGGGCATCTCTTTTGCGGCCGTCAGGAACGCGGTTATCTGGTTGATAGTCCCGACGGCATCGAGCCGAACCGAAACTTTTTCATAATCCTTACTCAGCTCTTTCTTGGGGAGGAAATCACTGCGGTTAATCTGGAGTTGAGATTGTTTGGCCAGGTCATTAACCAAGCCTTGCAACTGGGCCTGAGCGGCCGCCGTAGTGCGGGCGGTCAGGAGATGATTCTCCAACTCCACAATTCGTTTTCGAGTGGTATCGAGGGATTGTTGCTGCATTTGCCGCTGTGCGATGACTTCTTTGTATCTTTGCAGGAGCCGGGTCCTTTGGGCAATTTGCTCAGGGTATTGTTTGACCTTGTCGTAAGTCGGAAATAGAAGAAAATACAGCGCGCCAAAAAGGAACGCCGAGAGCAGGCCCGCGCCCAGGATTTTTCTTTCACGCGCCGAAAGGCGCGCTATGAAACCTGGTTTTGGAATTGAGAGCTTCATGGTTGTCAGGTTCAACGCAACTCCGGCTGACGAGTCACTAAAACTCGAACTTTGCCCGGATGCGAAACATCTCCTTGCCCTGCTGGTTTCGGGTAATCCCTGAAGCCAGAGCGACATCCTTGAACAGCGGGGACTGCTCGATCAGGGGAACGAGTGCGGTCGCATTTTCCGCCAGACCATTGATTTCCACACCGTCTGCCCTGAGGTAGAAATCGTTGATCCAGACGCTGTCCGGGAGAATCTCGGTGAGTTCTCTAAGCGCTTCAAGATTGAGGGCATCACGGCCCTGGACTGCATCGAGAACCGCCGCCTTCTTCCGAACTTCATTGGCCTCGGTTTCAATCCGCTCCACCTGCCTGACCTGGGGCTGGAGCCTCGTGATCTCCGAGCTCAATTGATCCACGAATCGCGACTGCTGGAGGTACGGCCCCGACGCACTTGCACCCGCCATGAGAACAGCCAACCCACAGAACGCATAGGTCGGCGCCCATACCCACCGGGGATGCGCGATGTGCTCTGCCCGGCCCATCAGATCGGTCGCCAGACCCCCCTTGCTCATCGCCAGTAAGGAATCGCCGATGGCGGGAGCGAGGGCGTGAAACTCCGTGAGGTTTGCCCGGGAGCGCAGACAGGCCGGAACACGAAGGGGTCGCAGAGGCAGGGAAGTTGAGCTTGACCGGAATTCCTTGAGGTAGGATTCCGGATCCGCTCCAGTCACATACACGTTATGGACGTCCTTTTCCTCGATGCGAAGTTCTGCCCGCGAACGTCCCAACTCCAGCAACATGTGCTCAGCCCTGGCCTGGGGTTCACTGGAGAGGAATTCGAAGCGTTGGGCACGGCGGATCTTTCCCAAGAACACAGCGATCAGTTCAAAGTCATTTTCACCCACGCGCAAGAGAAAGTTTCTCTCGCGCCCGGCGCCTGGATCCAGTTGCAAAAGCCTCGCCAGTCCAAACGACCCGCAAAGCATCGCCTGGGGATATATCCCAAACCCGGCCCAAAATTCTCGTTGGTGCTCCACCTCGGCTCGTGGAGCCATGGCCAGCAGCACCTCCAGTTTCTCCTGGGCAACAGGCGCACCCGGTTTCCGGGCCTTCCCGGAGGCAAAGCGGCTGAGCAACGCCAGAGGATTCATCCAAGCGGAGGGGCCAGTGGGAGAGGCGTCATCCACCCGTTGGTGCACATAAGCCAGGTCCGCACGATCTATGGGCTCATAGTTCTCCACCTGGTATTCGATGATGTGGGTAAGGTTCTCGAGGACCGCCTTGGGAAACTGCAGAGTTCTTATCGCCACCTTGGCGCGGGGGATCTCGACCACCGTCTGGTTCTTGTCGACGCCGGCGCGTCGATAGAATTCATCGATCTCCGGCCGAAGCGCCAGGGAATCCCGCTGCGGATCATTTGGCAGCGTCATCCATGAAGCGAGCTCGAAGCCACGCCAACCTCTTTTGACAGCGACGAAGTGCAGGTGCCCCCCGTCGGCTGAGATGGTAACGATCTTCTTGGATGCGAACACGGCCTAGATCTCCTCGTCTTTCCAATACACAATTCGGTAGCCCAGGGGATCGTTCGTTCCAAACTTCACGATAGCCCGGATGGTGCGCTCATAATCAGACCCCGCGGCGCGTCCGCTGGCGATGAAGGCAAATGCGGTGGATTCCTGAATGGAAACCAGGTTCCTGGACTCGTCGTTAAACTGGATCGGAACTCGCTGCTGGCAGTCATCAATCGACTCAAAAAAGTGTGCGGTCCTCGCACTGGCGATGGCTTTCGCCTCCGAGGCAGTCACGCCGGGCAGTGCCTGCAGGATTTCAAGGGGTGCGTCATTGAGGTTAATCCCCGCGGAGCCCGAATAGAGGGTGGCCAGATTCAGGAGTCCCCGACGGTGTTCCACGGTCCCATCGGGAGCCCGCCTCCAAAAGCCATAAATGAATTCCGGCTTCATCCCTTTCAGCCCGGAAAGCTCCTCAACGGAGTTGAGCGGACCGCCCTGGGTGTTGCCGTTGGAATCGAGTTTCGGCCTGCGCCATTCCTCCCATTGATTGACCAGATCATTGGCCAGTGAATCGTCGACGTCAAACTGGCGGATCAGCAGATTTCGAAAAAGCGCGGGCGAACCGGCATTCAAGTCCAGCTTGCCTGATTCATTCTCAATCCAGCATTGAGCGGATCCCGTTTCGAGGGTGATTGAAAGCGGCTGGTAAGCTGTCCGCTGTTGCTTAAAAGCCAGTCCGACCTCTTGCGGAGTATCCGGTTGAGAGATTTTCATCATTTCAAAAATCGATTCGCTAATGGCCCCCTTCGCCAGAAAATATCCGGAGACTCCATCCTTTGTGTTGCGAATGGAACGCATGCCCAATTGAATGTTGGTGGCAAACCCAAAGGCGAGCACCCCCAGCGCCACCACCACCCAGAGAACGATCAGTAGAATGACGCCGCTTTCAGAGTTTCTTAAATGACGCTTCATTATTTAAACTCGAATTATTCACCGCAGAGACGCCGGGCGGTCCAACTGACAACTGGGAACTGATAACTTTTCTAATCACTTTTCCCCACGCTGATGGGCACAAGCATCTCGATTGAATCACGATTGTAAGGGTTTCGGCCCTCCGGACCGTTCGAGGTCGCAGTGAACTGAACCTTGATGAAAACCGCATCCGGCAACCGCCGGCGTTTGGACCCATCCCACTGATCGAAGGTAACCATCCTCCGGCTCCCCGGATCTCCGGGACCCTGCGACGAGATCTGTTCTTCAGCCCAGTATTGAAAAGTAATGTCCCGGATCCCCTCCAAAAGCTTCAAGGAGCTGGCGCCGGGAGTCCCCGTTGTCGACGTCAAATTGAAGAACGCCTCCCGCCTGAAAATGGGGGCGGACGTCATCCAGAGCTGTAAAGCTGACGACGAGGAGACGGTTTGTGAGCCAACCCGTCCAATCCGATTGCCCGGATCTCCCTCAGCACTGACGGTGTAATGAATCACCTGCATGCTCCCCTCGGGCCGGGAAACCAGAGGATAGTTCGTAACGAAAACGAGGTCTCTGCCCTCTCCCTGGAATGCCGGCGCGTCCTGAGCTTCCTGCACCCTGGGCTTGTTGAGTCCGGAGACAACATTCAGCGCACTTACGGGATAAAGCGGGTTCGCTGACCCGATCTGCTTTTGGATCAATTCTGCCGCCACGGAAAGGCGCTGTGACCGGTCGAGAAAGTCCTCCCCGCGACGCCACGAGCTAATCCCCATGCGGAAGGAGGCTATGACGGCCGTCGAGAGAAGTGCCGTGATAGTCACTGCCACCATCAACTCCAGCAGCGAGAAACCGGACGCCTGGTTACGCAATTCTGGCTCCACACGCCTCATGCAGTTCAAGACGCATAAAGTCAGGATTTAGACGATCCCTTCAGAACATTTTTTATGGATTGAAGTTGGACCTTTTTCTCAGACCCCCGGGAGTTCCACGTCACTTCCACGCGGAGGATCATCTTTTCCATGGGGAGATTCTTGGAGGAATCCAGGGCCTCACCAGGCAAACGATAGGATTCGACGGACGAATGCCAGGTCGCGCCATCGTCCAAATGCCCCTCATTCAGGGAGGGCTGTGCATCGAGCGTGTTGATCCAGAGATCGTTCATCAACCGGGTGGCCTGCTGCATGGCAGTGACGTACTCATCCGCCCTGCCTTCGGTCCGCAGCCCGTTTGAAAAGATCTCCATCATCGATACGAACACCAGGGCGACGATCGCCGTTGCGACGATCACCTCGAGCAGCGAAAAGCCCGATTGAGAGGAAGGGGAGTTCACTGTGCGGTGGCTGTATGATGCATTCGATTTATTCATCGCTGGCATGCATTTACTGTTCAACACAAAAAACTCCGAAAAGCGAATTGGACATTTCTGACTTCCGACTCCCGATCTCCACCTTCTGACCTCTGACTTCTGGTCTCCGGCTTCCGACTTCTGACCTCCGACTTCCGTCGCCTGATGGGAAACCAAACACTCGACGGTCAACCGCGCTCGCATCGGGCTGAATTAATCTGTGATCCTGGCGTCCCCGGTCAGCAAATCAATCCCGATCTTGATGCTGCGCCCCCCCTCGTCGCGAAGCGTGATGGAACCCGACTCGGCGGCTCCGTTGGGGAAAAAATAGAGTTCGGTGGCGTCGGCAGGACCATTTTCAGACAACACCTGAACTTGAAAGATCCGGATCCCGGCAGGAAGGTCGAGTTCTTTAATTACCTGTTGAGCTGAATCAGTGACACGAATTTGGTCCTTTTCAATGTCAGCAGCCAGGTGATAGGGCTGCCGGTGCGTGACGGCCTCGTACTTGGCAAGTCGGCAAAGGGCAACGGTCTCACGGGCAATTCCTCTCAGCCGCAAATTTGAGAGGGCATCCCCGAAGGAGGGGTACACCAAAGCGCCCAGGATGGCAATCAGGGTGATTACAACCAGCAACTCGAGCAGGGTAAGCCCCTGCTGGAATCGAGGTCGCAGGGCTCCCTGCGCTTTCAATCTTCCTGTATACAACATCTGACTCCTGATTTCTGACATCTGATTTCGTGATCTTTATTTCGCCC
>JAIQFY010000047.1 GCA_020072965.1 Terriglobia bacterium | reverse complement strand
TGGAACACTACGACCTTCACGGACGGGTCCGCCTCGAGGTCGGTCATTAGCGCTCCCAATTCGACGATCGTTGTGGGAACAAACATGTTGATCGGCGGGTTATTGAAGGTGATCGTCCATCGGCCCGGATAGGTGCGGTCGGTGTTGAACTGCGAAGGGTTAGGCATGGCGCATTTCCTCCTCTCTTGTGAAAAACCCTACCGCAGCGATCTGAAGCCCGCGCGAACCTCTTCTGAAAAGAGCTTCGGCTGCTCCCACGCCGCGAAGTGTCCGCCTTTGTCCAGCTTGTTGTAGTGGATGAGTTTGGGATACGCCCGCTCTGCCCAGCTGCGCGGGGCTGGATAGAGTTCGTCAGGGAAGACGCTCACGGCAACCGGGATGGAGACGCCTTTGGCGTTGAAATACCCGAGTTTGCCCCAATTCTCCCAATAGAGGCGGGCGCCGGAGAGCGCCGTGTTCGTCAACCAGGTGATCGTGATGTTGTCGAGGATGTCGTCGCGCGTCAGGCCTTCGGATTCTCCCGCAAAAACGCGTGAGATCAGCTCGTAGCTGCGCGCGTCATGATCAAGGAAATAAGCTGCCAGGCCGATGGGTGAATCCGCGATTCCGTACAACGTCTGCGGGCGCAGCCCCATCTGGTAACCGTATCCGATACCCTTTTGATACACGAACTGCAGACGGTCGTAAGAGATTTTCTCCTCAGCTGAGAGACCCGATGGCGCCGGCGCGCCCGAAAAGGCCGCCGCATCAATGTCGGCTGGAAAGATGCCGGGCATGTTGGTGTGAATGCCGAGCAATTCCGGAGCCGCCTGCACCCCCATCTGTTCCGTGACGATCGCGCCCCAATCACCACCTTGGGCCACGAACTTCGAGTAGCCCAGGCGCTTCATCAGCACGACCCAGGCACGCGCGATGTGGACAGGGTCCCAGCCGGTGGTGCTTGGCTTGCCCGAAAACCCGTAGCCGGGCATGGACGGAATCACCAGATGGAACGCATCGGATGCGCTGCCGCCATGCGCCGTGGGATCGGTCAGCGGATCGATGATCTTCAGCTGCTCGACGACTGAGCCGGGCCAGCCGTGCGTGACGATGAGCGGCAACGCATTTTCGTGTTTTGAACGGACGTGAATGAAGTGAATGTCCAGCCCGTCGATCTCGGTGATGAACTGCGGCAGGGCGTTCAGTCTGGCCTGACACTTGCGCCAGTCATACTCGGTCGCCCAATACCGCGCGAGGGCTTGAACCGTGGCGAGCTGCACGCCTTGCGTTTGATCGGTAACCGTCTCGCGATCGGGCCACCGAGTCGAGTTGATGCGCCGGCGCAATTCGGTCAGGTCCGCCTCTGGAACGTTTACCTGAAACGGACGGATCGCATTCTTGTCATCTGCCATCTCGCGGCCTCGTTTTGTAGCACTGGCTGGGGTCATGGTGTCCTCCTTTTAAGTAGTCGTGGATTTCTTGGTTTATGATGCAGTTGATTTGTGTGCGGTCATCGTCTCATTTCTTTCTGCTGTGATTCTCGGTATTAAGGGGCGTAACGGGTGAAGACCAAGTCGCGAACTTTGATAGCCTCGTGGCAGGGAAAGCAGGTTTTGAGCGGCGCCTCGTCGGCAGGTTTGCCGTCCTTATTGAATTGAGCGAACCCCCAGCCGCCCGTGGCGGCGTACTTTCTTGAGTCCTTGACCATAAACTGAAGGTACCAATCCGGGGCGAGCCCGGGAACGAAAGATTGGGGACGGCCAAAGACTTTGTTGTTTTCCTCTGAGGCGACGGAACTCCAGGCTATTCGGGCAATGATGGTGCCGTCCGGGAACGGAAGCTTTCCTTCGCGATAGGCCTTGATCGCCACGTCGTTGCCCAGAATGGCGCGCAGATCGTTGAGGTTGCCTTCTTCGTGGGCCACGGAGATCAATCTCCAGTCGCGGTATCCGGGGGGGATTTTGACTCCGAAGATCGGGGCGGCCTCTCCATCGGCCCGTCCAGATGTGGGGGCCTTTTCAGCCTCAAACTTATCTGGAATGACAAATGTGACCGTGCCTTTGTCGAGGGTGTGATGGTTCGCGTTCTCCAATTCAATGAGCACTTTGTGCGGACCGGGGGGAAGGCCCATCAGGATGATGGGGTTGCCACTCGCATCTGCCCACACCCATGGGGCATCGTCGAGTCTCACATGAAGGTGGCCGACGCGCGGCGAGACAGCCAGAGCATTGGGGCCGAACACCGGCACAAGGTGCAGGTTCTGAGTACAGTATTGGATAATCGCCACTCCCCGGGAGGCGAGGGGTCCGGCCAGCGGAGGATCGATGACGATCTTCGCTGGGGGCTCACTGGCGAGCGGGATAACCGAAGCGGGTCGACAGTTGTCACTTGCGGTTTGTGCCACAGCGGTCATTGCGCACAACACGAGGGCAGCGACCAATAGCAGAGACGTGCCTTTCGAGCTTGAATACTTCAGATTCGCCATGCACTTTCCTCCTGTGCGTTCACCTGAATCGAAGTCAGATTTGTTGAATGCGAGCGTCAACCAACAGAATTACTTGCATTGAGAGTTGCTGAAAAGCTGGACCTGACTAAGGCGTTGTCTTCATTTTTCGTTGCCATAAATCGTCCTATGGATCTTCAACCATTGTTGAAAGCACTTACTCCTTACTAGCGAGGCAACCGACCATGGCTCGCCGCGCCTTTACCCCGCCACCTCGAAAATCACTTCCAGCGCGACTGGGGTGCCGAGCGGAAGGCTTGCGACGCCAGACACCAGGCGGCAGGGGTTCTTGTCCTTTCCGAAGACGTCTTCGAGCAACTCCGAAGCGGCGTCAGCGACTTTGGGCTGCTCGCGGACATCTCCCGAAGTGGCCACCGACACGCCGAGCTGGACGATCCGCGTCACCCGGTCGAGCGATCCCAAATGCTGCCTTGCGACAGCGAGCGCGTTGAGCGCTGCGCGGTGAGCCGCGTTGCGCCCCGCTTCCACATCGAGCTCCGCGCCGACGCGTCCAGTGAATTTCGCCTCATGGCCTTCCGTGGGAAGCATCCCGCTCAGAAAAAGCAGATTGCCCGTCTGCACCGCTTCCACATAGGTGCCGAACGGCTCGGGCGGCGCCGGGAGATTGATGCCAAGTTCTTTCAACCGCTGCTCGGCGCCGGCCGGCTGAGAGCGCGTTGCCATTTGCCGTTTCACTTTTGTACTCATTTTTCTCTCTCCTCTTGAATTTAAATGGGCGCTGCCGCGCGGGGCAGTGGAGGAAGGCGCCCATGTTGCGCGCGCCCCCGCCTCGCCCTAACTAGCGCAGTGATCTGAAGGCCGCGCGGAGTTCGGCCGCGAAGAGTTCGGGCTGTTCCCACGACGCGAAGTGGCCGCCCTTGTCGAGCTTAAGAAAATAAATGAGGTTGTGATAACCGCGCTCGGCCCAGCTTTTTGGCGCACGGTAGATCTCGCCCGGAACACCGTCACGGCAACGGGGATCAAAGTGTCTGCTGTCTTCTGCTCCATGGCATTTTCAAGACTTACCTTCAAGCCTAATCATGATCGCGGATGCGCGCCGGGCCCCTGAAACCGTTCACCGTTTGCCGGGGAATCTCCGCCTCTCTCTCGCTCAATCCACTCCCGGATATAGGCCGGACAATTCTCGAGCTTGATGCCCTCTGCTTCGCAGCGCCCGAGAAACCTGACAGCTTCCCGATCCACAAGGGTCAGGTCCTCCAAATCCAGAACGATGCGGCGCCCTTTCGTTTCTGATTCAAATAGTGTTTTCAACTCGGCTTCATTTTCCGCGTTCATACGGCCGCTCAAAGTGAGAATCACCTCCCCGTTTGCTGATCTGCGAATCTTCAGCATCTTCCCTCTTTTGAAATGTGAAATGAGCTAAGTACGATAACGCTGCAACTCAGGCTCCAATCGTAACCAGATGAAAATGGATTAATTGACAGATCGAGAGATGGCGAAGCTTCGCCAATTGGCGAAAGTTGTACAAAAATCCTGTCTTATTTTCCGAGGGGCTCGGACGAAGGAAGGCTAGTTGTTCTCAGAGGGCTTCGCAGTTTTGAATCGAACCTTGTTGATCTTCAGGGACCGAATCTTCGACTCCAGGGTCGAACGCGGCATACCCAGCTTGGCAGCTGCGCCTGACGGTCCGGAAACCCGTCCCCCGCTTTCGCTCAAGGCAACTTCAATGATTTCCTTCTCCTGAGTCGAAAGACTCTTATAAAGGTCAAGCCGACGGTTCGATTCAGTTGCAGGAAGCGCCCGAGAAAGCCAGCTCTCATCGACCGAGAAATTCTCTGTTTCGCACACGATAACAGATCGCTCAATAACGTTCTGCAATTCCCGAATGTTCCCCGGCCAGGGGTACGACTGAAACAGTTCCAGGGTGCTCTTCTCTATGGTTCGTATCCTCTTCCCCGCTTTTCTTGCGTAGCGATCGATAAAGTACTCGACCAGCAAGGGAATGTCTTCTTTTCGGTCCCGGAGAGGAGGTATCTCAATCGGAAAAACGTTGAGCCGGTAAAACAGGTCGCTCCGAAACGCGCCGGCGGCGATGGCCGCCTGCAAGTCACAGTTCGTGGCAGCAATCACCCGAACGTCAGATTGGATGGATCGAATTCCGCCGACACGCTCAAATTCGTGTTCTTGCAGAACCCGCAAGAGAGCGATCTGGGTCTCGGCCGGAAGCTCTCCGACTTCATCGAGGAAGATCGTGCCTCCTCCAGCCAATTCAAAGCGGCCCAAACGTAGCTGGGTGGCCCCGGTAAAGGCTCCCTTTTCGTGGCCAAATAATTCTGAGGCGATCAAGTCCCGCGGGATGGCGACGCAATTCACACCGACAAAGGCGTGTGAGGCGCGATGAGACCGCCTGTGGATGGCGCGGGCTACAAGTTCTTTCCCTGTCCCGGTTTCGCCGGTGATCAGAACGGTGGAGCCGGTGGGAGCGACCTTGGATACAAGATTAAGCAGCGATTGCAAGGCGGGAGAGCTCCCGACAATCTCCTCGAACATCGAGGCCTTATCGATTTCTTCGCGCAGGGCAACGTTCTCGTGCTGCAGTCTCTCTTCAGCCTGCCTGCGGTCCTCGATATCAGTCGCCGCAACATACCAGCGCGTGATGTGTCCCTGTGCATCCCGCAGCGCGTTGCGATGAAAAAGAAACCAGTGATACTTCCCGTCCTTTCCCAGTAACCGCGCTTCGCGCTCGGGCGGGGACCCACTTAAGACTTTAATGTGGGCTCCGTCGGTCATTCGTTCGCAATCATCCGGGTGAAAAAGGCGGCGCGGGTCACAGCTCCGCCACTCCTCAAGAGTAAGTCCGTAATAGTCGAGCGCGGCCTGGTTGCTGTAAAGACGACTTCCTTCGGGCCCAAGAACGACGATGTGCTGAGGCGCGAGATCCAGGACCTGTCGCAACTCGGCGTCTTGTTCCCGGATTTTCTCTTCTGCCAGCTTCCGCTCGGTGGTGTCGCGAATGAAGCCGGTAAATATGTGATGGCCGTCTTTTACAACCTCGCCGAAGGAGACCTCAACCGGGAATTCCTCCCCGTTCTTCCGGAGGCCGATCAGCTTGACTCCCTGCCAATCGGCGTGGCGTTGGTTTGTTTTCAGGTAACGCTGAAATCCCGCCTTATGAAGCTCACGCATGAATTCAGGCATGAGCATCGTCAGAGGCTGTCCGATCATTTCGGAAATTTGATATCCGAAAGTTCTGGTTGTCGCCGGATTCGCAAAAATAATTTGGCTACTCTGATCGACGCTGACCACGGCATCGGTTGCTGTTTCGACCACGTTTCGGTAGCGCTCCTCGCTGTGCTGGAGCGCTTCCCTCGATCGTTTGCGCTCCGTGATGTCGGTGACGATGCCCCCGATCGCATAGATTTCGCCAGCCGCATCGAAAAGGGGAAACTTATGGACGATGCTTGTGTGCGGACCGTCTTCCTGCCGGGTCACCTCCTCGAATTCAATCGGGACACCCGCCTTGAGCACCTCAAGGTCGTTGGTTTGAAAGGCGATTGCCTGCTCTTGTGGGAACACATCGTGATCCGTCTTGCCGCGGATCTGTTCGCGATCGACGCGGAGAGCTCTTTCAAATTCTCGATTGACGTACAAGTAACGGAGTTCTTTGTCCTTGAGAAAAATCAAGTTCGGGCTGTTTTCCCAAAAGGCGCGAATTCGGAGTTCGCTCTCCCGCAATTGTTCTTCAACGGGCTTGCGTTGAGGAGTCGCCTTGGGGCCCGACGGGGCTGGTGCTGACATCTGAAGCCTCTTACTGTCTGACAATGCGGGAGCCTACAGCCGATTCAGGTCTGCGCGAGATCCCTTGAGAGGGTGGATTTCCCAGCCAGCAAAGTGGGGGCCCGTAATGTTCCACCGTTCGCGCATTGCATCAGGAGTCAGAATGAGTGCACCCTTGCGCGTCCCGACCAGGACTCGTCCGCCGGTCATCTTTCATTCTCTTCCAAACTTTGCACCGCTCTTCGCATTTGCTCCTATGCAGGCGTTCAATGAGCGTGGCGGCAGAAATCCACCGATCTTTTTGAGATTAAATTCGGCATCCTCAAGTGTTGAGCCCCCTCTTTCCCAGAGGAGGTTCTTATTCCGCTCATGCGGCAGTCATATTTTCCCTACATGGGGGACATGCAGATTCCCCCGCCCTCGCGGAGGTCCCATGCAAATTGTGTATCAAGAACCGCGATTTCACCAATCACTTTTTTGCATTCCATATGAGTAAGGTGTCAGATCTGAATTTTGCAGCCTATCGATTTAGAACAAATGATTGAGAGAGTTCCTTTACTTCTCGATACTTGCTGCAGCTGTAACTCTTGGATTGTAGAAAAGTTCAGGCCTAACCCGGCATCCGTTCGAATCCATCTGCGTTATTCGCGAAATCTGTGGATCAAACAATGTAAGCGCTTCAAGCTCAAGCGCCAGGGATGCACCCTCATGTTTTTACCGAGTTGCATTCTGCATTCTTTTATCTTATCAACTAGGGAGGACGCGTTCGGGACATATCCGGTTGCATACGGGCGTCTTCGAGAATCATGTGAAACAGTTCACTTTCTTCTTGGCATAAGGATTTCTTTGGTGGTAAAGCTGACACGCTCGCTACCCCCCGAAAGGCCCGTCACCCAAACATCCCCCCGCAGAAGTTTCAGTGCCAATTCTCAACTTTGAGTCAGGACAGTACGACTACTGCTGCCTTGCCGTCGATCGGTTTCCGCCGCCCTTCCCCACCGGTTTGTTCTTTGGTGTTTTCAATACAGCCACACTGAAAGAGGGCCATTCATTCATCGCTGCTGGACGGGACTCCATCCCAAACCCAACAAGGAGACGCCATTGAGAAGTCCCTTCTTCATAGGGCGGCCGATTTTGCAGCAAGAGCAGTCACTGGTTCGAGCCTCATTCACCGCCAATTTTCTTTTCGACCCCGGCGAAGTGGGTGGTAGCGTAAAAAAGACAAAATTAAAAAACGAATTGATCTTTGCACGCGGCCAAACGGTCGTGAGGCAGAGTGACGCAGGCGCAACGCTTCCCAGTCCTGGACCGAGCGAAATGAGGCAAGTGACGTGTCTAACCTTGTCTCAATAACCGTTCAACTATCACCAGTCAAAGAGCCCGTTTCCGTCGCGATGGGTGGAGACGGGCTTTTTCCTTTAAGGGAGGAGGACTCATGCACGAACAGCAAAAACCGGTATGGCTGGCATTCCTCGTGGTCGCAGTGCTCACCGCCTTTCTAACTCAGCTTGCGTCGAAGATGAGCGCACAGACGCCGACGAATTTCACGACCGCATTCTCCATCGGAAAAGCCAACAATGTGGGCTACATCAACCCGCTGGTCGGCGGGTTTTTGCAGGGGGACTACCGCATTAACGATCGTTTTCTCGTGGGCGGCCAGTTCAAGCTCGGTTGGGAACGAAAGTATGTGGGCGACGGTCACGCCACGGCCGAGAACGCCTATCTGCGGTCCTACTTTCACCGAAACCTATTTGCCGAAGTCGGCGAAAATAGCGGCAAGTACTTCACCTCGCAATTCAATAAGGCGTTTTTCTCGCCCAATCTTGCTGTGGGCATCGATATCAGATCCGCGCGTTTGCCCGGGCATCGGCCTCTACCCATGTTGATCAAGGTCTCTTACTTGTTGCCAGACACAATCTCCCCCAACCGAACGTCGGCGTTCATCTATGAGCATGATGCAGTCATAGGAACGCGACGAGACCGGATGAATCTGTTCCTCGGGTTGGAATTGCAGTTGGTGCGCTACAACCAATCGGGCCGGCGAGACACCGGAACCTCTGCGGCGTTGAAAGTGGGCTTGCGGTGCCAGAAGCCTCACATTTCGGAGTGAAAATGACCTTGCTTATGACATCGGGTGGAAGATCGGGAATGTCCCGAATTTCCAGACCCGAATCTCACCTTGGAGACGCCGAGGGGACAGGGGTTTCTATCCTCGCCAAATCTGCAGTGCAAACAAAAAGCCAGCGACAGTCACGACATTCTGGCTAGAACGAGGTGGCTGTCGCTGGCTTTTGAGTTTTCGTCAAGGCCCGGGTGCGGCATTGCCTTGACTTTGTAATTATCTCCTCATCGCTGCAAACCGGCGCTGATGTTGATTTGTCCCCCCGCGGTGCGTACCTTCCGTGTCCAGGGAATCAAGCCCGACTTTATGATGGTCGCGTCAAGTGAGCAGCACGCCAGATCGACATCCGATGGGAGCTTCGGGACTGCCCCGAAGTTCCCAGGGCATTGGAGTATTTTGGAATCGCAGATTTTCTTTATCGGTTATCGGGTGTCCCCTTTCCGACAGGCAATGGCGAGCCGTCATCGTCAAAGAAGCTGACAGTTGTATTTGCTGCCCCGGTGGTGCTCAAAAAAATGAATTGGGTCTGATATCCGCCCCCATCTGCAATCTGGGGGAAGATCAGTGGAACCGGAGCCGGCCTTGTCACATCGGCCAGGGGGAAGGTCGTGAGCAAGAAATCTCCCCGGGCATTGCTCAGAGAGCGCAGCGTGAGGGCAGCAAATGGGGTGGTCGAACTGATGTCCAGAACTCCTTTGAATCCGGGAAGAAGGCCGACGATCATCTGATCCGCGAATTTTGCGGTATGCCCTTTTCCGGGCAGAATGAAGCTTCCACTTCCCATGAGATAGCTCCCGTCCATGGGGTACGCGCTTACGGTGATGAGTCGAGCGTCTCCGGTAACATCTGCTATTGCCAAGCCGGTGTTATGACCACTCGACATGTCCACAAAGACGCGGGCATGAGAAGTAAGAGTTGCGGATGGGATTCCCGACTCCGTGACTAAAATACCCCTCGCCGTATAACCAAAGACCCCTGCGCCGACGGGGGAGCCGGTTCCCGGAACCGGGACCACCCGGACAGATCCCGCTTTGACGTCTGGGCTCGAGGCATCGGTTTCAATTCTCAAGAACCCGCCCGCGGGAATGTTGTAGGGAATGGTGGCAGCGGGTGAGGAAGCCCCCACGAGGCGGACTAACAGAGGGAATGCGAGGTCGTCATAAAACCAGATCATCCCTGATTCGGGTGAGGCTGAGGTGTTAAGCAAGATCAAGGCCGTCTGGTAACCCCCGCCGTCCACCAACTGCGGGAAGGAGATCACCCCCCCGGGGACACTTTGAGTCAGGTCGGCAATGGGTGTACTGGTCAGCAACGTCTCCCCTCGCTGATTGGCGGTGAGCCGCAAGGCGATGACTGAGACCGGCTGATCACTGGTGACTTCCAAAGAACCGAACCCACCGGTAGATCCAAAGGTCGAAGGGAGAACAAAATCCGGCCCCAACTGATCGATGAATTTCGCCACGTGAGCGCCTGGAGCGAGTGTGCCGGTCCCTTGAGCCAGCGTGTTCCCGTTGGCGTCCCGCAATCGGAGTAATAGATGGGCAGGACCACTTCCCCGGTTGACCGCAGCGAAACCTGTGTTGATGCTAATGACACCTGTCTCTTCATGATCTGATTTCGTAGATACCCTGGGGCGATAGTCAACGAAGAGCCGGGCCGACGTTGTGGGGGGAGATACGGGAACCCCCGCCTCACTGACGACAATGCCGTTCGCTGAAAAACTAAACACGGCCGTCCCGTAAGGGACCGCACCGGAATCGATGCTGACCGTGGCATAGCCGGCACGTACGGGTCCAACCCTTCCCTGCGTCAAGACGCTACCTGCGCCCAATGATGGCAGGGGGAGATTCACCTGTGAGCCGGGGGCCTGCTTCGCCGTAAAGTTCGCTGTGACGTTATGCGCTTGGGACATGGTCATGATGCAGGGCCCGGTGCCGCTATAGTCCTCGCCGCTCCAGCCGGCAAAATCAGAGTTTGTGTCTGCCTGCGCCGTGAGGGTGACCTGTGAATTATACGGGAAGCTGAACACGCAGTTGTTGCCGCAGTTGATCCCGGACGGCGAACTGGTGACCCTGCCGGTGCCAGATCCTGCCTTGGTGACCGTGAGCGTCTGGCTCCCGATCAGGGTGAATGTGGCCGTCACATTCCTGGCTTGGGTCATTGTCACGTTGCAGGCTCCGGTCCCGCTGCAGCCTTCGCCGCTCCAGCCGCCAAAGTTTGAGTTCTGGTCCGCCTGTGCAGTCAGGGCAACCTGCTGGTTGTAGGGAAAGCTAGAGGAGCAAGCGCTGCCGCAGTTGATTCCGGAGGGCACACTGGTGACCGTGCCGGTGCCTGACCCCGCCTTCGTGACCGTGAGCGTCTGGCTCCCGATCAAGGCAAAAGTGGCCGTAACATTTCTGGCCTGAGTCATCGTCACGAGGCAGGTTCCCGTCCCAGTGCATCCCTCGCCACTCCATCCGGTGAAGATCGAGTTTGCACCTGCTTGTGCGGTCAGGGTGACCTGCTGGTTGTAAGAAAAGCTGAAGGAGCAGGTGCTGCCGCAGTTGATTCCGGGCGGCGCACTGGTGACTGTGCCGGTGCCAGAACCCGCTTTCGTGAGGGTGAGAGACTGGTTGAGGCCCCTCTGTGTTATATGAAAGTTGAAAGGGTAGCCAGGATCTGCGGTTCGATCACTCGTGTCCGGGTTTGCCGCCACGCTGTAGGTGATAGTCCCATTACCTACACGATATCCATTACCAAATGGCGCGGCGGATGCGGTGACACTGGTTACCGTCACCCATGACGTACTCCCAATGTTCCAGAAACATGTTGCAGGTGTGCTCATGGTAAACGAACCGGTGCCGGCACTGGGTGAAAACGTTGCATTCGGAGGGTTGAAAGTGGCAGTGCAACTTTGTCCGTTCTGAGCGACCAAGAATGTGGTGCCGCCCGTAGCGTCGCCCACCCTGGGGTTGGAATACCTCAGAACATTTCCGGGATTAGCCGCTATCGTGAGGTTGGCGGTCCCGTTCCCATTACCGCTGGAGCCGGAATTGATCGTTATCCACGAGGGAAGACCCGTCATGGTCCAGGCGCACCCCCTCAGCGTGTAAACGTTCAGAGAGGTCGTCCAGGCGGCCCTGCCAAAACCATCAAAAAACGCCGAGGGACCGAGGGTGTAAGAGCAGTTAAACTTGGCAAACTGCGCCCCGTGTCTGGGCACAAGATATCTCTCGGTGCCAGTCACCTGCTCCCAATAGAAATCACTCGCGACGTCGGCAAAGGAAGACTCTGTCCCACTATCGAGATCGCCACTGAATGTTCCTCTGATGACAAGACCGCTTCCCTGAGAGAAGACAGTCCCATTCGAGTTAAACGTCTTCCACTGAATAGTGAGGTCGTAGCCGTATCCCAAGACCAGCAGCTTCCCATACCTCCCTTCATTGGTTCTGTAAAGGAGGATGGTGCCAAAATAAAACTGATTGCCACTAATCTCGCTTGAAGATAGGGGTGCGGCCTGAATTATCTGTAGCGTAATGTCATCAAAAGGGTAAGTTTGGCCTTTTGCTTCGGATACAAAACCACAGAGGCAGCCAACCATAATCAAAAACTGGAACCAGCATCCGAGCAGTCCTCTTGGGCAATAAAACCTCGCGCGGTGCATACTCGCCTCCCTTCCAATGGAATGAGTCGTATGATCAGATCACTTTGAGACAACCCAAATACAATATCGGGCAGCAGTCACCTTTACCGGACAGTGATCCCTTTTATGATAGGAATCGCACCTCAGATTGCCTTGGACCGCAGGACCAGAAATGAAAACCAAGTGCCGGGCATCCCTTAAGGAATGGAATTTCCTCAGAGCACTAATCGAAAGACGTGATCTTGTATCCTTGCAGTATTTTCCGTCTTGCTAAAGGAGAATGTTTTAGGTGGGGAAGATTTAGAAGTATTGCATAGTCAAAGCGTCCACACGAACCCCTTTGACTGCGTCGAATGTATTGCCGGCGCTACCCCAAGAATGCCAGCTTCTACGACTATGTGAACTCTATCACAAGTAGCGTCGATACGCAAGGATCAAGGGATATTCCACGGTCTGCTCATGATTGGGAACGCTTCTCCAGGCAGGTACTTGCTGAATGAGTCCTCCCCGAATTGCGGGTGGGATAACTGTATCGAGGGAAAGCAGTTTGCATCGTGAAGATCCAAGCACCCGGACCTCGATCGATCCAGAAGGAGGGCTGGAAAACTCCTGCGTCGTCGATGGATCCAGATCAGGCGGCCGGGTGCGACTGCCCAGGCTTGACAAAGTGATCGGGTTCGAGGATTCTTCCATCATGGCATATTCACATCGGAAGCTTACCACAGGTTTTTTGATGCCTCTTTTGATCGGTCTGGTCGGGTTGTTCAACCTGATGCAAAAACCCCGCTTTGTCAGCTTTCACACCGTAGATGTTTTGCAGCTCATCGCCTCCGGCATGTGCTTTGGAGTCGCTCTGGCGGGTGTGTTCGTGCTGCTTCGAGGCGGGCAACGCTCCTCTTAGGCCGGGGATGAGGATCAGCCCCAGGCATCAAATCCCCGAAGGCGCTCCGGTATATTCGTCGACGGAGTCAAGTCAGGCTGTCGGTGGCTGCACCTCATTGAGCCGCCCCTCGAGAAATCTGCGCTCGCTGTCATTGGTCACCAGTGCCAGCGCTCTTTTGTAGCTCTCCGCCGCATCGACTGTGGATCCGAGCCGGCGCAGCAGATCGGCACGGGCGGCATGCAGCAGGTGATAGCTGTCGAGATCGCCGGCGGTGGCAAGCGCATTAATGATGGCGAGTCCCGGCCGGGGGCCCTCCACCATAGCCACTGCCACCGCACGGTTCAACGTCACAATGGGAGAGGGCTGCGCGTGTTCGAGGAGATTGTAGAGGCCTAGGATCCGGGGCCAGTCCGTCTCTTCGGCGCGCGCCGCCTGACAATGCACCGCCGCGATCGCCGCCTGCAGGGCGAATGCACCGGGCACTTCCCGGAATGCCTCCTCCACGAGCGGCAGCGCCTCAGCGATCTGCCGCCGGTCCCAGCGGCGGCGGTCCTGTTCTTCGAGAACGACAAGATCCCCCGCCTCATCGAGACGAGCATCGCGCCGTGCGTCGTGAAGCAGCATGAGGGCCAGTAAAGCCGTCGCTTCTGCCTGTGGCGGGGGCGACACCAACGACCTCACCAGGCGCCCCAGCCGGATGGCTTCCGCGCAGAGGTCCGTCCTCACCAGCGGCCCGCCTCGAGTGGCCGCATAGCCTTCATTGAAGATGAGATAGATCACGGTCAACACGGCGTCGAGCCGCGGAGCCATGTCCTCTGTCTCCGGCACGATATAGGGAATGCGGGCGTCGCGAATCTTGCGCTTTGCGCGCACCAGCCGCTGCGCCATGGTCGCCGCAGGCACGAGGAATGCCCGGGCAATTTCGTCCGTCTCAAGGCCGCACAGCGTGCGCAGCGTCAGCGCCACCTGTGCTTCCAGGGCGAGCGCCGGGTGACAGGAGGTGAAGATCAGGCGGAGGCGATCGTCGGGAATTTTGTTGGCGTCGAAATCCGGCTCTTCGATGTTGCGAACCGGGCCGGTGATGGCGTAGGATTCAAGTTTTTCCTCGAATCGAGTCCTGCGCCGGATGCGGTCGATGGCCTTGTGCCGGGCCGTCTGGATGATCCAGGCGCGCGGAAACTCTGGGATGCCTGTGACCGGCCACTGATCCACGGCGGCGGCGAAGGCTTCCTGCGCTGTCTCTTCGGCAAGGTCGAAGTCACCGACGAGCCCGATCAGGGCAGCGACAATCCGGCCCCAATCGGAGCGATAGACGGTTTCGACGGCCCGGGTGGCATCAAGTGGCATGCCCCTGATTGTAATTTTTTTTTGCGGAGGTGTCGATTTCGATCCTCGGCGTTCGATATACAGATGGAAACAAGCAAATAGGCTGCTTTAAATAAGAAGGAGATGGACTCATGGGTCAAACACTGCCCCAATCCCCTTAACGAAGACACAGAGATCGAGATCCGCCAGGTTGTTCGAGGCGGGGGACTTCGGTGACACGCTTACGCCTGAGCTCAGGGAGCAGGAAGAGTGTTTGCGCATGCAAGCATCCAGAAAGAAGTAGGGGGTGGCACGCCACTCCTTGCCCAGGCAGATTCGAAACAAGAATCAGCTTCGATGGCGGCGGCACCGACCGACATGCCTGGCTGAAAATTTTTTCGAATTGGGGGGTCGATTTGAATATTCCCCGTTCGATTTACTCATGGAGACACGCAAATGAAATACATGCTGCTGATTTACGCCGACGAACAGGCCTGGACAGAGGCTGAGCGGGAGGAGTGTTACGGGGAGTCGACACAACTTGCACATACGCTCAAGTCGAACGGACAGTATCTTGCCGCCAATCCGTTGCAACCAGTTTCGACGGCGACCAGCGTCCAGGTGCGCAATGGCAAACGGCTCGTCACCGACGGTCCGTTTGCAGAAACACGCGAACAACTCGGCGGATACTTCCTGGTGGATGCCAGGGACCTCGACGAGGCGATCAACATTGCCGGTCGAATTCCGGGCGCACGCAAGGGCACCGTCGAAATCCGGCCGGTCATGGAGATCCCGGACCTGCCGGCGAATTAATGGAGGAACACATTCATGCAATCGGCTACGCAAACGACTTCGGTCTCAAAGCAAGCGCTCTGGGCGGGCCGCATCATTACCGGCCTGGTCGCGGCGCTCCTGCTCTTCGACGCCATTGTCAAAGTGATGAAGTTGGCTCCTGCTATGGAGGGAACTGTCAAGCTCGGGTATCCCGCTAGTGTGGTTCTGCCTCTCGGCATCGTTTTATTGGCGTGCGTTGTGCTCTATGCGATTCCCCGGACCTCCGTCCTGGGCGCCATCTTGTTGACCGGGTATCTTGGCGGTGCTGTTGCTACCCAGGTGCGCGTCGAGGATCCATTGTTCCTTTTTCCCATTGGATTCGGCGTGCTGGTTTGGGGAGGGCTTTACTTGCGAGACAGGCAGTTGCGCGCGCTCATCCCGATGCGAAATCCTGTGGAGGATTTGATAATAGAGTGACAATCGATGTTGCACAAAGATAGATTCACACGGAATTTGGGGAGTGCCCCGATCCATCGGGGCGGGTTTCCCTCTGCCGGTCGCAAGGGCCCGCCCCGACCCATCGGGGCAGCTCCCAAGGCAAAGGGTGCACTTTTCGGAGATAGAGACGGGAGGGTGTCTTCTTCAACTCACTTATGGCTGTTGTTAAAGCCGCGCGAGTCATGCCATTCGCGGCGTTTTTGGTAGCCGGGATTCGCCGGTCTCTGGCGAATCCCGGGCTTTTGCATTAGTCCGGGAGAGTATACCAACCTCGGGATTTCCGGGATGCTCCAACGAGCGGAGCATCCCGGCTACCAAAGCGTAGCACCTTGCGAGATACTGTCATCCGTCGCTATAATCTATCTTCTTCAAGAACGCGGCGGTGTAGTAGTCACGGGGGAAGGAACCCCTTTGACGACGAGGAGTGCTTAAAAGAGTCGTGAAAGATTGGGTCAAGATCGTAGAAGCGAAATCCGGGGTCTCTTCAGGCGCCGGAGATTTCATGACAAACTCAAAAGAAAGGAAGGAGTGCGAATGAGCAAGGTAAGAGTATTGGTCGGCACACGCAAGGGTGCGTTTATCCTGACGTCGGACGGCAAGCGCAAAAGATGGAAGGTCAGTGGTCCGCACTTCACGGGGTGGGAGGTCTACCACGTCAAGGGTTCACCCGCTGATCCCAATCGGTTGTACGCGTCGCAGTGCAGCGGATGGTTCGGTCAGGTGATCCAGCGCTCCAGCGACGGCGGCAAGACGTGGGAGGCGCCCGGAGGCGGGATCACGATCGCGCCTGGCGGCATGCCTGCCGGCGAAAGCAACAAATTCGTTTACGACACAACGCCAGAAACCGGCAAACCCCTCACCACGCATCAGTTTTACGACGGTAAGCCCCATCCCTGGGAGTTCAAGCGCGTCTGGCATCTTGAACCCTCAACGACGGATCCGGATACCGTCTACGCCGGAGTGGAAGACGCCGCCTTGTTCCGATCCACCGACGGCGGAAAGAGCTGGCAGGAACTCGCGGGTTTGCGCGGCCACGAATCAGGGCCGGGCTGGCACCCAGGCGCCGGTGGCATGTGCCTGCACACGATCCTTCTCGACCCGAGCAATTCGCAGCGGATGTACATCGCCATCTCGGCGGCGGGCGCCTTCCGTACGGACGATGCCGGGAAGACATGGAAGCCGATCAACCGTGGGCTGAAGTCCCAATACATCCCGGATCCGGATGCCGAGGTCGGTCACTGCGTTCACCGAATTGCACTGCACCGGTCGCGCCCGAACGTGCTGTTCATGCAGAAGCACTGGGATGTTATGCGCAGCGACAACGCCGGGGACTCGTGGCAGGAGGTCAGTGGGAACCTCCCGACCGACTTTGGATTTGTGATCGATGTGCACGCGCACGAGCCGGAGACCATTTACGTCGTCCCGATCAAGAGCGACTCGGAGCACTTTCCGCTGGATGGGAAGCTGCGCGTTTACCGCAGCCAGACAGGCGGAAACGAGTGGGAAGCGCTCACTAAAGGTCTGCCGCAACGCAATTGCTTCGTCAACGTGTTGCGCGACGCGATGGCCGTCGACTCGCTCGAGCAATGCGGCGTGTATTTCGGCACCACGGGCGGACAGGTGTACGCCTCGGCGGACGCCGGAGACAGCTGGGCCCCCATCGTCCGGGATCTTCCGGCCGTAGTTTCTGTCGAGGTCCAGACGTTGCCATGATTCGAGTCACCCTCCCGCAACATCTTCGGACCCTGGCCCACGTCAGCAGCGAGGTGGAGCTCGAGATCAAGGGTCAAGTCACCACGCGCTCGGTTCTCGACGCGCTCGAGGCTCGCTATCCGATGCTGCGCGGTACGATTCGCGACCACATGACGCAACAGCGCCGGCCGTTTTTGCGGTTCTTCGCCTGCGAGCAGGACCTGTCTCATGACCCGCCGGACACGCCGCTCCCCGACGCGGTCGCGTCCGGGGCCGAGCCCTTCATGATCATCGGGGCCATTGCCGGCGGTTAGGCACTGGTAGGCAACACGCATTGGGGGTCAGGCTGCCCCACATTGAAATGAAGAATGCAAAGATACGACCCCAATTAATGCGGCTCCGACTGATGAGTGTGGATGCAAGGTGACAAAGCGACAGGGACTGCGCTATAGAGATGGCGGTGGAGAGTTGGCATGTCCACACGCGCCACCGAAAGGTGTTTCCGCGAAGGCTTGGCTCTATTCCTCAAAGGGGAGCATCGTAAAGCCGAGGCCGCATTCCGTTCTGCATTGGCAGAGAATCGCCATCACCCCCGCGCTCTTCACTTCCTCGGGTTCGTCGCCTTCAGGACCGGCCAGAGCGCGCGGGCGCTCAGACTGGTCAGGCAATCCATTCGGCTAAGCCCGGCGGATGCCGGCTTCCGTTACAACCTCGGCCTCATCCATTATGAGCACAACCGTCTCCGAGGCGCCATGGCCGCATGGAAAGCAGCCATACGGCTTGACGAGACAAATGAAGATGCTTACACCAACATCGGCATAGTCTGTCTGAGACGCTGTCAGTTCGAGAAGGCTGCGGAAATGTTCAGTAAAGTCATCACCCTGAACCCATATTCGGCCGTGGCTTGGGGAAACCTCGCCGTCGCTCTTGAGACATGTGGTCGAAAGGAGGAGGCCCGGAAAGCTCGCGCTCATGCTCACAACCTGAATCGGGATTATGAATCGCTTGTTCAGCTTGGCAATATCCGCCTCCGTGCCGGTTCCTGCGATGAAGCACTTGCGGCGTTCCGGCGGGCGGTGAAACTCCGCCCTTCGGACCCCCTTGCGATCCTTTACCTTGGTCACACCTGGATCGCGCTCGATCGCCACGACAAAGCGTTGGAAGCCTATCAGCGAGCCCGCAATATGGACCCGGGCAACGCCACCCTCAACTACTTCATCGCCGCGCTCGGAGGCACCTCTGTCCCGCCAGCGCCGCCGAGAGATTATCTGAGGGCTTTCTTTAACCAGTTCTCGCTCGACTACGATAAGCATCTGATCCGGAAACTTCAGTACAGGGTACCTGAAGTGCTTTGCAGAATCGTCAGGCAGCTTCGGGCGAACGACAGGATTGCATCCAAAGGGCGGTCTAGAAAGGACAGTTCAGCCATCGGCCGAAGGGCCGCTCCACAAGTTTTCAGAATTCTCGATGCCGGCTGCGGGACCGGCCTAGCCGCACATTTGTTGAGGCGATTGGGCACTCATCTGGTCGGTGTTGACCTATCGCCCGGCATGATCAATAAGGCTCGTGCCCTTGGTACTTATGACGAATTGATTGTCGGAGAGCTGGCTGAACGAATGCGCACTCGACCGCGAGCCTTTGATCTGGTTTTTGCGGCAGATGTCTTTTGTTACCAGGGAGACCTGGTGAAGGTTTTCGGCGCCGTGTTCAACACTCTCAGGCGGGGCGGGCTGCTGGCATTTTCGGTCGAGTCATGCAAAGGACATCATTACGTTCTTCGACCCAGCGGTCGTTATGCCCATCCCCAAGCCTATATCCGGCGACTCGCTGAGGAAACGGGGCTGGTCGAGCGTCGAGTCCGTTCGGTCACGCTTCGATTTGAGAGGGGTCAGCCGGTCGCCGGCGATTTGTTCATCTTCCAGAAAATTTGAAGAATCGGAGGACTTGGGGCGTGGCATCATTCACCGATGACGCCAGGCAAAAAGAATGAAACGATGGAAAGAAACGGTGGGGATGGGTCTCAAAAACCACTGATTGTCGAATGTCGATTCTGCTTCACCCCCCATTTCTTGAAAAAATCGAAATGGGGGGGGGATCACAAATATATCCCGACATGATGGAAATGCATTGTAGGCATATTGAAGGCGACTTCTTTTTCCACAGATCAAGCCGAGAGGGCTTTGAAGCAGAATCGATGGTGGAGATGCGACCCCAACATGCCGGTTATTTGCCGGCGCGCAGCATATCCAATTGGGTTCTGGCTTGTTCGATGAATCCGCGAAGCTGAGCCAACTGATCCCGCGAGAGCAGGACGGTGGTTTCGTTCAGGCGGCAAGTTCGGACGGCAAATTCGATGGGGCTGGACCGTTGTCGGGCGAGGGCCGCGATTCGAAAGGAATTCTTCATGGTGTAAACGGCGTCAAACCTTTTCAGAGAGGTGGCCGACCAGTCGAGCGTGTTCAAATAGTCGATGGCGTTGAGCAGCGATGCGATCTCTTCGTAATCGACCGCGACCGTTTCGTGGAGGTGAGTGCCCTCAGCAACGCCGATGGCGATGCCATACTCCCGGCGGTTACTTCCGGCATCGGCGACTTCGCTGAACCGAACCGTCACGGTTCCCGTTCCTGTCGCCGCTTTGGATGAGATGCTTCCGATTGGAGTGGTGCCCCGGATAATGACCGTTCCCGGGATGTCCTCCAGACTCTCCAGGTTCGTTTTCGGTGTCGGCGGGCAAGTGCTGAGCGTTTGAGCCAAACTGGGTGCGCCCAGAAGCAAACTTCCAAGAACT
Organism: Terriglobia bacterium; assembly: GCA_020072965.1. Lineage (GTDB taxonomy): Bacteria > Acidobacteriota > Terriglobia > JAIQFV01 > JAIQFV01 > JAIQFV01. The sequence continues at coordinate 21,052 of JAIQFY010000047.1, read as the reverse complement.
GCAAAAAGACAGGCCTTGATTTGACGCATGACATTTTCCTCCAAAAAGTTAGGTAGGGTCAGGTCGAGTGGCAATCGCCACATCCGTTGAATCGCACCCAATCTACGGGCGGGTCTGGCCAAGTTGTTTCAATTTTTGTTCCGCGCTGTCTCGAATGGCATTCCGGCGCTGGTCCGGGTCGATTGTGTCCTTCGCAAGCAGTTCCAAAGCCTTCTTCGCATTCTCCAACGCCAAATCCTTTTGGCCATCCGCCAGGTAAGCGTCCGAAAGGCTGTCATACACATTGGGGGACTGGGGATACGCCGTTACATTCAGTTTCAGGATTTCCACGGCCCCCTTCGTGTCGGCGCGCTGGAGATGCTCGTAACCGAGTAAATTGACGATGAATTCGGGGAACAGGCTGGCCTTCGGATCGCTTACGCGGGCCTCCGCCAGGGTCTTTCCAGCTTTGCCGGCGCCCCCCGGTTGGTCAATCAACTCCAAAGTGCTGAGCACTCGCGGCTCCAGCGGAGATCCATTCGCTTTCGGCGGGCTAACCGGCCTCTTCATCAGGGTGGCCCCCCACCACTCCGTGATCCGGCTTAGCAGCTCAGGGTGAACTGCGAACATTTCCACGCCGTGCCCTCCTTTGGCGTAGTGCTCGAACCGGCTGGCGGGGTTGGAGGACACGCTGAACAGCCACTGCATCATCTCCGTCAAACGGCCAAACGCGTCATCCTCCGCCGCGGAGGTGAATACCGGCAGGTTCTTCGAGGATTCGAGGAACAGTCGCCCCTCGCGATCGGTCCCGCCGGAGAGCAGCACGAGCGACTTCACCTCCGGATGCCGCCGGGCCAGCCGGATGGAGTTATTGACCCCGCAACTGGCTCCGCCGGCGCCAACCACGTCGCGAGTCACACCCGGTTGGGACACGAGGTATTGAAACGCCACGTCGATATCGCCGGGCCATGTGTCGGTAACGATCTTGTTCTGCTCCTGGGGCGTCAGCTTGTCAAAGGGAGCGCCCCCGCTCTCGCCAAACCCCCGGTAGTCGACGGTAAGGACGTTGATTCCCGCCTCGGCGAGCCTTGCGGCGAGCACGTCCCAAGATTTCCGCTGCTGGTTGCATTGATGAAGGAGCAGGACTCCGGGCCCCAGCTTGGCCGCAGCGAAATAGGTCGCCTTGAGAAGGGTCCCGTCGGACGCAGTCAGATTGACAGGTTGCCCCGCCGACATCGGCGTTGCCACACAACTCAGCATAAGTAAGGACGCAAAGAGCACCCCGAATGAAACTCGTTTCGCTCGCATGATCACCTCCACGCCTGATTGTATAGTCAATGCGGTTTGCAGGAAAGGGTAGGCTTCCTGGTCCAGTTTCCCTCAAGCTATCTGATGGAGACAGACACCTGTTCTTATAGAAACTTGAAAGATGCTTTGAAAGAGGTTTCTGTCCCCTTCTTCCAGTTCCCAAGGAAACCGCGCAACCCGATAGATCTGGGGTATGCGCCACCCCGCGACACCTTAGACCGAATCTCAAAAGTGGATAGTGGAGATGCGACCCCTACACGTTTGCGTGATCCAGCTTTGGTAGCCTCGCCACGTTCCTGTGGCGGGGGCTTTTCCGCGCGCGTGGCAGGACCATTGATTTCTTCTGAATCGCAAACAGACGCCCGCCCGGGCAAAAAGTCGGCCGCCAGAGACGTGTCTGCGGCACCCGCCATCTTCCTGTATTAGGAATTGGAAAGATCTGACCCGAAAATTCTAATTGTGGGATCGTGATAGCCTGACACCAAAACTCATCTGGAATTACTTACCGCTTACGGGGTTTGGGTAAGAGAGAGGTTCAATCCGACCTTGACCACCCACTTGAGGTGGCCCGAGGCGCCTCCCAGGGGAGAAAATGGGGGGGGTGCAGGGGGTGGCGCCGCTAGGTCTTGCGCACGGCCTGCCCAACCAGGTGGCGGAATTCTTCTTCTTCGTGAAGGCAGGCAAGGTCAGCGTCACGGGCAATCCAATCCAGATTGTGATAGCCGGCTGCTATCGCTTTTTTGACCGATTCCAACGCCTCTTTCTTCCTTCCTAGAAGCCCATAGACACAGGCTGCATTATATAGAATGTTGGAATCGTTGGGACGAAGCGCCACGGCGACTTGAAGCTCCTGCCCCGCCGCCCCGGTGTCTCCGAAAGAGGCGTGGTGGGCAGCGAGCAGGATCCGGGCCCGGACGTCTTCTGGAACGAGCTCCAGTTGCTGCTTGAGGACGCCCCGGTGGCGATCACGCAGCTCCCGCGCCGCATCCGGCTGCTTCAGATTCTCCAGGGAATTAACCAGGGGGATGTACATATTGTAATCATCCCCATTCACCTCCACGGCGCGATCGATCAGGGCGACGGCTTCCTCCCAGCGGTCCGACGTAAAATAACATCGTGCCAGAACATTGTAGGCACCGGGGCAATCCGCCTTGCGGTCGATGGCCAGCCGTGCATCTTGAATGGCTTCGTCATACTTCTTCTGGGCATAAAGGATGCGAGCCCGGGCCACCAGCGCCTCCGCAAGCTGGGGTTCCAACTTCAAAGCTTGCTCGCACGAGCTCAGTCCCTTTTCTATCCAACGGGGAGATTTCTCGTGCCATTCATACACGGTGGCGCAAGCGTTGGCGAGTCCGGCGTGTGCCAGCGCAAAACCGGGATCGAGCATGATGGCCTGTTCGTACATTTGCATTGCAAATTCCATGTCTGAACGGGTCTCGCGCCGGGCATGGCTGCGGCCCCGGAGAAAGTAGTCGTAGGCTTGAGTGTTCTCGGTTGGCTTGTGGGCAATGGCCTTCTCTTCCTGCGGCGTGAGCGTGATGCGCAAAGCCTGGGTGATGCTTCGGGCGATCTCTTCCTGAACCTCAAAAACGTCTTTCAATTCCCGGTCATAACGTTCCGCCCAGGCCGAGTGGCCCGATCGAGTCTCGACCAGCTGGGCCGTAATCCGCAGGCGGTTGCCGGCACGGCGCAACGAGCCGCCCAGCACATAAGTGGCGTTTAAGTCCTGGCCCACATGCGGGCCGGTGACTGGTTTGTCGCGGTACGCCAGCACGGCCGCTCGCGGGAAGATGCGCAGATTCCTGATCTTTGAAAGTTCGGTGATGACGTCTTCAGTCATCCCGTCGCGGAAGTATTCGTCCTCTTTGGCTCCGCTCAGGTTCTCGAAGTAGAGGACGGCCACCGATTTTTCCGCCGGCGCGACGCCGGCGACTGCCGCGCGCCCCGAATCTGAATCCTTCTTCAATCGCTGCAGGTCTGCCCGCAAAGAGGCCGCCGTCTGGTAGCGCGCCTGCGGGCTTTTTTCGATCGCTTTATTGATCACTTGCTCCAACTCAGCCGGCAATCTCGGATTCAACCGCACCGATGAAATGGGCGCGCGATTGAGAATGGCGTCAAAAATGACGGCGGAGGTGTTGCCCGAAAACGCCGGTTGACCGGTCGCCATCTCGTAGAGCACGACGCCAAAAGAAAAAATATCCGTGCGTGCATCCACGTCCTGGCCGCGCGCTTGCTCGGGAGACATGTAGGCGACGGTGCCCAACGCTGTGCCCGGGGTGGTCAGGTCCTCCGGGGGCTTGGCCACGGTCGCCAGAATCGAACTCCCGCCCTCTCCTAGAGGTCGCGGCCGCTTCGGGGCCAGCTTGGCCAAGCCGAAATCCAGGATCTTGGTCTGGCCGCGTACAGTAATGAAGATGTTGGCAGGCTTGATATCGCGATGAACAATCCCCTTCGCATGCGCGGCCTCCAGACCCTCGGCAATCTGGACCCCCAGGGTGAGGAGTTCATCGACCGGGATCGGTTGACCTTCGATTCGATGCTTCAGGGTCTGGCCTTCCAACAACTCCATAGCGATGAAAGGCCTCCCATTGTACTCGTCAATGTCGTGAATGGTGCAGATGTTGGGATGATTCAGGGCTGAGGCCGCGCGGGCCTCACGCTGGAATCGCTCCACCGCCTGACGATCCGCACAGTATTCATCCGGCAGAAATTTTAGGGCGATGTTGCGGTCGAGCCGGGTGTCTTTGGCCTTATACACGACACCCATGCCACCGCCACCCAATCTTTCCAAAATGTGATAGTGAGATATAGTCTCGCCGAGCATAGGGAACAGGGCCTGAAGAACACGAATCCTAACCTTGTGCGCGTAAAGATGTCAAGGAAAAGCCAAGGAGAGTGAAAATGAATCGGGTCGAATCCTTCCAAGCTTCAATTAGGATTAGGTCGGATGGAAAATCTCGGCATACGGCTGGTCCTTCTCCCCTTTCTTCGAGCCGAAGGAGGGCGGCGGAGACGGTGACCGCGGCCGACTATGGCGTGCGAAGATTCAAGAGTATCTGACGCCCACCCTTCAGAACATCGCCATTTTGGTTTGCTATGCGCGAGGCCCGCAACGAGTGGCCTTAGCGTTGGCAACGATGCTCCATGATCCGGCGATTTTCCCCGGACAAAGCCGTTTTGATCCCATTTTGGGTTCCGGAGCCTCTTTGGGAATCGGCCTGTGGAATTCTGGCCCCTGAGCAATTCCTCGAGCCAAAAAACCGCATTTGAGCAACAACCCGTTGAGACCAGGTACCGACAACCGTTGATGATCTCTCTTGTGGGAGATGCCAGCCAATTCTTAAAGCGATTATCAAAAGGGGAAAGGGGATCTTGCTGCGAATCCTAGCGTGACTCGGGCGTACCTTGCGAGCCTTTCGCCACGAACTCGTGGAGCTCCGAGGTGACCCGCATGCGACCCTCGTCTTCGTCGTAGGGCGCGTGGCCTGAGGCGAAGACGTGTATTTTCGTCCGATCGAGCGGCACCCCGTTGTGTGTCAGCGCGTACCGCTGCAAGAGGACAGGGGTTGCAAGATCGTAATAGCCTCCGATCAGCAGGAGGCGCGACCGAGGGCGCTCCTTCATCAGCTTGGCGATGTTGGGAGTGATGTTGAAGTAGCTGTTGTCCTCCGCCTTGGGCGATCCCGAGCTCCAATTCCAGGAGAAGTTCACGTCAAGCGTCAAAGAGATGTAATCGCGGTCGGTCTTCACCCCGACCTCGGTGCACAGATAGTCGCGGATCCACACCGATTTTTTGATGTTGGAGGCGCCCATGTTGAGCGCCGGGTCGTCGGCCGCCTTGCTTCGGCCGGGGATGAGTGGCCCGTCCGGCTTGGGCGCCGAGACCCGCGTATTGATCCGGCCGACGATCTTGCCTGGCACGAGTTGCTCGAGGAAATCCTGGGTATCGACCCGGAGGTTGGCGGCGGCGATGGGGGCGGCGGGCAGACCGATCAGCTTCGACATGCGCTCCGCCAGCCGGTCACGCTCGGCGGCCGGCAACTCCTCCCCCTGCTGGAGCGCGACCGCATAATCGCCCTGGGCGAAAGCGCGCGCCTCCTCGAACACCTGCTCGACGCTGCGCCCGTTGGTCTGGATTTTGCCTTGTGCGAAGGCCGTCGCCGCCATCGATGGCAGCGCAAAAATGAACGGCTGGTCGTTGCCGCGCCCGCTCGTCCCGGAGCGGTCGGTTATCGGGGAAATGAAGACCAGCCCGGCGACGTTCAGGTCGCCGATGTTCTTCGCCATCTCGGCCAACCGGTACCCCCCATAGCTCTCGCCGATGAAGTAGATTGGCGAACTGGTCCGGCCATTGTCGTGCAGCCAGTTGCGGACCAGCGTCTCGACCGCCTTCGAGTCACCGGCGGGACTCCAGTAGGCCTTGCCGCCATCCGGCTTGATCTCCCGGCTGAAGCCCGTGCCGACCGGATCGATGAGCACGAGGTCCGTCACATCGAGCAGGCTCTCGCTGTTGTCCACCAACTTGCGCACGCCGTTCGCGTCCGGATCGGTCAGCAACCGAGGGCCGAGCAGCCCGAAATGGAGCAGCGAGGAGGACGCGCCAGGTCCGCCGTTGAATGCAAACATGACCGGCCGTCGCATGCGATCGCCCACGTCATCCCGCACATAGCCGGTCGCGGAGATTGTCGCTTGTGGAGTCCCGGTCTCATCCTCGAGGACAGTTTCCGACCAGGTGACGTGGTAAGTGATGTCGACGCCATGGAGGCGAAGGCGATGCCGGGCCGTCGCGGGCGCAATCAGGCCTTCAGACGCCGACGCCGGCGTGCCGTTCGCCCAGACAGTCGCCCCGCACTGCAAGGCCAAGCCGATCAGCATCAGTCGTGCACAATTTCTCGCTCTTCTCATTCCTCGCCCTCCAAACTTGTGATGGGAGCACACCTCGCCACATTGATTCATTGAAGCAGTCAAACGACGGAGGCTCGTCGCCGAAGCGGTCCGGGCCTCCTGGCACATTCAATGGCTATCATTCCATAGTTCGACATACAGCAGCAGCATCGAGTCGTGCCGAGGGCGTTTCCTTTTGGCAAGTCTCTCTGAATGCCGGATTCCGCAGCGGAAGAAAATTGCATCCCCGCCCACGCTTGAAGTTGTATTTGGATGTTACGCCGGGGATCACTCGCTACGTGATGGTCGGACACCTTCGAGTTCGGAGACGCCCTGTCTTTTCTTGATTTCGTCGAGGTAGTTATAGATGCTGTACTTGGACATCTTCAGCAGATCGGCGACTCGGTCAACCGAGTAACGGATGAGAAACGCCCCATTGGCCTCCAGGTGTGCCACGATGGCAATCTTGTCTTCACGAGTCAGTTCTGAAATGTCTTTCCCGCTGCTGTTGATCGCGCTCCGGATGAAGTTCTCCAAAACCTCGTCCACTGTGTGTTCGAAGTTCTCTTCCACAACGGGGTTTTCCACCTGAGTGGTGTCTTGCAGCCATGATTGAACCTTGATGAGCTCCGAAATGTCCATGTTGATGCACAACGCTCCAAAAACCTCACCGTTCTCGTCTCGAAGAAAAACCGTTGATGAACGGAGTACCTTCCCGTCCTTGGCCTTGGTTCGGTAGTTGAGGAGGTCGCCCGGAGGAGGGGTCTTCAGCAATTGGAACCCGAGGGCGTCGAGCGTGTCCCCCACCTTGCGTCCAGTGATGTGGCTGTTAGCAATGGCAATGATGGACTTTTCGGGAGAACTCAAATCGTGGACGACGACCTCGCAATTCTTGCCGATTGCATCGGCCAGTCCCTGGCTGAGCCTGGACACGAACTCGAGAAGACGGATCTTTTCTGATGGCTGCATGGCTGACTCCGTTAAGGAGATTGTGGAAAACTGCTTGGTCAACACCAGACCTCCTCCTATATTAATCCCTCCGGTCAATATTCGATCTCCGCGGAATGAAGAAAATTCGGCAAGAAACCTTCCCGATCGGTCACTCCGGCCTTTTGATGGCGATGGCCTGTACTTCGAAGTGGGCGTCAAAGAGCAGCTTTCCCGCCCCAATGAATGCCCTTGCAGGTAATCCTCCGTTGAAGTAGGAGCAATAGACCTCGTTGAAGCGATCCCATAGAGACATGTCGGAACAAAAGATCTGCACATACACCAGATCGTCCATCTGCATGCCCGCCTCGCGTAGCACGGATTTTACGTCTTCCATCACATTGCGCGCTTCAACCTCGATATCCCCTGGCACCTTGCTCCGGGCCTCATCCAGTCCAATGCGGCCGGACATGTACAAAGTATCTCCCACCAATACAGCGTCACTAAAAGGGTGTGCGGGATCCATCTGGATATGTCGGCGGCGGGATCCGGTTGTGTTTCTTACCTGGGAGCCCTGTAATGAAAGCGCCTTAGGAGGTTTCCGCTTTGTCGTCATCGTGTAGTTCTCCCCAGCCCACAATAATGAGTTTCAGAGGATTTCCCATCCTCTCCGCGGGAGTGAACAAACTCTGTCCCTGAATTTTACGGAAATCTGGGAAAAGGACAACACCCGAAGCCACCTTGGATTGTCCCTTCGATTTAAGCCTACCGATTCAGACGTTAACTGTCAAATATTTTTTGTAAGTATGCGCTTGACTTACAAAAACAATTGATATATATGATGCGGAGCGAAACATTATAACAGTTTATTTTTCAATTAGTGACAGATAAAACATGGAGCAAGAGCCATAAAATAAGTTTTATCGTCAACTCTTAGTTATACAATTTATTTATAAGCTCTTAATAAGTGTACCCGAAGTAACGGGTGGCATTAATCGGCGCAGAAACGATGATCCACATTATCGAATGGGGCGATTCTCTCTATAAATCTAGCCGAAGTGGGAAGGAGTAAGATCAATGGAACTCAAAACGCTTTTAACCATTGCAGTGGCCGTGCTGTTTGGAGTGACGCCATTCAACGTTTGGGCCCAAAGTGCTGGAACGGGAGCGCTCGCAGGCACCGTCCTCGATAGCAGTGGAGCGGTGGTTCCGGACGCCAAGGTCATGGCCACCAACAATGGAACGGGAGAATCGCGTACCACCGTCTCGGGGCCGGAAGGGACTTTCCGTCTCCAGCTCCTTCCCCCCGGTTTGTATGGGCTTAGAGTTGAGAAGTCCGGCTTCAAAACAATACAGCTTTCCAACATCGCCGTCTCCGTCACCGAGGTTGCTCAAGTGAGAGTGCGGCTGGATGTGGGCGCCATTACAGAGCGCATCGAAGTCAGTGCCACTGAGCAGCTTGTCCAGACAGAATCCAGTGCGCAGGGAAGAATCGTTTCCGAGCAGGCCCTCACAGATCTTCCGTTAGTGACCCGCAACTACACGCAGATTCTCGGGCTCTCGCCGGGGATCGTTGCCGATGTAACCAACGCCGGGGATCTCGGGCGAGGCAACGGCGGGCTGGTCGGCAGTGAAGGCGGGGTTCACGTCAATGGCGCCCGTGCCATTGACAACAATTTCCAGATGAATGGACTGGGAATCAACGATCTCGCCGGCATGGGCTCGTTGACCGGCGGAGTGGCGATCCCCAATCCCGATACGATCCAGGAGTTCAAGGTCCAGACCAGTCAATATGACGCGAGTTTTGGACGGAACGCCGGGGGCAACGTGGACATTGTCACCAAGTCCGGGACCAACAACTTCCACGGCACGTTGTTCGAGTTCTATCGAGACAAGGCACTCAACGCGAACGACTTTTTCTCAAACCTGGCTGGGCAGCCCAAGGCCGCCTTGCACCAGAATCAGTTTGGAGGGACCATTGGAGGTCCGATCAGGAGGGACAAGCTTTTCTTCTTCGCCTCCTATCAAGGGACCCGCCAAAAGAACGGTGTCGCCGCGACCTGCAGTTCCAGCCTCCTGCTTCCACCCTTGACGAATGACCGATCTGCGGCTGCTATTGGGGCGTTGTTTGCCGGGCAGCGAGGCTTATTCCAAAACGCCTTTGGTCGCGTGGGGCCAGCGGTTGCCGCCAACGGGTCAAACATCAATCCTGTTTCACTCAACCTGCTGCAGTTAAAGCTGCCGAACGGTCAATTCCTCATCCCCAACCCCCAGTCGATTGATGCCTCTCGTCCGACCGCCGTGCGGGGCTTCTCCGTATTTCACGATCCTTGCAGCTTCAGCGAGGACCAGGCCTTGGGAGACATCGATTATATTCATAGCGACAAGAGCCGGATCGCCGCTCATTACTTCTTCGCCGACAGCAGCCAGACGGTGACTTTTCCTGGAGGAGCGATCTCCAACCAAGTCCAAACCGGTCTTCCCGGATCTCCCAGCAGCCAGCCAGAACGGTTCCAGGTGCTCTCCTTCTCGCACACCTATATCATCAGCCCCCATATGATCAACGAAGCGAAGTTTGGATACCACCGGACCACGGTGACGGTCAACCAACAGAATCCCTTTACATTCTCCAGCGTGGGTGCCAATACCTCTTCTTTTTATGACAGTCTCCCTTCGATCTATATCTCCGGTTGTTGTCAAATTGGCGGTGCCGGCAATCAGACGAGCATTCAAAACATCTTTCAATGGACTGATTCCCTATCCTATGTGCATGGCAAGCACAACCTGAGATTCGGAGGGGGAATCGTTCGAAATTACGACGACGTTCAGAACTTCCGCTTTCAGGGGACCAACCTGTACCCGACCTGGCCGGACTTCCTGCTGGGGTTGAATGGGGCCCAGAACGGCACGCACGTCTTCAGCAATATCCTCGTGTCCATCGACTTCCTCGGTCTGCCGGATCGGGCCTTTAGAACCTGGGATGGTTTTGGGTACGTGCAGGATGATTGGAAAGTTGCCCCCCGACTCACGCTCAACCTCGGATTCCGCTATGAGCGCATCGGAGAGCTGGGCGATGAGCTGGGTCGCAATGGGAATTTCGATCCGGCATTGGCCAACCAAAACCCGCCCGCAGCGGGTACCCTCCAGGGATACACGGTGCCCTCGAATTTCTCCGGGACAGTTCCGGACGGCGTCACCCGAAGGGACAACAATCTGGGCATTGCCGGTGTCGGGCAGAACACTCTGGGGCCGCGCTTTGGCCTGGCGTGGCAGATGCTGCCAAACTCGAGCCGGCTGGTGCTGCGCGGCGGCTATGGGATTTATTACACCCGCCCGGTGGGCCAGGCCACGTTCCAGCTGGAAACAGATCCTCCCTTCGGCCTGCTGCGCGTCTGCGCCGCAACATGCAATGGGACGGCTTCGGCGGGCCAGCCCTTTGGAGCCTTCACGCCTGCGATTTCAAGCTTCCCGCTATTTCAGCCTTATTCGCCGGATACAAACCTGACCATCATCGAACTGGCTCAGGACTATCGGCCTCCGATCACGCAACAATATAGTCTAGGAATTCAAGCCGACCTGTCTCACAACCTGTTATTCGAGATCGGTTATGTGGGGACGCGGGGAACGCATATCATTCGAGCGCGCGGCTTGAACCAAGCCTTGTTGGCCAGCGCTTCCAACCCCATTCGAGGAGAGACCACCAACACCTTCGACAACATCGCCCAACGTCTTCCATACGTGGGCTTCAGTTCGGGTGAGGAGGGGGTGCGGCAACTCGAAACGGCAGGCGCCATGTGGTACAACGGCCTTCAGGCCAGTCTCACGAAACGGTTCAGCAACGGCTTGCAGTTTCTCGCCTCTTATACCTTTTCCAAGACATTAGACACGGACGGAGTGGATCCGGAAACCCTGACGGCAGGCGGAAGCAATACGGGAAATCAGAATGATCCTTCCTCGCGATATGGCCCCAGTCTGTTCTCGAGAGACCATCGGTTTGTCTTCAGTTACGTCTACGAACTGCCCAGTCCGAAGAACTTGAGAGACTTGAAAGGGATGTTCTTAGGCGGTTGGTCCGTGTCAGGGGTAACCACGCTCCAAACCGGCCAGCATCTGACAATTACGGGTCGAAATACCCTCAATGTGTTTGGCATTACCAACGATCGGGTCCAACTGGCCCCGGGCTGCGCCCCTGCCGGCCTCACTGGATCGGGCTCGGTCACTAGCAGGCTGAATAACTATTTCAATGCCAGCTGCATTGCAACCGATTCGAACGGCGATTTCGCCTGGCCCGTGGTCGGATCAGACGGGATTGCGACCGGGTTCGGCAACAGTGGCGTCGGCATTGCCACAGGTCCGGGACAATTCAATTTTGATATGGCCATCTCCAAAAGAATCCAATTGCGAGAAACCATGAACGTGATCCTGCGCGCGGAACTGTTCAACGCGTTCAATACGCCGCAATTCTCAAATCCCGGGAGCGATACGAGTTCGGGAAACTTTGGAGTGATCACCGGGACATCAGTTAATCCCAGAATCATGCAACTTGCGGTGAAATTCAGTTTCTAGTTCGAGGCCTTCTGAGGGCGAATTATTCGTCGCGTGTGATATCCCTGCGACAAGAAGACCAGCCAAGGGAATGGTAATGCGTCCAGCTTTCAATTTTGGGAGAGCAGGTGTGTTTGTCGGTCTGGTTTGGATCCTGGCCGGAGGACCGTCCCCGGAAGCGGCGCGGGCTGCGCTGCAACACGAAAGTGCCGCCGAGAATCAGAAGGATCGGCCCCGTATGGACCTGGTCCTCCGTCCCGTCGTAAACGCGGCGAGCCAGGTGACAGACGTGGAGGTGTCCACAACCATTAGACTGGGAGTGGAGCCGGCCAACGCTCCCTTTACGCTCAAGATTCCTGTCGTCTTCGGAGGGGTGCGCGGAATCGCCGATGGAGTGAAAGACCTTGTCGTGGGAGGCGAAAGCGGGGCGGTCCGGCTTGATCAGACCGATGACGCACCCGACGCCAGCGGATTTGTGTACTATCGGCGCTGGCAAGCCGCTCAGCCGATAAGGGGCACCATTGCGGCGAAATACCGATACCATTTGGCGACCCCGCATCCGAACCCGGGGCCTCCCTTTGACCTCCGGCCTAATGGCGGAGGCGTGAGCGGCGCGGGTGCCGGCTTCCTACTGCTTCCTGATGACAAACGGGTCTTTGATGTTCACCTGAGCTGGGACCTCGGGAATATGAAGGCCGGTTCGCAAGGGGCATCGAGCCTGGGCAATGGCGATGTCCAGGTGCAAGTGCCGATGGAAGCCCTTTTAGCCAGTTTTTTCATGGCCGGTCCCTTGAAGAGATATCCTGCGGACGGGGGAGCGGACGGCTTCAGCGCGGCCTGGATCGGGACACCCCCCTTTAACGCGGAAGAGGTGATGGCCCGGTCCGCAAAGGCCTATTCGGCGCTATGCTCTTTTTTCCAAGACTCTAATCCTCCTCCGTTTCGTGTCTTCATGCGCGAAGGGCCGGATAACGTGTCCGAGGGAGGCGCCGCCCTCACTAATTCGTTCATGTTGTTCCTCCCGACGGACGCCAACCTGACAAGAAACGTCGACGGAGTGATCGCTCATGAAATGGTCCACCATTTCGTGGGCAGCCTGGAAGGGACGCCGGGATTGATCTCGTGGTATGGAGAGGGGCTGGCGGAGTATTACTCGCGCGTGCAAATGTTTCGCGTGGGACTTCTTTCCATTCCCCAGTTTTTGGACATGATCAACCGCAAAGCGGTTCAGTATTACACCAATCCGTTGATCAATCTCCCCAACGACCAGGTTCCAAAATATTTTTGGACAACGCGAAATGCGCAGATCGTGCCTTACGATCGCGGCTTCTTCTACTTTGTGGATGTCAACGCCAAGTTACGAACCGTCACAAAGGGGAAAGTGTCGCTTGATGATTTGGTTCTTTCAATGATCGATCGACAAAGACACGGGAAGGAGCCGACCCAGCAAACATGGCTGGAAACCGTCGAAGCGGTCCTCGGGGCAAGTGCTCTCAAAGAGTTCGAATCTGTGATGGTCGAAGGGCACACCCTCGTGGCGGATTCGGAGGCATTTGGACGATGCTTTGAACGGCGGCCAGTGGAGTTACGCACCTTTGAGGTGGGATTTGATGAACGCGCGTCCCTGTATATTCCCCCTCGCCTGATTCACGGTTTGATCAAGGGCTCCGCCGCGGAAGCGGCCGGTCTACGCAACGACGATGAGGTCCTTGAGCCGGTTGATTTGGACGCATTGCGCAGCAACCCGGACATGAAAGCGAAGCTGAAAATCCGTCGGGGGAAAAAGGTGATGGAGATCGAGTACCTGCCTCGAGGGAAGAAAGTCCAAGGGTATGAATGGGTGCGGATACCCCACGTGACTGATGCGCAGTGCCGAATCATGTAGCTGGAAGAGTGGCAATTCAAAGAGGATTGAACTAATGCGGGGGGTCAAGCGGAACTGGTGTCCCGCCACTGTGGCTGTTCAGTTATTCATTGTTCCGTCACTCCTCGCTGTCCAGGCAACACGTCCTTCGAGCGCTCCTGAGCAGCCTGGTGACCAACCCGTCGTCATTCATCATCAGATTACCCTGGATGGAAAAGCTCTCACGTACGCCGCCCGTGGGGGACACTTGTCTGTTCGCGACGAGTGTGGCAAGCTCCATCGCCGCTTCGCTCCGTTGAGGGAGACGAGTCCTACACTTTAGTAGACGATATCGTCATCAACAGAACTTCGAGCCGCCGATCCTGAAGGACGAGAGAGGTGAACGAGTCAATAGCGTCTTCGCGTTTTCTTATACCTGATTCGATGGGAGTTGTGCAACCCGACGGGAGACATGGGTTGCAGGGATCCAATGGGATGCTGAAGCGATGATCACGAGGCGACCGGCAGCGGGCTTGAAAGTGGCGTTGATGGCGGCTCTCTTCGCATCGGCCCCTATCATGGGACAGAGCGCCGCCATCGCGCAGAGCGCTTCGCATCCGCCCGTCATTACTCGCCACGCCGGCACATTCAATGGCAAGAAGGTCCGTTACACAGCCGCCGTCGAGGGGATCGACGTTCCTGATGCCAAGGGCAAGCCATCGGCGCGACTGGTGAGCTTTACCTACGTGGCCGACGACCTCACCGACCCTTCGAGGCGGCCTGTAATGTTCGTATTCAATGGCGGGCCGATCACCGCGTCGCTCTGGCTTCACATCGGCGTCATGGGGCCGAAGCGGGTGGCTGTGCCTGAGGACCTGTCCGCCGACACATCGACCTATCAGCTGGTCGACAACCCCTATTCCCCGCTGGACACGGCCGATCTGGTCTTCATCGATCCGGCGTCCACGGGCTACAGTCACGCCCTGCCCGGGACAGCGCCGGAGAGCTATTACTCCGTCGTCGCCGACGGACAGCAGGTGACCGCGTTCATCTCCGCGTGGTTGTCAAAGCACGCCCGCCTCTCCTCGCCCGCCTATCTTCTGGGCGAGAGCTACGGCACGGTCCGTGCCGCTGAGGTCGCTGCCCAGCTCGCCGAGCGGCCCCAGCCCATCCTGCTCGATGGGGTTGTACTGTTGGGGCAGGCAGTCAACATCGTCGAATTCAGTCAGCGACCGCAGAACATTATCAGCTACGTGGTGTCGCTGCCGACGCTGGCGGCGCTCTCCTGGTACCATCAGAAGATCGACCGCAAGGGCAGGACACTTGAGGAGTTTGTGGACGAGGCGTGGCATTTTGCGCAAACCGAATACCTGGCGGCGCTCTTTCAAGGCAGCGCCATCGGCATGGTGGAACGCGATCGCGTGGCCAAAAGGCTCGAGGAGCTGAGCGGCATTCCAGCAGTGTATTATCGGGAGCATGGCCTCCGGATCACCAAGGAGCAGTATCGCGCCGAGTTGCTTAAGGACCGCGGGTTGCTGCTCGGCCGCACCGACGGTCGTTATCTCGCGCCGATGACCAGCAAGGGCTTGGCCGAGGACCCGGCAACCCTCATCATGTCTCCTTTCAAGCGTCTTTTCGCCGATTATGTTCGTAACGACCTAAAGGTGGACTGGCCGGAGGAATATGTCATCGCGGCACAGGTCGGCGGGCTGGAAGACTGGAAATGGGGCGGCACGACCCCTTTTTCAAACTGGCCATACACCGACCGGCTGCTGAAGGTGATGAAGGCCAATCCGCGCTTCCGCGTGCTGATTGGCAACGGTTATTTCGACACCACAACGACCATCGGGGCGGCGGAACTTGCAGTCCGGCAGGCGGGCTGGCCCGAAGGCCGCGCAGCCCTCGCCTTCTATGAGGGCGGCCACATGGCCTACACGGTCGAGCGGTCTGCCAAGAAGTTCACTGATGACATCCGCGCCTTCGTACGGACCACACCATGATATCGCGGTCGCAGCAGAGCTGCATAACTTCACCCTGCCCAGTCATCGATGTCACTGTATTCGATCGTCATCACTCAGGAACAAAGCACCTCAGGAGTTGGCCATGATACACACTTCATTTTTCTCACAACGGGCCCGAATGATGGCACTTCTCGCTTCCGGCCTGATTGCATGGGCTTCAACCTCGGCGGCTCAAAGCAAGACCACGGTCATACACGCGGGCCGGATGATCGATGTGCTTCAGAAGGATGTGCGAACGCAGGTCTCGATCCTGATCCACCAAGACAGAATTACAGCGGTCCAGGACGGATTTGTCTCTCCGGAGGGCGCCGAAATCATCGACCTTTCCAAGGAGACTGTCTTGCCTGGGCTAATTGACTGTCATAAACATCTCACAATGCACATTGGCGGGCCGAATGCATATCAGGAGTTGGTCACCCAAACACCAGTGGATGACGCGTTTTATGCCGTGGTGAATGCCCGGATGGCGTTGTTGAACGGGTTCACCAGTATTCGAAACGTAGGGGCGCAGGGCAACGTCGATGTATCCCTCCGCAAGGCGATTGAACGAGGAATGGTTGTGGGTCCCCGGATGTGGGTTTCCGGAGCCATCATCGGGCCGACCGGGGGGCACTCTGACCCGAGCGATGGCCTGGCGCCCGGAATCATTCACCCCGACTGGGAGTCTTCCATTGCCGACAGCCCTTTGGCGATCCGTAAGATTGTCCGTGAACACCGTAAATACGGAGATAACCTGATCAAGATCGTGCCCAGTGGAGGGGTCGGCTCAATCGGTGATGATCCGAAACTTCAGTTGATGAACGACGATGAAATGAAATCAGCGATCGATACAGCACATGCCTTGGGCATGAAAGTGGCTGCACATGCCCATGGAAAACTGGCGATTGATAGCTCGATACGCCTCGGGGTCGATTCAATCGATCATGGAACCTATGCCGATGTGGAGTCCTTTCGATTGATGAAGGAGCACGGGACCTACCTCGTTCCGACCGTCTATGTTGCCCGCGTTCTTTTCGAGACCGCCAGGGAGCATCCGGACAGGCTTCCCCCGAATGTGATTGCCAAGATCCAGGCCATCGCCCCCGTGATTGCTTCCATGTTCACCAACGCCTATCACGCCGGCGTAAAAATCGCCTTCGGCACCGATACCATGGGAAACTTCAGAACCGGCACCCCGGCCAAAGAGCTGACGGAAATGGTTCGCCTCGGGATGTCACCCATGGACGCGCTGGTATCGGCCACTCAGAGTGGCGCCGATCTCATCGGAGATTCGGAGGACATCGGTTCCCTTCAGCCGGGACATTTTGCGGACATCATCGCTGTTCAGGGAGACCCCCTCGAGGACATGACCCGGATGGAACATGTGCAGTTCGTCATGAAGGGCGGTGTCATTTACAAAATGAACGGCGCGCCGACGCCGGGCGCGCTCGAGACAAAGTACTGACCTTAACCTTCCGGCGGAGAGGAATGATCGTTTCTTATGCCGCCGAACATCCAAGGAGTTGACGATGCGGACAATCCTCTATTACATAGCTTTCCTCTTGCTTCTAATCCCCTTCGTAGCCTCGGGACAGTCCAGAAGAGCCATTGCGCCGCCGGAATTTGAAGGGCAGGGCAGTGACCGGGTGCCCTTCAGCCCCGGTATTCTTGACGGCAATACCCTCTACGTTTCAGGTCAGATCGGCGTCGACCTTCATAACCGAAAAATTCCGGACGAGTTCGAGGCGGAGGTCAGAACTTGTTTGCAGAACATCAGGATCGTCCTCAAAGCTGCCGGCATGGATTATGGGAATATCGATTTTGTTCAGGTTTACCTTGTCAACATGGATCAATTCACGAGGATGAATGCCGTCTACGCATCGATGATCAAGTCCCCCAGACCGGCGCGAGTAACGGCTGGCGTGACACAGCTCGCTGTCCCGAACGCCCACATTGAAATATCGGTCATTGCCCACAAATGATCAGGAGTCAGACTGGGGAAGGATTCATGGGCGGAATTCACCCGATCGAAAATGAATCTAAAGAGGACTGAAGGATGTTCGTCAATCGTGTGAAACTACGGATCTTCTCAAGGGTCTCTCGGACGACCTTTCTCATTCTGATGTTATCCAGCGCCGCACCGGCCATGGTGAAGGCGCAGGAGGTGGGCCCGGCGCATTCCAGGGGACCTCATCCCTTTGTGGGGGTCACGATCCGTCCGGACCCGGGTCCGGACGGAAACATCTCGAGCGTTGGAGTCAGTCTCACCTGGATGAATGCAGGCAACAAAGGCGCACTGCCTGATTTGCGAATTCCTGTAGTTTACGCCGGCATTACCGGAATCGCCGACAGCGTCCACGATTTGGAGGCGACGGATGCGAAGGGGAAACTTCCGGTGGAGGTGATCGACGACCCTGCGGACACGGGTGGGTTTATGTCCTGGCGGAGATGGAAGGCTTCGCGAGAAGTCCAGTGGCCGCTGAACGTCCACTACCGGTCGCAACTGATGGTCCGGCTCCGGCCGGGACCGCCTTTCGCCCTTCGCGCCAAGGATGGCGGGATGAGCGGTGCGGGCGCCGGGTTCCTCATCCTTCCCGACGACACACGTGTTTTCAATATTCATCTGCGATGGGACCTGCGAAACATGCCTCCCGGTTCATCGGGGGTGTCAAGCCTTGGCGACGGGGACGTGAAGGCCCTGGGGAAAATGGAAGAACTGAATTCCAGTTATTACATGGCCGGGCGCATCGCGAGATATCCCGCCCAAGGCTCGGTTGACCACTTCAGTGCCTACTGGGTCGGGTCTCCCCCATTCGACGCAAACGCGATGATGGCCTGGGCCGCGAAATGCAATTCCTATTACAGGATGTTCTTTGCGGATCAGAGTGGAACCCCTTATCGCTTTTTTCTTCGCTTCGGGGCGGATTACAAAAACGTCGGCGGCTCGGGCTTGACGAATTCATTCATGATGTTTTTCCCTGATAAGGACATTCAGGGATCCGGACTGGCAAGCACTCACTTGATCATCGCGCACGAAATGGTTCACAACTGGGTCGTGGGACTGGAAGGACCGCCTGGCGTCATCCCTTGGTATCACGAGGGCCTGGCAGAGTACTACTCCCGGCTGGGAACACTGCGGGCTCAATTACAGTCGGCCGACGATTACCTGAAGGAGACCAATCAAGCGGCGGTCCGGTATTACACAAACCCGCTGCGGAATATCCCCAACGACGAGGTTCCCAAATTGTTCTGGAAGGAGCGCAATGCGCAAGTCATTCCTTATGACCGCGGAAGCCTCTATTTTGCCGATGTCGACTCCCGCCTTCGGAAGGCCTCACACGAGAAAACTTCTCTCGATACGATCATCCTTTCGATGCTCGCCCGCCACCGGCAAGGAAAACCGCTGACAACGGACGTCTATCTGGGCAAACTCGAAACAGTGCTCGGCCCCTCCGCAAAAGGGGAGTTCGAATCCATGATCGTCAGGGGCAGCACGGTGGTTCCACCATCAAATGCTTTCGGGCCCTGTTTCGAGCGCAGGCCGGTTCAGATGCGGCTGTTCGAACTCGGTTTCGACGAACACGCCTCGCTCGACCTTGCCCCCCGCATGGTTCATGGACTGGTGAGTGGTTCGGCGGCGGCGGCCGCGGGGTTGCGGGAGGGGGACGAGGTCTTGCAACCGCTCGCTGTGCAGCCTTTTATGGGAGACCCGACGCGGAAGGTGCAGTTCGAGGTCCGGCGCGGGGATCAGACATTCAAGATCGAATATCTTCCCCGCGGGGCGGCGGTTGAGGGCTATGAATGGGTCAAAGTCCCGGGGGTGCAGGAAAATCGGTGTGCGCTGCCTTAGGGAAGATGGTAGCTACAGAACGGAAGGGGACGCTCTGGGCAGACGTTCCTCGTCGGATTGCCGATCGCGACACACACACAACCGGAATTTTCCGCCCGCGGGCCTGCATACCAGCACTGCGTTGCAACCTGCGAAATCATAGAAGAGGAGGATCTTTATGAAAGTCGGCCGGCGTGAGTTTTTGACTGGTATTGGTGGTGTGGCGGCGTTGAGCGCCGTCCCGGGTTTTGGTTTCGAATCGTCCACGCCAGATCCCCGTTCCTCAGTCGCCGGCTCCCCGTTCCCGGTCAAGAGTGACTTTGCGATTCCTGAAGGCGTGACCTACCTCAACGGTGCATATGTGCATCCGATGCCGAAAGCGGCCGTCGAGGCGGCGCATCAATATGCAGATTTCCGGTCGCGGCCTGAGGCGGTCTCGCGTCCACTGGAACTCAAAGACGTCAAGCCGGAATTTGCAGCCCTGATCAACGCCAAGCCCTCGGAGATCAGCTTCGTTACAAGCACCAGCGCGGGAGAGAACCTCGTGGTCAATGGCCTGGGCATTCCGCAGGGCTCCGGCAACGTCGTGACCGACGCGCTCCATTTTGAAGGGGCGATCCTGCATCTGCAGGCACTGCAACAGCAGTTCGGCCTTGATCTTCGCATCGTGATGCCGCGCGATTGGCGGATTGACATGAAGGATCTGGAGCGCGTGGTCGACAAGAAAACGAAATTGATCGAAATCTCGCTCGTCGCCATGAACAACGGCTTCCAGTATGACCTGAAAGCGGTGTGCGACCTGGCGCACTCGCATGGCGCTTACGTCTATGCCGACATCGCCCAGGCTGCCGGCGTCACGCCGATCGATGTCAGGGCGAGCGGCGTGGATTTTTGTTCCTGCTGCAGCTTCAAGTGGCTGATGGGAGACTTCGGCCTCGGGTTTCTCTACGTGAGAGAAGACCTGCTCGATCGAGTCATCTCGCGAACACAATACGGCTATTACCAGGCGACGGATCTTCAGAGCCACTTTGTCCCCGGTGATCCCCCGGCCACGAGTCCATACACCTGGAAGCTGGGGACGGATGCGAGCGCCCATTTCGAAGTCGGAACAAGCGCCATTGGAGTGACTCATATCTTGGGGGCCTCTTTGCCCTATATCCGGAAACTGGGTGTCGAGAACATACAAGCGTACCGGCAGCCCCTGCTGAAACGTCTTCACGAAGAAATGCCCCGGCTCGGATTTGATCCGATGACGCCTCCCGAGTCCCGGTCGGCGCTGGTCAGTTTTGCGATCAAAGATTACCGGCCCATTTTGGCGCGTCTCGAACGAGCCAAGGTTAACGTGAGGCTGGCGCGCCATTGGCTGCGGGTGTCGCCGTCAGTGTTCAACGACCTGAAAGATATCGACCATCTGCTGGAAGCACTGTCGTGACGCCGGAAGCGGCTCGATTTGAGCGGGGCGGAGGCTCCGGAGGACACGATTGAAGACCTGGATACAAGGCATCACGAATAGCCGACCTTCACTTTTTTCTTTAGACGCGGCTTAGGGTCAGATCGGCCCGTGCTGGGGCTCGCCTACCAGCAATTGAAGATTGCGGAGGCCTGATATACATCTCAAAGTTGTGGAAGAAAGTTTATCGCTTTTGGGCAAAGGAAATCCCATGAACAGCGTATCATGTCGGCCAGCACCGGGAGGATAGGGCCACGCTGAAGAGCGACCTGAGCGCCGCGGTGCCG
>JAIQFY010000046.1 GCA_020072965.1 Terriglobia bacterium | reverse complement strand
ATCACCCGCCCTGCTTTGTTATAATCCGTCATGGCCAATCTCCTCTCTCTGGGCTTTTAAGCCCGGGTTGATTTTTTTCCTTGGAGACCATTGTACCGGTACTCCGCGGAGATTGGCCTTCTCATCCTATCTACAATCTCGCCAGCCCTCCGGGCCTAAGGGGCGGGCATGCCCATCTATTTTGGAACGATCCTCTAGTCCTGGCGAAGGGCGTCTACCGGGTTGATCCGCATGGCTCGCATGCCCGGGATGGTACTCGCGATCGCAGCGACCCCAAGCAAGAAGACAGTTCCTACTGCAAACGTGACAGGGTCAACCGGCGAAATGCCAAACAGAAGTCCACTCATCAACTGCCGGCATGTCCATGCGCCAAGCAATCCAATGGCGGCTCCGATCGTCGCCAATTTCAGGCCTTGCCGTACGACGAGCCAAAGGACGTTTGCGGGCCTCGCGCCCACCGCCAGCCGCACCGCCACCTCCTGAGTGCGTTGTCTCACAAGGTATGAAAGGACCCCGTAGATACCAACCACGGCGAGCGACAATCCGGCCGCGGCAAACAGAGCCAGCAGCAGCGTGGTGAAGCGCTGCCCGCCGGTCTGTTGATTGATGAGCTCTTCCATCGTTTGCACCTCAGCAAATGGCATCTCGGAGTCCATGGCATGAAGCTGGCTGCGCAAAGAAGGCACGATGAAGTGCGGCGTTGACGCGGTGCGAATCACGATATCCTTGAACCCGTAGTTCACAAAAGGGTGCTGAGAATACAGGACGACGATCTGCGGCTCCGGTGGCAGCGCGAGGCCACTGTTCCTGAAATTGCCAATCACGCCGACGACGGCAACGTCTGAGGAGTCCGTCGTCGTGAGGCCGGGAACGATGCCCAGACCCGCAGGAGGCCCAATGTGAATCTCCCGGCCGATCGGATCTTCCCTCGTGAAATAGCGTTGCGCGAAGCCCTCACTGATCAGGCAGACGGGCGGGCTCGAGGCGGTGTCCGATTCGGAGAAGTCTCTGCCGCGAATCAGCGGGATTCCGAACGTCTTAAGAAAATGGGCATCCGTCAGGCCAAATTTCGCCGTGGGTATGTCTTCGATTCGTGATGAATTCGGAGATCCCGCGATCTTGAACATCTGCGACCAACGGTTGGCGGGGGGGAACACCGTGGTTACACTCGCTTCAACCACGCCCGGCAAAGCGCGCACCCTCTGCCCAAACTCATCGGAGAAGCGCGTGATCGCTCCGGGGTCCGGGTAGCGGACGTCCGGCAGATAGAAATGTCCTTTGAGCAAATGGTCAGGACGGATTCCCAGGCCCTGGCTTTGCAGCCGGACAATGCTTTGAATCAGCAGGCTTGCCCCCATCAGGAGCATCAGGGAGAGCGCCATTTCCACAACGACAAGGGCGTCGCGCAGGCGCCGGTGGCCCGGTCCGGCGGTCGAGGAGCGGCCGCCATCCTTCAAGGCATCAATCAGATTCACACGGGTCCCCGTGATCGCCGGAGCCAGGCCAAAAAGTAAACTAGTGAGGAGAGAAGCCAACACGGTGAACAGCAGGACGCGGGAATCGATTCCGATCGTGGCAAGTTGCGGCAGCTTTTCGGGATGCATCTTCGTAAGAGCAGCCAGTCCGAGTTCGGCGAGCGCCAATCCAGCGGCCCCACCGATGAAGGACAAAAGTAATGTTTCGGCGAGCAGTTGCCGGATCAGCCCGCCTCTCCCCGCGCCCAGAGCAAGGCGGACCGCGAGTTCCCGCTGCCGCACCGAATTGCGGGCCATGAGCAGGTTGGCAAGATTCGAACACGCAATGAGGAGAATCAGGCTCACTGCCCCCATCAGCATGAACAGCACGGGTCTCAGTGTTCCCACCCGCGTGTCCGCCAACGGTCTGACAACGACTCCGATGCCTTGATCGATCGGATGCTCCGCGGCAAGCCGGGCTGCTATGGTCGCGAGATCTGCCTGGGCTTGTTCGAGCGAGACGCCTGGCTTTGATCGGGCAAGGGTCGTGAAACCACGCCCTGCCCGGGAGGTCTCCGACCACTCGCCCTCAGACGGAGCGAAAGCGAGAGGAGTCCACAGCACGATCCGCCGTGACTCCACCCAGTCGGGAATCGAATCCGGCATGACGGCCACAACGGTGTAGGACTCGTCATTGATTCGTATCTTTTGGCCGAGAATCGCCCTATTGCCAGCGAACCGGTCCTTCCACAGACTGGCGGTGATCGCCGCCACATGGTGTCTACCGTACTGATTTTCGTCTTCCGTAAACAGGCGACCGAGGAGCGGCTGCAACTTAAGGATTTCAAAATAAGCTGCGGGGACAAGGCCAACCGCCATTTGCTCCGGCTCCGAAGCGTCACTGAACCTGACGTTCTTGCGCCACGCGTCATAAATGACCATCTGCTGAAAGGTGCGACTGTCCTGGGCAAAGTCTCGCAGGTCCGGGCGTGATGGCCCCACAGGAAGGCCGTTATTGATCGAGGAAATTCGCACGAGCCGATCCGGTTCGGAAAAAGGCAACGGCTGAAACATCAGACCATCAATAACGCTGAAG
This sequence comes from Terriglobia bacterium, assembly GCA_020072965.1. Classification (GTDB taxonomy): domain Bacteria; phylum Acidobacteriota; class Terriglobia; order JAIQFV01; family JAIQFV01; genus JAIQFV01. The sequence continues at coordinate 38,685 of JAIQFY010000046.1, read as the reverse complement.
ATCGCCGTGTTGGCCCCGATGCCTAAGGCCAGCGTGAGAACCGCAACTGCAGTGAAGCCCGGGCACTTACCGAGCGACCTCGCGCCGTACCGAACGTCCCGAAGAAAATGTTCAAGCCAAATCAGGCCCCACGATTCCCGCACCTTTTCGGCCACCAGCACAGGATTGCCAAAGGCTCGTCGCGCGGCGTAACGGGCCTCTTCCGCAGGCACACCGGACTCCTGCTGCTCCTCAACTTCCAGTTCCAGATGTGACCGCAGCTCGCGCTCCAGATCGTCTTCGAGAGCGCGCCGTCTCCAGAGCAAAGAAAGCCGCCTGCTCAGCCAGTGCCACACGCTCATGACTCCTCCCTGGAAGCCGGCCACATCACCAACGCGATGGCTCCGGCCAGTCGTTTCCACTTCGATTCTTGATGCGCCAGCTGTTTCCTCCCGGCCTGCGTCAACCGGTAGTATTTGAGCTCACGTTTCTGGCCCTTGGCCGCCTCCCACTTTGATGTGATCCAGCCCTTCCGCTCCATGCGATGTAGAGCCGGGTACAGCGAGCCGTGCTCGACTTGGAGCACTTCGTCCGTTGTCCGCTGGATGTGCTTGGCAATCTGATGGCCGTGCGCGGGCCCGAAGCGGAGCGTACGGAGAATGAGCATGTCCAGCGTGCCTTGTAAGAGCTCAGTCCGCCCCAGGGGTCTCTTGAGTGTCGTCATGGTAGAGATTCTACCCTCATCAGGACAGAGCGTCTACCCTTATTTGGGATGAGCTGAATTACCCGAATCCAGAGACGTGAAAGGAGTGCAGAGGGCCTTCTTAAGGAAATCCAAATTCCAGTCCGCCAAATTCCAAATACAATCCAAACAAAATAACCTCGCCGGCGCTCTCCGCCGGCGAGGGGCTCTTCCCTCATGCCGGTCCAACCCCTAGGCCCTCACATTCCGCGACAAAAGGCCCCCGCCATCCCAAAGGATGGGATGGCGAGGCTACCCGAACGATTCAGGTGCTGAGGGTCAAGTCCAAATTTTCTATTCTTCTCATCTGGAACGATCACAATTCAAAATTTAGACTTGACCCCCACGTCCCTAGATCGCGGGGCGGACCTTGGCGCCAGGCTTGATGTTCTGGTTCAGATGGAAGATGTTCTCGGGGTCGTATTGCTTCTTGATTTGTACGAGCCGAGGGTAGTTCGGTCCGTAGGCCGCGGCCACGCGGTCGTCTTCTTCCTCGGTCATAAAGTTCACGTAGGCACCGGAAGAGGCATATGGGGCAGCAGCGGCGAAGAAGGCGCGCGCCCATCCTCTCCCCTTCTCGTCATCCCTTTCGCTATCCCACCGTCCGTGCACGTTCATGACAAACTTCGCGTCCCGGCTGCTGTATGCCATCGCATCGGGGGGCACGGCGTTGGCTGCTCCCGCGATCAGGCCGACGAAGATTTCACAGTGAGGCGAGGGCAATTTGCCCGCATACTCAATCATGATGTCCAGCGCCTCATCGCGAAGTTCTGTGAAATTGTGCGATTTCCAGTAGTTCCGGGCACCGGGTGTCAGCAGAGGATCAAAGGCCTGCTGCCATTGGGTGTAGGGCATAGCCCCGACGTGTTCACCAAGAACATCACCCAGGCGGCGCAGGGGTTGGATGAGCCTCTCGCCCTCTGCGATCTCGCCTGAATAGAAAACCGCCAGCACCACAACCTCCTTGCCGTGCCAGTTCTCGGGAACAAAGGGCAAAGGCGGGGCCTGCCGCATCACCACCCACACATTCAGCTCCTCGGGCGCTGACCTTACGAATTCACGGTATTGTCTCAGTACCTGTTTTGCCTGGTGGAAGGGGAAAACAATCAGCCCTGCAAGTACTTCCGGACCCACGGGATGGAGTTTGAACTCGAATTGGGTAATCACCCCGAAGTTGCCGCCGCCGCCGCGAATCGCCCAGAACAGATCGGTATTGCTGTTTTCGCTGGCGCGAACCCTGTTCCCGTCGGCGGTGATCATGTCAGCGGAGACGAGGTTGTCAATGGTCAGGCCATAGCGCCGCGTTAGCCAACCGAAGCCGCCCCCCAGTGTCAGACCCGCAATTCCAGTGGTGGAATTGATTCCGACCGGCGTCGCCAGCCCATGTGCTTGCACCGCTTCGTCAAAATCACGAAGCGTAGCCCCCGGTTCAACATACGCCCGTCGTTTCTGGGCATCGACGCGCACGCTCTTCATGCTCGAGAAATCGATCATCAACCCGTCATTACAAACAGAGAGCCCGGCAATGCTATGCCCCGCGCCACGAATTGATATCTCGAGCTTGTTCTCGCGGGCAAACCTGATCGCTGGTCCAACATCATCGGCATTGGCACATTGCACAATGACAGCGGGGCGCCGGTCAATCATGGCGTTCCATATCTGGCGAGTTTTGTCATAGGCCGGATCGACAGGAACCACTATCTTGCCCTTCACGGTGCCTTTCAATCCTTGAATTTTTTGGTTGAGTTGAGTGGTCATGAAAATTCCTCCGTTTCAAAAAGTCAGGAAGGTCCGCGCCAGCGCCCTGACGCCCGCACTTTCCGAGTGGCCTCGGGAGGCCTACTCATCCGTTGTTCTTCCACTGGATGGCAGTCATAGTAACATACCGCTTCTATCAGTGCAGGAGAAACCAGATGGCTTCGGCTCCTGAACGGTTTTGTTTGTTCCGTCCACAGGTGCAGGGAATTTGACAACTCGGGGGGTCGGGTCTTTTCGTGCTGCTGCTCATTCCATTCTCTCCCTGTCCCCCACCGTTCTTGACTCACCCCAGCAGGGTCGACGCGGGTGAGTTTCGTCGAAGAGGGGGGGTTGACACAATGTCCGGGACTCTGAGATTCTTACCCCAGACTCCAAAACCGTCCAAGGCTGTAATGCCATGCAGGTAAGTACGATGGATGTACTCTCCGACGTCTTGCGGGTCGTCCGCCTCTCTGGAGCGGTCTTTTTCGTGGCCGAGTTCTCATCACCCTGGGCGATCGAATCTCCTCCCTCCCGAAGGCTCGCGCCCTTCATCATGCCGCACGCCGAGTGCTTTTCGCTCTTTCACGTCCTCGCCGAAGGCTCCTGCTGGGTGCAGGTCAAGGGCGAGCCCCCACTTAACATGCAGGCAGGCGATGTCCTCATTGTCCCCCAAGGCGATGAGCACATGATGGCAAGCGACCCCGCCCTCCGGCCGGTCCCGATGAGGGAACTGGTACCGCAAATTCCCTGGCCGGGAATGCCGCCTGTCATTCATGGCGGCGGGGGTGAGGTCGCTCGGTTCGTATGTGGCTACCTGCACTGCGACCAGAAATTCAATCCGCTCTTTAGCACTTTGCCCAAGCTGTTGTGCGTGCGGAGCGGCGAGGGCGGCGTAGTGGTTGAGCCCGTGGGGCCAAAAAACAGGACGTCGGCAGCAGCCGTGCCTCCGCACACCGGCAGGTGGCTCAGCACGACGCTCGACTACATGGTCAAAGAGGCACAAACGCAGAAACCGGGGAACGAATCGATGGTAGCGCGGTTGACCGAGCTCATGTTTGTCGAAGTCTTGCGACACTACATGCAGAAGCTCGCGCCGGATCAGAAGGGTTGGCTCGCAGGACTGAATGATCCCGGCGTCAACCGCGCCATCACGATGCTTCATGCGGAGCCGGCTCGGGCATGGACTGTCGAAGACCTGGCGCGCCACGTGGGCGTCTCGCGCTCGGCCTTGGCCGACCGCTTTACGGATTTGATCGGCGAGTCGCCCATGCGGTATCTGACCAGCTGGCGAATGCACCTGGCCAAACAGTTGCTTTTCGAGGGCAATCGTAGCCTCGCAGAAGTCGCGGAGTGCATCGGGTATGAATCCGAGTACACCTTCAACCGCGCCTTCAAACGCCAGATCGGTGCGCCGCCCGCCGTCTGGAGGAAGAAAGCTTTGGCCCGCCCCGCAGCACGACCTTGAGGGTCACACCCGGAGAAAATTCGAGCCAGTGCCGAATTTCAATGGGCGGCCCCGTCCGTCAACTCTTGCTGTCGAGCCTTCGGCGTCGTAAGAATTCCGGTCACCCGGACCATCGTCCGAGCCGGACGATTTCACTCGTACCGGGGGATTGCATGAAAAATCTCCCCAAAGCTATCCTGATTCTCCTGCTGCTCGCGATGCCACGACTGCTGGAAGCCCAGGCAGAGCGCATCATGGTGCGCGCCGGCGCACCTCCCAAAGTCCTACTGCTGGTTTACCAGCAGTTCAAGCCGGGCGCCGCGGCCGCCGCCCGCCACAAGCTCGAGGAAGCAGCCACTGCCTACGAGCGCTACAATATCCCCGCCCAGTTCATTGATATGGAGGCGGTGACCGGCTCAGCTGGCACGCTCTGTCTCGACCCATTTGATTCCTTTGAGGCGGTGGAGAAGGCCGCCGCGGCGATCGCCGACGCGAACTCCAGGCACTCGGACCTTGTCCGGGCCCAGCAGATGATCGATGAGCTGGTCACCCGGCAGACGACCCTCACCGCCTTGCGCCGCGACGACCTCGGATACCACACCGATACCTTCGATCTTTCAAAGGCCCGGTACCTGCGCATCCTCGTGGCGCGTGTCGCACCCGGCCACGAAGCCGATTTCGCCGAAGAGACCAAGGCCCTGGCTGCGTCCTATGAGAAGGCCGATTCGAAGTTTCCGTGGGCGGTGTACCAGGTGGACCTGGGCATGGAACGCCCCGCTTACATCTTTCTTGTTCCCTTGCGCTCGTTAAAGGACTTGGACGACTTGCTAGCTTCCTCGAATTCCCGGCAGCGCGATGCCTCTGAGGCCGAGCGGCAGCACATGCAACAGCTTGTGCGCGAGGCCTACCTGAGTCTGGAAAGCAACCTGTACGCCATCAGCCCGGAATTGTCGCATGTGTCAAAAGACTTTGTTGCCGCCGATCCCGGGTTCTGGAAACCAAAGAGAAAGTAAATTTTAGGGGTAAGATCAAGCGGGGACAGACACCTGCATTCATGAAGGCGTCCAATTGATGTCGCAAATAGGTGTCAGTCCCCTCCATCTCTGCGACAGGCCGGATCTGAAATATCCCCCACCTCCCGGGGGGGGATTTCAATGTCCGGGAGGGTGCCCGTCGGTAGGCTGAATCTGGACGATCCCCCAACTACCGTTGGGGGGATTTGGGAAAAGGGATCAAGCGGGGACAGACACCTGTATTGATGATGGCATCCGATTAATATCGAAAAAGGTGTCAGTCCCCTTCATTCAGGAGCTGCAGCCACAGGTCGCGGCAAGTCAGGAATTTAGGTGTGCTCGCGATGCTTCCTGTTGTGGGGATGGTGGATGTCTCCAGATGCTGGGCGATTGCGGGTGCGCGCCATGGATCGATGGATGAAGTACCAAAGCCCGAAAAACACGACGACGAGTACTGATGCAAACCATAGCACGGGACGCAGGGGATGGCGGAGATTGAGTAAAACGACAAGAGGAATTTGGAAAAGGACTAGAGTTATGAGCCACGCCCTGTAAAGACTTGAAAGGCGCACCTTCCGCAGGAACATAATGAAGGGAGAGAAGCGGCCCTTCCGAGCCCATTCCGTCGGCCAGTAGCCCGGGTCGTAGCGGTGTTCCTCATAATCTATAAGATCCTGAATTGGATCGTTCGGGTCGTGGCGGTCATGTTTTGACATCGTCTGGCTCCTGGACGGGGTCTGGCCGTGTTCCCTCGAGGTCCTATCGTACCACTTTGCCCAGCGCTTTTTCCGGCACTACAACAACACTTTTTATCCGACTTGTCGTCTCCCGGCGTGTTCTTTTCCTATTGACATTCTATACGTAGATCCGTATTCTCCCTATAGAGAGTCGATAGGAGACATCCATATGAGCCCTGAGCAGACCAACCTTTTGCAGGGGACCTTGGACCTGCTGATCTTGAAATCGCTGATCGCCGGCGAGATGCACGGCTTGGGAGCCTCGCGCCGAATCCAGCAGATCACAGGCGGCACTTTTCTTGTTAAGCCCGGATCGCTCTTTCCCGCTCTGCACCGAATGGAAGAAGAAGGTTGGATTTCCTCCTTCTGGGGAGACTCCGAAAACAACCGCCGCGCGAAATACTACCGTTTGACCAAGGCGGGCCGGAGGCAGCTGGAAGTCGAAACCAAGCGATGGGGCCGCATTACTTGGGCTATCGCTCAAGCTTTGGACGCATCGTAGAAAGGTGTTTAGCGTGCCGCTCCTTGTGAAGGCCCGAAGTTTCTTGAGAAATCTCTTTTTATCCCGGCGTGTGGAGGTAGACCTCGACCAGGAGGTTCATGCCCACCTCGAAATGCTGACCGAGGAGAACATTCGCGCGGGCATGCCGCCGGAGGAAGCGCGACGGGCCGCGCGGATCGAACTGGGCGGCATCGAACAGGTGAAAGAACAGGTTCGCGAAGAACGGCTTGGAAATTGGCTCCACTCCGTGCTCTCCGATTGCCGCTACGGTCTCCGCCAACTCCGCAAAAACCCCGGCACGACCGCCGTCATGATCTTTACGCTCGCGCTGGCCATCGGCGCGACCACAGCAATCTTCAGCGTTGTATACGGGGTGTTGTTGCGGCCGCTGCCGTACCCCGAATCGGACCGGATCATGGCCGTCTTCGAGGTCACCTCAAAGGGCCGGTGGTCCCGCCTCGCGGACCCGAACTTCGACGACTTTCGCGATCAAAACCGCAGCTTTCAGGCAATTGCAAAGTACAATGGCAACATCGCGTCCGTTTCGGGTCCCTCACAGCCGACGCGCACGACAGTCGCGGGCGTCTCCCCTGACTTTCTCAAGGTCTTCGGTATTCAGCCGATCCTCGGGCGGGATTTCAGCGCCAGCGACGCGAAAAAAGGGGCCGGCCCCACCGTTCTTGTCAGCTATGGATACTGGAGGCAATATCTCGGATCGCCGCAGGATCTCTCGCAGTCGCACCTGAAGATTGATGGCGCGGTTTTCTCCATTATCGGCGTGCTCCCGGCCGGATTTCGTTTCCCGGCAGACGTGGATGTGTGGCTGCCGACCGATTTGGACGGCGAAAACCCAAGCAGGACGTCGCATAACTACTCTGCGGTCGGGCGTCTCCGCGGCGGTGTGACTGTCGAGCAAGCGAATCGAGACATCAGCGCGATCGCCCGGCGCATTCACGATACATCGAGCGAGCAAGGCGACTATCTCCTCAAAAATGGGATTGTCGTCCCTCTACAGGACTCGATCACGGGCAAAGCTCGCCCGGCGCTGCTGGTCCTGCTCGGTGCGGTGGGATTTCTGCTGCTGGTGGCCTGCGCGAACGTGGCGAATTTGCTGCTGGCACAAGCGTCGGCGAGGGAGCGCGAGCTCGCCATTCGCCTCGCGCTCGGTGCCGCGCGCGGACGGCTGATCCGTCAATTTCTTACCGAAGCCTTTCTACTTTCGCTCGTGGGCGGCGGCCTCGGCGTCCTGGGAGCGTTCTGGGGTGTGGCGGGATTAGTAGGGCTGGCGCCGCAAAATCTCCCGCGACTGGACAGCGTCTCAATCAGCATTCCAGTCCTTGTGTTCGCGTTCCTGCTTTCCACTGCGGTCGCCGCCGGCCTGGGAGCCTTCACCGCTGCGCGGGCAACTTCCGGCGACCTGCGCAAGGGTCTGGTGGAAGGCGGGCGGGGACAAGCAGGTTCGCAAGGCAGCCAGCGCGTCGGCCGGGTCATCGTGGCGACCCAGCTCGCGATCACGTTGGTTCTCGTGGTCGGAGCGGGATTGCTCGGGCGCAGCCTGCTGAAAGTGCTCGAAGTGAATCCCGGGTTCCGCGTGGATAAAATTGTCACGATGGACGTCGCGCTTCCGTGGGTGGACGATCCCAAAGCAAAGGCACGTCAGGCGATTTTCTTTTCAAACCTGATTGACCGGCTCAAACAAATCCCGGGCGTGCGCAAGGTCGGCGCCACGAGCGGCCTGCCGATGGTGGAGGGCGGCCTTCCCGACGGAATGTTTCTACTGATGACCCAGAATGAGATCCCCAAGACCATGGATGGTTTTGGCGCGCTGTTGCAGCAAAAAGAACGCATCGGCAATGCGGACTTTGGCGTGGCCACGGACGGATACTTCCAGGTTCTCGGAATTCCGCTGATTCGAGGGCGGATCTTCGACGAGCGCGATGGCGCGGACTCTCCGCACGTTGCCGTGATCAGCGAATCGCTTGCGCGCGACCGGTGGCCAAATCAGGACCCGATCGGCCACACGATTGAGTTCGGAAACATGGATGGCGACCTGCGCTTGCTGACCATTGTCGGGATCGTGGGCGACATTCACGAATACGGCCTCGATGTGCCGCCGCGTCCAACCGTCTATGTGAATTTGTTCCAGAGGCCGCGCGCCGCGATCACCTTAACTATGCTGAACGATGCCGACACGCGCTTGGTCACATCCGCAGCGCGCGCAATCCTCGAGGACCTCAACCCGGAGATTCCGGCGAGGTTCCGGACTTTTTCGCAGGTCTATTCAGCTTCGTTGGGCTCGCGGAGATTTAACGTCATTCTCATCGGATTTTTCGGAATCGTCGCGCTGCTTCTCGCTACGGCAGGCGTGTTTGGCGTGATGGCCTATTCCGTCAGCCGCCGCACGCGCGAGATTGGCGTGCGCGTCGCTCTCGGCGCGGGATCCGGCGACGTTCTGAGAATGATCCTAAGCCAGGGATTGCGCACTATTTTCATCGGCGTGGCGATTGGGATTGCCGGCTCGCTGGCTCTAACACGCACCATAGAGTCGCTGCTCTTTGGCGTCACTGCCACCGATCCGCTGACTTTCGGCGGGGTGACCCTGCTCCTCGTGGGGGCCGCGCTCCTGGCTTGTTTCATTCCGGCGCGGCGAGCCACTCAAGTAGACCCAATGGTTGCGTTGCGTTGCGAATAGAACTTGGTTTCGGGTCGTTTCGATTGTTGAGGTGTTCACCATGCCGCTCCTTGTGAAAGCCCGAAGTTTCCTGAGAAATCTCTTTTTATTTCGTCGTGTGGAGGCAGACCTCGACCAGGAGGTTCATTCCCACCTCGAAATGCTGATAGAGGAAAAGATTCGCGCGGGCATGCCGCCGGAGGAAGCGCGACGGGCCGCGCGGATCGAACTGGGCGGAGTCGAGCAAGTCAAGGAGCGCGTGCGCGATGCGCGGGTGGGCGCGTTTTTCGAATCCCTGGTGCAGGACCTGCGATTCGCCTTACGCCAGATGCGCCGTTCTCCCGGCTTTGCCCTCACCGCGGTCTTCACCCTGGCGCTCGGCATCGCCGCCAATGTCATCGTTTTCGGCGTCCTGCAGGCATTGGTCCTGCGGCAACTGGATTTGCCTCATGCAGACCGGGTGATGACGCTCCAGCCCCAAGAGGGTGGCCCCTTTCTTTCGTATCCGGAAATGCGCGATGTGCGCGATGACAATACGGTGTTTTCTGCTGTAGCCGGTGTTGAGATTCAGGAATTTGGCTTGGAAGCCAACGGCGTCACCCGGCACGTCTGGGGATACGAAGTGAGCGGGCAATACTTCGAAGTCGTCGGTATCAAGCCGTTCCTCGGGCGTCTGCTGGAGCGCGCCGATGACGATCATCCCGGAGCCTCGGAGGCTGCGGTGCTTTCCTGGTCAGCATGGAAGAGTGATTTTGGCGCGGACCCCAACATCGTGGGGACGACGGTCCGCATTGCCAAGCACCGGTACACAATCGTCGGGGTCACGCCTGAAGGCTTCTACGGGACCGAAAAATTTGCCCAGATTGACATTTTCGTTCCGATGGCGAATGAAGCATCGCTGGACGGAGTCAACTGGCTTGAGTCGCGGAGCCATAAGGATGTCTTTTCGATCGTGCGCATCAAGAACGAGTTCACCCTGCCCCAGGCGCAGGCTGAATTGAAAACGATTGCTGCCCGCATTGCCCGGCAGTATCCCAAGGATGAAGAGGGCCTGGCATTCAAGCTGGCTCGTCCTGGTCTGATCGGTGACTTTATCGGCGGGCCGGCGCGCGGTTTTCTGGCTGGGGTGATGGGGCTGGCCGGCATTGTGTTGCTCGCCGCCTGCGCCAACCTGGGCAGCCTGTTTGCAGCGCGTACGGCAGACCGCACGCGCGAGATTGCCATCCGCCTGGCCATCGGATCGAGCCGCTGGCGCATCCTCCGCCAGATCCTTGTCGAGGCCTTTGTGATTTCGATCTTCGGGGGCACGTGCGCCTGCGGCCTGGCGTGGATGGCCCTCACCGGGCTGGCCGGCTGGCATCCGCCCAGCAGATTCCCTTTCAAGTTCCACGTGCTGCCGCAGCCATCGTTGATCCTAATGGCGTTCCTTATCTCGGTGCTCGCCGGCGTTCTGTTCGGAGTGATGCCCTTGCGGCAGATATTCAAGACCGACCCAAATGACGCGATTAAGAGCGGCGGAAGCCAATACTCCGCAGGACGCCGCTGGGCGCTCCGCGATGTCCTGCTGGCAGCACAGATCGCCCTCTGCTGCGTTACCGTCACGGCTGCCTTTGTCTCGCTGCGCGGCCTGGGCAAAGCACTGACCATGGACCTGGGTTTCAATCCGAAGAATGCTGTTCGTACGCAATTCGATCTGAGCCGGGCTGGCTATTCGAGCGATGCCGCCGCGGATCATTTCCAGCGCCAGCTGCTGGAAAGGGTCTCCGAGATCCCGGGAGTGGAAGCAGCAGGCTACGCGAATACCACGCCCCTATCTTTCGAGCAAGCCGGCACTGCTGTCTTCTCTCAACAAAGTGTCGATTTCAGACCCTCAAAGAAAGCTTTTAATACCTATTTCTACGAAGTCTCACCCGGATATTTGACCGCCTCTGGAACACCACTGCTCGCGGGGCGCGATGTAAGCTTTACCGACACCGCGGAGACGCCGCCCGTTGCCATTGTGAATCAGGAATTCGCTCGGCGACTCTTCCACTCCGAGCACGCCGTCGGACGCTATTTTAAAAACCGCTCCGGGGTGTCGATTCAGATCGTGGGCATCATGGCAGATGGAAAACACTTTACGCTCAGTGAAGATCCGGAAGCCGCAGCGTTTTTCCCGATCTCGCAGGTAGGGGACACCAGGACATCGCTCATCGTCCGGACCCGGCGCGACACGGCCGATATGGTAGCCACCATTCGCGACGCGGTCCGCGATCTTGACCGCGCCGTTCCTATTCAGGAATCGGGCCCCTGGAACAGCCAGCTTGCACTGAGTCTCTTTCCATCCCAGGTGGCGACCGTCGCCCTCGGCCTTTTTGGCGCTTTTGGACTCCTCCTCTCGATCACCGGGACCTTCGGCCTCGCCTCGTACACTGTCAGCAAACGACTGCGCGAACTGAGCATTCGTGTCGTTCTCGGTGCGCAGGCGAAGCAGATTCTCTATGCCGCGCTCGGCCGCCTGCTGATCCTGCTTGCCAGCGGCTCGGTGGTCGGCATACTGCTCGGCGTGGCCGCAAGCCGACTGCTTTCGGCGATCGTCTACCAGGCCACAGCGCAGGATCCATTCGTACTTGGTGCTGTTGCATTAACTTTGCTGCTCACCGGATCACTTTCGGTCGCCGGTCCCGTGAGACGCGTCCTCGACGTCGACCCGGCAAACCTGCTCCGCGAACAATAGTTTTCATGGCGCGCAACCGGAAGCAATCTCCGCCCAAGAAAGAACTGGCGGGGCCGGGTCTGAATGGCACTTAGTTAAGAAATTGAGATGGCGAATGATCCACTTCCCCGCCGCGGCGGGGGAAGTCTTCAATAGCCCAGGGTTGGCCGCCTTGCGGCCTACCCTGGGTGGGGATCGCCCTTAGAGAAGAAGGAACAAGGATCCCCCACCTCCCGGTAGGGGGATTCGGTTCAAGCGGGGACAGACACCCGCATTTCTGGTGGCGTCCAATTCATTTAAGTTCTGGACAGTCCCGAATCTCCGGTCACAACTCCATCGGGGTTGTGAAAACATAAATGCACCGCCTCCGGCGCCTATTCATATCGCAGCGCCACCATGGGATCGACGCTGGCGGCGCGGCGCGCGGGAATCAAGCTGGCCACAAGCACCACCAGCGTCAATCCGAACAATGCACAGACGAAGGTGACCGGATCGCCCGGCGTGAGCTCAAAGAGCATCGAGCGCAGCAGGCGGCCACCGCCGAAGGCAATGGGCAATCCGACGATGACACCTGCGAGGCTTACCGCCAGGCTTTCAAGCAGCACCATCCACAAGACCTGGCGTCGTTGTGCTCCCAGAGCCATCCGCACGCCGATCTCGGCCGTCCGCCGGCTCACGCGGTAAGCGAGCGTTCCGTAAAGACCCGTCGCCACCAGCAGCGCAGCCAGAAATCCAAAGAACATGGAGAGCCGGGCAAACAACCGCTCCTGCGAGAATGATTCCTTGAATTGATTCTGCTGGGTCATCGGCTGTAGCAGCGGCAGATCGGGCCCAAAGTCATGCACCACGCGCCGGACGCTCGACAGAAGTGCGGCCGGGTTGCCTGGCGTGCGCAGTTCATAGTGCATCGTCCCAGTGCCTTTTATCTGAGTGTAAGGGAAGTACGCCGTCGGTCTTTTGCTCTCGCGCACACCCGTGTACTTGCTGTCGGCGGCAACACCGATGATGGTGTACTGGGTGCTGTCGGGCTTGGAAGACATTGAAACATGGTGGCCCAGCGGGTTGAGTTTCGGGAGGTACTGTTCTGCAAAAGTCTGGCTGACGATGACGCTTTTGGGCGCGGTGGCGGAATCGGCATCCGTAAAGTCGCGTCCCAGGAGAAGAGTCATGCCGAGTACATGAAAATAATCCGGCCCCACGGCATTCCATCGTAACGGGCTCTCGCGATTCCCTTCACCGGGACGCCTCCCGTCCACGTAGGCACTCGTGTTGTTGCTCCATCCCGAGCCAATACGGTTCTGCATGAGCGTCGCCGACTCCACTCCGGGCAAAGCGCGCAAGCGAGCCGACAGCTCCTGATGAAAACGATGGACTTCCGGATCAGTCGCCAGAGTCTGCGGCGGCGTGATACCAAAAACGAGCAGACCCGGTGCGCGCATTCCCAGGTCAGTGGTTTCAAGGTTCCGCAGGGTTCGAACGAGAAGACCCGAACAGACCAGCAACACGAGGCACATCGCCATTTGCAGTGCAATGACCACTTGGCCGCCCCGGACCTTTTTTCGATCCTGGTACGTCGTCGCGGCGGAAGTCTTCAATACAAGTCCAATGGGTGTCCCCACAGCGTTTCTGAGCGGAGCCAGCCCAAACAGGAGGGCGGCGAGAATCGAGACTCCCAGAGTAAAGAGCAGGACCGAAAGATCCGGCGCGAGACTGAGCTTGAGTTCCGACCAGGCAGCCAGCGACTGGGTGGCCCACACCGCGAACAGCCACCCCAATATTCCTCCGCCGGCAACCAGCAGCAGACTTTCGGTAAGCAGTTGACAGAAGAGCCGTCCGCGACCGGCGCCGAGTGCCATGCGCAGGCAAAACTCTCGTTGTCTTGTGGAATTCCGGGCCACCAGCAGCATGGCCACATTGCCGCAAGCGATGATCAGAACCAACCCCACCATTCCCATCAATGCAGCGATGGGCTGCTCGAAGTCACTGCGCTGGCTCCCGATTCCTCGCGCGTCTGAAAAATAGAGTTGGGGGGGATGTTCATTCGGGTCTCGCTTCCCTACTCCCTCGTAGGCAGCCCGCTCGAAAATGGGAGTCAGTTGGGCGCTGGCTTGCTTCTGGTTGATCCCGGGTGCGAGCCGGCCAATCATCATCAGGCACCACCAATTTGGCGAACCGTACAAGGTGTTCCCGTCCTGCGCCGGTTGTCCCCAGGCCGTCAGGTCCGGCCTGTTCTGCAAGGGAATCCAGACATCGGTGGCAACCCCGGATTCCACACCTGCAAAATCGCGTGCGCCAATGCCGATCACCGTGAATGGCACACCCTTGATGTACAGTGTCTCGCCCAGGATGGAAGGATTGCGGCCAAACCGCCGCGACCAATAGCCGTAGCTCAACACGGCCACCTGGCTGTGTTGAGTTTCATCCTGGGCCGTGAACGTCTGGCCCCGCGCCGGCTGAACCCCCAGCCCGGAGAAGAAATTCCCGCTCACCATATCGGCTTGCGCCTCCTCCGGCTCTTCACCATGACGTACGGCAACCTTGCCGATGGAAAGCGGTACATAAGCCATGACGCTCGCAAAAACCCGGCTCTCCATCCGTAATCGATCAAAGATCGGTATGGTGAACGAGAGACTGCCTTCACCCGTTTGAGAAGACCCGCTCGGATTTCCGGTGGTGTGAAGGTAGACAAGTTCCTGGGGATTGGACACCGGCAGAAAACGAAGGATGACCGCGTTCATGACACTGAAAATGGCCGTATTGGCCCCAATCCCGAGAGCCAGTGTTAAAACCGCCACCAGGGTGAATGCCGGATTTTTTGCCAGCATCCGAAGGCCATAACGAAAGTCCTGCAGAACATTGTTCATGCCCCTTCCCCCGTTCAAGATCAAATGTTAGACCATGAAAAATCGCGTCGAGTCATTTGACAGAAGACCGACGAATCTGTTTTTGTGATGAGGAAGAGCGCTCCGAATCTATCGGAGTACCCCTGGAGTTGCCAATGGATGACGATGAGACGGTATCAAATCAATTAGACGAACGCGGGGCAGCGAGGGTTTCTGTTTCCACGCAAATATTCTGTGTCGCCGGGCATACGCGCATTTTCTGCGGTTTGAATTGCCGAAACCTCCTGAAGGGAGACCCGCGCGGGAGCAGTCAACCCGGCAAGCCTCTTTCTCAAACCTTTTCCTGAATTCAATTGTCGAGGAAGGACCATCTCCCCTCTCTCTGTTCAACCTGGTTGTTGTGGGTGTCGCCTTGCTACGGCTTGAAGTTCGAGACCTTGCCATCCTCTTTTACCGGCTCAATCGGTATCTCCCCGGATTCGGTGATCGACAGTATCTATCGAATCATCCTGCGGAACCTGAGGGCCATGAGTTCAATCACTCATTCCTGAAGCAAGGCGTCGATCGCATGGCTGACTCGGTCGTGCAAATCCTGAGGAGCGCCGTAAAGAATGGAGGCCGTCGTGCCGTTGGGCTTGAAAATAAACATCGTCGGGACGCTGCTGATATCGCCGAACGATTCGGCCAACCCCGCGCCGCCCAGGACGACGTGATAAGGCAGGCCCATCGGTTGAGTGAGTTTCCGTACTTCAGATTCTTCCGAGTCCACGGCGATCGCCAGGATTTCAATCTTATCCCCGTGCCTCCGCTTCAATTCTCCCAACCACTCGAGCGTCGAGCGGCACGGCAGACACCAGGTGGCCCAAAACTCCACCACGACGAGCTTCCCGGACAACGAGGCCGCGTCGACGGTCGACCCGGCAAGGTCTTTGGCACTGAGGTGGGGCAGACGTGCCAGGTCCTCCTCTTGTGGGGCGGGCGACTGCGCCTGCTGGGCCGCTCGCGTGTCCCCCTTGAGCTCCAGGTCAATCATGTGAGTCAAGTCCTTCTTGAATTTCTCGTGATTTTCCGTCTTGAGCCAGGGCGTGTACCGGCCCTTCGCGCCAAACCACCCAAAATCCTCCGAGCGGGCAAGAAGTACATCGTTCACAAACACCACGGGGTACCGCTTCAAACCGAAACGATCGGCCCGTTTCGAGCTTCCCCAGTTCTCGCTTACGAACCGAACTCGGTCACCGTACCGCTGGATGACGTCCTGTGCCAGCAAACTTGCCGGATCACAGAGATGTCAAGTGTACGGCCAGCGGACCAGCGTGACCGTGACTTTAGCGGCGGCCAGGGCGGCGGAGGCCGTGACAGCACTGTGCTCGAGGTAGCGCAGGTACCGGGGTAAAACCTCCTTCAGAAGGACGCCGGCATGATTGGCGTTCTCATTGTCGATCTTCTTGCTTGCCAGCCCCTCCAGGTCGAGCTGGGCAATTTCCCAGTACAATTGACCGAGGCTCTGGTCAAGAGGGCCTGCGGCCAGACGGTTGCGCAGATCTTTGCTTTCCTTTTGCAGTGTGCTGAGCTTCGAGCCTTCTGTTGAAGGCGGGTCGATCAGGCCGAAGGCGAGGGACGCGTTCAGGTAGACCTGCAGCGCGGCTTCCCATCTTCCCTGCTCGTCGAGTTCCCTGGCGAATTTCAACCGCGAGCTGATCCCAATGAACTGCTCATTTTGTTTCAAGGCCTGGGGCTGGTTGTAGGATCGGATGACGTCCCTTTCCAGCGCCGCGATCTCGTCCCCGGGGGAGTGGGCCTTCCACGATGGGCTCGTGGGAAATTGCAATTGGCTGCACCAGACCGCAAAGTCGAGATACCCTTTGGAGAGGCCGAGGTACTGGAGTCCGTACTGCGTGGTGGTTTCCCGGCCATACAGCCGCGCCGCCTGGTAGTAAGTACGGCTCTGCACCTGGGCGGCCTCAACCATCGCCCTTACCGCTGAAGGGAGCGATGCGAGACTTGTCCCGGTCAAGCTTTGTTCTTCCTTGTCCAGCTGCGTTCCTACCCGTAGCCATTCCTCTTCAAAAGCTTCCAGGCCCTTCGATTCCAGGGTGCTCTTGGAAAGGGTGTATTGGAGGGTGGTGATGTGGAGCATGGCCGGCTCAAGGCCATACAAGCTGGCATATACGTAGCCGGCATCGAAGGCTTTCCTGACCTGTTGAAGACTTGCTGTGTCATCCGCGGATTGATCGGAGTCGGGAGCGGAGTTTATGGCATGTTCAAGCCGGCCGATCTGTAAACTGATCTGCGCCCGGGGTTCCTGGCCGTATGACCCATGCGCCATGAGCAGGAGGCCCAGGTATAAGAATAAGCTCATGACACCGGATCGCCTTCGCCGCAAATGACGGTTGTGTCGCAGTGCTCTGCCTACACGCAGTCCTGACAGGTATTCCTTACCCCAAGTCTTCAATTGGAGTTTGAGGAATGTGCCCTCATAGGATCGAGACCCGTGTGAACTCGGAACGTTGTTGCTCTCCATTTTGAGCTTCCCCTCTTTGTGAGCACTAATGAATGGTGGAAACTGCTCAACGGGACGCAAAAGTCTTCAACATTCGGCAAATCTCACTTATGTATGATTTCAACTCATAGTGACATTCGTTGTCCCGGGAAGATCGACTCGCATGGGTTTTGGTAGCCGGGATCCCGTTCTTGGGGCTCCCGGGTTTTTCCCTGCCGGTCGCAAGAGCCCGTGATCTCCGCCGCGGCGGGACCCTCCGCTTTAGGCCCGGAGGGCTCGAAGATTGTAACCCCACCCTCGCTCCGTCCCGCGTTCTTTGCGGGGTGGAGCGAGGGTGGGGTACCGGTCTCCCCAATGACATCCGAGCCCCGCTTGCGGGGCGAAAGAATTTTTGTTGGTCAAGTCTACATTTTCAATTTTTCTCTTCTGAGATGAAGCTTGGCATCCAGTTGATGGGGTGTGGTCTAAACAATCAACGAGTCTACTTCTTGAATTTTGAGACCCGGGACTACTATTCGCTGACACCCTTGCCCCTTTCGTCAGACCTTCCTGAGCCCGGATAAGGCCTCCCCTCGGATGGGGCCCATTCAAAATCGAAAACCGCATTATGCTTTCCCAGGGGGGCACATCTCCCTATCTACAATCTGCGCCAAACCCGAAATGGAGGTTTGAAATTTGCTTTTTAAACTATTCGTATCTCAGCGCCACCACTGGATCCACGCGCATGGCGCGGCGCGCGGGAATGAAGGAGGCGAAGAGCGCCACGGCGCAGAGCAGAACCGCCACCAAAGAAAAGGTCAGCGCATCAGTGCTCGTCACGCCCAGCAGCAAGCTGCTCAAGTAGCGCGTCAGGGCGAAGGACCCTGCCAGGCCCAGGCCCACCCCGACGAACGTCAACCGAACCCCGTGGCGGAGCACGAGCCGCAGAATGTTATCTTTGTTTGCACCCAGCGCCATGCGGATGCCGATTTCATGGGTGCGCTGACGTGTGGTGTAGGCCGTGACGCCGTAAATTCCGACCGCCGCGAGGACCAGCGCGAGCAGCCCGAAGGCGCCCACAAAGGTTCCAGCGAGGCGCTGGGGGAAACTGGCAATTTGCTCGCCCGATTCGAGCGACCCCACGTCGAAGACCACCAGGTCGGCATTCAGATCATGGATCGTTTTCTCGACCGTCTTGTCTAAAATCAGCGGATCGCCCGTCGTCCTTGCAAGCAGCGTCACGGTCGGCCGGTAGACCTGATACAACGGCAGAAACACGAAGGGCGTCGGCTTTTCATTCAGGCTGGTCATTTTGCTGTCGCGAGCCACGCCGACCACCGTGAACCATTCGTGCGTCAAGTCGGAATTGAGCTGCTTGCCGAGCGCTTCCTGATTCGGCCAGTAGCGATTCGCAAAGGCTTCGTTGACAATAACCGCGCGCTGCGAACTCTTCGTGTCCTCGAGCGTGAAGTCGCGTCCCTTCACCAGGGGAATCTGCAGGGTCCGGAAATAATTCGGCGTGATGATGGCCTCTTGCGTCTCCATCAATTCATCCGCCTGCGGGACGTAGCCCTCGGGCTTCACGCTGGTCGAACCATGGTCAAATTCCAGCGGCACGTGATCCGCGAGGGCCACCGACTCCATGCCCGGCAGCGCTTCCACTTTCGCGACGAGCTGGCGATTGAACTCCGCCCCGCTCGCCTCGGAGTATCCTGCGGTAAACAGATCGTAGGAGGCGTTCAGCACGTTATGTGGATTGAATCCGGGATCGATCTGCTGCGCGCTCCGGAAGCTGCGAATGAGCAAACCCGCGCAGATCAGCAGAAGCAGGGACAGCGAGACTTGTGCCACCACCAGCCCGCTCGCGAGGCGCGCCTTTCGCAGGCTGCCCGAAGCGCTGCCGGTGTCCTCTTTCAACACGGTCACCGGCGCTTCGCTCGAAGCCCGCAGCGCCGGCAGAATCCCGAAAATCAAGGCGGTGAGCGCCGAGATCGCCAGCGTTGCCAGCAGCACCGTACGGTCCACCCGGACGATAAGCGAGATCGGGAAGCCGCCTCCACCGTCCCCCCCGTCTGACACGAACTTCATGAGGGTTCCGGCCGTCCAGACCGTGATCAACAAGGCGACCGCGCCTCCGGCCATCGCCACCATCAGGCTTTCCACCAGCAGTTGCCGCACCAGCCGCCATCGGCTCGCCCCCAGCGACATGCGAATGGCGATTTCACGCCGCCGCCCCACCGCCCGCACCAGCACCAGATTGGCCACGTTCGCGCAGGCCAGCAGCAGCACGAGCCCGGCAATGGACATCAGGATGGGCAGCAGCGTCGCGAGAAAATAATTCATGCCGTAAGGGTTGCGCCACAGCGGGTACACCGTCACGCTGTCGTGCCCTTTGTGCTCCTCGGGATAATTCTTTGCCTCCCGCTTCAGTCGCAGCGTCATTTCCTCCTGCGCCTGCGTCAGCGCGACGCCCGGCTTCAACCGTCCAAACGCAAGTAACCAGAAGTAGTGATGGTCATGAAGCAGGTCGCCCTGCGGGTTCACTTGGGCTTCCATCATGACCGGAAGCCAGATCTCGGTTCGCACCCCCGTCTGGCTCCCCTGAAACACGGCCGGCGTGACGCCCACAATGGTGTAGGGGTGCTGGTTGATTTCAAGGGTCTGGCCCACGATGTTCGGATTCCCACCGAAATGCGTTTGCCAGAACCGGTGGCTGATGACCGCCACGGGCGCGCCTCCCGGCTTCTCGTCCTCCGCGGGGAGAAAGCCGCGTCCCAAGATCGGCCGCACGCCCAGGACATCGAAGTAATTCGCCGTGGCGACCATGCCCCAAACGCGCTCCGGTTTACCCTTTCCAGTCAGGCTCATCGCCGTGAAGCCGCACGCCGTGATGCCGGTAAAACTCTGTTGCCCGTCGCGCATGGCTTCGAGATCAGGATATGAAAAACCGAGGGGATTGTCCCCGGACTTGCCCTGGGTCATCGCCACCACCTCGCTGGGGCGGTCCAGTCCGGGAACCGGATTGAGCAATGCCGAATTGATCCAACTGAAAATCGTGGTGTTCGCGCCGATGCCGAGCGCCAGGGTGAGGACCGCCACCACAGTGAAGCCGGGATTGCCCAGCATCATCCGGATCGCCTGGCGAAGATCACTGATGAGGTCTCCCATCCTCCACCCCTCCTCTCACCACACTCGCTCCCAGGGCGAGAATTCCTTGCCGTAGCTTTGTCCGCAGCATTGCAAATAGCATCTTTCTTACCAATGAGAGATTACGAGTTTTCAATTGCAATGACAGGACTTAGCGGGGTAGGTAAGGTCCGGGAAGGGAGCACCTCCGCCCGATTGTGGGATTGAACCATCCCAGAAGCGGACAACCATTCCAGCTTGCGGCATTGATTCAGAATGGGAATTCGAAATCCGCTTTAGGCTTCCCCAGGGGGGTATTTCCCTATTTACAATCTGGGCCAGATCCGAAATGCAGATTTGGATTTTGGTTTTTGTTTGGATTTTGGCGGTTTGGAATTTGGAATTTGCTTCAATTAAGGGGCGCTGAAGTTTAAACCCGCCTGAGAGTCAGGACCCGATAAATCAAGGCTTCCACCCCTGCTCCTCGTCTTTTCCTTGGATTTTGGAATTTAAGTTTTGTTTGGAATTTGGCGGTTTGGAATTTGGAATTTGCTTTTCAGCAGGACCCGATGAATGGAGACTGCCAACTTCATTGAATATTGAACAATCCGGGATTGCCCTCCGCTCGAATCGGCCGTTGGGTGGTTTAAGGTTCAGGGATATGCAGGTCCCGACAAATCTTGCGGGCGAGATAGTCATTAATTATGGGGTGTCGGGGGACAGTCGAAGTTTTCTGATTGGTTCGATTTACAAATACGCCGTGACGACCGCCTTCATCGGGTGGCGCAGGCATGTGCTCTTTGCATGCCTGCGCATCGCATCCAGAAATAGGGGACACGGCTTCCTCTCCTGTACTTAGAAACTTTTCTGAAGCCAGTGTCTCCCCCTTTGTCTCTTCCTGGGTTTTGTGGATTTTGGAATTTGATTTTTGTTTGGAATTTGGGATTTGGATTTTCTTCCAACCATGGCGGGTAGCGAACCCCCCCTGGAGCAGATACCCCGATTCATCGGGGTTGCCCGCATACCCGGGTCGGTCGTTAACGACCAACTCATTTTCCACCCACCCCGATTCATCGGGGTACGACTTCCAACTCACTATTCTCCAGCTCCGTTACGAGCGGACAGGGTGGCGCACACATCGTTCGCCGCGGGAACGATATGTGCGTAGAACGAGCGAAGCATTTTGGGGTCAAGTCTAAATTTTCAACAAAGAACGTTGGTGCCAGGTCTCAAAAATCGAAAGTTCAATAATGGTGCCACGTCAGGTGGTACCATCTACCCGTCTACTGAAGACATAGAATTCTAGCCACGCCAGTTTCACGGCGGTGGAAAAGTCCAGCCGTTGTCATCGGATTGGCTAGGGGACAAGTCCATTTTAGGTTTTCCACACGCTCAAATTTGGGTTTTATTTTGAATCAGGTGGCCGTAGTCAAGACTTGGCCCGTGGACTTGTTGATCTTTGAGACCCGGCACCATCCTGATTAGACCGCAAGGGGGAATGCACTATGAATCCGAGTCAGCGCGTGGCTGAACTCCTGTTGAGATGTGGCAGTGGAGAGTCAATCCTTCCGGCCACCGAGCTCTTCAACGAAGGCTGGATGCTCCGGCTCGTCCTGGACTGGGCGTCTGCTCATCCGCGCTCTATCTCCGCGCTCCCTTTCGACGAGGGCAGCTCGTGGTATTCAGAGGCGCTACTGGGCAGCCGTTTCAAACCGCGGAGTCGTGGCGACGCGTCTGGTGAGGGCTTCACCCATGCAGACGCAGTGATCGGTCATTTCCAGCTTCGTCCCGGCGGTCGCGGCGATATCGAGCTTCTGGCTGATGCTCGACAACTCACAGTCGTAGAGGCCAAGCTGGCGAGCGGGCTCTCGCCGGGCATCAAGCACGCGCCTGACTACAATCAAGCAGCCCGGAATGTCGCCTGCATCGCGCATCTCCTAGAGTCTCAACCTGACTGTGGAGCGTCCATCACCAACTGCGGCTTCGTCGTGTTGGCGCCCAGCGCTAGAATTCAGGAGGGAGCATTTCGACTGGTTAACAGCGAGGACATTGGCCGTGCCGTTAGAAAACGGGCCGAAGCCTTCGATGCGGCCACCCTGGAGTGGTGCGACAGGGCCTTCGCGGCCGTGCTGGCTCGTTGCCGTATCGTGGTTGTTAGCTGGGAGGCGGTGCTTGACCAGATTGAGGCTGTCGACCCGCCCAGCGCGGTCGGACTTCGCCGCTTTTATGCGGATTGCCTTCGTTGGAATCCGTTACTGCCTGCGAAGCGGGCGGTCTAAAAGGAAGGTGCCAGGACTTATGATTGGGGTCGCATTTCCACTATCCATTTTTGATATTCGAAGATACAAAAGGGGTCAGGATTGTCGCGGCCTGACCCCTTTTCTGCATTAGGCCATTCTTTGATCCACAGATTTCGCGGATGACGCCGATGGATTCGGCAAACACCGGGTCGGGGGACCCGGCCTACAACTTTGAGGGACCGGGCCGAGTTGCTCCAGTCATCGCGGACGATGCGCCTGCATATAGGTCCTTAACAACTGGTTGATGCGGGTTTGGTAACCGGAGCCTTGCAACGGAAACCAACTCAGGACATCGGCATCAATGCGAAGGGTCAACTGCTGCTTACGAGGTACGAGCGGACTCGGCCAGGCTACCTGCGCGATTCAAATCCAACGGGTTGGGAGCTTGCGTATTCCATAAAAAATGAGTGCTGCTTTAATGTCCAACGCGAACGACCGCGAGTTGATAAATCTTATTTTGAGCGGGAATTCCCACGCCGCCGACCTGTTCGTCGAGCGCTTCAGTCGATTTGTCTTTTGCGTTCTCAAGCGCGATTTTCGCCTCAGCCAGGAAGATGCGGAAGACATCTTTCAGCAGGTCTGGCTGCGCCTGTGGGAAGGCGACTACCGGCGATTGCGTCACTGGCAGGGGAGCGGATCCTTTGTCCCCTATCTGGGCATTATCGTTAGAAATCTTGCTGCCGACCATTTTCGGAGTCATCCTTCCGCACGCAACCGGTCGGGAGAATCCGAATCGGAAAAGGGAGACGACGCGGGTCCGGAGCCCGGCTGCAATGAGATCAATCCCGAAAAACTGGCCGCCCTTGAGGAACGAAGGCGTATGGTCCGAAAGGCCAGTGCAAGCCTTTCACAACGCGATCAGGAACTGCTTCAACGGAGATATTTTCGACAGCAGAGCTACGCGGAAATTGCTGCGGACATGGACATGACAGTTAATAATGTGGGCGTCGCTCTATCACGGGCGGAGGCGCGTTTGGGCGAGATTCTCCATTCCAGGGATCCTGACTTATTCCCATACAAGTAACTCAGGAATGGACGCCAGTGTAATATTTACCGGCCCAAGACCGTCAATTAGGATGGGAAAGGTATTATGAAATCGAATCATCTTGATCCTGAACAGCTTGTGGCTTATCGAGATGGGGAACTCAAAAACACTGAGATGCTACGGCACCTGGCCGGCTGCGAATCTTGTCAGGAAAAACTCAAAGATTCCTGCTTGTTCGCGCTCTTGCTTTCGAGCCCCAAGTCTGAGAAACAGGATTCTCATCCCGAGGACGACCTGCTCGTCGCCTATCTGAGCAATGCCCTCACAGAGAATGATGCCTCCGCGGTTGAACAGCATGCCCGGGTGTGTGATGGCTGCCTCGCCCAACTGCTTGATCTTCGAAAGTCCTTGATAAACCAACCCACCACTCTCCCCGCTCCCCAGGTGGTCGAGCGCGCCAAGAGACAATTCAGATCACGGCAAAGACGTCGACCCCTTGGTGAGATTTTCATTCAACCCATCAAAGACCTGGCGCTTGGACTGACGTACCATCCTCTGGTTCCTGACGCAATGGCTCCCGATGCCATGATGGATTTGAGTGAATTAGCGGTGGGGTACTTGAAGGATGAATCTCCTCCTACCCCTTCCCCAGATTCTATTGTCTCTTCGAATCGCATTTCCAGACCGAGCGAGCGCTATAGGCTGACCTCCTCTAAGAGCAAAATATTGCCCTCGGGCCGAGGGCCGCGTCAGGAACGCGAAGAAGTCCCCCGCCTTGAGAGACCGGAAGACCTTCCACTCGCATCGGCGATGTCCGGCGGGGGGGCTGCCGGCGAAGTGGTGCTTAACGTCGGGGCGCTACGTATTTCCTTCAACGGGAGGCTCGCGGACGAGACACCGCGTCTTGAAATTTCAGCGTTGCATGTTCCTACGAACACACCCGCCCAGAGACTGGAATTGACACTGATCCCGGAAAAGGGGGATCCATTAGCCGTGGAGACAGACCGTCATGGAGCCGCCCATTTCGACCTGTTCACCGGCACGTCCCGGTTATTGATCCATACCGAACCGACTTCTGAACTGCTGCTCTATTTTCGATTCTGATAAAAACTGTTCCTCCCCTGTAAGAAAGCCCTTTCTCTTTACGTCCTATTTTCGAAGTTCAATTCACAGGGAAGCCACACGAATGGGGGATTTCATGCAACTAATTGAAAAGTCACTTTCCGGACTGAAACTGGCGGAGCCGATCAATTCTCGCAACCTGTCGATGTTCCCGATCGCGGGTGAAGGGAGCCGGCAGCCGGATTATTTGTTGTTGGACCAGGCGATTTCTCTTCGATGCGTCCACGTCACTGAAGTCTCGGAATCAGGGTCTGTCCCTGAGCTGAAGTTCATCAACGAAAGCGACCGCCGCATCTTCCTGATGGATGGGGAGGAACTGGTCGGGGCGAAGCAGAACCGCGTCCTCAACCTCAGTATCCTTGTCCCTGCGGGAAAAACGATTGTGATTCCGGTTTCCTGCGTGGAGCGCGGGCGGTGGGGATACCAATCGAGAGAATTCACCTCGTCTCAGAGTGCTCATTACGCCGAAGCCCGTGCGATGCGGCATGAACAGGTTTCAGCCAGTTTAAAGGAAACGGGACTGCGAAATTCCAACCAGTCCGAACTTTGGGAGATGAACGACCTCAAAGCGAGCCGCATGAGGGTGCATTCACCCACGTCGGCCATGGACGCGATGTATGAGACCCACACGGGGGATATCGAGGAATTTGTCCGGGCATTTACCGCCCGAGAGGACCAGGTGGGAGCCTTGTTTGCCATCGATGGAAAGATCGTCGGCTTTGACGTGTTTGATTGCACAGCGACATTGAGATACCTCTTGCCCAAGCTAGCGCGGAGTTATGCGCTCGACGCCATCGAGAGCTCGTTCTCGAAGAACCAGGGGGATCCGGCCCTGGGTTCGCCGACTCTTGCCGAGGCCGGAGAATTTCTGCGGTCCGTTGTTGAAGCTCGTGCAGAAACATTTCCGGCAGTGGGAGAAGGTGTTGATGTCCGGCTGACAGGACCCGCGGTTACGGCAGCCGCACTTGTTGCTGAGGAGAGGTTGGTTCATATGAGCGCATTCCACCTTGTCGAAGGGAGCGATACCGGGGCAGGTCTACCAGGGTCGAGATTAAACCGGCCATCGATGCGGGCAAGGGGATCGGGCGCGGGGAGGTAAAGCCATTCCGAATAGGGTCAAGTTAGAAAGGAGAAATTGCGGCCCGCTTCTTACACACAAGCGACTGGCCGTTGGGAATGACATGCCATTTCCTCTCGGAGGGAGCGCAGGAGCAGCACAAGAATCCATCACGCAGGACGTTCGGTTAATATGTATTTGATATCATATGGATTATATGTCATATTATGGAAGTGAGCTGGGTTGTTGAGATCGGCGATGAATTTGAGCCGGAGTTCGACGCCCTGCACGAGGACGTCAGGATGGAAATTCTGGCATTGTCACGCCTTCTCCAGCAGTTTGGGCCGCAGTTGGGACGGCCCCGCGTGGACACGCTCAAAGGTTCCCGCCACGCGAACATGAAGGAGCTGCGCTTCAACGCGGCGGATGGCGAGTGGAGGGTGGCCTCCGCCTTCGATACGAGACGAAAGGCGATCCTGCTCCTGGCGGGAGATAAGTCGGGCGTCAGCGACAAACGATTCTACCGTGAGCTGATCCGGGAGGCCGACGACCGTTTCGACGCCCATCTTGGCCGGCTGAAAAGGGAAAGGAAGCGACCATGACTGTGAACGTGAATGACAAAATCAGGAAGCTGAGTCCCACTCAGCGCAAGAAGATCGAGGCCCGCGCAGCGGAGCTCAAGGCCGAGGAAATGACCTTGCGTGAGCTCCGCAAGGCTCGCAAGCTCACGCAGGTCCGCATGGCCAAGGTACTCGGGATCACCCAGGACAGCGTCTCGCGCCTCGAAAAGCGCAGCGACCTCCTGCTGTCGACGTTGCGGAAGACGGTCGAAGCCATGGGCGGGAACCTGTCGCTGGTCGCTGAATTTCCAGACCGCGCACCCGTCGTGCTGTCCGGCATCGCCGAAGACAATCCACCGCCCAAACCGGCCGGTTGAAAGCCCTACACGCGAATGCTCAGGACAGCCAAGGAAGAAGGGCATGTTGGGGTCGCATCCCCACAATCCACATTTGGTGTTCGGTTTAAGGACCATTTGGGGGTCAGACCTTCTCAATTTTCAAATCGAATGAAACGTTGAAGCGGGATTGGTCGATGCACCTGTTTCGATTCAAAATGAAAATTGAAAAGGTCTGACCCCACGAACTACACAAGCGGCTTGACGTCCCCCGGAAATAAGCTTCGGTTGTTTCTAAGAATTTTTCTGTTAGAATTCAGCAACGGGGTTTTGATAAAGGAGCGAAAATGCTTCGCGGTTTCAGCGGCGTGGTGATTCTCATGATCGCGGGCGCGATTCCTGCGGCACGCGCGGCCGATTCCTTCGTTGGGAGCATCAAAACCGTCCAAGGCAGCACTCTCGTTCAGCGAGCCTCCGGATCACTTCCCGGTACCCAAGGTCTGCATCTATTGCCACATGACGTTCTGCACACCGGAGCCGATGGCCGCCTTACCTTCATCCTCCATGACGGCACGCGAATTTCGCTGGGTTCGAATTCCGAGATGAGCATTGATCAGTTCGTCTACGAACCCGCCCAAAACAAGTACGCTTTGGTTCTCGTTTTAGCGAAAGGAATCGTTGCATACGTTTCGGGAAAGATCGCCAAATTCTCGCCGGAATCGGTAAAACTCCAGACACCGGTAGGAATCGTAGGCGTGCGGGGGACGCGCTTTGCCGTGGCACTCGACGCACCGCGAGGCTCCCCATGACCGTTCATCGGAGAAGCTTTGCCGCCATGGGATTGGCACTGCTTCTGGCCACGGGCTGTGCGCCCAAGCATGCGCCCCTGCAGCCGGTTCCGCAGCCCCCTGCCACGCAGAACTTGATCGTCTTGCTGCCCGACGACGACGGCACTTTAGGCAAAGTGACTGTGACTAACGCAGGTGTCTCTCGCGTACTCGTGGAAAGCTATTCGGGACTTCGTGTGGAGCGGCCGGATGCCCCTCCCGGGACTCCGTTCCAGGTAGACCCGGTCGAGGTGAAGCGCATTTTTGGAAGTACACTCGATCTGCTTCCTGCCGCAGAAGCGTCCTTCACTTTGTACTTTTTGTTAGACAGCCCCACGATGACCCCGGAGTCCGAAGCTCGGCTCCCCGATATCTTCAAAGCCATCCAAGAGCGCCATTCAACCGACATTGAGGTGATAGGACATACAGATACCACGGGTACTGCGGAGTCCAATATCGAGCTAGGGATGAGGAGGGCTCATGCGGTGGCTGAGATCCTTCGTTCCAGGGGAATGGACCCCGCGAACATGTCCGTTACCTCCCACGGAGAGAGCGATCTCCTGGTGCCCACTGCGAAAGGTGTTCCTGAACCCAAGAATCGGCGGGTCGAAGTCATCGTCCGGTAGAGGAGGCTCGCGCAGATGCGGATCGTCGGTGTGGGCGTTTTGGTGGGCGTGGTCCTTCTGATCCTCCTTCAGCCACAATTCGTCGCGAACCTCGATCAAAAGACGTACGACGTGATGACCCGCCGGGTCGACCCCGGCAGACCCTCCGGACGCGTTGTCCTTGTCCCGATTGATGAGAACAGCCTCGCTCAGTATGGCCGTTGGCCTTGGCCTCGCGACCTGCTGGGTATGCTGGTCCGGAGGATCTTGGAGGCGGGCGCCAGCACGGTCGCTCTCGACATGATGTTTCCCGAACCGGATTTGCGGGCACCCACCCTCAGTCCACCCGCGAAAGCAGCCGCTGCCCGGGCGGCTTCAGACTCCATGAACACTCTCCACCCCAAGACTGCCGACGATTTCTTGGCGGAATCTTTGGCCACCGGGCGGGTGATTGTAGGATACCAACTGCAGTTCAGGGCCGACCCAGCTCGTCCATCCTCCTGTTTCCTCCATCCTTTTCAGCTGGCCATCGTTGACACGGAGACGACACGTGGTCAAGCGTTCTTCCGGGCCTCTAGCGCTGTTTGCAGTGTTCAGGAGATTTCACGAGCAGCTTCCGGCTCCGGTTTTCTGAATGGGGCGGCGGAAAGTGACGGGGTTTTCAGACGGGCCCCACTGCTCATCGCCTATGGCGAAAATGTTTATCCCAGTCTCGGCCTCGCCGCTTTCATGGCGGATAAACGCAATCCCACTGCCCGGCTAACAACCTCCTCCCGAGGCGCCGTTCGATTGCGCTTAAACGATGTGACGATCCCGGTCGATACAAAAAGTAATTTGCTTTTGCGATTCCGCGGAGTCGGTGGGACTTTCCCCTACGTCCCGGCAGTCGATGTGTTGGCCAGGCGCGTGCCCGCCATGGCGCTCGATGACAAAATCGTGATCGTCGGCCTCAGTGCGGCCGGGCTGCAGGATGTAGTCACCACTTCGGCCGATACCAACTTTCCGGGCGTTGAAGTGCATGCCACGGTCATCGACAACCTGCTGCAGAACGATTCCTTCCGCCGGCCAACTGCAGCCTTAGTCTGGGAGCTGGTATTGATGTTGATGGTGGGCCTGGCCTCCGGCGTCCTGCTCGCCAGGGTTTCGCTGACTTGGGTCGCGCCGATTGCTGTTTGCCTCGTATTCGCCGCGTGGGTGGCATGTGGTTTGCTCCTTTCCAGGACCGGGGTCTATTTTTCTCCTCTTCCGGTGACCGCGGTATTGGTCGGCAACCATGCTTGTCTGACCTTCTGGAGGATTTCCACTGAGAAGCGCCGCGCGGACCGGCAATTGGAAAGTGCCCGGATATTTATGCTAACCGCCCTGACCGCTATGACAACGATTCGGGACGTGGAAACGGGAGCGCACGTCTTACGGGTGCAAAGTTATACTGAACTCCTTTGCAAGGCCATTGCCCGTCACCCACGTTTCCGCCGTTTCCTCACCTCGAAAACGATCGCGCTGATCGTGAAACTGGCACCCATACATGACATCGGAAAGGTGGCCATCCCGGACCATGTTTTGCGCAAACCGGGCCATCTGACGCCGGAAGAGTTCGAGATAATGAAAACCCACGCAGAACAGGGCTTGAAAGTGATTCAAACCGCAAGCTTCCAATCCCATATCCAGGACGCGACTACGATGAAGCTGGCTGGTGAGATCGTTTACACGCATCATGAGCGTTGGGATGGGACTGGGTACCCCCAAGGGCTCCGTGGAGACAACATCCCCATCGCCGGAAGGCTATTGGCGGTGGCCGACGTCTATGACGCTTCGGTCAGCAGGCGAGTCTACAAGGAAGGAATGAAACATGAAGAGGCGGTCCAGGTCATTGCGGACGGGGGCGGATCCCTATTCGACCCGGACATCGTTGAGGCCTTTCTGCAAATTCACGAATCCATACGCCGGATTAAGGAACAATGCTCTGATGAACACGAATCGCCGCTGATGCCGGGTAGTGTTGGGCCATCAAGCGGTATGGTTACGCCACGAAAGAAATTTTGGGGGGGTCAGGTTTGAATGGCGCTTAGATAAGGGGCTCATTTTGGTCGATTCCTATGGGGGAGATTTCCCATCAGGTGGCGGGGGTTCGTGAGGAGATGATAGTTTTTGGGTCGTCGTTTGACAGCGCGAGGTTCGGATCGGTTGGGGCGAAGTGGGAGGAGATCCTGGGCGAGGGTGCGGAGCAGGGCGCAATAGAGGCGACGACAGAGGGCGGCATGGGCGGCGACGAAAGCCAGATGGGGTGCCCACTGGCGCCGAGTGTCGCAGGTTCCTTTGAAGCTGAGGCGGCGGAGATCGGTGGCGTGAAGAAGGGCCGCATGACATGCATGACGGGGTCGGACCAAGCTAATTTGTTTTAACGAGCGGGGATAATTTCAAAAAGAGGGTGTTTTTAAGGCTTAAACGGCCCTTTTCGCCCTCAAAATTAGCCCCCTAAGCCGCTTCCTTCCTGCCCGGCAACCGTTTCGAAGCGCTCGTTGGCGACCGCAAAGGTCAGTACAGCATCCGCGTCAATGATCAATGGCGGATCTGGTTCGAGTGGCCGGACCGGCCGGCGGGGCCTGTGAACGTAGAGATTGTCGATTATCACTAGGAGAGAGGAAACATCATGGCACTCACCGCTATCCACCCAGGCGAGCACCTGGCCGAAGAATTAAAGGAACTCAGCATGAGCGCCGCCGAACTGGCACGCCAACTCGATGTGCCCACCAATCGGATCACCGGCATTCTGAACGGACAGCGTGCCATCACGAGCGACACCGCCTTGCGCCTGGCCCATTTCTTCGGCACGAGGGCGGAGTTCTGGCTGAACCTGCAAAGCCTCTACGAACTTCGTCTCGCCCAGAAGAAAGCAGGGAAATCCATCAGGCATCTGCCCACCCTCAAACGCCCCGCGCCGGTTCACGCTTAAGGATGCCGGGGCAGGTCTGAACTTTTCTACAATTGAAAAGTGACAGCTGCAGCAATTATCGGGCAGAAAGAAACTCATTCGGGTATTGAGCATGCGAGGGTCAAAAAGGAATTCGGGCCAGGCACTGACACTAAACATTTGTTTGATCCACAGATTTCGCGGATGGCACAGAAGGAAAACCAGGTCAAACTCCAGGGCTCCGAAATGGAAGTTGGGGACAGGGCCGGATGCCAAGGGCGATTCGCCGGCAGCGGACTAATGCACTGGCCGGGCTTCGGCGCGTTTGATCACGACGGCGGTCAAATCGTCCAGTTGCCGGGCTCCATTCGCAAAGGTCAAGACCGAGTTGTACAGTTCTGCAATAATCTCTTCGGGAGGGAGATGGCTCGACCGTCGAACCGTCTCGCCCAGTCTCTCGACCCCGAACAAAAGAATTGGGGTCGTATCTTTGCATTCTTCAATTTAATAGCAGTAAAGATTTCGGACGAGTTTTCCCCCTCTGTGCTACCCACTGTAGGGTCCGAGGGAGGGTCCATAACAAGAACGTGGTCGGTCGCCTCTGCAGGGGAATGGCATCACAGCACCAGGCCTGGTGTTGTGGCAAGCGCGACGGGCCGGATCACCGTCTCTGGCTCTCCCTCGGTTCCAAGAAAGACTGGAGAAAGACAAGCAGTTAGCAGAGATCTTCCATCCGGCCAAATCCTAATTGTAGATTGCAAAGATACGACCCCATTCATCCCACGGGCCGTCGTGCTTTGTTGATTTTGTGATTCCCCGGTTGTGCTGTTCGATGCGGTGCGACAAATCCGACGTGTAACCGGTGTAAAATCGCCCGGTCGTCACGCTTCGAAGGACATAAACGCTGAACATGATTGAGTCCTGTATTGGAGGAGGGTGAATATCGGGCGTTCTGGTTTCCAACGGCGGCGAACGCCATCCATTCAACAGGGGGAATCGTGGTGCGCCCGAGGTGATTCGAACACCTGGCCTTCTGATTTCCGCCGCCGGCGGACTCTATCCAGCTGAGCGTGAGACGACTTCAACCAAAACTAATAATCTCTTAAGCTCCTCACGGCCTTTTCCGGTTTTTAGATAGCGCTCCCGACGCAACGCCTCCGAACGCGTCGCAAACTGCTCTTGGTGAACGAGCTCCCATGGGCCCTCATGCTGGGTTGACTTTGTGATTCCGTGGTTGTGCTGCTTGATCCGGTGCGACAAATCCGATGTGTACCCAGTATAAAATCGTCCGGTCATGACGCTTCGAAGGACATAAACGCTGAACATGATTGAGTCCTGTATTGGAGGAGGGTGAATATCGGGCGTTCTAGTTTCCAACGGCGGCGAACGCTATCCATTCAACAGGGAGAATCGTGGTGCGCCCGAGGTGATTCGAACACCTGGCCTTCTGATTCGTGAATTCCAACACTATCGGGAATTCAAGTAGGCAATCAGATTTGCCATGTCGTTTCCCTGGAATTTTGGCCACGGGATATTCTGTTGCTGCGCGCGAGCATACATCTGAGGGCCATGCTGCCACATGGTGTAGGCCATTCGGACCACCGAGAATTTCCCTTTGAGGTATTGGATAGCGGGCCCCCCTTTCCCGCCCTGACCATTTTCTCCATGGCAGGTGGCACAGCCCTTGGCTTTAAAAACCTGGCTCCCTGTCTGCATGTCTCCGGGATCGTCGAAGTAGTGAACCGTGTAAAGATAGGCAATCAGATCGGGCATTTCCCTTCCCTCAAATCGAGGACGTTCGATTCCCTTCGATTTCATGGCTTGCCCCATTTCGGGCGAATGATTCCACATCTGCCCACCCAACTGCGTGAGCGTATGGAGAAGCTTTTGGTTCCGCCCCAAGTCGGGCCCGACAGTACCTCCCTCACCGTCGACCGCGTGACAGAGAATGCATCCTTTCTCACGGAAGAGTTCACGCCCATGGGCCGGGTCCGCCGGCAGAACCTCAAATCCCCGACGTACACCTCCGTTCTGGCTTTGGACGTAACTCATCAGATCAACCATTTCGTTCTCACCGAACTTGGGCCAAGGCAGGTTTTTATAGCGAATCAGTTCTTGCATGCGAGGGGCATGGTTCCACATCTCTTGTGCCCAGATGAAGGGAACCTGCAGTGAGGGGTTCTCCGCCAGGTCAGGTCCCGTGTGCCCGCCGTGACCTTGAATCGCATGGCACTGGATACATCCCTTGCTTGAGAAGAGCATTTGACCGCGATCCGGATCCCCGTCCTCATTCAAGTACCGAATTTCATAGAGGAATGCGAACAGGTTTGTGGTCTCCTCTTCATTGAGGCGTGGATAATCGAATTTTTCTTCTCCCATGCGCTTCCACATCTCGGGAGCGTGATTCCACATGGCGGTTGCCAATTCATTCAGACTCAGATTTTCCCCCGGCATCCTTCCCAAGTCGCGCGCCTGACCGCCACTTTGAGCGCCGCCAACGCCGCCAATGGCATGACAACGCCCGCATCCTTTATCAGAAAACACCCGCCCTCCTTCATGGGGATTTCCAGCCATGAAAGTGCTCAACATGCGCTCATTGCGGAGGCGAGAATATTTCCAGTATTTGAACACCAGGAAAAAAATGAGGAGAGCAGCCGCTGCAGCCATCACCCAAAAGAGAAATTCCTTCTTTTGCCTGGATTCCATTTGAGACCTCCTGAACCAGCCCTTGAGTCTTCTCCCACAGTGCGATTTCAGTGGGGATATTTCATGGGAAGGTGCTGATGAACTCCTTGTGCTTTCCGCTGCTCACAATTGAAGGGTTGACCTTTCCTAACAAAAGAGCTCTTGTTGTTGTGACATTATCTGCAGGTCTCAGCCGTCGGCAGTTTCATTCCCGTCTCCGGCAGATCGCTGCGGTTGTACCCTTGCTCTGCAAGCTCAACAACCCGGGATTCATGTAGCTTGTTTTCGCGCCTTGTCAATCTTGATGTCAACAGCTCAATTCAGGGTTTTCAAATTTGCGGCCGTCCGATGCCGCCCAGAGCTCAAGGATACTGTACTGCTGCTACTTCCTGGCTAGCTCGCGAATATAGGCAACTAATCGCTGAATATCCTCCGAGCTGTACTTCTTTTTGTAGGCAGGCATTTTGCTTGCGCCGTTGCTGGTCACGCTTGCCGGGTCTTCATCGCTTTGCGCGTGAACTTGTGGCGAGGAGAGGCTGGGAATTCGCATGCTCCTGCCGATAGTGCCTGCACCCGAGCCGTCCCGCGGGTGGCAGGCGGAGCACTTGGCAATATAACTGGCGCCCACTCCAGAGTGCATTTGGAGTAGCCGACGCTCAGGACTAGCTTGGGGTATCTTAAGAGTCTTTTTCCGAGATTCAGCGGAGATTGCTCAGTAGGACCGCATCGGTCCTGATCTCACCCCGAGATGGAAGCAGTTGTTTGTTGTCCGGGAACCAGTTGAAATCGAAGATTCAGCCGGACGCTCGTCATCTTGGGTGAGCGCCGCCGAGTTTCCAAGAGGATACCCAGGAGCGACCTCTCTCTTGGAACCCCGAGCAAGCGGCATTGTATACCGACTTGCCTTGTCTCGGAGGTTCCTGGATTTCTCGGACACGGCTGCTATAAGTATTACCGAGCCGATTCTAATCTCACCATTGAAAAATTCAATCTATATTTGGTCTTGTGCGCTTTTTCACATCACACTTCTGTTCTCACCTCTAACGCTCGGCTACGGCACAATCAAGTTGAGTCATCACTGCAACACGAAGCCGCATCGCCGAACACAGTTCCATCAGCATCACACAGCGCTATATCCATCCCCAGACGGATGCGAGAGAGAGGGCGTTTGCATTTTAGGGTCACACATCTCAAAGTTGTGTCAGATCTAAATTTTCAATAGTTCTCCTCCACAAACATCACAATTGAAAATTTAGACTTGACTCCATTTGCACTTTAGTCTTTCTTGGAACCGGAGAATGGCTTTGCTGCCCGCACAAGAGTCCATCACGCCGGCCTGCTCTCCCAATTATTTCAGGGTCATTCCACATGCGAGGGTCAGAAAGAAATTCGGGTCGTTCACTGACATTGGGCCATTGTTTGATCCACAGATTTCGCGGATGACGCAGATCGATTCTCACACTTTTCGATTGGGCGTTTTCAATTCCGGCCTTGACCCTCTCGGCAATCGGACAGCGCTCAAACTCTGCCAGAGCCCCGACAACCTGATACATGAGTCTCCCTGCGGGAATCGTCAGATCCAGGTTGTCCCTCAAACTGACGAACGAACTCTTCAAAAAAATCCGATTCTGTGCTATTTTTCTTGGCCGTTCTGATTTAGCAGCCCGCCTGTGCGCCCGTAGCTCAGCTGGATAGAGCGTCTGACTACGAATCAGAAGGCCAGGTGTTCGAATCACCTCGGGCGCACCACGATCTCCCCCGCGAAATCTAAATGGTTGACCAGTGGTGGAAATCCGCAGACTCACATTCACCCTCCCCCGATAGAAGACTCCATCATGTTCAGTGTTTATGTCCTTCGCAGCTTGATGACGAGACGGTCTTATACCGGTCACACGTCGGATTTGTCCCACCGGATCGAGCCGCACAACCGGGAAATCATCATAGTTGCCTTAATTTTTGAAGTGCTTCTCCCCATCAAATCGATTAAAGTACATAGCGATCCGCAGATTTCACAGATATTCGCAGAATTTCCAAACCCGATTTTACACACTCTCTCTTTTCGGAACAGGGGGTTATTCATGAGTCTCGATCCAAGACTGCCCGCATCGAAGCGGCCACTCTTTGTTGGGCTGTGTGTTCTTCTCCTTTTTTTCCTGTCGGCCTGTTCAAGGCCAGCGCCCAAGCCGGAGCCAAAGACTACGGTCAGCGCGCCAACCTCGGACCAGATGATGGCCAAGGCCTCGCGCCGGGATGAAAACGGCTGGATCCATGTCCACCTGGAAGGCGCTCCCGATGTAGTGGGCTACCAGCATGGCTATCTGCTGGCCAACGAAATTCTCGATCTGCGCGGGGCCCTCTCGATGGTCCTGGATCATGACACCAAAAAGAATTGGGACTTCTACCGCACCGAATCGCTCAAGCTGTTCTGGTCGAAGACCCCCGAAGAATATCAGAAAGAGATCGACGGCATCGTCCGCGGCGCCAACGCCAAGCTGGGCGCCAACAAGATTGATCGCGAGGACGTTGTCGCGATGAACGCGATGGAGGAGATGGCGTTCTATTATGTGCCATGGCTCAAATCGAAAACGGATCCCAAGGCCGCCGAAAACAAAGCGCCCGGCAACTGCAGCGCCTTCGTGGCCACGGGTTCATGGACCAAGGACGGTCAAATCGTCATGGCCCACAACAACTGGACCAGCTACGTCACCGGAGAACGGTGGAATGTGATCATGGACCTCGTCCCCGAGAAAGGCCACCGCGTCCTGATGGATGCCATGCCCGGGTTCATCCACAGCGGCGACGATTTTAATGTGAACGATGCCGGTATCATGGTGACGGAAACGACGATCACCCAGTTTCAGGGATTTGATCCCAACGGCATTGCGGAATTTGTTCGCGCGCGCAAGGCCATTCAATACGCTGCCTCCATCGATGACTGGGTTGCCACAATGCGCGAAGGCAACAACGGCGGCTATGCCAATGACTGGCTGATCGGCGACAACAAGACCGGCGAAATCGCCCGCCTCGAACTGGGACTCAAGAACACCCCGCTGGAGCGGACCCAGGACGGATATTTTGTGGGCTCGAATTTTCCCGTCGATCCCAAGGTGATCAAAGAGGAGACGACTTTCAACACGAAGGCAAAGAATACTTCACCCAACGCGCGGCGCGTCTGCTGGGAATCGTTGATGAAACAGTATAAAGGAAGGATCGACGTCGAATCCGCCAAGAAATTTGAGGCCAACCACCTCGACACATTTCGAAACAAGGAGGAAGCGGACGCCAACACGCTGTGCGGGCACGTCGACCGGGATGCGCGGGGAACTCCGGAGTGGGAGTGGGGTAAATTCTATCCCGGCGGGACGGTGCAGTCGAAGGCCATCGATGGAACCCTCGCCGGCGAGATGAAATTCTGGGCGGCTATGGGTCATCCCTGCGGCCAGAACTTCGTGGCCAAGGATTTCCTCAAGGCGCATCCGGAATATCAGTGGCAGGAAAAATATCTGCGCGATATGCCCGGCCAGCCCTGGACGCTGTTTGGGAAGAGGGAGTAGGGGGTAGGGGTAGGGGTAGGTGATAGGTAATAGGTGATAGGTGGTAGGTGATAGGTGGTAGGAAAATCATAGAATCAGCTCAGGCGTTGATCCAATAATGGGTCATCGGAGCAGTCCCTTGGTTTGCGATCGAATTGTGGGCCTGGTCCCTCTCCCTATCACCTATTACCTATCCCCTATCACCTAAGACCTCTTCGCATTTGACACCTCTCCCACGCCTCGACTATGATTCTTCCCTCTCCCGGTGGGGCCGTTAGCTCAGGAGGTAGAGCATCTGCCTTTTAAGCAGAGGGTCGCTGGTTCGAGTCCAGCACGGCTCACCAAATCCCGCTTACTTTCCTCCATATTCCTGAGTGTGATGGGATACCCGTGGGAAAATCCAAAATCCAATCCGCCGCGGCGGACAAAATCCAAATAAAACCCAAATTCCAATCTGCTCCGGGGGACTCTTCCACTCAGCGTGGGGGAGCTTCTCTTGTATGTGTGCAAAAGCCCCCGGTGAGAAGAACGCTCACCGGGACTACCAAAGCTAAAACTTCCATTCGATCGAGGCCGTCCTTACATTTTGCCTTGTTCGATTGACGCAGGTGTGGAGTCTGAGCCGGGATGAAGGTGTATTCCTTTGCTTGCCTCAGAAGAAACCGTGCTGGGCGTCGCTCAGTGTGGGCTGGTGCCGGATTCCCGGCCCAAATTCTCAAGGGTTTTTTGGAGTCGGTCCAACTGGTCATGCAGCTCGGCGAGCTTCGCCTGCTCCATCCGCAATTGCTCTTCTGATTCTATTTCCCTCGCTTGGCTTTGCTGTTCCTCGTTGCCTAACATTTCGAGCTTTGCCTTGAATAAGGGGAGGGCGGCTTCAACCTCTTTCCGTTCGACCGTATTCTCCGTGCTGCTCACGGTCTCCTCCATACGTTTGATTTGGTCCGCCAGCCTCTTTCGATCAGACTGAGTCGCCGCAAGCTTTGCGCGGGTGTCATCGAGCTGACGCACTCGGCGGGTGACGACGGTCTCCTGGGCCTGCGCGCGGTAGATGAGAATCTGCGCGCGTTGCGCAGCCACAAAACTGGTCTGCAGATCCTGACGCAGCTGACGCACTTCCACCAGCAGGGCTTGCAACGTTTGTGAGTCCGTTGCGACAGATTGGCCGAAAGCAGCAGGTGACAAGAGCACGATACCAAGGACAAGAAACCATAGAAAACGCATTGAGAACCTCCTGGTGAGCGCACCACCGGAATTTCCAATCGGGCGTTGCGGTACGGGAGAGTATACACCGCCTCGCTTCCAATCGAGCCCACCTAACCGTTTTATCGTCACCAAGACGGTGGGACAGTTTTCTTCCGCCCCAACACTGCCTTCATTGATCTCGGGGAATTCGCATTAAGGAACTACACTGCAGAAACTCCAAATACCAATGTCCAAAATCCAAATAAAACCCAAATTCCAGTGTCCAAAGAACCCAGAGATCCCTTTTGTCAGATAAGCCTAGCGTTGCGACACCAATTCGGAAACACTTTCTTCTATGAAACGTGATCTTTATGACTTGAAATTTTCGTGGTTTCGCTTTCTTTGGAATTTGGTACTTGGGTTTTATTTGGATTTTGGATATTGGAATTTGGAATTTCTCGATTGGTCCCTGACATCGGGTAGGAGGCGGGGTTACCCCCGCCGTCCTCCCACACCACCGGACGTACGGTTCCGTATCCGGCGGTTCAGAAAGACCGCTGGAGCACGAAGTGTTGATCTCGCAGCGAGACGAGTCCACAGCGATCAAAGTAG
>JAIQFY010000045.1 GCA_020072965.1 Terriglobia bacterium | reverse complement strand
GGAGAAGTTCTTCCACTGGGCCTGGACTGTAAACTCAGCAAAATTCTGATCGGAACTCTGGGCCCATGCCGGCGAGGATGCCGCCATAACCAATCCGGCAGCAAATAGCCAAAGAACCAGTCGTAATATCCCGTGCTTTTTTTCGCAGTGCGTTGTCATGTTTCTCTCCTTAATTATTGTGATTGATTACGCGTAATCGGCGCCGGAGCAGTAACCCGTTGGCGCTTGAAGCTGGATCAAGAACCCTACTGAGCCGAGATTTCCCTTCTTGAGTTTCTAGTCCGAAAGAGTTGCTGCAACAACTAGGGGAATCCCTAACGAGAAAATCCGACATCCTGGACTTCGATAAGGGCAAAGATTCTTTACCCGTATTGCTCTCTTGCACGTTTTTGACAATGAGTGCGCTCAATCCTGGACGTTCATCTAGTTCGCGCACCCGCAGCAGACCACCGTGGAAGTGTTAACGCCTGCGTCCACCACCACCTCCGCCGGCCCTGCTACCGCCGCTACTGGATCGCTCCTGCTGGAAGCGTTGGCTCTCTTGCGCCCCTCGCTGCCGGTTCTGTGCCTCTTTTTGCAGGCCCTGCATTTGCTCGCCGCCACCCTGCCGCTGGACGCCCGATTGGCTGCTTGGACGAGTGGCTCCCTGACCTCCAGTTGCCGGGCGCTGTTGTTGAGCCGCCTGTGTCCGCTGTTGCCCTGCAGACGGCGCGGAAGTCGCGGCTGGCTGTCCGGTGGGGGCACGCTGCTGCTGTGCACTCTTGGCCTGCTGTTGTCCTGTGGACTGCGCGGACGCCGCGGTTGGCTGCCCGGAGGCGGTACGCTGCTGCTGCGTACTCTTGGCTTGCTGTTGCGCGTTGCTGCTGGCGGAGCTCCAACTGCCGGTGCTGTTGTTGTAGGTCTGCCATCCGCTGTCTGTTTTTTTGTAGACGTTTCCATCCTTGCCGGCGTACACGTCGCCGCTCGCCGTCTTTACTGCGCCAGCGCTTCCGTAAGCCGTGCTGGCCCCGACGGCTTTTCCGCCGGACGAGGTTTGGGCCCTGCCGACCGTTCCTTGTGCCGTTGAGTAGTGCTGCGTATAGGCGGTTTGATAGGGTGTTGAGACCACTGAACTCCCCCACTGTGCTGTGGGGCTGGACCCCTGCCTGGTGGCTGCATAAGTTCCCGTGTAAGGATTGTAGGCTTGGGCGGCGCTCCTACTGCCGTAAGGCGTAGAAACGGACGCACCTCGAGCATAGGTTCCGGTGTACGGATTGTAGGAAGCTGCCCGCGTCGCGGAACCATAAGGGCCGTACGCAGTTTGCGCGACGCCGTAAGCTCCCGTAGCAGTGTGGTAGGAGTAAGCGCCGTAAGGCATCGGATAGGGGTGGTAGATAGGATAGCCGTAAGGCGGATGGTATATGTACGGGGGGTAGTAATACCCCGTGCCGTTGGCAATAGCCACTCCCACTGCGGTGCCGATGATGAACGCGCCCACATAGCCTGCCGTATGGCTAGCCTCTACGTTTCCATCGGATGTCGTGGTCTGAGTGACGTAGGTGACGTTGTAAACGGGAGAACTGGGCGGAATCGTATAGATCTCTTTGGGTATCGATTCCGCCGTCTTCCAAGGCCCCGTCGGTGCCGCGGACATAAACCAGATTCCCTGTAAGCAAAGGTAGTAAACGTCGCCGACCCGGATCACCTTGTCTTGCGTGTTTGTCGCGTAAGAAAGCGAAGTCCCTTCGATGGGCTTGAACTGCGGGGGACCATCATAGGTGGCCTTGGCCTGCGCAGCGGCCGCAGTGGGGTTCACGATCATGGTGGTTGGAATCTGAGCCATCAAAACCGCATCCTTGGCTACATCCGTTCCGGGAACGGAGATCAAGACGCGAGAGGCTGGACTGTTGGAAGGAATCCGGGCGAAGTCTGGCGGCAGGTCGACCGAAGCATAGCTCCACGGGCCTTCGAGCGTGCCGGCGCGAAACCACCGACCCGAGGTGAGATAGTAATACTGCTTCGCTGCTTCGTCCATGAAAAGATTGCTGTCCGTATTTGTGGCGTAAAGAAGCTGGGTCCCGGCAATTTTCGCAAAGACGGGTTTCCCTGCGAACAGTAGAACCTCTGCAGGGACGGTGCTGTAAAATACCTTTGGGGGTGCTGCCGCTGATCCGGCCGGCGGCGGAATTACCTTCTTGAGATCTTTCCACTCGGGATCCTGAGCGAGCTTGGACATTTCGCCGGGGAGTTTGCCTATCGCTGCCCATGGACCTTCCAGCTTGCCTGCCGTCATCCACAGCTTGTCCACCAGGAGAAAGTACCTGGAAGATTGCGTCTCGAGAAAAAGCGGCCAACTCGTGTTGACGACGAATTCCAATGTCGTGTTCTTAATTTTTCCAAGCGCGGGCTCGCCATCAATGAAGAGCAGGATCGCCGGACCATTGCTCACAAAAATTCTGGGCGGGTCGTTCTTGACCGGAATGGCGGGCGCTGATTCCGGCTTCGGAACGCAGGCAACCAGGCGCTCCAATGAGATGGTGTAGGACTGGGGCAGGAATGTCTTGAGCATCTGCTCCATTTTTGCGGCAGTCTCCGGATCGAGTGATGGAAAATCCGTTCGGGTAATCTGGAGGTTGCTGAGCACGACCATGTGATCGTCTGTGTTGACCGTCGTTTGGGCGCTCAAACTGAGTGCTCCGATAACCGCTTTGCCCCCCGCCGGCGTAAGGGAGACGGCCATCCGAGCGCGCAAATCTTTGAAGTCCTTCCACTCATCAACTTGTGGCTCGTAGGTGATCAGCCGGGTGCCTTGTTGCACTCTTTCACGGGGCCATCCCGGGTCCACAGCAGCGGATTGCACCTGCGTTGGTGGCGGCGGTGGTGACGCCGCGGCGACCATTTGGTAGCTGGAGTTCTGAACGACGACCTGGATTTTCTTCTCGGGGGCGAGAAGCACGGTCTTGGCCGTATAGCTGGCCCCGTCTTCCAGGGTGGCGAAACTCGCGTCAAGCGTAACAGCATCCTTTTGCGATTCCAGATAAGTGGCCACCTTAACCTGTTGGATACTGGTTCCCTGGAGGTTGATGGTGAGGGAATCGGCCGGCTTGACAAAATCGGTGAACTGCAGTCGGGCGCTGCCCGAACCAATGGGTGTGATGGAAAGTTTGCCCGCGTCCTTGGCCGACTGAATGCGTTTAGGATCAGGCGGCAGATACTGGTGGATCAGGGCAACGGCATTCTTCATGTAATCCGATAATTCTTCCTTTTTCTTTGCAATTATCTTGCCCTTCAACCCGCCTTTGGAAGGCTGTTCCGGAGGCGCGCTAATCTGCTGTTTTTGCACCTTGCCATCGGGCCCGTAGGAGCACCGTTTTTGAATCCGTGACTTCTCCTCTCCCTTCAGGCTGACAATGGTGGTCTCAATCCACTGGTATTGCCGCAACTTCCTCTGGTTCTCGCCCAATGACTGCTTGAGGGCAGCCACTTGATCCTGCTGGGCGTGGAGCATGCCAAGTGGAAACAGGAGAACCGCAAGCATAATGAGTGGAATCCACCCCCGGATCTGCGGCCCCTGTGGCCCCGAGGCGTTTCCACTTTTCGTGAGGGAACGACTGGAGAGGGGATTCAAACTTACCGTCTGCGCCAAAAACGTTTTCGAGCTTTGCGAGTTATTCATAGTGTCACGCCACCTTTTCACCCAAGACCGAAATCCTGGGATATGCCAGCATCTGCGAAATGTCCGACCCTCGCGTTCGCCGCTGCCCAACACTTCTGTTCATCCGTCGGAAAGCGGGAAGGGGAACAGAGGAAATCCCTCACCAATCATCGGAAGTGATATGCCAACTCTTGTCGGGGTTGTAGCGCTCAATTTTCTTGGCGATGTTGAGAGAGTCCGGCCCCAGGTCTTTCTGGTAGACGATTCCGTCCTGACTGACCATGAAAGTTTGCACTCCCGTGACCCGGTATTCGGCCGGCACCACGATGAGCGCAAATCCTCCGATCATCACTCCCTTGATTACGTAGTCGAGTTCGCCCAGCGGCGCCGCGGGGCCCTGGCCCTTCAACACGTGAAAATAGTAACCGTGGAATGCGGATCGTTTGTCCACGGAGTAGCCTTCCTCGATGGCCTTGGCGACAAACTCGCTGATCGGGCCGCCCGGCGTCCCATCTGCGTTCTGCCAGTAAAGGCCGTCCTGCTTCCCGGGCGTGCTGATGATCCGCTGTGCGTACTGGTTGACGCCGGAATCATCGTGCACCTGCAGGGCATATTCTTTCTGCGCCTCCACGAAACCGCGGCAAATGGCGATGGCGTCCAATTCGTTCGCCCCGATGCGGCGGTAGAGGATCTCCTCACGGCCAGCCTTAGAGTCGAAGTACCACTTGCCCGCTTTCTTGACCAGCGGGATCGGCAGCGGCCAGTCCTCATTGCCGACCGAAAACCAAGCACGGTTGGGGTTCGCCTTATCGACGGCCACCGATTGTTTCTCGTGAGCCCGGGCGGCAAAGGCGTGGGAATTGCTCTTATCACGCACCGGATCCTCGGAGGTCACCAGCGGCTCGCCCTCCGGGCCCAGAATCTCGAGCAAGGCAGGCACATCGTAGGTTTCCGCTGCCTGGATCAGCGCGTCCGCCGCATCTCTCGGCGTGGCAAACCCCTTATGCGCCGACTGCGAAGCCGCGGGCGCCTTCGACTGCGATTGCGGCGCTGCGCAGGAAAGGAACGCTGGAGCGCAGAGCAGGACAGTCGCCAGGACGGCGAGAAAAGCGCTTCGAGCGACACCATTCAATGATTCTGTTCTCATGAGTTTCTCCTTGGTCATGGCTCAATTTACCTCCGCCGCCCGCCGCCGCCGCGGCTTGCACCACCCCCGCTGCGGGAAGCCCCCATGCTGGAAGCGCCCCGAGAGCTGCTGGCTTGAGCGGAGCTCCCACTCGTTCGACTCGAGGCCCCACTAAAGGCGCTGGTATTCCTCGCACTCGGCGTGCTCGAGACACTTCGATTGCCGACGCGGTCTCCGCCGCCGCCTCCAGCAGAGCGGTTGCTCACACCAGCGCCGCCCCGACTAGAGGCGCCGCCTCCGGCAGAACGGTTGCTCGCACCGGTGCCGCCCCGGCTGGAGCCGCCGCGCGCGGTACCGCCGTATTTGTTTGCCGTCGCCTGATTCGAATAAGGCGCACCGCCGCGGTGCTGCGGATTGTGCTGCCAGGAGGAGTTGCCGGACCGGTTGGCGCTGACGTTGGTGTTCCGGTTAATGTTCGCGTTCCGGTTGAAATTATTGTTTACGTTGATGTTGACATCGTTGTGGCCCCATCCGCAGCCCCAACCATAGTGGCCGCCCCAGGCGGCGCCCACGGCCATTCCCACCCCGAAGGCAATCGCGGCCGTAGCGACATAAGCTCCTGGTGGAGGGGGAGGCGGGTAATAAACCGGCGGGTAGGGATAGACCGGCGGCCCATAGACCACAACCGGGTTATACGACGGCACGTACACCACTTGAGTGCTCGCCGGCTGGACCACTACCACGGTTTTGTTCTCCACCACCTGGGTCTCGACCTTCTGCTGTTCGGTCGACTTCAGTGCGCCGGTGGCCTGCGCCTTCTTTCGCATGCGCTGCACGGCGTCCATCACGTCACTCTGCTGCGCGAGGAAGGCGTTGCCCAAGTCCGTAGTCCACTGAACGTCATCAGCCAGCCGCTTTACAACATCAGGCAGCACGGCCATGGCCTGGACGCTCGGATCCCAGGGTTGCTTCATTACCGCGTCCGTCAGGGCCTTGTCTTTCAGGTTCTTGTTCTTCGCTAACCATTGCTGGAGCTGGACGATCTCCAGAGGATAGGTGGACGCCGCGAGCACTTGTGCCAGCAGCGGGTCAGGATAGAGCGCGATCGGGGCCACCAGAGAATCCAGCTGGTCATTCGGGATCTTGGGTGCCGCTTGCGCCGGCGAAGACGCTGGCGCCTGGGTAGGTTGCACCGACTGCGCGTAAGCGAGGGTGTCACCGAATGCGAGGCTTGAC
Source organism: Terriglobia bacterium (assembly GCA_020072965.1). Taxonomy (GTDB): domain Bacteria; phylum Acidobacteriota; class Terriglobia; order JAIQFV01; family JAIQFV01; genus JAIQFV01. Next base: position 35,341 of record JAIQFY010000045.1, on the reverse strand, counting down.
GCGCAAAGTATCACCCCGAGCATTCGAATTCCCCCGCCCTTAGGTCTTGGATTTGATTCCATACTGTTTCTCCCCTCTTTTCACGAGCCCATTCTCGATTGTAAAAACAGCGATCCGTTGGAACTCACTTCGAGTAGCGGATGTTGAGGAGTTTCCAGGGGTTCTGGTAAATCTCGAGTTGCAGTTCGTTCGTTTTCTTTTCGATCTTGAACTGGCAAGCAGGGGCCAACATTCCCGTGCTCTTGTCTTTCACCGGGCTGAGAATGATTTCGCCGGCGGAGAGGCTGTAATCCTTGGAACGCGTGCTGTTCCGGGCCTCTCCGAAGGTAATGGGACGGTCCGTGACAAAGCGGATCTTCCGGCCCTCCGCAGTCTTAAACTCCCTGATGTAGGTCAAGTCAAAACCCAGCGTGCCCGGAAGCGCAATTCGCCCTTTCGCTTTCATCTTGGAAACGGCGTCCAGGAGGCCCTCACTGCCGCCCTTATTGAACGCTTCAACCAGAATCTTCTGGTCCTCCGGCGTCGAGTAGCCCTCAATGGTAATGGTCACGCTGACCCTTCTCCCCATTTGTGTAGAAGTACCGTCCGCCGTGGCTTCGATGTACTCACGCTTGGACTTTTCTTTTTTCTCCTGGGCAAAACCGTAAAAACCTCCAAACGCCATAAGGCCGCCAAGGGCCCCCGCCAAAAACCGTGCTCTCGCTGTTGTACTCACTTTTGCCTCCTTTTCATCCATTTGACAAGGTAGTTTGGATTGACTCTTGAATGTACTGCTCTTGAGCCGTCATAACGGACACTGATCGGTTAATTCATTCTCGAACGGCTTCGACAAGATCTAGCCCTTCCAATTCAGAAACCATATAAAATTCAACTTTGGGAGCCTCGGCACCCAGTTCCACCAGAAGGAGGATTTTCTTGTAGGCATCCGACCGAATGTGCCGAATCAAATGGGTTTGCGTTTTCCAGCGGGACTCGATGCGAAACATGTTGGCATCGGACAGGTCCTGGAACAGCTCGCTGCTCAAGCACCCCGGCTCCGTCTCAGTCGGGCCCGACAATGAGGAAAGTGCTCTCCGCATCTCTTCTCGCTTTTCTGGAACGGTCTTGATACTCACGATTTCGATGACCATGGTCAGCTCATTTTCCGGGCAAATCCTCCAGCTGCTCATTCACCCTAAGACAAACTTCGATTCCAGGATTCTGAAGAGAAACACTTCTAGTTCTTTGACATTACTAGCACGGAGGGTTCCGAACGGAGAGGCAGCCTTGGGGAAATCCTAAACACTGAGCCGCAAGAACTTTGTGAGCTGGAGTAGGTTCTTGGGGTTAGGAGAGATCTCAAGAGGTCACCCAAAATTTTGGAGGCCCCCCAAGATATTGGAGAATTCAGTGGGGACGATGTATCTTCAACTTCTTCATGCGCGCTTCCAGCGTGGTGGGCTTCAATCCGAGGATTTCAGCTGCTCCACCCTTGCCGCGAACGCGCCAGTGCGTTGCCTTCAGTACCTGGAGGATGTGGACGGAATCGATCTGTTCCAAGGTATTTCCCGCCTGAGCAGAGGACTCGTCCAGCCTTGGCACTTCTGCCTGGAATACGGGCCCTGGTTTCAGGATGAGGTAACGTTCAATAATGTTGCGAAGCTCGCGCACATTTCCAGGCCAGGAATACTCTTGGAAATCCTTTAGTGTCGAGGCCCGTATGCTTTCCACATTTCTGCCCATGCGAGTTCCCAGTTCCCGGATGATATCCCACATCAGTGCCGGGATGTCTTCCCAGCGTTCCCGGAGTGGAGGCACGCGAATCGGAAATACGTTGAGCCGGTAGAACAGGTCCTCGCGAAATTTTCCTTCCTTAACCATGGCACTCAAGTCCCGGCTGGTGGCGGCAATCACCCGCGAGTCCACGCGGAGTGTCTTTGAGCTTCCCAGCCGCTCGAATTCACCTTCCTGGAGTACACGCAGCAGTTTGGCTTGAAGTTCCATTGGCAGTTCACCAATCTCGTCCAGCAAAATCGTCGACTTATCAGCGAGTTCAAAGCGCCCGATTTCGCGGGAAAGGGCACCGGTGTAGGCTCCCTTTTCACGCCCGAATAATTCGCTCTCGATCAACGTTGCAGGCAGCGCGGCACAATTGATCTTAATCATGGTTCGGTCTTTGCGCCGACTCCACTGATGGATGATTGTAGCAATGAGCTCCTTGCCGGTACCCGTCTCCCCGATGATGAGGACGACCGAATCTGTGTCGGCCACCTGCCGGGCCTTGGTCAGGACCTCCCGGATGGCGCCGCTTTGCCCCGTGACCTTGGATAGGAGGAATTCTCCTTTGACCTCTTTCCGCAGGTAGATATTCTCTCTTTCGAGCCGCTCTTTGAGCGCCTCGATCTCATGGAGGTGTTCCTTGAGCTGCTCCTCCATCTGCTTACGTTCGGTGATGTCTAGCGACAATCCCATCATACGCTCCGGATCTCTGTTCGATCTCCGAAAGCGCTGCCCGCGGGTCACAACCCATCGGATGCTTCCATCACGGAGCACGATCCGGTAATCGGTAAGGAGGTTTTCTCCGGACTGGAGTGCGCCCTGCACCTCCTCGTGGACCCGGTCCCGATCCTCGGGATGGATCACCCTGAAGAAGCTTTCATAGCAAATCTCTTCATCCGGGGCAAACTGAAACAGCTCCCGGCTCTTGGGCGAAACCCAAACCCTGTCGGTGTCAACCTCCAGGATCCACAGGCCGGCCCCCACGGCCTCTGTAGTCAGGCTCAGACGCGTCTCGCTTTCACGCAACGTCGTTTCGGCTTGCTTACGAATGAGCGCGTTGGTGAACATCTGTGCGACCAGCCGAAGCCGCTGAATGATCGCCTCCGGCCAGGTGCGTTCCGCCTGCATGGTATTGAAGGACAATGCCCCAATGGGAGAACCTCCCCCCGGCGACAGCGGGAAAGTCAATGTGCTTTTGACGCCGAATTGGCGCTGGGCCTCCCGGTCACGGGTCGCCTCGGCCGGAAATTCCTCCAGGGATGAAATGGCGATTGTTCTGCCGGCTTCCAGTTCCTGCTGGCACCAGGGAAAATGCTCATGGGCATACATCGGTTCGGGAGGCGGTGGGCCTCCAAGGGGTCGATAGAAGTGGGTCAAGGTGAGGATACGAGGGGTTTCGATTGACCACTGCCAGAGCACGGAAAGATCCAGCCCCAGGCATTCACAGACGCGGCGCTGCGCCTCTTCTATTTCGCCGTCCACCTGGTCTGAAGGCAGGTTGACAAAACGGGTCGAAAGTTCCGAGAGCAACTCCTCAAATCCCAGCCTTTGTTCCAAATCACGCTTCAACTCCTTCACCTGGGAATAGGCTTTCTGGAGCTCTTCGTTGGCTCTTTTCCGTGCCAGGGCATTGCAAAAAATCGTGCCTGCAAGCACAAATCTCGAGATGGTCCCCGGATCCCAGTCCCGGAGCGTCTGAAAACTCTCCGTGGCCATTGCGCCGATCAGCTCACCTGCACTGTGGAGGGGTACGACGAGCGTCGATTTCACCCCCACCGAGAGCAAGTACTCTCGTTCCGCAATTGCTTCCGCAGGTAGCTCTTCCGGCGATCTATAAGAGACGGTCCCACCCTTCTCGATTAGGTCGGCGGTCCAGGCAAACGTCTCCTTCGCCATCCCTCGGGGAGTGGTCGGGTAGCCTGACCGAGCCCAGGAATGCGTTACAATCAGGTTGCCTGTAAGAGGATCTTTTTGCCCGAGGTTCGCTCGATCGGTACCCAACACCTCAGCCAGCGCTTGAAGCCCGCTCTCAACCCTGCTGTCCACTAGATCAGGAGGAACGTTGACAAATGTAGCGGCCAGTTCAGAGAGCGCCCTTTCAAAAGCGAGCATCTCTTTGCGCGCTTCTAACTCTTGCATGATCTCGTCAATTTCGATCATGCAGCCGCGTATCGTGCGAGGGATACCCTGTTCGCGAGTTACTCCAACAAAGTCGTGAAACCACTTAGCGCCGCCGTTAGCGGCGAGCATGCGATAGTTCATCTCAAAAAAATCATGGCTCACCATCGACTCTCTGCATTGTTTTTCAATCGACTCTCTATCTTCCGGATGCAAATGTCCTTCCCAAAAGCCTGGTGAATACCACTGCTCGATGGGGTATCCAAGGACGGAAACAGCTTGCGGGCTGACATAAGTAATCTGCCAGCTTTGGGCATCGGCTTCCCAGAAAATAACGCGTCGCGTTTCGAGAAGGTGTTGCAGGCGATCGGTTGAAGTGAGACCTGCGGCGGACAATGGTGGAACCCTCGACACTTGGCAACAGGGAATGATTAAGGATACCGTTTCATCCAACCAATATCCAATTACACGCTGAAGCAACCACGTGGACGTTAACACATTCTATATCAAAATCAGGCATTTAGTCAATCTTCGAGGCTACCTATTCGAGGCGAGTCCTTGGACTTCCCTTTTTGGCTGAGCACCCAGCACCCGCATATCCCCTCCTCCAATATTTTGGGCATTTTCCAATCTTGAGAGTGTGCAGAAGCTCCCACCCCTTCTGCGCCGGCTGCTCAAGTATTTTGGGTTGAAAGACTTCCCCACCAGCCCGGAAAGTTTTCAGTTTGGTTCACTGCGTGCAGTTTCCAAACCCTGACAAGGTGCACCGCCCTGTTTCCACTCAATCCATCAGCTGAGTGGAGCGATTTACTCTGGGAACATGTTTTTGGGAGTGTTCGCGTTACTGATCTCCATTTCACAAATACTGCTTTTTGAGGAGAACAAATTTCATGAAGCTCAAGGGTTTACTGTTCTGTGTGCTTCTCGCGGGATGGGCTTGCGCGGCTTCCGCCGATACGCTCCGCCTTGAAAGCGCGGCAGACTAAACGATGAACCTAAAACCGAGGGACAAGGAGGATTGTATGCGTTACCGAAACTCGAACCTTGCAGTGAGTTTTATATTGGCAGTTTTTTTCATTGTGCTGCTTTGCGCTCCCATCCTGGCGCAGACCGTGAAGTACAACGCCATGCCAGGAACAGATTTCTCAAAATACAAGACCTACAAATGGGTCACCATCGAAGGCAGAGCGTACCCGGACCAGATCGTTGATCAACAGATCAAGCAGGCAATTGATGCGCAACTCGTCACCAAAGGCCTGACCAAAACCGACAGTGATGATGCCGACCTGTATGCCGGCTACCAGGTCTCTGTAACACAGGAAAAAGAGTGGAATGCCTATAACACCGGCGGCGCCACTTGGCGCTGGGGTGGCGGCATGACCACAGCGACCAGTTCGACGATTCAGGTCGGGACGCTGGGTTTCGATGTCTATGACCGGGCCAACAAGCAGCTCATTTGGCGCGGTTCCGCCACCAAAACGTTGAATCCTCCCAAGGAACCGGAGAAGAGACAGAAAAACCTGGAGAAGGCCGTCGCCAAGCTGCTCCAAGATTTTCCGCCCCGTTCCAAGAAGTAGATGAATCACCCAGGCCTCGCTTGACGCCATGGCAAAGGCCCGAAAGCCAAGCGCCGGAGGTTTGGCATAAGACTGGGTACAAGAGTCTCGGGATTTCACCTCATACATTGGCAAGAAATCAGAAAGGAGCAGTCCATGCATCATTCTTCGATCATTCGTTCGACGTGCGCCCTACTTGTGCTGCTGGTGGCACTGATGATCTTCCCTCAGGCAACGATGGCCCAGCTCAGCGGATTCAATATCAGGGGAGACATGGGTCTGAAAGCCGGATCGCAACCGCATCCCGGCGGCTATTTTGGGGTCGTCGGTTATTGGTACCTCTCAAACCGGATTAACAACCGGTTTGGAAGCAAGATCAACCCCGCCGGCGATCTGACCATGTTTCTGGGAGGCCCGCTTTTCAGTTACGTCACCCCCTATAAATTTCTCGGCGCGAATTACGGTTTTACGGTGTTGGTGTCGTTCGCCAACTCCCGGATTGAAACCCCTCGCGTGGATATTAATCCCAGTCCCGGCCTCTCGGACATGTATGTTCAGCCGCTCAGCCTTGGCTGGCATTTCAAGCGCGCAGACTTAACGACTGGATACGGATTTTTTGCCCCCACGGGCCGATACAAAGCAGGCGCCAGCGACAACACGGGCCTGGGAATGTGGGGCCACGAGGTCTCGCTCGGCACCACTATTTATCTCACCGAAAACAAGGCCTGGCACGTCGCAACCTCCGGAGCCGTCGACTTTCACACGAAGAAAAAAGATGTCCCCGATAAGGTCGGAACGTTGCTCACCCTGGAAGGGGGACTGGGTCGTAACATCTTCAAAGGCCTCGGAAGTGTGGGGCTGGCATATACCGCTCAGTGGAAACTCACCCAAGACACGCTGAGCGGTGCTCTCGCATTGCTCGTAACAGGGAAGAACCGGACCGCGGGCCTTGGTCCTGAGGTGAATCTTCCTCTCGTCGCCAAAAAGACGCTTTTCGGTCTCTTCACCTTCCGTTACGAGTGGGAAGTCTACGCCCGAACGACAACCCAGGGGAGCACGGTTTTCGCCATGCTCACGTTTCTGACCAAGCCGATCAGCCTGGTGCCGCCTCCGCCTCCCAATCGTCCACCCACTGCTTCCTGTTCCGCTTCACCCCAGTCGGTTTCCGCCGGCTCAGGCAATCCCGTTTTGATTCGCGTGGATGCATCGGATCCCGATAACGACACTCTCACCTACGCCTGGACAGCGAGTGGCGGTAGCTTGGAGGGAACCGGCCCAGGTGTTCGTTGGAGTTCCGCGGGCCTCGACGTCGGGAGTTATCGCTTCACCGCAAATGTGAGTGACGGCAAAGGCGGTACGGCCAGTTGCGAAACCGAGGTCCGCGTCGAGCCAAAGCCGAACACCCCGCCGACCTTGACCTGCTCCATGGAGCGCAACTCCGTCCTGGCGGGCGAGCTGGTACGCATCAACGTCCTCGCCGAGGATGCGGACGCCGATCCATTGAACTATTCGTGGCAGACGTCGGGCGGGAAAATCGTCGGAACCGGCAACAAGGTTCAGCTCGATACCTCCTCCCTTTCGGCGGGTCAGTACACCGTGACCGGGCGCGTGGACGATGGCCACGGAGGAACGGCCGATTGCTCCGCGAGCCTGGGTGTGACCGTGCCTCCTCCTCCACCCCAGGCCAGCAAGACGAATGAATGCATGTTCCGTGCGAGCAGCGCGCGGGTGGACAATGTTTGCAAGGCAATCCTCGATGATATTACCTTGCGCCTGCAGTCCGAGCCGCGTGCGTCGGTGGTTCTGGTGGGATATGCGGATCGGGCAGAGCGCGCGACGGACAAACTCAGCGCAAGCCGGCCCGCTGCGATTGCAAAATACCTTGCTGAAAAGGGCATCTCCGAAGCCCGTGTGAAGACGCGCGCGGGCGCTGCTCAATCCGGCGCCGGAATGCAGAACCAGCGCGTGGACGTCGTCTGGGTCCCCGAAGGGGCGACTTATTGATCGCGGTGCAGTCCGGCGGCAGATCCGCCTTGGCGCGGGCCCCGTGGGCGTGCGCCAATCATAGAACTGCAGTGTTATACGAACCTTGATTCCGAAATTGATGTCGCCTAATGGGCGGCAGGTTTTTCTCTGCAAGTCGATTGTCATGGAAAGAAGGATTCACAAAACAGTTCCACCATGGAAGGGCCTAGGCTGAGAGAGATAGTCACGAATGGCACTACTTCAAGACCGCTGGAGGAACAAGGGTCTCCATCCCTGAAAGGGATGTCTATATCAGCCCAGGGCATCGCCCTGGGTTGGTGTCCCATCCTGGATTGGTTAGGAACCCTGAAGGGGTTCTCCAAAAATCGAATAGTTCACCGCGCCTCTCCCACGAGGCTGCCTGTGACTCTGACTCATATACCAGGAGGAAAGACATGAAACGTCCGCGCAAATCCGGATACAAATGCCTGTTCGTCGCATCACAGTGCATCGTTTTTCTAGCTTCGGCTCTGCTGTTTGTCCCGCGCAGCGTCGCTCAGAATCCCCAACTCCAGGAGCGGTTGGCGGAAGTCAAGCAGGCCGCCGCACAGAACAAGCAAGCCCTCGCCCATTACACCTGGATGGAGCAAGACACCATCAGCGTTAAAGGCGAGGACAAAAAGAATCAAGTCTACCAGGTGCGCCTGGGCCCGGATGGAAAACCCCAGAAAACGGCCATCAACACAGGCGCGCCGCCGGAGAGTTCGTCTGGCGGAGGCGGCCGGCAAGGTCGTTTGAAACAAAAGGTCGTTGAAAAAAAGAAGGGCGAATTTAAGGAGTATGGCCAGGAGATGGCGAGCCTGGTCCACCAATATGCCCCGCCCGATCCCCAGCGGCTGCAGGAAGCTCAAAAGCAGGGGAACATCTCGCTGGGACCGACCGGCGCTCCCAACGAAGTCCGCCTGGTGATTCAGAATTATTACAAGCCCAAGGACTCGCTGACTCTGGTCTTCAATAAGACACAGAAGGCGATCCAGAGCGTCCAGGTCAATTCATATCTTGACGACCCCAGTGATGCTGTCACGCTGTCGGTCCAGTTCAGCCCTCTGCCGGATGGCACGAATCATGTCGACAAGGCTCAAGTGAACGGAGTCAAGAAGAAGCTCACTGTCACGATACAGAATTCGAATTACCAGAAGATGTAGGCGGCGGCGCGAGGGAGCAGGCCGGCAAGAAAGGGGCGGGACTTGCTCTCAAACGGGCTCTTCTGAGGCACTTGCACGCTGAATTCTAAGGGGGATTCCAAGATTTGGTAGCCGGGATTCCGTCCGCCTTGCGCGTAGGCGTCAAGCTAAAGAGGATTGATTTCAAACGGGGAGGGGGACGGTTCTCTCGAATCCCCCCAGCGGAAGCTGGGGGACAGTTCAAGTACGGCCCACAAACACCGGCTCCAAAAATAAACTACCCCTCCCCCAGCCCGCTTCGCGGGCTGGGGGAGGGGAGATAATGAAATTGGGATCGCTGCTGTGTAGGCTGTACCTGAATCATCCCCCGGCTTCCGCCGGGGGGATTATGGACCGAAGGAGATGATTATGGCACGCGGAGAACCAAAGACGGCCAACGAAATGGCAGGAGAGCGTACCGACCTTGCGGTGGACAGAACCGCCATGGCAGCCAGCCGGACTTTGATGGCCTGGGTTCGCACAGCCGTTTCCCTGATCAGTTTTGGCTTTACCATCTACAAATTTCTCCAGGCTGCGATCACCGGGGTAGAAGGCGCCAAGCTTGCCCTGATCAGAGTGCAGGGCCCGCGGCGTCTCGGCCTTACCCTGATCGCCCTTGGCACAATGTCCGTGATCCTTGGCGCCACAGAGTATTTTGGGACGGTCAAACGATTGAACCGTCAATCCGCAACACCCCTCAAAGCTCTCAATTTCTCATTTATCCTCGGCATGATCATTGGGCTCCTGGGGTTGTTCCTGTTCATTACGATCCTGATGAACAGAGAGGTGTTCTAACCGGCACAGGGAGGTTTTGTGGAATCTAAAGCAGCTATCCAGATCATAGAACTCATGGCGCTAGGGCTTGAGATTTTGGGTGTTGCGGTGATTGCGTTTGCCTTTCTCTACGCCATTATTCGCAGCCTTGTACACATCTGGAAGGTAAGTGAAGACACTTACAAACGCCTTAAGATCTTCATTGGAAGAGCATTGCAGCTGGGGCTGGAGTTTCTTGTCGCCGCGGATATCATCAGGACGGTCACAATCGCACCGACCCGGGAAGGGCTCTTGTTGCTGGGTTTGTTGATTGTCGTGCGAACGTTCCTGAGCTGGTCTATTACTGTGGAAATCGAAGGCTGTTGGCCCTGGCAGGTGGCGAAGAACAAGAGTGGCTAGAGGGCAGAAGCGAGGAGCCAGAAGTCAGAAGACAGATGTCAGAAGTCAGAGGTCAGAAGTCGGAATGAATGGAAGGTACCCGCGATTTGAGTCCACATCTATTCTGACTTCTGTCTTCTGACTTCTGGCTTCTGACTTCTGTCTTCTGACTTCTGTCTTCTGACTTCTGGCTTCTGTCTTCTGTCTTCCGGCGACTGAGCAATAGCAAACAGGAAGGAATAAGCCTATGGAACATCTCTGGCAGAGAATCGTTGAGCATCTTTTCGGCCGGTTAGACGGCCCGCTTCACTTCCGGTTTATCCTGCAGCCACTGATGGCGGTCATTTTCGCGGTTATTGATGGGGTCAAAGACGCAAAAATCGGGAAGCCTGCCTATTTCTGGGCTGTCGCTACCAATCCGGCGCATCGTAAGGAACTTTTGAAAGACGCCTGGAAGCATGTGGGTAAGATTTTTATCATCGCGGTCATTCTCGATGTTCTCTATCAGCTGAAAGTTCATCACATGATTTATCCGGGAGAAACGCTCTTCGTGGCGTTCGCCCTGGCGATCGTCCCGTATCTTGTGCTGCGCGGCCCGGTGAACCGGATTGTGAGGGCACGGAAGAAGAAATGACTGTTTCAGCAACGTGCGCTTTGCATGTCACGGGGAATGCCCCGGGAACCGATTTATCAAGACACCCGACGGTGAAGACGGGTTGAACTATCTGTGCGCCGTTTAAATGGCGTTCTTCACCCACGTCAATGAACCGATGAGAATCATGGCTGGCCTCTTCGGTCGGAGTCGCTTGTCCGACGAGATCATGCAGATGCCGGCAGATGAAAAAGCCGCATTCATACAAGTAAAGATAAGGAACGTCCAATCAACCCAATGAACGATCGAGTTAAGAAGGGACAAATCCCATGAGCACACAAGACAAGATTCAAAGATCAATTCTTCCCATCCCGGATCCGACGCACGTCGGTTTGACCACCTACGACGCCAAGGACCCGGATACTAAATATCCGCCCATCGAGCCGCTGCGCCCGCCCAAGGGCGCGCCCAACGTGCTGATCGTCCTGATCGACGATGTGGGCTTTGGCGCTTCGTCCGCGTTTGGCGGTCCCTGCCGGACACCGACGGCTGAACGCCTCGCCGCGAACGGGCTGCGCTACAACCGCTTTCACACCACGGCGCTTTGCTCGCCAACCCGCCAAGCGCTGCTCACCGGGCGCAATCACCATACGGTTGGGATGGGCGGCATTACCGAAATGGCAACCTCAGCACCCGGCAACTGCTCGATCCGCCCCAAATCCTGCGCCCCGCTGGCCGAGACGCTCAAGCTGAACGGATATTCGACGGCCCAGTTCGGCAAGTGCCACGAGGTGCCGGTGTGGGAGACCAGCTCGATGGGTCCGTTCGAGCATTGGCCCACCGGGGGAGGCGGCTTCGAATATTTCTACGGTTTTGTCTGTGCCGAGACCAACCAGTACTACCCCGCCATCTACGAAGGCACTACCCCGATGGAGCCGGAAAAGACCCCGGAAGAGGGCTACCACTTCACCACCGACCTCACGGCCAAAGCCATCCAGTGGGTGCGCCAGCAGAAATCGCTCATGCCCGACAAACCGTTCTTCATGTACTTTGCGCCGGGGGCGACCCACGCGCCACACCATGTCCCCAAAGAGTGGTCGGACAAGTACAAGGGCCGCTTCGATCAGGGCTGGGACAAGCTGCGTGAAGAGACATTCACCCGGCAGAAGCAGCTGGGCGTGATCCCGCCCGAGGCGAAATTGACCCGGCGCCATCCCGAGATTCCGGCGTGGGACGATATCTCGGACGGCATGAAACCCATCCTGGCGAGACAAATGGAGATCTATGCCGGATTCCTCGAACACACCGATCATCACGTCGGCCTTCTGATTGACACGCTGGAGGATTTGGGAGTCCTCGACAACACGCTGATCTACTACATCATCGGCGACAACGGGGCCTCGGCCGAGGGCACGCTCCAGGGAACATTTAACGAGATGTTAACCCTCGGTGGGTTCGGACACCTGGAAACCGAAGAGTTCATGAAAAATAACATCGACAAGTTCGGCGGACCCGAGGCCTACAACCACTATGCGGTGGGTTGGGCCCATGCCATGGATACTCCGTACCAGTGGACCAAGCAGGTCGCCTCGCACTGGGGCGGCACGCGCAATGGCACGATCGTCTACTGGCCCAACGGCATCAAGACCAAGGGCGAGGTGCGGTCGCAATTCCATCATGTGATTGATGTCGCCCCGACGATCCTGGAAGCAGCGGGTTTGCCCCAGCCGGCCTTTGTCAATGGCATCCAGCAAAAGCCTTACGAGGGCGTCAGCATGACGTACTCGTTCGACGATGCCAAGGCACCCGAACGGCACGAGACCCAGTACTTTGAGATGGTCGGCAACCGCGGCATCTATCACAAGGGCTGGACCGCGGTCACCAAGCACCGCACCCCGTGGATATTAGGCTTGGTCAAACTGCCTCCGTTTGACGACGACGTGTGGGAGCTGTACGACACGAACACCGATTGGACCCAATCGCACGATCTCGCCAAAGAGATGCCCGACAAGCTGCATCAACTCCAACGTCTGTGGCTGATTGAGGCGACCAAGCACAACGTGTTGCCTCTCGATGATCGCTTGGTGGAACGCGGTAACCCCGACATCTCCGGGCGCCCGCAATTGGTGCGCGGTAACCGGCAACTGCTGTTTAGCGGGATGACGCGCTTGTCCGCCAGCTCGTGCGTCAACCTCTTGAACAAATCCCACGCCATCACGGCCGAAGTGGTAGTGCCCGAAGCGGGCGCGCAAGGGGTCATCTTCGCGGCTGGAGGCCTCACCGGCGGGTTCAGTCTCTATGCCAAGGATGGCAAGCCCAAATACTGCTACAACTTTTTCGGGCTCACCCATTACTACGTCGAAGGCACTCGGGCGATTCCACCCGGCAAGCATCAAGTGCGCATGGAATTCGGCTACGACGGCGGAGGGCTGGCCAAGGGCGGCACGGTGTCGCTCTTTATCGATGGTCAAAAGATCGGTGAAGGTCGGGTCGAGATGACCGAGCCGTTCGGCTTTTCAATCGATGAGACCTGCGACGTGGGCATGGAAGCGGGTTCGCCGGTCTCGCCGGACTATGGGCCGCGCGGCAATGCGTTCAACGGCGAGGTCAACTGGGTGGAGATTGACGTGGACAAGGAGGCGCTGGACCAGGATCACCTCCTCACCGGCGGGGAGCGATTCCGCGTGGCGATGGCGCTGCAGTAGACAATTCAGGACCGGCAGTCCGCCGCGGCGGACTGCCGGTCGCTTGTGAAGGCTGTAATAGGAATGCATTTAAAAATAAGGGGAGAACCGATGTCCTCAACGAATACTCTCAGGGCTTTTCACATCATGGCCAAGCCAACGGGTTCGGCCTGCAATCTTCATTGTGACTACTGCTTCTTCCTGAAGAAGGAGAAGCTCTATCCGGGAAGCAATTTCCACATGTCCGATGAGGTCCATGAGGCTTATATCAAGCAGCTCTTCGAAGCCCACCAGGTACCTCAAGTGACCGTCGCGTGGCAGGGCGGCGAGCCGACCCTCATGGGTCTCGATTTTTTCCGCCGCTCCGTAGAAGTCCAGAAACTCTACGCGAGGCCGGGCACTTGCATCGAGAACACCTTCCAAACCAACGGCATCCTCCTGAACGACGAGTGGTGCCGATTCTTTCATGAAAACAACTTTCTTATCGGCCTGAGCCTGGATGGCCCCAAAGAACTTCACGACACCTACCGCAAGGACAGGGGAGGCCACGGGACTTTCGAGCTTGTCGTGCAGGCCGCTCGCCTACTCCAGAAACACAAGGTTGAGTTCAACATCTTATGCACCGTCAATTCGAAAAACGCCGATCATCCGTTGGAGGTTTACCGGTTTTTCAGGGACGACCTGGGTGCGCATTACATTCAATTCATTCCCATTGTGGAGCGGGACAACGAGAGCGGGTATCAGGAAGGGAACAAGGTCACAGACCGGTCCGTTCGGCCGGATCAATGGGGGCGTTTTCTGACTGAGATCTTTGATGAGTGGGTGAAGAAGGATGTCGGAGACACCTTTGTTCTGAACTTCGACGGAGCCCTTGCCGGATGGCTGGGGATGGCGGGAACGGTCTGTATCTTCGGACCCACTTGCGGCCTGGGCCTCGCCCTTGAGCATAACGGGGACCTCTACTCGTGCGACCACTTTGTCGAGCCTAACTATTACCTTGGGAACATCCTGGAGACTCCGATGATCGATCTCGTGGCTTCGGAGAAGCAGCGAAAGTTCGGGCAGGATAAGAAGGATTCGCTCCCCCGGTATTGTCGGGAGTGCGAAGTCTTGCACATCTGCAATGGAGAATGTCCCAAGAACCGTTTTCTGGAGACACCCGACGGAGAACCGGGGCTGAATTACCTCTGCGCCGGGTACAAGGCCTTCTTCAAACACGCGGACAAATCCATGCGGGTCATGGCGGAACTGATCCGTCAGGGCAAGACCGCAGACGGAGTGATGAGGGCAATACCCGTTGAGAGAACAACTCTTCAAGAGCGGTTTAAGAAGGCCGGCCGGAACGACCCCTGCCCGTGCGGAGCGACCGATAAGAATGGAACTCCCATCAAGTATAAGAGATGTCACGGCAAGATCGAATTCACGACGGCTATCTCATCCTGAATCGCAACGAGAAGGGAGCGTTGTCAGCCCAGGCGCGGCTGTATCCGGCGGAGATCCCATCGAACACGCAGCAACTCAAAAAGAACGCATACGGCTCTGTTGACGTGTGTTTCGGAGGAGTGCGCAGTGGGACGCACTCGAACCAGAGCCATCAAGAATGGAGAGGGAGAAAGGAGCGCACATGAAACGTATGACAAGCACAGCCATCGTGCTGGGCGCAATGGTACTGGGCATGGCAGGTCCTGTCTTCGGGCAACTCATGCCCAAGGCGCAAGTCGCGAACCTGATCGTCAAAGTCGAAAACGGGGTGGACCAGTTCCGCGACTATCTGAAACGTCACGGCGAAAACGCGAAAAACACCGCATCCACAGCCCAGGCGCAGGGCAGAACGACCCGGAGGAAGGCGACCGACACGCAGAAGGCGAATGCCACGGCGAAGAAAGACGAACTCGACGATGCGCTGGGTGATTTGAACCGATCGACCAACCGGCTGCGACGCAAGTTCGATGCGACCGACACCTGGATGGAGACGAAGAGCGAGGTGCAGAGGGTGGTGGACGATGGCAGACGGATCAATCAAGTGGTCGCACGCGGAAATTACGGAGCTGAGGCCGCCAAGTTGTGGGCCGCGCTTCGCACGGGCATCAACGATCTGGCGCGGGCGTATGGCATTGCGCCGCTGGGGGTCTAAGATTTAGGACTCCGGGCAGTCTTGGAAAGCTCGCATACCCTGCGGGCAAGTAGCTGGGATCCCCCAGATCGAGGAAGCCGCCTTTAACCGGATCATGGTTGTCACTTAATTTTCAAATCCTCCGCGAGTGGCAGCCGCCGGGGCCGTTGATGGGACGTCTTGCGCGACCAGTTCAAGCAGTTCATTGGATGACCAGCGGGGAAAAAAAGAGTGTTGAGAAGAGGATGCCGTGGGAAAGGAACAAAATCCTAATTGTTTTCCACTCGGCCCTCGAAAGTCTAACTCCGCCGACCTCTGGCACTCTGAAAAGTAAGCCTCAATGACTTTAGAAACGAAACCATGAAAAGGATGAACACGTGGAGGAACGAACGTGCAGACCTGTCATTTCCGGCAGGGGTTGCTTCATTTTCCTCCACTTCGACGGTCCCGTGCAACCTTATTACGACCACGCTTGAAGGCCGCCCGAGATCGAGAAGTTGAAGTGAGGGAGGACGGGTATGAGCTTCTTGGACATTTTTTCTCTTCTTATCCTGCTAGTCATCATCGCCCTTGTGGTAGGACTTCTTCTATTGCTGGCATGGTTACCGGGAAATCTGGCAAAGAAGCGGCATAGCCCGTGGGCAGAAGCCATCAACGTCGCGGGATGGATCGGCATATTGTTGCCGCCCATCTGGATGCTGGCTTTGATTTCTGCATTCCTGCGCCCTCGCACGGGAGCAGGCGCGCAGATTGCGATCAGCGAAGCCGAGGCCGCGGAATTGTCGGCATCGATCAACCCTCTCGCTGAGCGCATGGCCAACCTCGAAACCGGCATGCGCCAACTGCTTGCCAAATCTCTCGCTCGCAAGACGGGAGGACAACGCTCATGATGGTAGCAATCCTAGTCATTGGTTATGTGCTGTTCCTGCGCTACTTGGACCAGAAGAACCGCCAGAAGGACCGGCAAAAGCTCGCTGGCGTCAGCGGCCTGGCCGACTATGCGTCGCTCAAAAAGGACCTCGCAAGCCTTTCCGAGCGGTTAACAGTTATCGAGAACACTTACCGGGAGTTGGACCAGCGGCTTGGAGGTCTCTCATGATTGCCTTCCTCGCCCTCGTTTACTGCGTTGGTCTCTACCTGATCTTCATCAGGTTCCGACTCCTTCCCTTCAATTTGCCGGCGCAGATTCTTGCCGGCATGGTCGGTTTCTTCGGTCTGCTCGTCATTCTATTTGGCATGAACTTCACCCAGCCCTTTTCAGTTGCCTTGGTCGTCTCCGAATACACCACGCCCGTGGTCGCGCGCGTTCCTGGACGAGTCACGGAAGTACCCGTGCAAAACAACACCCCGGTCAGGAAAGGGGACGCGCTGTTCAAGATGGATCCGCAGCCGTACCTCGATGGCGTCCACGTTGCGGAGGCCGGGCTGGCACAGGCCGACGTTCAGACGCAAAACGCGATTACGCAGGCCAGCAACGGCGTGAACGCAGCCACGGCAAATGTGCAGGCCCTGGAAGCGGCCATTCGTGCCACCCAGTCAGCAACCGATGCCACCCGGGCCCACTTGGCCTTGGCCACGACTCGCCTTAAGCAATATACGACGCTGGCCAGCAAGAACGCCGGAAGCCAGTTTGAAGTTGAACGGTACGCCACCGACGTCAGCAGCCTGACCGAGCAGGTCGCGGCCCAACAGCAGCAGATGGCAGCGCAACAGCAACAACTCGCCGCCGCCAAAGCACAGTTGGCGCAAGCCGAGGCAGCGCTGAGGGCGGCACGAACAGTGAGGCCGGCTACCCTGGCGCAGTACAAATCACAGGTGGAATCCGCGCGATGGAATCTTGCGCAGACAACGGTTTATGCACCAGAGGACGGCTACGTTACGCAATTGCAGTTGCAGCCGGGAGCCATGGCGTCACTCACTCCCGTCATGGTGTTTGTGTACGCAAGAAATCGAGTTCTGCTTTCGGCCACCGTCATGCAGAACTATCTCAACACCTTCAAACCGGGAGCGGAGGCGGAGGTCGCGTTCTCCGCGTTGCCCGGCAAGATTCTCAAAGCCAAGGTGGCGAGCATTGAGTTGGGCACGAAGTCAGGCCAGCTCGATCCAGGTGGCCAGCTGGAAGCCAATCGCATGGTCCAACCTGCAGATCGAATGCTGGTGAGGCTGACCTTGCACGACGATCTGCGGGGATCGTTGTTGCCGGTTGGTGCAAGCGGCTTTGTCGCGATTCGTGGCGATTCGTGGCGGAACCTCTTCATCATCCGCCAAGTGATCATGCGCTGGTACACGTGGACCAATTACGTATTCGCCGGCTACTGAAGCCTGACTGGAAGGTTGAAAACGTGAAAGAAAATTCAAGATTGCAAAAAGGTCGGGTCGGAATGGCTCGTTGCTCGGCAGTCGGGCTGGCGGTGGCCTTGCTCCTGAGCGGGTGCGCCGTGAAACGTCCCCCTCCCACGCCGCAACTTGTAAGAGAAGCCATGCCGCCTGCCACAACCATCCCGGGTACATGGAGCGATAAAGACGTTCCTGCAGGGCCCGTAGGGGACGAATGGGTAAAGACTTTTGCGGACCCCCAGCTGGAAGCGATTGTCGCCGAAGCAATCAAGAACAATCTTGATCTGATGGCGGCGGCGACACGCATTGCCGTGGCCGAAAACATGATCACGCAAGCTCACTCCCAGATGATGCCGATCATTGGGGCGACGGCGTCGGCCACCTACCTGGGGCGCTTCGGGCAGACCGACGTGTTGGGCAGGGCCAAAGGAAGGTTCAATGCCTCCAGCTTGCTGGCAGGCGTGTCGTGGGAGTTGGACGTGTGGGGTCGCATCCGCTCGCAGACAGCCGCCGCACAGCAGGAACTGGCCGCCACAAAGGCCAACATTCTGTACGCCCAGCAATCACTGGCGGCCGTGACGGCAAAGGTCTGGTTTATGGCCACCTACACGAAAATGCTCCTGCAATATGCCGAGCAAAACGTCGAGATCAAACAACAGGAGTTGGGGTTGGTCGAGGCGAAGCGTGAGGTCGGCGGTGCACAGGACCAGCAGGTAGCGATTGCGCGCGCCGAGCTGGAAACCGCGCGGAGCCAGATAGCGGAGGTCCGCAGCTCGCTGCAGCAGGTTGTACGCGGGCTGGAGGTTCTCCTTGGACGTTATCCCTCGGCGGAGCTCAACGTGGCGCCTGTCCTCGCCGGCTTACCCCCGCCCGTTCCAGCCGGCCTCCCGCTGCAACTGCTGGAACGCCGTCCGGATATTCTCGCGGCTGAACATGGCGTGGATGCGGCTTTCCATCTGGTCCAGTCCGCGCAGGCAGCGCGGCTTCCCTCCCTGAGCTTAACCGGCGGGGCGGGGTACATGACCAACGAGATCTACCAGAAGCTGAACTTCCGTCCATGGGTATGGACTGTCGGCGCCAATCTGGCCGCGCCCCTTTATACCGGTGGTTTCCTGCGCGCTCAGGTGAATGTGGCCAAAGAAAACCAGAGAGCCGCACTTGCGGTTTATGGCGAGACGATCCTCGAAGCCTTCGATGAGGTAGAAGCTGCGCTTGGCAATGAACGTTATTTGCGGGAACAGCAACAGGAACTGGGCAATGCACTGCACAATATTAGTCGCGCGCTTGCGCTCGAAAGAACAAAGCACGAGGTTGGCCAGGTTGACTTGGGTCCCGTGTTGCAGCTGCAGGCAGCAGAGCTGGGAGCGAAGGCGGCGACAACACAGGTCGAATACCAACTGCTCGCCAATCGCATCAACCTTCACCTGGCTCTCGGGGGAGGCTTCTGATGCCAAGGAGTGCCTCCGCTTTAATGACATAAAGCTGCGAAGCCATGAAAGGCCGGATATCGAAAAGATAAAGTGACGAATATCGGGGGATAAACACAGAGTGACAAGTGCTCACGGTCGAGGGAAAACAAACAACACCTTTGGCTGAAGGAGGAACCATCGTGAATGGCACAACAAATCTCAAGCGCGAAATTTTACCCATTACTGATGTCGCACACGTGGGTTTGACGACCTACGATGCGAAAGACCCGGAAACGAAATTTCCACCGATTCGGGACATTCGGCCGCCGGCGGGCGCGCCCAACGTGCTGATCGTCCTCATCGACGACGCCGGCTTCGGCTCCTCCTCCGCCTTCGGCGGGCCGTGCCAGACGCCCAACTTCGAGAAACTCGCCGCGAACGGCCTGCGCTGCACCCGCTTCCACACGACCGCCCTCTGCTCGCCGACACGGCAGGCGCTCCTGACGGGACGCAACCACCACTCGGCCGGCATGGGCTGCATCACCGAGATGGCCACCTCTGCCCCGGGATATACCTCGGTCTTGCCTAAGAACAAGGCCCCGCTGGCGCTGACCCTGAAACTGAACGGCTACTCGACGGCGCAGTTCGGCAAATGCCACGAGGTCCCGGTGTGGCAGGCCAGCCCCATGGGGCCGTTCGATGCCTGGCCCACGGGTGGCGGCGGGTTCGAGTACTTCTACGGCTTCATTGGCGGCGAGACCAATCAGTATGATCCTGCCCTTTACGAGGGCACGGTTCCCATCGATCCACCCAAGACGGCCGAGGAAGGCTATCACTTCACCGAGGACATGACCGACAAGGCCATCGCCTGGGTCCGCCAGCAGAAGGCCCTGATGTCTGACAAACCCTTCTTCATCTACTTTGCGCCGGGAGCAACCCATGCGCCGCACCACGTGCCGAAAGAATGGGCGGACAAGTACATAGGGAAGTTCGACCAGGGTTGGGACCAGCTGCGGGAGGAGACCTTTGATCGGCAGAAGAGACTGGGGGTTGTCCCCCCGAACGCTGAACTGACAAAGCGGCCGAAGGAGATCCCGGCCTGGGATGAGATGGACCCCGGCCTGAAGTCCGTCCTGGCGCGCGAAATGGAGGTTTACGCCGGGTTCATGGAACACACGGACCACCAGGTGGGCCGGCTGATCGAGGCCCTAAAGGACCTGGAGGTGCTCGACGACACGCTGGTCTACGTGATCATCGGCGACAACGGCGCGTCGGCTGAGGGCGGCCTGCAGGGCACATTCTGCGAGTGGATCCACCTCAACGGGCTGGAGATCGAGACGCCGGAGTTCCTGATGCAGCGGATCAGCCAGTTCGGCGGGCCCGAAGCCTACAACCACTACGCCGTCGGCTGGGCGCATGCGATGGACACCCCGTACCAGTGGACCAAGCAGATCGCCTCGCACTGGGGGGGCACGCGCAACGGTACCATCGTCCACTGGCCCAAGGGGATCAAAGCCAAGGGCGAGATTCGAAGCCAGTTCTTCCACGTCATTGACGTGGCGCCGACGATCCTGGAAGCGGCCGGCACCCCCGAGCCGACCATCGTCAACAGCGTCCAACAGAGCCCCCTTGAGGGAACAAGCATGCTCTACAGCTTCGACGACGCCAAGGCGCCGGAGCGTCACGAGACGCAATACTTCGAGATGTTCTGCAATCGCGGCATCTATCACCAGGGCTGGAGCGCCGTGACCCGGCATTCCACGCCGTTTATCGTCGAACCGTTGCTTCCTTTCGACGATGACGTCTGGGAACTGTACGAAGGGTCGACGGACTGGACGCAGGCGCGCAACCTCGCAAAGGAGATGCCGGAGAAGCTCCACGAGCTGCAGCGTCTGTGGCTGATCGAGGCGGTCAAATACAACGTCCTGCCGCTCGACGACCGCAGACCCGAACGCTTCAACGCGGATCTGGCCGGCCGCCCCACCCTGATCAAAGGAAACTCGCAACTCCTCTTCAGTGGGATGGGCCGGCTGAGCGAGAACTGCGTCGTGGTGATGAAGAACAAGTCCTTCTCGATAACGGCCGAGGTGGAAGTTCCGGAGAAGGGCGCCGAGGGGGTGATCCTCGCCCAAGGTGGCGCCTTCGGCGGCTTGAGCCTCTATGCCAAAGGAGGAAAGGCGAAGTTCGCCTACAACTTTCTCGGACTCCGGGTCTGTACGACCGCGGCAAGCCAGCCGATCCCGACAGGCACGCACCAAGTGCGGATGGAGTTTGCCTACGACGGTGGCGGCTTGGCTAAGGGCGGCAACGTCATGCTTTATTATGACGGCGGGAAAGTGGGCGAAGGGCGCATCGAACAGACCGTCCCTATGATCTTTTCCGCCGACGAGACGACCGACGTCGGTCGCGAGAGCGGCACGCCGGTCAGCCCCGATTACGACCGCAAGACCAGTGTCTTCACCGGCAAGGTCAACTGGGTGCAAATTGACCTCGGCAAGGACGATCACGACCACCTGATCTCCCCTGAAGAACGCCTGCACCTGGCGATGACACTGCAGTAGCAACTGGCAGGACTAGTATCGCAGATATCACCAGTCCTGCACACCAAGTCTGGAGGATGAAAATGAGCAATCAGGACAAAATCCACCGGCAGATTCTCCCCATCCCGGATCCGACGCACGTCGGTTTGACGACCTACGATGCCAAGGACCCGGACACGAAGTTTCCACCCATCGAGCCGCTCCGGCCGCCCAAAGGCGCTCCCAACGTGTTGATCGTCCTGATCGACGATGTGGGTTTTGGCGCATCGTCGGCGTTCGGCGGTCCCTGCCGGACGCCGACGGCAGAACGGCTTGCCGCGGGCGGGCTGCGCTACAACCGCTTTCACACCACGGCCCTGTGCTCGCCGACGCGGCAGGCGCTGCTGACCGGGCGCAACCACCACTCGGTCGGCATGGCTGGCGTTACTGAAATGGCAACATCAGCCCCGGGTTCCAGCTCGATTCGCCCGAAAAGCTGTGCGCCGCTCGCCGAGACGCTCAAGTTGAACGGCTACTCTACGGCACAGTTTGGCAAGTGCCACGAGGTACCTTCTTGGGAAACCAGCCCGATGGGCCCCTTCGATCATTGGCCCTGCCCGGGGGGCGGATTTGAGTATTTCTACGGGTTCATCGGCGGCGAGACCAACCAGTATTACCCGGCAATCTACGAAGGCACTATCCCTGTCGAGCCACCCAAGACCCCGGAGGAAGGCTACCACTTCACCACCGATCTGACTAATAAGGCCATCCAATGGGTGCGGCAGCAGAAATCGCTCATGCCTGACAAGCCGTTCTTCATGTACTTCGCTCCCGGAGCGACTCATGCACCGCATCACGTCCCCAAAGAATGGGCGGACAAGTACAAGGGCAAGTTCGATCAGGGCTGGGATAAATTGCGCCAAGAGACCTTCGCCCGGCAGAAGCAGCTGGGCGTCATCCCACCCGACGCGGAGTTGACCCAACGCCATTCCGAGATTCCGGCGTGGAATGATGTTGACCCGCAGATGAAGCCGGTTCTGGCGCGTCAGATGGAAATCTATGCCGGCTTCCTCGAACACACCGATCATCACGTCGGTCTGCTGATTGACGCCCTGCAAGATTTGGAAGTCCTCGACGACACGCTCATCTACTACATCATCGGCGACAACGGCGCCTCGGCCGAAGGCACGCTCCAGGGCACGTTTAACGAGATGGTTCCCCTTAATGCGTTTGGGCATCTGGAAACTGCCGAGTTCTTGACAAAGAACATTGACAAGTTCGGCACGCCGGAGGCGTACAACCATTATGCGGTGGGTTGGGCGCATGCCATGGACACCCCGTACCAGTGGACCAAGCAGGTCGCCTCGCACTGGGGTGGCACGCGCAACGGCACCATCGTCCACTGGCCCAACGGCATTAAGGCAAAGGGCGAGGTGCGCTCGCAATTCCATCATGTGATCGACGTTGCGCCGACCATCCTGGAAGCGACGGGCCTGCCTGAACCGACCTTTGTCAATGGCATCCAGCAAAAGCCGTACGAGGGCGTCAGCATGATGTACTCCTTCGAGGACGCCAAAGCTGAAGAGCGGCATACCACCCAGTACTTTGAGATGATCGGCAATCGCGGGATTTATCACAAAGGGTGGACCGCGGTCACGAAACACCGCACGCCTTGGATGACGGGTGCCATCAAGACCGTTCCCTTTGATGACGATGTGTGGGAACTCTACGACACGAACACCGATTGGGCGCAAGCCCACGACCTTGCCAAAGAGATGCCTGAGAAGCTGCACGAGCTGCAGCGGCTGTGGCTGATCGAAGCGGTTAAGCACAACGTCCTGCCACTCGATGATCGGCTGGCCGAGCGCTTCAATGCAGATCTCTCCGGGCGTCCGCAACTGGTGCGCGGCAACCGGCAACTGCTCTTTCGCGGGATGAAGCGCTTGTCGGGGGGTTCGCTCGTCAACATCTTGAACAAGTCGCTTGCGATCACCGCCGAGGTGGTGGTGCCAGAGGCAGGCGCGGAAGGCGTTATCCTCGCAGTGGGCGGCATCACTGGCGGCTTCAGTCTCTATGCCAAGGAGGGAAAACCCAAGTACTGCTATAACTTCCTTGGGCTGCAGCGCTTCTTTGTCGAGGGTGAGCAGGCGATTCCACCCGGCACGCACCAGGTGCGGATGGAATTCGCCTACGACGGCGGCGGCCTGGCCAAGGGCGGAACCGTGTCGCTCTTCATTGACGGGCAAAAGGTCGGCGCGGGTCGGGTCGAGATCACCGAACCATTCGCATATTCCGCCGACGAAACAGCTGACGTGGGGATGGAAATGGGTTCGCCGGTCTCGCCGGACTATGGGCCACGAGGCAACGCCTTCAGCGGCGAGGTCAACTGGGTTGAGATTGACGTAGACAAGGAGGCGTTGGACAAGGATCACATCCTCACCGGCGCAGAGCGATTGCATATCGCAATGGCGCTTCAATAGCAAGAGAGTGACATCTGTCGAGGGACGAGGGAGGAGTGTCGAGGGAGGTGACCCTAGTGTCCAAGATTGAGCGCCGAAGGCGAAAACAAAAACCCTAACTGCTTTTCCTTCGGTCCTCGACACTCACTCCCAACATCAAAGGAGGCAAATCATGGCCGAGAAAAAACCGAACATACTCATCTTGTGGGGCGATGATATCGGCTGGTGGAATATCAGCTACAACAGTCGTGGCCAGATGGGCTACCGGACACCGAACATCGACCGCATCGCCAACGAAGGCATTGCCTTCACCGATTACTATGGACAGCAGAGTTGCACCGCTGGCCGGGCTGCGTTTATCACCGGACAGAATCCGGTCCGCACCGGCCTGACCAAGGTGGAGGGGCCGGGAATGGATCTCGGGCTGCAGCCGGAAGACCCGACGATCGCTGAACTCCTCAAGCCCCTGGGGTATGCCACGGGCCAATTCGGCAAGAACCACGTGGGAGACCTGAACAAGTTCCTCCCCACCGTCCACGGGTTCGATGAATTCTTCGGCAACCTCTACCACCTGAATGCCGAGGAGGAACCTGAACACCCCGACTACCCGAAGGATCCCCGGTTCCGCATGTGGGCGGGTCCCCGCGGCGTCCTGCATTGCTGGGCGACGGACAAGGACGATCCGACAGACCAGCCACGGTGGGGCCGCGTCGGCTGGCAGAAGATCGAGGACACCGGCCCGCTGACGAGAAAACGGATGGAGACGATCGACGACGAGGTCACCGAAAAGGCCCTCGACTTCATCGACCGCACTCACAAGGCAGGCAAACCCTTCTTTGTTTGGTACAACACTTCGGCCATGCACTTCCGAACCCACTGCGCTAAGAAGCACGAGGGCAAGAGCGGACAGGGCTTTTATAACGACGTCATGGTCGCCCACGATGAGAACATCGGCAGGATGCTCGCCAAGCTCGACGAGCTGGGCATTGCCGACAACACGCTTGTCATGTATTCCACCGACAACGGCCCCCACTACAACTCGTGGCCCGATGCCGGAATCTCCCCCTTCCGGAGCGAGAAGAACACCAACTGGGAAGGCGCGTGGCGGGTCCCGGCGTTCGTCCGCTGGCCGGGGAAGTTCAAGGCCGGCACCGTCCTGAACGGGATCGTCTGCCATCAGGATTGGCTGCCGACGCTGCTGGCGGCCGCCGGCGACCCGGACATCAACCAGAAATTGCTGAAAGGCCACAAAGCCGGGGACAAGACGTTCAAAGTCCATATCGATGGCATAAACATGCTGCCTTACCTCACCGGTCAGGTCAAAGAGAGCCCCAGGAACTATTTCGCCTATGTCAACGACGACGGCCGGATGGTCGCCCTGCGGACCGACGACTGGAAGATCGTCTTCGAGGAACAACGGGCAAAACAGATGGCGTGCTGGGGCGAGCCCTTCGTCCACCTGCGCATGCCGAAGCTCTTCAACCTGCGGCGCGACCCCTTCGAGCGCGCCGACGAGAACTCGAATTCCTACTGGGACTGGTTCATCGATCGTTTGTTCTTTGTGCAGGTGGGCGTGGGCACCGTGCAACAGCTGATCACCTCCTTCAAAGAGTTCCCGCCGCGTCAGAGGCCGGTGTCCTACAACCTCGACCAGGTGATGGAGCAAATGAAGGCTGCCTCGGGAGGAGGACCCCACTAGGAAGGCAGGTGGCAGGTCGATATCACGCCTGGCGAGAGGGGCCAGGCGTTCGAGGTCGAGGTAAGTCCAGTCCTGGAGGAAATGGCGCGCGAGAGTGCTCTGACCGCACTGCCGCGGCTTCAAATCGAACCTGTGATGAAGCGTGAGCGATAAGAAGCGGACCATCTAATCAAGCAAGTCACAAAAACGAAAGGAAAAAAAATGAAACTCACTGTAGCACTCATTCTGCTCGGATGCCTGACCCTGGCCGCCTCGGTTGTGGCGCAGGACAAGCCGGCCGACAACATGCAGATCCTGGCGGAGAAAATCAAGGCCGACAAGAAGCTGGTGGTGGCAACCAACATGGGCCTCACCGAGTCCGAAGCCAAAGCCTTCTGGCCGATTTACGAGGCGTATCAGAAAGATCTGGCCCAGCTGAATGGCCGCTTGTCCAAGCTGATTGAAACTTACGCCGGCTACTACAACAGCAAGACTCTCACGGACGCAACCGCAAAAGAGCTGACCGAGGGGGCGATCGCCATCGAAGCCTCCGAGCTCGATCTTAAGAAATCCTATCTGCCGAAACTCTACGACGCGTTGCCGGCGACAAAGGTGGCCCGCTACATGCAGATTGAGAACAAGATCCGCGCCATTGTGAAGTACGGAATTGCCGACAAGGTGCCGCTCGTACCCTGAGGGCGGCCGCTTGCGGCGAGGGTCTTTAACCCACTGTGGCCGTACGCCAGCGGAACGGTGACCCACGAAAGGGGATAAGGCTCTGCAAACGCTCACCCATGTGCAGGTCACACGCCGGATGACGGCGCTGTGGGCTGATCTTATCGCGGCTCTGCTGGCGCTCATCAAGCTGGGGGTAACGGAGCTGGAGAAGGTGGGTATTCTGTAGACACGTCGTGAGGCTTCAACACGGGTACGACCGCAAGGGGCGGATTCACCAGGCTGTGTAGCACCATGATTGGGACATATATTGAGCAATGAAATAATCGCATTGCGAGGTCGAATGCAGACGGTGCAGCGGGAAACCAATGAAAAGACCCTGAAAAGGCGCCTCCGTTTTGAAGAGATGCTGTCGGACCTTTCTGCACGGTTCATGGCCACCCCCTTCGAAAAGCTCGACAGCGAGATCAATAATGCCTTAAGGCAGATCATGGAGTTCTTCCAGGTCGATCGGTGTGCTCTGCTGGAAATCCGGGCAGACAAGGCATTTGCCAGAGTCACTCACATCGAGTATGGCGAAGGCATCGAACAGGTATCGGGGGAGACGAACCTTGCCGAGCTGTTCCCATGGAGTTACGAAAGATTGATGCAGGGGAAGCATCTCAACATCCACCGGTTGGAGGATTTTCCTGAGGAAGCCCTGAAGGACAGGCAATCCTTTGCGGCTATGGGAATCAAATCCACTTTGACCATCCCTCTGTTCTCCAGTGGCCGGATCCCGAGAATAATTTTGATACAGCAAACACGCCGGCATCAGACCTGGCCGGAAGAGTATATCCCCCGGCTGCACCTGCTGGGTGACATACTTGTTAATGCCCTGGAGCGCAGGGAGGACAGGTTGAGATCGGAGGAAGAGCTCCAGTTTAAGACGTTGCTGTCCGAAATCTCTACGCGCTTTGTCAACTTGCCCGCCGATCGGATAGACAGCGAGATTGAAGACGCCCAGCGTCGCGTTTGCGAACTCCTCAATCTTGACCGCTCCACACTTTGGCAAGCCTGTGAGGCAGAGCCCGGGGCGCTGCTGCTGACACATTGGCGTCTTCCTTCGGGAAGCCCGTTACCCCCTGAGCGGATGAATGCACACCATTTCTTCCCATGGACGTCGCAGAAGGTCCTGGAGGGGGAGACGGTCATTATTTCCAAATTGACCGACCTCCCGCCAGAAGCCGGCCGCGACCTGGAGAGTTTCCGCGCGTACGACACCAAGTCCACCTTGTTAGTTCCGCTATCGGTTGGAGAAGGGCCGGTATTTGGCCTGTTGGGATTCGCGGTCACGCGCGAAGAGAGAAGCTGGCCGGAGACGGCCGTGAGGGGCTTCAAGCTTATCGCGCAAGTGTTTGCCAACGCGCTCGCCCGCAAGCAGGCCGAACAGACTTTGCGTGAAAGCGAGGCGCGTCTGAGTCTGACTACAGACGCCGTGGAGGCCGGCCTGTGGATCATGAAGGTCGATACCGGCAGGGTCTGGGTTTCCCCCAAGAGCCGGGAGCTGTTTCAATTTGCCCCGGATGAAGAGATTTGCTATGAAAGTTTCTTCAGGGTGATCCATCCCGAGGATCGGGACCGGGTCCACCAGGAGGTGCAGGGCGCACTCCAGTCGGGAGAAAACCTCCTTTCCGATTACAGGATCGTGCTCCAGGATGGAAGCATCCGATGGATTGTGACCCGCGGGCAGCGCCTTCTGAGATCGAACGGAGATCCGGAGCGCTTGATGGGATTGTCGCTAGACATCACCGAACGTAAAAAGATGGAGTTGGAGCTGAGTGAGTCACAGACCCTGCTCGCTTCATTGGTCAACAGTACTTCCGACATGATCTGGTCGGTCGATTCAGACCACTTTGGTCTTCTCACCTTTAACCGCGGTCTCTCTGAATACTTCCTCCATAACCATGGCATTGATATCAAGGCCGGTATGCGTCCTGAAGATCTCCTGCCTGCAGACTACGCTCAGCAATGGCATATGTTCTATCGGCAGGCGCTGGAGGAGGGCTCCTTCACAACAGAATACTCGACGTGTGCGGGAAACCGGGTGCAGCGGCTGAATATCAACAGCCTCAGGCGCGGTGATAGTGTGTTCGGTGTATCGGTATTCGCTCAGGACATCACCGAGCGTAAGCAGATGGAGGAGAAGCTCAAAGAACACCTCAACGAGATCGAAGCGCTCAAGCAGCGGCTCGAAAGAGAGAATGTCTATCTTCAGGAGGAGATCAAACTCCTGGTTGAGCATACGGACATCGTGGCGCAAAGCGCTGTGATGAAGAAGGTCCTGACCCAGGCGGAGCAGGTTGCCCAAACCGACTCGACGGTTCTCCTCCTGGGGGAAACCGGAACTGGAAAAGAACTGTTGGCCCGGGCCCTCCATGGCCTGAGTTCCCGAAAAGGCCGGCCGCTGGTGACAGTCAACTGTGCCTCTCTGCCGCCCACGCTGATCGAAAGCGAACTTTTTGGCAGGGAAAAGGGAGCTTACACGGGCGCACTGACGCGAATGGTCGGCCGCTTTGAGATTGCTGACGGTTCAACCCTCTTTCTCGATGAGATTGGCGAACTTCCCCTCGAGCTGCAGAGCAAATTGCTTCGGGTGCTTGAGGATGGCACCTTCGAGCGGCTAGGTTCGACCACGCCCCTGCATGTCAATGTTCGCATCATTGCCGCCACCAACCGGGACATTGAGCAAGAAGTGAAGGAGGGCAAATTCAGGCGGGACCTCTTCTACCGGCTGAATGTGTTTCCCATTGTGATTCCACCGCTGCGTCAGCGTCCTGAAGATATTCCTCTCCTGATCCGGACGTTTGTCAAGGAGTTTCAGAAGAGGATGGGAAAAGAGATAGAAAGCATTCCGAAGAAGACCATGCAGGCCCTGCAATCCTATTCCTGGCCGGGCAACGTCAGGGAGCTAAGGAATCTGATCGAACACGCCATGATCTTGACCAGGGGTAAAACCCTGGACGTTCCCGTGCCTAAGCCTGCATCTGCAGAGAAAGATGCTCCTGGGAAGCTCAAAGATATGGAGCAATCGTATATGGTGGCGGTGCTGGAAAAGACCGGCTGGCGCATCGCCGGGCAGGGCGGCGCCGCCGAGGTTCTTGGTCTAAAGAGAACAACCCTCCAGTCGAAAATGAAGAAACTGGGCATCAAGCGATCCAATAAAACAATGCCGGAATAACGTCATTTGCCAACATATAGGCACGTAATCCCGCCCCTTCCGTTTTGACAGTCACGCCTCTCTTACATCAAATTCCTTTTAATAACAGCGGTTTGAAAGATTAATCATTCCGTGACCTCTCTTTGGCACGTATTTGGCATTCTTCTTTACGTACCTTCAGGAAACCGCCGTAAATCATTTCCGACAAGGCCACTGAGAATTTTTCACTCGATAGGAATCCCCGGCGATCCGTCCGCAGAGTCACAAAATGGAGATAAACATGATTCAAGCGACCATAAGGATGACGATACCACCCCAAAAGAGTGGTGAAGTATTGAAAATCCTCAGATCGGTGGTCGAGGTATGCAGGGACGAACCCGGCTGTCTCAGCTGCCACCTCTACGAGGACCTGCAGGAAAAGAACGTCCTTATGCTCGCAGAGCTTTGGAGGGCCGAGGAAGATCTGGACCTTCATATCCGCTCCGAGGAATACCACAACCTGCTCCTGGTCCTGGAGATGTCGCTCAAACAGCCCGCGATCCAGTTCGATACCATCTCGAGTTCGACGGGTATTGAGACCATCGAAAAGGCAAGAAGTCTGGCCAGATGACTGGACTGCCTTCATCCCCTTTAGAAAGCCCGGTTCACCTCGAACCCGAGGGGGGCTTAAGAAGGTTATTTCAAGTAGCTTTCGTGAGACAGAAAACCAAATCAAATGGAGGCAATGTGAGCACAAAAATCGTTAAAACCCTGCAGGCACTTTTCATTGGAACTGCATTGATGGTCGTCGTGGCGACTTTCCCCATCCCTGCACTGGCGCAGGAGACGTCGGCTGACAATATGGAGATCTTGCGCGAGAAGGTCAAGGCGGACAAGAAGCTCCTGGTCGCGACAAACATGGAACTGACGGAGTCAGAGGCGAAGAATTTCTGGCCCGTCTACGAGCAGTATCAAAAGGATCTGGCCGCGATCAACCAGCGCGTCATGAAGCTCATCGAGAGCTACGCCGCAGACTATAAGGCAAAGACTCTCACCGATGAGAAGGCAACGAAGCTTATTGAGGAAATGGTGGCCATCGAGCAGGCTGAGGCTGCACTCAAGGCCTCCTCTGTTCCTAAGCTGCGCAAGGTGCTGCCCGAAAAGAAGGTGGCTCGATACCTGCAGATCGAGAACAAGATCCGGGCCATCCAGAAGTACGAACTTGCGGAGGGCGTCCCCCTCGTTGAGTAAGAACGGCTTCAAGGTCAGCGTTTGAATCGTCCCTGAATTTACGGAACAGGCCGTGAAGAGTTTGCAGGTCAACGTCCGAAGAACCTTTGACTCTTATGGGAAAGATGCCCAAGGGGCGGATATCACGATTCTAAGAATGGCATGTATGGCAAACGAGACGATGGAGAAAGCGAGAACCGGGCCTGCCGCATCATGGACCGCTCTGGAGGGCACGCGCCTCGCTTATGAGCGCACGCTGATGGCCTGGGTCCGAACCGCGGTTTCGTTGATCAGCTTCGGATTCACGATCTACAAGTTCTTTCAGTACATGCAGGAGCGCGGGGGTGCGCAGGTCGGACACATCATTACACCCCGCGGCCTGGGCATGTTCATGATC
Source organism: Terriglobia bacterium (assembly GCA_020072965.1). Classification (GTDB taxonomy): domain Bacteria; phylum Acidobacteriota; class Terriglobia; order JAIQFV01; family JAIQFV01; genus JAIQFV01. The sequence goes on along the minus strand of JAIQFY010000045.1, from coordinate 4,298 downwards.
GGCACGGGACTGTTTACGCTCCTGGCGGCCACCTTGGAGCATTGGCGCAGCAGGAAAAGATTGCACCAGCAGTTGACCGGAATGCAGGTGTCGCTTGCAGCGGCACTTGCGGTTCTGATCTCGAGCCTTGGAATTCTGGCTTTGATCGCAGCGCTCTTTAAGCAGTAAGCGTTCTTCGGAATTTGGTTTCCATTGCGAATAGTGAAAGTGAGTAAGTCTATCGAGATTAGGAGGCAAGGCAATGAAAGTCATCATCGTGGGCGGAGTCGCTGGTGGCGCATCGTGTGCGGCCCGCCTGCGCCGGTTGGATGAAAAAGCGGAAATCCTGATGGTGGAACGCGGGCCGTATGTCTCGTACGCGAACTGTGGGCTTCCCTACCATGTTGGTGGCGTCATTGAAAAAGAGTCGAGCCTCCTGGTGGCGACGGTACAGACATTTCGCGAACAGTTCGCCATCGATTGCCGGACGCGTTGCGAGGTGGTCGGGATCTCCACGGCCAGAAAAACGGTAGACCTCAAGAATCACGCCACGGGAGAGGTAACCACCGAGAAATATGACAAGCTCGTGCTTTCGCCCGGGGCGGCGCCGATACGTCCGCCGCTGCCCGGCATTGATCTTCCGGGAATCTTCTCGGTGAGAACCGTGCCGGATGCCAGGTGTATCCGCGAGTGGCTTGACCGGGATGCGGCGGAACAATCTGGAATGGATTCGTACACGGGCTACCAGACGGTGACAAAACCGAAGCGGGCGGTGGTGGTGGGCGGCGGATTCATCGGCCTGGAGATGGCGGAAAACCTGATCCACCGCGGGCTCGAGGTGACGCTGATCGAGAAGCTCAATCAGGTCATGCCTCCGCTCGATCCGGAAATGGCACGCCTCGTCGAACGTTACATGGTCAAGCACGGCGTCCACCTCGAGCTCAATGACGGCGTGGCCGGGTTCGAGCGGCTCGCCGATGGTTCGCTCGAAGTCCTCACGAGTTCGGGCAAGAAGCATCCGGCGGACATCGTGATCCTCGCGATCGGCGTGCGTCCGGAGACCGAGCTGGCGAAGATGGCCGGGATCGAGATCGGCCAACGTGGAGGGATCCGCGTCGACGAGCACATGCGCACGACCAACCCGGATATTTTCGCCGTGGGCGACGCAGTCGAAGTCAAGGATTTCGTCACCGGGCAATGGACGCTCATCCCGCTCGCCGGGCCTGCCAACCGGCAGGGACGGATCGCAGCGGATGTGATTGCCGGGCGCGACTCCCGTTTCCGCGGCACTCAGGGCACCTCGATCTGTCAGATCTTTGAGGGCGCGATCGCCTCGACCGGCGCCAGCGAGAAGGTCCTAGTCCAGCTTGGGGACAAGAACTTCGAGAAGATCTACCTCTACCCGAATTCACACGCGGGGTACTACCCCGGCGCCAAATACATCGCGACGAAGATCATCTTCCGGAAATCCGACGGGCGCCTCCTCGGCGCGCAGTTGCTGGGCGAGGACGGTGTTCCCAAGCGGATCGATTCCTTCGCGATGGCGATCCAGATGGGCGGCACGATTTACGACCTGGAAGAGGCTGAGCTTTGTTACGCGCCGCCTTTCGGAAGCGCGAAGGATCCCGTGAACTTTGCGGGAATGGTTGCGGCGGATATCCTCCGCGGCGACATGCCGATCTGCCACTGGGCCTCTGTGGACGGCGAGTTCCTCCTCGATGTGCGCAATCCTGCGGAGCTCGTCGTGGAGCCGTTGCGGGGCGCGGTCAACATCCCCTTGCCACAACTCCGAGGACGCTTGGGCGAGCTCCCCCGCGACCGCGAGATCCTCGTCATCTGCCGCTCCGCCCAGCGCGCCTACTACGCGACGCGCATCCTTCTGCAAAACGGGTTCAAAGCACGGAACATCTCGGGAGGCATGCTGTCGCGTTCGATGCTCGTGGCAGAGTGAAATAAAGGAAGGCAAAGAATTAAAACCTCAAGCGTAGATGAAAGGAGGAGTCCACCATGGAACTTAAGAATGAGGGGAATTCGGAGACACCTTCGAAAGGGCGAGGCCGCGCGGGCGCCGAATCAGCTAAGGTTATTGTGCAGTCCAGGTCGCGTGAGGAGCAATATGCCGCAGGCAAGGCCTTGCGGGAGACCTGCCCCCGCAGGGCACACGCCGCCTGGAAGGCCCCGTCCGACCGGAGGGACGCAGTCGAACTGGTCTTACAGGCGGAGAAGGGACGCCTGCCCCACCTGCTCCCCCTCCGCCACGGACGCATGGTTCGCTCCGCGTTCACGTTCTATCGGGGGGCGGCCCTCACGATGGCGGCTGACCTGGCGACCACGCCGTCCACCGGGATCCGTGTCCATTGCTGCGGAGACGCCCACCTGTGCAACTTCGGCGGGTTCGCCACCCCGGAGCGAAATATCATCTTCTCCATCAACGACCTCGACGAGACACTGCCGGCACCGTGGGAGTGGGACCTCAAGCGCCTCGCCGCGAGCTTCGTCGTGGCGTGCCGGAATAATGGCCTGAAAGATGTCGTGGCCAAGGACGTGGCCCTGACCTGCGTCCGCACCTACCGCGAGTCCATGGCCGAGTTCAGCCAGATGAAGACGCTGGAGCTGTTGTACCGGGCGCTGTCGGCCGAAGAGTTGATCACGGGACTGCCCCCCGAGCTTCGCAAGCGGGCCATGAAGCGCATAGAGAAGGAACAGGCGAAGAGCCGCGGCGAGGAGATGTTCCCGAAGCTCGTGGAACACAAGGGGGACAAGCCCATCATCAAGGACCAGCTCCCCACCATCTTCCACAACGAGGACCTTCCCCCGGGAGAGATTCGGAAGTTCCTCAAGGACGCGCTCACCGCGTACCGCGCGACGCTTTCCCCCGCCTACCAGTCCCTGCTGGATCGCTATGAGCTTCGGGACGCCGCCGCGAAGGTGGTCGGGGTGGGCAGCGTCGGGACCGCCTGCATGGTCCTCCTCTTCATGGCCGGCGAAGGTGACCCGCTCTTCCTCCAGGTCAAGGAGGCGCGAGCGTCGGTGCTGGAACCGTACGCCGGCGCGAGCGTCTTCCCGAACCACGGCCAGCGCGTCGTGAACGGCTACCGGCTCATGCAGCCCGCTAGCGACATGTTTCTCGGGTGGAGCCAGGGGCGCACGCGCCACTTCTTCTTTCGCCAGCTGAGAGACATGAAGCTCAGCCTCATGGTGGAGACCTTCGGCCAGGCCGAGATGGAACTCTACGCCACCTGGTGCGGAAAGGCCCTCGCCCTCTCCCACGCTCGCTCCGGAAGCTCTGCCATGCTTAGCGGGTACATGGGCAAGAGCGACGCCTTCGACCGGGCCCTAGCGGCTTTCTCGACGGCCTACGCCGATCAAAACGAGAGCGACCACGCGGCCCTCAAACGCGCGATCCGGAAGGGCAAGGTTAAGGCGGTCTTCGAAGAGGACCGGTGACGGAAGGGAACACGGGTAAATAGTATCTGCCGTTATCGAAGTCAAAAAGGAAATCTCGGGCCAACTAAGGTTCTAGATCCAGCTTCAAGCGCCAACGGGTTACTGCTCCGGCGCCGATTACGCGTAATCAATCACCATAATTAAGGAGAGAAACATGACAACGCATTGCGAAAAAAAGCACGGAATAGTACGACTGGTTCTTTGGCTATTTGCTGCCGGATTGGTTATGGCGGCATCCTCGCCGGCCTGGGCCCAGAGTTCCGATCAGAATTTTGCAGAGTTTACAGTCCAGGCCCAGTGGAAGAACTTCTCCAAGAGCGCGGGCCTCACCATCCCTCCCAACACTCAAATCGATTTCAAATCCGATAGTGGATTTGGAACAAGCGTGGGGCCAGTGTTTCGGTTCATCTTTATCCCCAAAGGTAAGTTGTGGGGGGCCGACAACAAATTCCGCATTGACTATGGCTGGTTGAACCGGGACCAGAATTTCATCATTAACCGGACCATCTCGATCCCGGGACGGGTCATCCTGATCAATTCAAATCTGGATTTAAACATCAAGACCAAGGATTTTCGTCTTGCCTACGCCCCGCGGTGGGGGAACGACAAGTTCCGGATCGGGCCGTTGTTTGAATATGAGCACTTGTCCGTGAATCTGAATCTGACCAATCTGACGCCGGGCGCTCCGCCCCCCATCAACACCGAGCTGAACGTTCCGAACAACATTCTTAATCTCGGATATGATTTTGATATCACGCCGTCGGAGAAGGTGGACATCTACGGGTTTTTGGGAGTGATTCCCTGTTGCGGGGGAGGCTGGCACGGCGTCAACACGGAGTACGGGGTGAAGTTTTATCCGGCAAAGCACTTTG
>JAIQFY010000006.1 GCA_020072965.1 Terriglobia bacterium | reverse complement strand
GGGTGGCAGATAGCGGCAAGCTTCCGGCAGGCCAGGTTCCACCGAAAGGTACCTTATCAGAAATACCGGTCGAAGCGGAAGCCAAATTCTCGAAAATGGTGGATGCTTATCTCTATCTTGGCCCCAGGGATTTGTTGCTGAATGAACCAACGCCAGCGGAAATTGTCATGGACAAAGATTACATGACCGAACTCCAGCGAAGAGCAGCGATCATGGGAGGTGGACCGATGGCAGACCAGGCGAATCCAGAAAAACTTTCCAAGCGTGATTCCAATCCGTTCTTCTACGACCCGGACGAACTCCAGAAACTAATGCAACCTCTCGGCAGCAATTCACCGCCGTCGGGCAAGGAGAACTAAGCGCCAAACTCACTCCAAAGCCTGAACAACGCGGTAACCGGGCTAAAGGGTATCGGCCTTGAGTCGATTTCTGTTACCTCGTCCAGATCTCGCCTCATAAGCAGTGTCTCAACGTTATCCAGAAGCGCGCGACGTAAGAGAAGGCGCGATAAGTAGCGAGTAGATGCTCATGCCGAACCAGCAGACGGCGGAGTTGACCAAGAATGAGAGGGTCAGATCCGGACAACCGGACAATTGAAGAGAGCACGCTCCAGATCGAATGAACCGTGCCCATTACAACTCTTTAATCTTCAGTCAGGGACGCAGGATAGGCTCTCGAGTGTTTCGAGGTAGGAGCGAAATGCATCCTTCAATGCTCTCTTGGAATTGTTGATCCAGAACGGATCAAGAGATGGATGGCGCAACGCGAAAATGTGACCTCAAAATTCAAGCAAAATTGCAATTGTCCGGTTGTCCAGATCTGACCTGGGTTGAAACACGTCGTGCCGCTTACCAACCGACGGATAAATATTTATTTCAAGGATGATGCCGCTCTCGGTGCAAAAGGAAAGACAGTTGAAGCGTTGGGGTCGGCAAGGCGTTGGGGTCGGACCAAGCTAACTTGCTTTTAAATAAGAGAATAAGTCCCAAAACCGGGTGTTTTTGAGGCTTAAGCGGCTGTTTTCGCCCTGCAAATCATCCCCATAAGCCGCCTCGTTCTCGCGCAACTGACAACCCGGTTCAGAGGCTATCACGTCCCTTCCTCGCGCTCTCGCTCCCAACTGCTTCCGAACGGTTTCCACAAAAGCTGGGCTGCCCACCGCCAGACTCTCGCTCCAATGACTCTGCCGCTCCAACTGCTTCCGCTGTAGGGCCTCTTCGATTTGCTCGCGACAGGCTTGCTGCAACTGATCCAGGCGGCGGACGCCCATCAATTCCATCAGCCGTTCGTAATCGATGATCCCGTACCGCGCTTGGGGATGTTGGATTTCCACGTACCCGCACTCGAGCCATTGTTCCGGATGGGTCACCACTCCGGCCCGCACCATATTGAGATCAATATAGGCCAGGCACTGCCGAAAATGCTCCCCGCTTTCGACCGCCGTGGCATGATAACGATCTTCCCGGAAGGCGCCGCCCCGGCCTTTCCGCCGATTGTACTCCTGACCGACTCGTCCGGCCACCAACTGCATCGACACTGGGATGACCTCCCCTCCTTTCCGGTCATCCACCAACAAATGGACATGGTTGGAAGTGGCCATGTAATCCACAACGCACAACCCCAAGCGCTTGCGGGCCTCATACAGCCATCCCATCCAGACTTGCCGGTCGTGGTGGAACTGCAGTAGAAACTGACGTTGGTGACAGCGATGGGTCAGATGCCAGATCTGTCCCGGCAGATAATGTCGATGGGCTCTCGCCATGGCAGGTTTCCTCGCGGATCCAAGTTGCCAAGGGGGATGATTTCGGGGGCAAAAAACTGCTTCTAAGACCCAAATATTACCCTTTATTTCGATCATCGACAACCATTTCAATCAGTTGGCTTGGTCCGACCCCAAACAACTGGTCCGACCCCAAACAACCCAAACAACCAACAACGTACCCACCCCAAACAACCGTAACATTTGAAGGCGCGTTCTGGTCAACCTGACTCCGTGAGGGCTGAACCGTTTCCTCGTTGGGTTGTTATGTCGTCCGCCCAGGCGGACTCCTTCCTATCGTGTGGGCGCTCGCAGTCCTGAGGCTGGCGCCTCAGGCTACGACTCTACCACCGCCTTCGGCGGCTCGGTGTGAGTACCTCATGGAATGTACCCCTTTCACCTTCTAAATGCCGAATGCCGCACACAACTTCCGGATGCGCCAAAACTTTATCGCAGCAATCTACCATTGCTGTGGGCGTCTCTCGCTCCCTCAGAAAACGTAAATACACTTTTGGGAGAGGAGCCATTCCACTCTACTATGGGGTCAAACATTCATTCCCTATTGGTTGGGGTATGAAGGGTTGAGATACACAAGATAATCTATTTGTGGTAGATTATGTGTGCGCAGGGTCACCCCGCTTGGCAGGACCGCGGAGCAGAATGGTCCACCATCTACGGGCGCCTTGTGAACAGGTGCCGCCCGAATGACATTAGCTAAGAATTTAAATCTTTTTGAGGGTAGACCGACGTGAGTCCTTCCACGCCCAGTATTGAAAAGAACGCGCGTAAATCCATCCGCATGACCCTGAAATTCCCCATGACCATCCTGGGCCGGGACCAGAACGGGAAGGAATACGCCCTCGTGGTCGAGACCATTGACGTCAGCCCGCACGGGTTCTGCATTGAACTGCCGCGGGACTGTGCCGCCTCAGGGGACGACGTTTTCATCTCGATTGCGACCAAGTTCAATGCCCGGGCAAGAATTCGATGGTTGGACAAGGCCAGTAAATCGAGCGAATCGGTGCGGTGCGGGATCGAGCTGGTCGAACCTTACAACAACTGGGTTCTCACGGAATAGGTCGGCTTTAATCCATAGCGGCTTGACTCAGAACTCTCCACGCGGCAGACACGGCCCACCGACTCCCGGACATTTGACTTCATGTTTTCCCTCATTCTCAACATTCTTCTGTGGATTGCTGCAGCCTGGCTCCTCTACCCTCTGGTGTTCATCCGGTTTGATCTCGGGGATATTCAAACTTCTTTCTTCCGCTCCATTGCCGGCGTGGCCCTGCTCATCATCATGTTTGGGAAAAACATGGTGGACATCATTTTTCTCAAGATGGAGCAAAAGGAACTTCACATCCGGACGGCAGCGATGAACGTCGCCCTAACCTATGTATTCATCATCGTCAGCGTCATCTCTTTTGCGATCTCCGTGCTTCTGATGCTGGCCACGCAGCAGCAGCAGTCGACCTCTCCAACTCAACAGCCCCTGTATTGAAATTGCGGAGTGCGGAGTGCGGAGTGCGAATTTCGAATCGCGGAATTCGCATTTCGGATTTCGAATTGCGGAGTGCAGATTTCGGAATGCAGATTGTGGATTTCGGATTCCGTTGAAAGCGGGTACACGCGAGAAGGACGGAGACCCGTTTCCGCAATCCGAACTCTGCTGATGGCATTGTGTGACAATGAATAGGGGAACCTACGGCGCGGATCGACCTGTGCGTTGATATGAAAGAAGCGCGGACGGGACGTCTGAAAGAACCCCTCGTTGGGCTTTCTTGTTGAGAAAAGGATGGCAGGGCGGACGGGACGTCCGCCCCACATGGGGAGCGCGGGTTCAGTTCGATCGCATCTGGAAGCTGCTGACTGTGGCTTGTTCCACGGTGCTGCAATTGAATCCGAAGGCGCCCTGCTTGAAGGTATTATCCTGCCAGGTATCCACTGCCTGCCCGTTGATGGTCGTCCGAATCGTGCCTCCTGAAACACTGATCGTCACGTGATAAAAATCGTTGCGCTTGATTTTGAAGGGGAGCGTGACGATGTCCAACGCCCCCGCGGCCTCATTGGAAGCCGGGCCGCTCAGGTATTTTCCGCCGACATAGAGGTATTTGATCAGGCTGTTCTTTGGGTATTCCTTGGCCTTGTCCTCGGTCAGCTTGAGAAAGTAAAAATTCTGGTGATCCCGCGCGCGGATGATGAAATTCACGCCCTCTTTCTGGATCTTGACGTCGAAGGTGGCCGTATAGTTTTCCCAATCGGATGCATCCTTGAGCAGTCCAAATCCGTTGATCCGCATGCCGGGTTTCCCCTTCTCCGTCACCGTCTCAAAACTCGGTGCCGACCAGCGCGACAAACCCGCGCCGAAAGTCTCCACAAAATTCATTTTCTCCTGCCGGGCTTTGTGCTGGGCTTCGGCCTGTTGCCGGGCCCGTTCTTCGTCGAGGCGGCGTTGGGTTTCCTGTTGCAGCCGTTGCTGTTCAGCCAGCTGGGCGGCTTCCTGTTGCTTTCGCTTCTCCTCATCGGCTTTGCGCTGCGCCGCCTGCTGAGCGGCCTGTTGAGCGGCCAGGGCCTCTGCCTTCGCCTTCTCGCGCTCTGCTTTCTTGCGATCGAGAGCAGCTTTGGTATCTGTCGCAAACTGCTCACTGGAGAGTTTCTGAAACAGATCGAGATTGGCGACCCGCCATTCATCGATCGCTTCGTGATGCTGGTCACGCCACTGCGCCAGGCTGTCGTCGGTCACCCGGATGTCGTCATCGGTGTCCTTATTCCCGTCCGGGCCAACCGACCTCAAGACGAACGTGTTGTTGGACTGGTCCACCAGATAGATCATTGGATTCCCCCAGCCATCGTTGCGCATCTGGGTGTCATCCATCACGCTCCCAAGATCCTGCAAAGACTGCGGCAGTTTCTTCCGGGCGGACCGGTAATTCTCAACGGCAACGAGGATTGCATTCATTCTGCCTAGGGTGTCTTTGAGCTTCTCATCCTGGGGAGGGGCTTCCTGAGTCACGACGGGCAGTGGGGGTGCCGGCGTGGGGACCTGGGTTTGCTGAGCCAGCTGGGCCGCCTGTCGTTTTGCTCTGACTCTCTGGATCACCATCGCGCTTCCCAGGATAATTCCGAACAGGACGATCGCTACGACCACCAATATTCCAACCCGGCTTTTTTTCGCGGGTGCCGACGCCATGGGGGGTTCGGTCACAGCGGCTGAGGGAAAGGGAGTCCCGGGGCCTGGTGGAGGCTGTTGAGGGGTCCAGGGAGCCCCCGCGACGGTCTGGCCCGCATCAAAGAACGGGGTCCCGGCTGGCATGCCCGCCTGCGCCGTGGGAGGAGGAGGAACCTGCGGAGTCGAAGTTTCAACCAGATCCTGCGCCGTAAAGGCCTGCGTTTGTGGAGGAGGCACAGGCCCTCCAGTCGGACTCGCGGGGGGCGTCGGGGTATAGAAATCCTGCTGTGTAAAACGTTGCGTAATTTCTGTGGCCATGACGGTTTCCGGAGGCGCAGCCGCAGTTGCACCACCCGGAAGGGTCGCTTCGAAGGGTACCGAGGAAACGATGCGAGCCCCACACTGAGGACAGAATCTTTCGTTTTGCGGAAGGGTCCACCCGCAGGAAGGGCACCGGACCGGTCCCTGACTGACCGACGGAGAGGGAGCCCCGGGGTCTTCTCCGAGGGGGCTGCCGCATTCCTTACAGAATCTTTTATCGGGAGGATACGTCAATCCGCAATTCGCGCAGTATGCCATGGGCCGCTCCAAAATAAAGGTTTGAATGGAAACTATAGAGCCGGATGGGCGAGAAATCAAGCTCCGGGTACAGGACTGAAGACAGAGCGAACCCAACCCCAAACCGATCTCTTACTGGCTGGCAGCCAGGCCTGAATCTTGGGCAGGAATTGGCGCATCGCCAGTTCCCCTGCCCTGGCGATCTCGTGGCAGTGCTCAAAGTCATCCCAGGCAAAATCATGCACCACCGGCTCGATCATGACGTGCGCGTTTTCGCGAGCCGACCGCATGGCTGCGTTTCCCATGATAAACATGGACTGAAGTACAATCTGAAAGAAGTTCTGTGGCGGGTGACGGGGGTCGGGCCGGGTCGACACATTGACCGCAATGATCTTGTCGACACCCAGTTGTCGCAAAGGGAGCACGGGGAGGTTCGCAGCCAATCCCCCATCCACCAAAAAACGGCCTTGTATTTCGACCGGGATGAACAGGCCCGGAATGGCACAGCTGGCCTGAACAGCGGTTTTCAAATTCCCCCGTGAAAGGACGATGATCTCGCCCGTTCGGATGTCGGTCGTCACGGCATAGAATCGCGGCTGGAGCTGCTCAAAGGTCTCCACTTTGATCAAACGGTCCAGCACCCGTTGGCTGTGGTGGATGGAAGCCAACCCCCGTTTGGAAAGGGTCAATTTCGCAATGTCACGCCAATGCATGGTGCTGCACACTTCGGTCATCTCCTCAAACGATGTTCCGCTGGCATAGGCGGCACCAATTACACTGCCGGCAGATGTCCCCACGAGGTGGTCGATGGGGATTCCGGCCTCGTGCAGAACTTTGAGGACACCGATATGCGCGAATCCGTGTGCGGCCCCGCCACTCAAGGCCACTCCAATTGTCGGTCTCTTCTTGCTCGGCTCGCCCATGCAGACCTCAGCACCGGAAACAGATTATCTTACGGAAAACTTCGATGCGTGGAACCCCCTTGGGGATGGTCGTTCTCGTCCCGCCCCTACTCGACCAGGAGTTTCAGGAACCTTCTCTTGCCCACCTTAATAATGAACTCACCGGAGTGAGAGAGGTCGAACTCTGCGATGACGCTGCTGGCACGCACTCCATTGATTTCAACTCCCCCTTGTTCAATCAGGCGATTGGCCTCATTCACCGAGGCGGTCAGGGAAAGCTGTGCCAGCCACTTCGGAAGCCGTACTTTTTCAGGTGATCGGGAAATCCTTCTGACCTCCATCTCGGTGGGCACATCCTTTGCCGAAAAGACACGCGTGAACTCTTCGCCGGCCTTTTCCGCTGCCGCGGACGAGTGGAAATCGGAGATAACGCGCTTGGCCAGTTCCACCTTCAGTTTCATGGGATGCCGTTCTCCGGAGTTCACTTCCTGCCGCCATTTCCTGATCTCCTGCAAGGAGGCATCGGTGAGCAACTCCCAGTATCGAAACATCAACGTATCGCTGATGGACATGATTTTCCCGAACATTTCATTGGGCGATTCCTCGATCCCCACGTAATTGCCGAGCGACTTGGACATCTTCTGGACGCCGTCAATCCCTTCGAGCAGCGGCATGGTCAATACAATTTGCGGGGGCTGGCCGTAGCTTCGCTGAAGCTCCCGGCCCACTAAAAGGTTGAACTTCTGATCAGTCCCCCCCAGTTCGACATCCGCTTCCAGTGCCACTGAATCGTAGCCCTGGGTCAGCGGGTACAACAGTTCATGCAGCAGAATGGGGGTTTCCTTTTGAAAACGGGCGTGAAAATCCTCGCGTTCCAGCATCTGGGAGACGGTGTATCTCGAGCAGAGACGGACCCAGTCCTCTCCCCGAAGCGCACCCAGCCAGCGCGAGTTGTAGTCGATCACGGTTTTCCCCGGATCGAGTATTTTAAACACCTGCTTCTTATATGTTTCCGCATTCTGAGCGATTTGCTCGGAGGAAAGAGGCGGTCGCGTCGCGTTGCGCCCGGAGGGATCGCCAATCAGGGCCGTGAAGTCGCCAATCAAAAAAATGACCGTATGCCCGCAGTCCTGGAAATGCTTGAGTTTCCGAATCAGGACCGTGTGACCGAGATGGATGTCCGGGGCGGTGGGATCGAATCCAGCTTTGACCCGCAAAGGCTTCCCGCTTTGAACCGCCCCGGCAAGGCGCGACCTCAACTCATCAGCCTGAATGATCTCAACCGCTCCCTTGGAAATATACTCAAATTGTTCTTCGGCCGTCCTGTTTGAAAGGCTGTTCAACGATGGCTCCCTGCTCCCGCAATGCGCCGGCCGCCCAAAGAGCGCCCGTATCGATTTTCTATGAAGCGAATCCAGAATCTCAGCGAGTGTATCACCCGCAATTTTTTACTGTCAATTAAAGCAAATTCCAAAATCCAAAGGCCAAAATCCAAACAATTATAATAAAGACAAATTACAAACAAAGGGGTGCCTCTGTAATTCACCCCCTGTAAGCTGACCTGCTAAACTAGAGTAAATTTTCATCCGTACATTGAAACTTGAAGTTCGTTTCGAACTCAGTCATTAAGGCAATTCTCCCATTGGCACATATGAAAGGCACCTTTTGGAATCTGTATTTTATTTGGATTTTGTCCGCCACAAGCGGATTGGGATTTGGAATTTCCGTTGAAGGGTGAGGAAACTCCTTGCGCCACTTTGTCATCTCAAAAGGCTGAGGAGGAATCACCAGGAGGACATCCATGAATATCTTGCACCGAGTTTCTCTCATCATGACCCTGACACTGCTCTCATCGACACTATTGAGTGCGGACACAGTCGAGTTGAAGAACGGAGAAGTGATTCACGGCCAATTTGTCAGTGCGGACCCGAGTTTTGTGAAGATCAAGGTGGGCACTGAGGTGCGCACCTTCCGGACCGGTAAGGTGACATCGATTCATTTCGAAACGGCAGCAGAAGGGGCACCGGCGCCCCCGGGGGAGGAAAACGTGGCCTCCCGGGCGAGTGTCCCGGCTCCTCCAGCCACGACCGCGCCCGAACCGGTGGCGCAAGCGCCGGCCGTGCAGCCGGCGCCGCCTGCCGCGGCGACCAGATCCAGCGTTACGGATCATGAAGTCACCGTCCCTGCTGGAACCCTATTTCCAGTCCGGATGATTGATTCAATCGACACCGATAAGAACCAGGTGGGCGACCATTTCAGCGCCAGCCTGGATGATCCCGTGGTGATCGATGGGGAATCCGTCGTGCCCAAGAACACCATCGTACATGGACGCATCATTCAAGCGAAGGACTCGGGAAAGATTTCCGGGTCGCCGGAACTGCGACTTGAACTCACCGATTTTATATTGAATGGCCGGCAGATCTTCCTGCGTACGGGAGAATACGAGCAGACCGGAGAAGGCCGGGGAACGCGCAGCGCTGAGATGATCGGCGGCGGAGCCGCGGTCGGCGCAGTGATTGGAGCGATTGCGGGCAAAGGCAAGGGAGTGGCCATCGGAGCTGCCTCCGGCGCCGCCGCAGGAACTGCTGTGCAGGTGCTCACAAAAGGCAATCAGATCAAGATTCCCTCGGAAACGCGGTTAAGCTTCCGCCTTGATCAACCGGTGAAAATCTTCCCCCGGGAGAACTAGCCCGGCCTTTTTCAGGACTGATTCGGGTCTGCGGCGAGGAACCTCCTTGCCGCTTTTTTGTTATTGGAGTTAAAAGAATGGTTCACCGCAGAGACGCCACAGCCGCTGAGGGCTTTCAGCTCACTCCGCGACCATTGCGACTCCGCGGTGCAACAGGCTACCGCCAGTCGCCCAGCATGATGAACGGCGCCCAGAAATAGGGATTGGCGTATTTGGGATTATGGAGGATCGCGACCTGGGCGTGCTGCAAGGCGACCGCTTTGGGGATTCCCTTGCGCAGTTCGCGGTAGAATTTATCCATGATCTCGGCGGTGGAAGGGTCATACACGGCCCAAAGGCTGGCCACCACCGTGGTGGCTCCGGCGATTGAGAAGGCCTGTGCCAGCGAGGCGATTTCGGTTCCGGGATCCTTCTCTCCCAGTGCGGTTTCACACGCCGAGAGGGTGACGAGCGAGGTGTTCTCCAGGGGCAGGTCGTAAATCTCCGAAAGCCTGAGTTTGCCCATCCCTTTCGTTCCTTCACTGGCCATTTTGATATAACTCTCATTGACGTCGGCGCTATCCAGGCGGCCGTGCGTGGCGAGATGCAGCAGATCGGTCCCTTTCGGGAGATCAAAAAGCCGCTCCTTCTTCGCCTCCCAGAGCATATAGACTTTGGAATTCGGATAGATCAGCTTCAGCCGTTCTACCTCATCGAGTGCCGAGGGGAGGGTCCCATCGGGATTGCCGAAAGCCACCAGATTGTCACGCTCATCGCTGTGATTCTTGACAAACACGAGATCAAAGAGATCCGAGGACGATAGATAGGACACCGCCTTCGACTCGATCAGGTACTTGAGACTTCCGTTCTCCTCCTTGGCCAGCGCCGGAAACGGGAGATAGTAAAGCAAGCCCGAAGGGATGATCGTAATCACTTTTTTGGAGGCCATGTCCTCTTCGACCGGTGCGATCAGGTCTCTGTAGAGCTGGATGACCGCAGCCCTCACGATGGGCATGGAGGACTGCCCCACCTCGGCAGGAACGGGGCCGCGGATGCGGCGGGTGCGTGTCAGCATGCGGGCCCGGAGCAGATCGACAGTACTGCGCATCTCTCCCCGATAGGCCTTGATGAGGGAGTTCAGCTGCTCTCTTGAAACCGCCACGCTTCGCAATTTGAATTCGGTGTTGGTGATCTCGAAGATATAGAGTGCCGTTTCAGAGGGAAAGTATTCCAGCAAGAGCGCGTCGGCCGGAATCAGGCGTTGGACCTTGGCGAGCGACGGCGGTTTTACGGTGACGAACCGTTCGTAATCGGGATGAATTTGCCGCAATTCATTCACAACCCGGAAGAACTGGGATTTATTGGTGGCGAGCAGTTCGCTGAGATGGTCGATCTTGCGGGAGGAGCGCAAGGGTTCGGTCTTCACCCGTTCGGCCACGAGCTGTTCCCGCAATCTCGCCTCCGCGTCGAAGAGCTCTTCCGCCTCGTTCATCAGGCCCCGAACCTGGGCGCTTTTGAAGGGAATCGACGTCAGCTTGATCTTGTCCTGAAGCTGTTTGGATTTGGATCGCTCCAGGTACTCGTAGGCTTTTTCATGGTCTCCCGTTTCGATCAGCAACTGGATCAGCAGTTCGTAAACACCCTGTTTGTTGGCAAAAAACATGGTGTCCGCCAGCGTATTGGGCGCCACGCTGCGGCGGATCTCTTCGATCACAGCCACCGACTCCCGGAGAGCGGCAATGGCGTCGGCTTTCTTGTCCTGTTCCCGAAGCACGCGAGCTTTGCCCCATTCCGCCCGCCAGAGTGTCTCGGGATGTCCGATCGCCCTGGCCATGGCAATGGCTCCGTCAAAATGGTTCGCTGAGGCTTCGAAGTGCTTTGCTTGAAACTCCAGCATGCCAAGGTACATGAGCGTTTCGGCTTCCCCCCGTTTGTCCCCGATCTCGCGCCGCACCATGAGGGCCTGGTTGAAATACTCTCTCGCCTTGACCGGATCTCCCTGGTCAAAATAGAGGGCGCCCAGGTCATTCGTCGCGAAGCCCTTCAAGCTCCGGTCCTTTTCCTTTTCGGCCAATGTCAACGCCTCAGACAGCGTGCTGACGGCCTCGCCGATTTTCTGGGAATTCGCATAATCCCCCGCCACATTGCGCAAAAGCAATCCCGTCAGAACGGGGCGATTGAATTCTCGAACTTTCTCCAGGGCCCGTTGATGGTAGCTCGCGGCGGTCTTGAAATCCCCGAGCCGAAAGTAAGCTTCCCCGATTGAATTTAAAATGTCCCCCTCATTGCGGGAATCCTTGATGGTCTGGGCGAGCGCCAGGGCTGCCAGATAATTGTCGATGGCCGCCTTGTAGTCGCCCCGGTAGTGCATCGACCATCCCAGATTGTGAAGAGCGTTCATCTCCAACGGGGCCAGCGCATTTTCCTGAGCCATTTGGTAGGCCTGTTTGGCCGCATCCCGCGCCTTCAGGTACTCGCCCACCGAGAGGTAGGTATCAGAGAGATTGATGTACAGCCGGGCCATTAGGGATGGATTGTTCAGCTCTTTGTATAAGGGGAGTGCCTTGTCGAAGTACTGGAGGGAGGAAGTGTAATCTCCCATGCTCGAATAAAGCAGGCCCGTATTCTGCAGAACCGCTGCTTGTCGCCGTTTGTTTCCCGCGGACACGCTCAGGTCGAGGGCCCGCTTGTAATATTGCAGCGACTTGTCAAAATCGCGCCGATCCGCGAAAACACCCGCCAGTCCGTTGACGGCCACCAGAATCCCGTTGGGATTCTTGATCTCTTCGGCCACCTGCAAGGCACGGGAAAAATTGACCTCTGCCTGCTCCGATTTTCCAAGGGCGGAATAAATCGAGCCGAGATGATTGCTGACTTCAACGATGGAAGCGGGCTTCTTGTTCTCCTGGTAAAACTTCAAGAGGGATTCATCCAGGGTGATGGCGCCCTGGTAGTCACCCTGAGCTGTTCTGGCGCGGGATAGCAGGAAGGAGGCCGCTGCGGAATTTTGCTCGTCGTTTTGTCCGCGGAGTTCAGCCAGGAGAGGAAGAAGGATCTCTTCGGCTGCTTTCCAATCGCCCTTGTCCACCTGCGCAGCAGCCTGTTTCAAGCGCCCCTCAACGCCGGGGCTCCCCGCCGGAGGCTGCGCCCAAAGAGCGGCAGACACCACAAGAAGGAAACTCAGAAGGCAACCGGAGAATATTCTTCGCATTGAGAAAGTTTCGTTTCGAGAAGCGCTTTGTCTATTCAGGCCCCCTGAGCCGCCATACCTCGCCCCTCAGACCCCCCCGGAAGGATTCATGAACTATGGGGTTCTGATGGGACCAATGTCGGGCGTCCCCACGATGGAGATGGGGAAGCTGTTGGACCTTCCTCCTCCGGGCGGAGGATTAAACACATCGAGAGTTATCCGGGAGGGAGTTCCTCTCAGATCCGAGCCAGGAATCAAAACCTGGATCCCATGCGGCGACAGAATGGTCACCGTTGCAGATCCAAACAGCGAGGTCAGCCGCTGTGGCCCTGCGCCATCCCCGAGATCGACCTCCACAATGGACTGAGCGTTGAAACCATTTCCCGAAATCAGGAGTCGGCTATCCGACCCCCGTGAAAGCGTCCGTGGGGTGACGGAGTCAATCGACGGCGCAAGACTTTGTTGGCCCTCCGGCAAGATAACAAAGAACTGCTCGTTGCTGGAGGCACGCCCCACGTTGACGGTGACGGGGCCTGAAATCGCGTCCACCGGGACCTCCACGGTAATCTCATGGCTCGAAGACATCGACAAAACGGGAGCCGGGATAGTGGTCTGCGACTTGCCGCGAAACCGCACCACATTATTCTTTGAATCCGGGCTGAACCCGGTTCCGAAGAGCGTCACGGTCTGCTTAACCTGGGATCTCGACAGCGAGAGGGTATCGAGGGACACGTTACCCGGTACGGGATTAAAGACCGACACGTTGCCGAGGCGCGGGTTCGCCACCAGGATCGAGGAGCTATTGGGCCCGATTGTCACCGCCGAAGTGCCCGCCCCTGAAGGAAGCACCTGGACGAAAGCCACCTCCGGAATGCCCTCCAGAGAAAGGATGCTCAAATACGCATTTCCATCGGGGTCGCGACTGGTCACGATGGCATAACTGCCATTCGGTGCCAGGGCCACACTGACGGCCGTGGGCGGACCGGGTGAGAACTTCGGAAGCGTGAAGGTGGTCACCGCGGAATCGTCGGCAGGTCCATTCAGATCAAGGATGGACGCGGTATTATCCGCATTCGCGGTCACCCCGCGGGCCGCATCCAGATTGATGGCCACGCTGTTGGGGCGCGAATTCAGAAGAAAATTACGGGTAATGACCGGCTGTAAATTGCCCGACAGAAATCCCCCGGGGGCCGGCGCAAATTCGATGACCGAAACGGAATTGGTGCCTCCGTTGGCAACCAGAGCGCGGGTGCCATTGGCGGCCACGGAGACCGATACGGGCTGACTTCCCGCCGGCAGACTCAGCGTGCCCCGAATCGTCGGATTGAGCTTGCCGATGAACTCCACGAAGGAAACACTGTCCGTTCCCCGGTTCGCTGTCATTGCAAATCGACCAAAAGGCTCAAACGCCAGGGAGACCGGATTGCTTCCTCTGGGCAATTGCACAAATTGCACATCCGAAGTCGTCAGAGGCACCGCGTCCCTCTGACTCAATTCCGGACGATCAATCTTGGCTCCCAATTTCGCCACTTTTGCCCGGAGAGCCTTGAAGGCAACCTCTTCGATATTGAAAAAGCCGATATCATCATCGCGAGACGTGCCGCCCCCTCTTCCGTCATCATCGGTGGCGACGGACAGAATCTCCGCATTGGCTGCCGTCGAGAAGGTAAGATCCTGAACCAGGCCGGGATTTGGTGTTAACGAAACCAGGCTGATGGTCCCTCGCTCGCTGTGTCCGACCAACGCCAGGTTCCCCAGGCCACTGATGGCCACAGACGAGGGGGTCGCACTGGGGATTTGCACCGAAGTGGAATTGCCCTGCGTCACGCTGAATTGAATCTGATTGCTTACATTGCTTCCGACGCTGACCACCACTCCACCTGTCCTCGCGGAACCCGGCACCAGAACGGTAATGGCATCGTCGGTGGGGGGAGGACTATTCAGGACTGCGGCCGAGCCGAACGTCCCAAAGAAGTGAACGACATTCTCCCCCGCGATCAAGCTGAATCCGGTTCCGCGCAACGTGACGGGAGAACCGACCGGCCCGTTGGGCGGGGAAATGGAGGTGACCGCAAGGATGGGAAGGCGTTTGCCTTGAAAATCGGCATCGCCTACGTTCGAATTGTTGACCGATACCGAGAGGGCCGTTGGAGTAAATTCAAAGTTTTTGAGGGTGGGTTCCACCGCGTAGTTTCCCGCAGGAATATTGAGAAAAACATACTCCCCATTTTCATCGGTGGTGACCGTCGACCCCTGAACGGAGCCACTTAAGCGGACTGCCGCCCTTGCCAGGGGAGCGCCATTCTCTTGCGCGAGCTTTCCGCTCAACACGAATTTGCCCAGGTCCAGCGGGACGTATGAGGCGGTAATGTCGTCGGGAGGGACGTTGGCCAACACACTGAAATTCGTAGATCCAAAAAGCTCCACCGCAAAGAGGGGCTGGTCCGAAACAACCACCAGCGATCCCCCTACCTGGTCTTTAGCTGCGGGGAGGAGGTCAGCGACCGTTTGAGCGATCTTCTGATTGGGATCCAAACGGAGGTCGCGCATACTCACCGTCACGCCGTTCCGGTCAATCGCCGTCAACCGGACCGAGGCCGCGTCTGCGTTCACATTCAGCAAGGCGACTCCCGTGAAGTAGCCGAGTGCCTGCGGTGCGAGATGCGAAAATACCATCTCGTTCAGCGGCCGCACTTGCGGGGCCACGGCCGCCAGCGTGGGATTTGAAAAATTTCCGTAAGCGATAAACCCGCTGATGGGACCGAAGTTCGCCTCCACTTTGACCCAGACGCCAGTCACGGAGGTCAGCGCCGAACCTAACCCAAACAGATCAACCAGCGACTTCCGGAGGGAGGCCTTCGGATTGAGCGTAACCGAAACAGGGTTGGGAATCGAGCCGGTGTTCAACAATACGCCATCCTGCTGGTACAACGACATGCTGACCGTTTGCGCGATGTCCAGCAAATTGATGACGCCCAGGATGGAAAAATAATCCCCGCCCAACACGGCGTGCGGAAAGTTGATTACACGCCCCGCCGCATTCACGTTCACCCCATTTAAACAAGCCAGGGCGGGTTCGGCGTGGTTCTCCACCAGTTCCATCGCCAGCAGGGCGACGTTTGACGTAATGGAAAAATAAGATCCCTCTGTATAATTCCGGGAACTGAAGATTTCCTTGGTGCTCCTCCGGAAAACGGCATGCGGCTGCAGAGTGAGCCCGGTCGTTCCGAAGGGAGATACGGTCCCATCCGAGGTAATAGTCAGGAGACTGATTGAAGCCGACTGATCGCTAGGATTGACGATGTTGATTTCGGTATCGGTGTTGGCGTCGTTCGCCAGGAAGGGCAGGATTTGTTCTCGATAAGCCTGGGCACCGTTCGTCCCATCGAGAACCGTCACCGCCTCGTCTCCTACGAGGTAGAAACCGCGCAAATTGGAATTGTCATCCGAAACAATCTGCGCCCAACCGCGGAAGTTGGCTGGAAGGGAAAACAGTTGATTATCGAATTGGGCCATTTGGGCGCCCGGGCCCAACTTCAAAACCGCTCCCTTGGCAGGAAGTCCTATCGCATTGCCTGATTCATCGTATAGCTGGAGCCGGATCGCAGCAGATCGATTGCTGGGATTGGAAATCGCGATCCCGGTAAATCGACCCCCCTGATCAAAAAGACGAGGCAGGTTCAAGGCAGACTGCCCCTGCACACGGGTGCACACTGCCACCAGCAGGAGAAGTGACAGAATATGAATCACATATATTTTTAGAGCCGCTCGCATAAAGACACTACAACCCTCATCGTATTAGACGGAAAAAAATCCCAATTTATCCCACAAATTTCACGCCAATTCGTTGAATTCATAAGGGAATCCTCAATCTGCATTGACGGAGGATGAATGGATGTGGACGCTTCGACCTTCGACCTCACACAGTCCCTCTAAAACCAGCGCTATGGCCTTGGAATAAAGGCGATGTTCCTCACGAAGGATGCGCCGAGCCAGAAGTTCTTCAGTATCACCCTCCTCCACTGGCACGGTCGCCTGCAGGACGATCGGTCCCGAGTCAACCCCTTCATCCACGAAATGGACCGTGCATCCGGTGACCTTGACGCCATACTCCAGCGCTTGCTTCTGGGCGTCAAGTCCTTTGAAGGCCGGCAGCAGGGCGGGATGGATGTTCAAAATGCGGGACGGAAACTGTTGAATGAAGTACGGACTCAAGATCCGCATGTAACCGGCAAGGCAGATGAGGTCAACCTTGCTTTTCGTCAGAAGGGCAACGACTTCGCGGTCATATTCTTCACGGGACTTCCCGCGGGGATCCACAAAACACGCGTTCAGATTCCTCCGTCGCGCCACTTCCAGCCCGCGCGCGTCGGCAACATTCGAAATGACAATGGCAATCTCGGCGTCCAGCACCTCCTTTTCTGCGTTGTCCGCAATGGCCTCAAAATTCGATCCGCGCCCCGATAACAGAATTCCGAGCTTTTTTTTCGGCATGAATCAGATTCCATCCGGCTCCCCAAAAACCGGATCTAGACATACACTACCTTCTTATCGCCACGAATGATCTTTCCGATTACATAAAATTTTTCCCTGACTTTTTTGAAGTGGCTGACTGCGGTCGCCACCTTCGACTCATCGATAACAATGACCATTCCGATCCCCATGTTGAAAGTGCGATACATCTCGTTGAACTCCAGGTTTCCCAGCCGTTTGAGGACATCGAACACCGGCGGAACCGGCCAGGTAGCCACGTTGATTTGGGCCTGGCAGTTGCGGGGCAGGATTCGTGGGATGTTATGGGTCAATCCGCCCCCCGTGATGTGCGCCAAACCGCTGACCACTCCCCGGTCATTCAATCCTCGCAGTACCTTCAGGTAGCTCCGGTGCGGCGACAGAAGCGTTTCACCAATGGTGTCATCCAAGCCCCGGATCGACGAGCTCGCTTTCAGCTTGGCATGGTCAAAGAAGATTTTGCGGGCGAGAGAATAGCCGTTGGTATGTAATCCGGATGAAGGCAGACCCAAAAGCACATCGCCGGCCTTGATGTTGCTTCCATCAATCAGCTTTTTTCGACTGACAATACCTACAATAAACCCGGCCAGATCGTACTCATCGGGGGGGTAGAAATCGGGCATTTCAGCCGTCTCTCCTCCGATCAGGGCACACGCATTGGCCTTGCAAGCCACCGCAATGCCATCCACGACCTGAGCCACGACGGCCGGCCTCAACCTTCCGGAGGCGATATAATCCAGGAAGAAAAGCGGTTGTGCGCCATGCACCAGGATGTCATTGACGCAGTGGTTGACCAGGTCCTGCCCCACGGTATTATGAATCCCCATGGCAAAAGCAACCTTGAGCTTGGTCCCCACCCCGTCCGCCGAAGACACGAGGACCGGATCCTCGATCTTCTTGATTTCGCCGGCCAGAGAAAATAGTCCGCCAAAGCTGCCGATCTCGCTGAGAACCCCCTTGGTGAAGGTCTTCTGGGCCAACCGTTTGATGTGATTCTTGGCTTCACGGGCCGCCTCGAGATCTACACCGGCTGATTTATAATTCAGTACAGTCTCCACGGGTTTTTCCAGTTTTGAGATAAAGGTTTGAAATCATGAATCAGGTGAAGAGCCTGTGGATGAGGCCAATCCGAGCCTCCCGCCTCCCAGGCTGGACGGGTTGAAAACTAACCCGATTTGCAGGGGCTTCAATGACACGGGGTGCTGAAAAACTCAAGCGTCGCAGAAGGCTTGTGGTTCTTTTAGCTTGATTGCACACCCAGCCGGATTATACTATAAAATCGAGCTAAACGAAACATGCTCTGAGTGCGCCGCCTGACGGTTTACGCGGCCGCGCCCAGGATCGTCCGCTGTTTAAAGACCGTTCAGGGGGTGCGGTGCCACCAGCCGAACCCATCAAGGAGTTTCTCCATGCCTCGTAATGTGCGCTGTGGTTTGATTCAAGCCTCCAACGCCGTCCCTCCCGAGCGCCCCCTCCAGGAGATTAAAGATGGGATGATCGCCAAACATTTGAAGATGATCGAGGAGGCGGGAAAGAAGAACGTGCAGATCCTTTGCCTCCAGGAAATCTTCAGCGGCCCTTATTTCTGTGCGGAACAGAAGGAACATTGGTATAAGTCGGCTGAGAAGATTCCCGACGGCCCGACCGTCCAATTGATGCAGGAACAGGCCCGCAAATACGGGATGGCGATTATCGTGCCCATTTACGAACTGGAGATGGATGGGCTTTATTACAATACCGCCGCCGTCCTGGACGGAACGGGGAAGTACCTGGGGAAATACCGGAAGACCCATATCCCGCACGTGGCGCCCGGATTTTGGGAAAAGTTCTATTTCCGGCCGGGCAACCTGGGGTATCCAGTTTTTGATCTGGGCTTCGCCAGGATCGGAGTTTACATCTGTTATGACCGTCATTTTCCTGAGGGAGCGCGCGCCCTCGGGCTCCATGGCGCGGAGATCGTGTTCAACCCCTCTGCCACTGTTGCCGGATTGAGTGAATACCTTTGGAAGCTTGAACAGCCTGCTCACGCGGTGGCCAACGGTTACTTCGTCGGCGCCATCAACCGCGTCGGGTATGAAGATCCCTGGCGCATCGGCGAATTCTACGGAACTTCCTACTTCTGTGATCCACGCGGACAGATCATTGCCGAAGCGTCCCGCGACAAGGACGAATTGCTCGTCGCCGATCTGAATCTCGACAAGATCCAGGAAGTCCGGTCCACCTGGCAGTTCTTCCGTGACCGCCGCCCCGAGCTTTACCACGACCTTGTGGATCTGTGATCCCGAAGAATCCGATGGAAGGGCAGCCCTGAATCTCCCGAGGGGCAGGGGGGGCGCAATCGAGTTGATTGAGTCTCCCGGACCCGATACGAACGACGCGCATTGGCACTGGCCAAAGGATGAGCCCTTCGGGCTTCATGGCAAAGAGATCCAGGGTTAGAAAATCTGACAAGAATTCTTCTCGGCCCGCCCTCCTTGAACGTCTCTACAAACCGGAATGGCTCCTGGTCCTTGCGGCGCTCTTGTGCGACCTCAATAGCTGGGGCCACCAGTTCGTGGTTGACGATCATGCCCGCATTCTCTCGAATCCGCTGGTGACTGACGCCACCCGTCTCTTTTCCATCTTCTCCCACTCCAGCGATCCTGCTTCGGAGGTGACCACCGGTCTTTACCGGCCCATCACCGTGCTCAGCTACGCGATCAATTCATGGGTCACCGGCTTGCATTATGATGGATTTCATCTGGTGAACCGGCTCCTCCATGTCTTGATTACGTTGATGGTGTTCTGGTGCATCCGGCTCTTAATAGAGAAACCCCAGGAGGTCGCCCTCTTCTCCGCCTTGATTTTTGCGGTCCATCCAATCCAAACCGAAGCCGTCACATACGTCAGCGGCAGGCCAGACGCCCTGGCCATGGTGTTCTTTGCTGCCGCCTGGTTCTATTTTCTGCGGTTGCGCTCCAGCGGGCAACCCGCGGGAAAATACCTATGGCTATCGATGATCTATTATTGTCTCGGCCTGCTTTCAAAGGAGAATGCCGTCACCTTTCTGGGCGTGGTCTTCCTGACGGACTGGCTTTACGAATGTCGACGAAACGGAAAGTTATATTTGAGCATTTTCAAGGAAGGATTCTGGAAGGCCTATGCGGGATTTGCAGGGGTAACTGGCCTTTTCCTTGCAATCCGTGTGGCGGTTTTGAAGAGTTTGGCGCCCATGCAAGTGGATTTCTACCTCAATCCGCTGGCCCATGCATCCATCTTCTCGCGAACTGTGACCGGTTTGAAGATCCTGTTTCAGAATCTGGCCCTTTTCTTCTATCCTCGTTTGTTCTCGGCGGATTACTCCTACAATCAGGTTCCGCTCGTCACGCAGTGGAGTTCTCCCCCATCCCTGTTGATTCTCGCGGGGATGGGACTGCTCGTCGTTTTTCTATTGTGGAGTTACAGACGTTCCCGTGAGCTATTCTTCGGCCTTGCCTTTTTTCTGATTACTTACTCCATTGTCAGTAACTTGTTTATCCCCATCGGGACGATCCGAGCCGATCGCCTGCTTTACCTGCCCTGCCTGGGCTTGTGCGTCATCGTGGGATTTGTCATGACCCGATTGCAGTCTCTCGCAAGAGAATCGATCTGGCGACGCGTCTTCCAGGTCTTCCTGGTCATGTTGATTCTGGTATTGATGGGTCGCACCCTTGCGCGAAACGGGGATTGGAAGGATGAATTCACCCTCTATTACCAGACGGTACAGTCGTCTCCCCGGAGCACAAAGGCGCACCTCGAGCTGGGAAATCAATATTACTACCGTAAACAATACGATCTTGCCCTCGAGCATTACCGGACAGCTGAATCCCTTCAGCTGTCATCGGATCATGCCGAATCAGCCCAGCTATTCGTAAATCTCGGCAATCTGTATCTTAAGATTGACCGTGCCAGGGACGGTGTTCAGAATTTTCAGAAGGCGCTGAAACTCGATCCTCGAAACCGGCTGGCGCGGGGCGGCCTTGGTCTCGCTTACCTCAAACTCAACCAGCCCGACGCCGCGATTTCCGAGTTCGATAGGCTGATTCAGAACGATCCTTCGGACACCGAAGCCCGTTTCAACAGGGGATACGCCCTGCAGGTGATGCAAAGAATTCCTGAAGCCATCGTGGAATATCAGACGGTGCTAGGAATCAATCCGAATTTCCCCAATGCCCGCGCGATTCTGAATCAATTGATAGAGCGGCAATCAAAGTGAAGGGACTTCGGTTGGCCAAGAGGATCATGCCTAAGGGGGTCGGATCATTGCGACTGACAATTGATGAAAGAAGGGCGATCTCACCTATATGCATGTAGGGGAAAACGTGAAAAACAAGGACAGCCCTCAATACGATCTACTTAAGCAGAGTTTCGTCTTATAGAGTCCAAAATCGAAGGGGGAGCTTCGGCCTGGGTTTTCTTAACTGAACAGTATTGGGACAGCCCTGAATGGCACTCAATGAAGGCCCGGCAATCTGAATGAACCCTAGCCCCCCGTGGCGGGATGGCGTTTGTTCTTGCGCAAAGGACGAGGAGAAATTGAGAAAAATGAGCTTCGAGGTGAAAGCGGCTTCCATAGGGCCATTGTTCGTAGGCCTATTGCTCGTTGGATTGTTGTCTTTCCTCGCCTCAGCCCAGCAGATGCCTACACTGCGTGTTGATGTCTCCCTGGTGACCGTGGGTGTCCGGGTGACCGATTCCCACGGACGAGAAGTACCAAACCTGACCGCAAAGGATTTCACGCTCTTTGAGGATGGCATCGCCCAGAATGTTAATTTCTTCTCGAATGAAGAGCAGCCGGTCAGTCTGGGCATCCTGCTCGACCGGAGTTCCAGCATGGTGGAGGGAGGAAAGCTGGAGCGGGCAAAAGCCGCCGCACAGTTGATGGTCGATTCCGCGCACAGTGGAACCGAATTTATGTACATCCCCTTTGACGACCGCGTTGAGGTCTCCCTCGAATTCACCCCGGACCGGGAGTCCGTGAAACGTCAGATGGCTCTGACCACTGCGGTGGGCGGGACAAGTCTCTACGACGCTATTCTGATTGCGCTGGAGCACGCGAAGCACGCGAGGCATGGAAGGCAGGCGCTTGTCATCATCAGCGACGGCGCCGACGAGCACAGCGAGCATACCCTTCAGGAAGTAATCCACGCCGTGCAGGAATCGCTCGTGCAAGTCTACGCGATCGGATATTTCAGCAAGAGAGAAGAGGAGGTTATCTCGCGGGGAGGCGACCAACTGGTGTTGCTCCCGGGCAGGTTCATCGATAATCCCCGCGTGGTGTTTGAACGCCTCGCCCAGCAGTCCGGGGCGGCCGTCTTCTTCCCCAGTTCTGACAAAGCACTCCAAGCCGCCGCCGAGCGGATTTCAAGGGACCTGAGTACCCAGTATACATTAGGCTACTATCCCTCCAACCCCGTGCCCGACAACCGCTACCGCCGGATCAAGGTGACGCTCCGATCCAAGGGGCTCAAGGTCCGTGCACGTCAAGGCTACGTCCTCCCGAACACCGCGGCAGAGTCCCCTCCAAATTCGCCATAAGATCAATCTCATGAGCCCGAGCCCCGGTTTTTTCGGCGGGTGGCGCATACATCGCGTTCTCTGCGATGTATGCGAAGTTAGGTCGATCAGCTTTCTAGTCAGATTAGGAGCTTCTTGCGACAGGGGGGGCAACACACCACGCTATTCAATAATCGATCTCATAAGTCCGCATCCTGGTCTCCTAGTCACGACGGGCGCAGAGCCGCCACCGTAGACACGTCAACTAAGGTTATCTGACTTCCGACATATGACCCCTGACTTCTGACGTCCGACTTCTGCCCACTGCATACCGCCCACTGCACACCGCCCACTGCCCACTACTCCCCGGCCTCTACTCCACATCCCGCCAGTTCTTCCCCACCGAAATATCCACGATCAATGGGACACGCAGCTTGTATACATGTTCCATCCCCTGTTTGACGAGCTTGCGCAAGTGAGCCACCTCGCTCTCATGAACTTCAAAAATGAGTTCGTCGTGAACCTGGAGCATCATTTTCGCCTTCAAGTCTTGTGACAGGAGCTGGCGGTCGATTTGAATCATCGCCAGCTTGATCAAATCCGCGGCCGTTCCCTGGAGCGGAGTATTGATGGCGGTGCGTTCCGCGAATCCCCGCAGGCTGGGATTCCTGGAATTGATATCCGGGATGCGCCGGAGCCTTCCCAGGAGCGTGCGAACCTCTCCCGACTTTCTCGTTTCCGCGAGCACGCGTTCGATGAATCGTTTGACTCCTTTGTAACGTGTGAAGTAAGCCTCAATGTAATTCTTCGCGTCGGCATTCGAAATGCCCAGCTGTTGCGCCAGACCGAACGGGCTCAACCCGTAGACAATTCCGAAATTGATGGCCTTGGCCTGGCGGCGATGATCGGGGGTTTGCATCAACCGGGGCACGCCGAAAATCTCTTCCGCCGTTCGGGCGTGAATGTCTTCGCCGCGTTGAAACGCGTCCACCAGCACCGCATCTTCGCTGAAGTGAGCCAGGAGGCGCAATTCAATCTGCGAGTAGTCTGCCGATAAGAGCACAAAATCCTGCTCGGCGACAAAGGCGGAGCGGATTTTCCTCCCCGCTTCCGTGCGCACGGGAATGTTTTGGAGGTTGGGTTCGGTGGAGGAAAGCCGTCCCGTCGCTGCCACGGTCTGGTTGAATGAGGTGTGAAGGCGGTGCGTGTTCGGATCGATCAGCTTGGGGAGCGCATCCACATAAGTGGACTTGAGTTTCGCGATCTGCCGGTACTCCAGGATCACCCGAGGCAGCTCGTAGCTTGTCGCCAGCTCTTCCAGCACGTCGATCGCCGTGGAGTATTGACCCGATTTCTTCGATTTCTTGCCGGAGGGGAGGTTGAGCTTCTCAAACAGGATTTCGCCCAGTTGTTTCGGGGAGTTGATATTGAATTCCGTGCCGGCGAGTTGATAGATGTTCCGGGTGAGCTCAGTGAGCTTCGCCTCAAATTCCGCGGAGAGACCGGCCAGGACCTTCTCGTCCACGCGCATCCCATTCTGCTCGACGCGAACGAGCACGTCAGCCAGGGGGAGTTCAACCGTTTCATAGACCTGCTTCAAACCGAGTGTATCAATCTCCTTCCTCAACACCGGAACGAGGCGCTGCGTATAATTGGCGGCGGCGGCTGGACCGGGGGACAACTCCTCTTGAAGATGGGCGCGAACCACGCGTTCGAGCGAATGGTTGCTTTCGTTTGCATTCAACAGGTAAGACATCAGCATGGTATCTTCGCCGACGCCTTTCAGGGCCACCCCGGCGGCGCGTTCCAAGTTCAGCGCAACCGCCTTGCTGTCATGGACTTGCTTGGAAACTTCCCTACCGCTGAGGAGTTCCGCCAGTCCGCTCTTTTTCCAGAAATCCCCGCTTCCCACCTCTACACTCACAGCACCCAGCTTCCCGCCGGCCAGGCCGATTTCAGCGGCGGTATCAAGCGTCTGGCTGCGTGGAACTTGCCTCACGGAGACCGCGATCGATTTTTCATTCTTGAGGCTTGCGACACATTCTTTTACTTCATCGAGCTTTCTGAGGGACGGGAAAGCGGTTTTCTTTGGGGGCGGTGCGTCGACGGATGCCGGCACCTCCGTGTTTGCCGCCGACGATTTCGACTCCCCATCAAATTCTTTAAGCAGGGTACTGAATTCCAGCTCCCGGAACAGCTCCATCACGGCCTCGCGATCGGGTGGATCCAGATGAAGCTCTTCGAGGTTTAGTTCCACGGGAACATCGAGCCGGATGGTGGCAAGGTCTTTCGACTTCATGATGAGGTCACGATTGTCCCGCAGTGACTCGCTGTAACGTTTATTGGCTACCTCATTCCATCGTTCCAACAAGGCCTCGACGGAGCCAAATTCAACAAGTAATTTCCTGGCGCCTTTTTCTCCGATCCCCGGAGCCCCGGGAATGTTGTCGACCGCATCGCCACAAAGGCCGAGATAATCGACGATTTTCTCCGGGGGCAGCCCCATGAGTTCCTCGACCCCGGAAGAGTCATAAAGGGTCTCGTCGCCCTGACGCGAAGCCCGCATGACGCGCACGTGATCGTTCACCAGTTGAAACATATCTTTGTCCTGGGTGACGATGACAATGTCAAGATCCTGTCCTTCACCCTTGCGCGCCAAGGTCCCAATAACATCGTCGGCCTCAAATTTTTCGAATTGAATGATAGGGACCCGCAGGGCCGCACACACTCTCCGAATGTAAGGCAACTGAACGGAGAGATCCTCCGGCATCTCTGGGCGGTCTTTCTTGTAATCCGCGAAGGAGTCATGTCGGAAGGTGGGCTCGGCCGTGTCGAAGGCGACACCGAGGTAGTCCGGCCGATGCGTTTGAATGATCTTTCGGAGCATGGCTGTAAAGCCGCGAATGGCATTGGTGGGCAGCCCCTTGGAGGTGGCCAGGGACGGCAGGGCAAAAAAGGCCCGGAAGATCTGTGACATGCCGTCGATGAGGTAGAGCGTCTTGCGATGGTCCGATCCCGAAGTGGTATTCATGGGCCTCACAATCAATGGGCTTGCCTTCAGGGCGCGGAATCCCGTGCCCCCTTTAAAGGACTGAGGATAATTTGTGATTGCAATAAGAAACCAACATCATTGTAAGCGAACGGCAGGAGGATGGGAAGTGGAAGGAAAAAAGGAATGGTCTTTTGAAAGATAAAAGACTCGGTTTTCAATTCGAGTTAGATGTCAATGTGAGACTGGATGACTGACCGTTTACAGAGCAAAATGAAATAATCTGATTCCCCGAATTCCTGATTCCCAATGATCTCATTGCATCAATTGATTAATACCTCGTATCAACTAAGTATCCATGTCGCCCCGCGCAGTCATAGTCAGCGCCCTTTGCCTTATGTTTTCGAAGCTCGGGATCATTTTTTCTGTGGCCAAACTTCTTGCCGCAGTGCGAACATTCAAAGATATAGACAGGATCGGAGGTCGCTCGTCTTCGCCCAGACGAACGCGAGGAAAAGTGCTGCGTTCGCGCCCGTCGTGTTGATGATGGTGCACTGAGAAAGCCATGTGGCGTAAATTCAATTTGATACCGAGGCTGGAAACCTGTGTTCGTTGCCCGGACATTTCCCATATTTACGACCTTGAATGCTTTGATGTGGGTGCCTCCGAGCTCCCATCCGTAAAAGAGAAGATTTCCTGTACTCGCCGTACTAAGAGAATAAGGTTCCGCCAAACGGCGTCGCCCGTGATAATCGAACTCCACAAGAAGCCGGTTCATCCCTGCAAACCGAATGACCTCAAGCGGCTGGCCGCTTCCTGAATACTGAATTCCTGCCGGGGCATACAGGGCTCCGTCTCTTTTCACTGGAGGCGCCACAAGCATGCTGGCCGGCAAGGCAACGCTTGGTTCGTCAATCCAACGAATCAGGTTTGGCAAACGCAACAACAGATCATCGAGCGAAGGGAGCGCCGGTAACTGATGGGCGAGCATGTTCTCTCATTCCGAGCGTAACTCTTCATTAGCCCCAACGACCTCCAAGAGCTGATTCGTCGAAGGCGGTGCGATTCCTTTTACTTCACACTTCTTCCGAAAGAGATCCCTGAGTTGTGTGAGATCGAATGCCGAGGATTGGTTCTCCAGGAGGTACACGACATCATAAAGATCGCGTGGCCTCGTGCGTTCGAAGAGCGCCCGCGTTTTCTCAGCAACCAGCTCATGCAGTGAATATGTGGTAACACTGGCCTCTTCTGGTAGACTATCTGGAAATGGATGAAAGACCTTCTGGGCGGCAGGGTCAATGAACACTGGCTCATGTTAGGTGATATCAAAGAGAATCTTCGGGGTCCCAGGAAATTCTAATGGGCCCCGGTAGGCAATCCGCCCCTGAAAAGTCACTTGGTTCTGTTTATTCTTTGTGCTTCTTACCTCCACCAAGTCTTCCGGAAACTCAATGCCACTGAGTTCATGGGCGGTCCGCGTCAGGGCAAGAAGATTGCCTCGCAGCGCGGGATCGGTGTAGGGGGCCTCCGGGAGGAGAGAAAAATCCAAATCCTCTGAGAAACGATACGTCTCAAAGAAACACTTCTTGATACACGTCCCACCTTTGAATACCCAAAGATCACGGATCTCCTGCTGCATCGAGAGCGCCGCGAGGAGCCACCCCAAGACATAATCTTTTTCGACTATGTCTGGACGCAGTCGCCACTCCGTGGCGCGGTCAAGAATGTCTTGCTTGAGAATCATGATTGAGTCGCTTCATTAGCGAGCGAGACGTTAATGCGCAACCGCCAACGACGAAGCATTTTCCCTGCTTTGCGGACGGCGGGATCGAATTTCGCATAGCCGGTCGTGCGACGATTCAAACAATCATCAATGAGTGATTTTTCCCCTGGCCAAAGAAGTTCCGCGAGGTACCCCAGACGTTTCCACGCTGCTCCGGTCGCTGTCTCCTTTGCAACCGCAGCCAATTTACGAAAATCGTGTTCCTTGCTCGATCCGTATTCACGCATCACATGGGCCAGATGACGGATTCCCCCACAAAGTTCCGGATGGCGCAGACAGTCCACAATGGTCCGTTCGCGGTCGGAGACAGGGATCCGTTCGGAGCCTCTCCAGATGAGAGTCGCTCCCGCTATACTTTTCTTTTGGACCCAAAAGAGGCGAAACTCTTGACCCAGCAAAGACACGGAGCGGGCGCGGATTTGTGCTGCGGTGATCACAAGAGTCGACCGGAAGATTTGCTCAGTAAGTCCCCAATACTCTGCAGCGCTCCATCCCCCAATGTAACAAGGCGAGAAGACCTCGCGGGCGAGCACCCAGGGATCATCAATCATCATCGGCTGGCCCGGCTCGGCCTCAAGCGGAAGCATAAAATAGAGACCTCGGCGGACACGTAACAACCATCCGCGCCGCGCCAGGGATCCGAGCTTCACTGCAGCCTGTCTGGATCTCAATTCCAGAGCTTTCGCAGCATCTGAAACATCAATGAGACCGCGATGCCCGGCTCGTGCGAGCTTTGCTGCGGCAAGCCTGTCGGGAATAAACAACTTATCACTTTCCTTTCAATTTGTTCATCACTTGCCCTATGGTCATGTTTGTATGTAGTAATTACACGTTATGAGACATTACTACATACCAAATATAGCAGCCTGGGGGAGGGTATGCAAGGTATTAATGGGGTTGAGCGGGTAATGCATACGAGACAATTGAGGGGACCACGTCAGTGTGGTCTGACGTTACTCAGGAATAACGGCAGGTAGATGAAAGGAGGCGAAGGCCGCAATTCCTCTCATAAATCTTCCCAAGGCCTCATCGCCCCATCGGCACGGTGGCTTTGCGTTCCACCTTGGCCCAGGCGACGGAGCGGCCCCGCAGCGCGGCCACCACCGATTTCGCCGCGATGTAATACATCACCTGGCGGTACAACAGCCGCTGCCAGAAGAGCCATAACAGCAGTTTCCAATCTTCCTTCCACTCCAGAACGAATGCGAGCACACAGGTGAAGTAGTCGACGGCGAGAAAGATGGCATAAAACAAAGCGATGCGCAGCAGGTTGGTGGCGGAATAGGAAGTCCCATGATAATGATGCTGGAGTCCGGCCAGCGCGACCGCCACGATCATGAGAAAATCCATGAGCGGAGAGATCAGCGGGAAGAGAATCTGAAAGGTCACGATGTTCGGCAGCGCGATCCAGCCGAGCGAGCCGTAGCGGCGGCGAAACAGGGTGTCTCGATGTTTCCACACCGATTGCATCGTTCCAAACGTCCAGCGGAAGCGCTGTTTGATGAAGTTCCGAATGGTGTCCGGCGCTTCCGTGTACGCCAGTGCTTCGTCTTCAAATACAATGTCGTAGCCGAGACGGCGAATGGAGATGGTCAAATCCGTGTCTTCCGCCAGAGTGTCGTTGGTGAAGCCACCCACTTTCTGGATGAGATCGCGACGCCAGGCCCCCACGGCGCCCGGAACGACCGTAATGCAGTTCAGCGCATCAAAGGCCCGGCGGTCCAGGTTCTGCGAAGTGATGTATTCCAGGGCCTGCCACCGGGTGAGCAGGTTGACACGGTTCCCCACCTTGGTATTGCCGGCCACCGCCCCCACTTCCTCCTTCTCGAAATGACGCACCAGCTTGCGCATTGTATCCCGATCGAAGAGGGTGTCGGCGTCCAGAGCGATAATGAGTTCGGAGACAGACTGCTCCAGGCCATAATTCAGGGCACCCGCCTTTCCGGTGTTTTCCTGAACAAAGAGACGCACCCGCGGATCCTTGCCGAAAACCTCCGAGACGCGGGCTGCCGTGGCATCGGTGGAGCCATCATCCACGACGATGACATCGAAGCGGGGATAGTCCGACCGGAGTAGGGCGGCGATCGTCCGCACGATCACCTTTTCCTCATTATGCGCCGGCACAATGACGCTCACGAAGGGAGTAAAATTCTCATTAAATTTCTCACGGTGACGCAGGATCGCCTGGATGACGGCCAGTGTCCCAATGAAAATGAACCGGCCGATTCCAAAAACGATTCCAATCAGAAACAGCCAGTGAAAGGCATGATCCAGAGCGCTGAAGAAGGTGAAGGCGACATTATCGAGACGGGCCCGCCATTGCTCATTGCCGGGCACCGGAGGCATGACGGCATCGCGGGACCGGCCCAACAGCGCAGACAGCGACACCAGTTCGTAACCGTTCTTGCGGAGCTCCGTAATGATCCGGGGGAGCGCCAGCACCGTGGCATCACGATTTCCGCCGGCGTCGTGCAAGAGCAGCACGTTTCCGCGGGATGCCTGTTCAATCACCGTCTTGACAATTTCATCCGGGTCACGGACATACCAATCATTAGAATCCGGCCGCTCCCCGACCAGCAGGTATCCCATCTTCTGCACGACTTCGAGGGGCTGGACCTCCGCAGGGACCTCCGGCTCCGAATCGACGCCATAAGGGGGCCGGAAGAACAGCGATACCCTTCCGAGCTTGCTCTCGAATAGCCGCTGTGTCAGGTTCAATTCAATTCCAAGCTGTCGCCCGGAAACATCACCGATATTGGGATGTGTGAAAGTGTGGTTCCCGATCTCATGCCCCTCGTCCACCATCCTCCGCACAATTCCAATGTTGCTCTCGGCTTCCAGGCCCACGAGGAAAAAGGTGCCCGGGGCCTTGTACTCTTTGAGGATATCGAGGACCTGCGGCGTGTAGCGGGGATCCGGGCCGTCATCGAAGGTGAGCGCCATCTTGTTTTTTTGTCGGCCCCGCCGGTCAATGAGATAGCCCAAAGGAAGCTTCGGGAATGATTCGTCCGTTACCAGATTGATTTGGGGATCGAGGGTGAGATCACGCTCTCCCGCCTGGGGCACATTCTGGATCGTCAGCAACTCGCCTTCCCCGTTGTAGTCCACATCATATCCGTACTTCAGCGGCCGCATCTGATCGGCGACTTTGGAGTCTGTCTGGAACTCTGCAAAGACGTGCCAGACGGAGGGATCTTCCGACCCGAGGCGCCAGAGGGCATAGCCGTGCGGGGACAGGGCCTTTGTCTGAGCAATCTGGTTGAAAATGGTCACCCCATCGAGGAACCACACCTGGTGGACTCGATTGTTCTCGTCGTAGTATTCGAAGCTTGGGTTCAGGGAGTCCGGATCCAGTTGGGGACTGGCGTCAGACTCCTTGGCTGTGCGCATGGCATCCTGAAAGGTGATGGACTTCCCGGAATAACGCTTTTTCCCCAGAGCACCCCAATCATACCCATAATTTGCGAGTGCAATGACCAGCTTGTCGTGCGGAATTTTCTCGAGACGGTCCTGAACATTGCTGAGAAACCAATCCTGTGATGCCACCGGGCCGGGATCCGAGTTTTCCCAGTGTTGATCATAATTCATCAGGACGATGAAATCGTTTACGGCGGCATAAAATCCATAATCGAATTCACTGTCGGAGGCGGGGAGGTCCTGCGAAACCAGGAGGTTTTCCGTGTGCAGCGCATGGTAGAGTTCCTGCATGAAGGCGTGAAGATCTCCCTGGGATTTGCGCGGTATATTTTCGAAATCGACGTTCACGCCGATGAAATCATTCTCCTTCAGGAAGGGAACGAGATCGTCAATCAACCGCTTGCGGGCGTTAGGATTCGCCAGGAATTTGGCGAGTAATTCGCTTTCCCAAACCTGGCCATTGAAGTTGTTCAGGAGCGGCATGATCTTGACGTCGACCTGGCCATGCTTGATGAAGTCACGGACAATCCTGGCTTTCTCTTCCTCATGCCTCTTAATGAGGGTTCCGTTGGCGTCTCCCAGTTGCAGCCATTCGGGTGCGAGAACGTCGATCTTATCGTAGTGGGCGAGGAAGGAGGTCAAGCTGGTTGCATCCCAGTTGACAAAGAAGGCGATCATGAGAGCGGAGAATTCCTTGATCGAGGTGTCGACCTGGGACTGTTTGGCCCCTTGACCCTTGTTCAGGTTTTCCAGTCGGGTTATCATCCGGCTGAGTCGGCGCTTGCGACGTTCCTTGGGCGACAACCCCGGTTTTGAGAGTTCACCCGGGACCGGGCGATAGGCCCGCGTCAGATCCGGAAGACCTAACGAAGTCAGGCGAGGCTGACTCAGAACATTCGCAACAAAGACCACCATGACGACGGCCAGGAGCGCGGCCAGGGTGAAGAAACCCTGTCGCCATCGCCACCAGCGACGTTGATGAGGATCAAAGAAAACAGGTCGATGTGAGTTAAGATCTGCCATAGGATAGGGACGGTGCCCAAACCGGCCCGCAGCATGCACTGCGACCATCAATCACTGCCACAAGATTATATCCCAAACCAGGTTCAGAAACATGAAAGAGGCCTTTTCGGGGCATCGAAAGCAAACGACCGCGTTGGTTTTGTTTGCCTTGACCCTTCGAATTTTTTTGGCGCTCGCCTTTCCTCACGTGGGAGGGGATTCGCCCATCTACGAGGCGTACGCCCGGAACCTGCTTCGATATGGCGTGTACTCTCACCTTGAGCCCCAGGACCAGCAGCCCCCTGCACCGACCCTGACCCGCCCGCCGGGCTATCCCCTCTTTCTTGCTGCCCTGTTTGCCCTGGCCGGCCAGGGAAACGAAGCGGCGGTTCGACTGGTTCAGGCCCTGCTCGATACGCTCACTTGTGTCCTGATCGCTGTGATTGTGTTCGACCTTTCCCAAGGCGAGCTGGCCGAGCGGAGACGGCGGGCGCTGTGGGCGCTTTTGTTGGCCGCGCTGTGTCCCTTCGTGGCGAACTACGCGGCATCGATTCTCGCCGAGGTTCCCACCACGTTTCTCCTGACTGCCGCAACCCTGTTTGCAGTCCATGCGGTCCGGCCCTCCCTGCCGAAAAGGAACTGGTTTTTCTGCGGCCTGTCCGTTGGATTGGCCACCCTGTTTCGGGTCGAGAGCGGACTCTGGCTGGTTTCCATCGGGCTGATCCTCGTCCTTCGAGAGGCCCCCCATCACCGCTGGCGATCGGTCCTGGCTGATGGCTTACTGGTAACCCTTGGATTGGCCCTGGCGCTTTTTCCCTGGACAGTTCGAAACCTGGTCACCCTGAAGACGTTTCAACCCCTCGCCCCTGCTTATGCCCAGGATCCTGACGAATTTGTTCCTCGCGGATATTATAACTGGTGCCGAACATGGCTCTGGAGATTCCGGGATGTCAATAACTTCATCTGGACCGTTCAGGATTCAGACATCCCCCTGGAGGCCTTGCCCGGCAACGCAAGCGATACTCCAGCCCAGCGCGAAAAAATCCTGGCTCTCCTCAGCAGCCACAACGAATCGGACTCCCTCGACTCCGCCACGGACTCGGAATTCCAGGCCATGGCTCGCGAGCGCAGTCATCAACATCCCTTCCGCGTTTTCGTGACCACTCCCTTCCTTCGCGCGCTGGCCCTCTGGTTCACTCCCCGCATCGAAATCCTCCCGCTCGAAGGAAGACTGCTCCCCATGAGTGAAGCCTGGGAGAATGATCCCCGGGATTTTCTCTTTTCGCTTCTTCTCTTCTTAATAAACCTGCTCTACCTTGCGTTTGCGCTGGTGGGTGTGTGGAGAATCTTCCACCACCGCCGCTCACTTGACAACCCGGAGGTCGTGGGGGCCTGTTTGCTGCTCTCTCTCATTTTCCTGCGCACCGCCTTCCTCTCCTATTTCGCCTTTCCCGAACCTCGTTATGTCGTTGAGGTTTTCCCGGAGATTATTGCCCTCGGTGGGTTTGCATTCGCCCCACGCAAATTGCAATTTTGAATTGCATTATGGATGTGCAACGCGCTTGGAGAGGCGGCAATTCGGGGAGTCTTCGCAGAGATCTTTGCGGAAAGAAACGAAAATCGTGCGATCACCGGTCGAGGGAAGTGTTTCTAACCCATCCCGTCGCGGATGCGTTGGCCAAGGCACGGGCCGATCGCAGCGCCCGCAAATCTCTAGTGACCGACCGGTAGAATCTGAAATTTCAAATTTGAGATCTCAGATTAGTTCGCGTCTGAAATATCAAATTTGGGCAATAAATTACTTGACTCATCCACTTACTCATGCTATATTTTTGCCTGTAAGGAGATAAAAAAATGATCGAACCTAAAACACTCCAGCAGGCAATCAAATACTTTTCGAAGCCTGAGAATTGCATCAACTATCTTGTGACAAAGCGCTGGCCCGATGGCGTGACCTGCCCAACCTGCGGCTCCGAAAAAGTTACTTTCAATCAATCGCATCGCGTCTGGCAATGTGGAAGCCATCATCCCAAACGCCAATTCTCGGTAAAGGTCGGGACGATCTTTGAAGATTCTCCTATCGGACTTGACAAGTGGCTCGTGGCCGTCTGGATGTTGACCAATTGCAAGAACGGAATTAGCAGTTATGAAATTGCACGAGGTCTTGGAGTCACCCAAAAGACCGCATGGTTTATGATGCATCGAATTCGTCTGGCCTTGCAGGACAACGATGGCGGAAAGGTCGGTGGAGAGGTCGAAGTGGACGAAACCTTCATCGGCGGACTTTCTAGAAACATGCATCTTGACAAACGGAAAATGCGAATCACGGGAACAGGAGCAAAGGATAAAACCCCGGTCATGGGCATCCTGAAGCGCGGCGAAAAAATCCGAACCCTCGTCATTCCGAATCGAGGAAAGAAGGCACTCCAGTCTCGGGTTCGCAAACACGTTAAAGCGGGGTCCGCTCTCTATAGCGATGCACTTCGATCCTACACCGGACTCGCGGGAGAATATGTGCATCAGGTAGTTGACCATGCGGTTGCCTATGTTGATGGAGCGGTTCACACCAACGGATTGGAAAATTACTGGAGCCTCTTGAAGAGAGGCATCAAGGGAACCTACGTGAGTGTCGAACCTTTTCATTTGTTCCGTTACCTTGATGAGCAAGCCTATCGTTTCAATAACCGCCAAGACCTGAATGACAGCGGGCGATTCGATTTGGCGGTTTCTCAGGTTGAGGGCAAGCGCCTCACCTGGAATAGACTCACTGGAAAAACCCAATCCGAAGAAACGCGACCGAACTGAAAAAGAACTAAAGCGCCAAGGTCGCGGGAAGCGGGCTAAATCCTAGCCCGTTTATTATTTTTCACCATCTTCTTCTGTGTCTTCTTTTCCTTCCTATGAGATCACACCTGCTGATCATTTTCTCCTCTGAGTTGAATCAAAAAAGTCGGGAGATTCAAGAAATTCTGTAACGTCCGCAGTGTTTCCGTGAGTTCCACGATTAGCAGAAATTAGGATGTACTTGTTACCGCATCTCACCGTTATTACGTACCCTCGGTCTCCAGGCGTATTGATGTATTGATGGTAAATCACACAGACATTTCTATGTTCGCCCTCAAAATGTTCTACCACTCCAAGCAATGCGTCTGTTAATTCTAGGGTCGAATCCGCATTGCCCGGAGTCCAAGATTTGTAAGCCTGTGTTAGTTTCCCATTTCTAAAACTTACTCCACCGTCGATTCCGTGCGCAGTTTCGTTTTTCGAAACCAAAATCCAGCTAGACGAGGTTGCATTCTCTGATGTGCCCTTAATTTTTTCAACCTTGTAATGATCGGCCAGTGCGTTAATTGTCGGTCCTTCTGGCATCCCAAGGTGGAGGTTTACCGAAAGGAATAAGGAATCTTTCACTGCCTGCGGCTGTGCCGCAAAAACCTGGGGGGTCAGATATGTCAGAAAAAGCATCACGGCGGTGGGAAGTAGATTCCCCATGAGCATCCTCCTCCTGGAAAGTGTGTGCTTCATACAAGCCCAAGATCCTTCACCTTGGGTTCAAGTCGCTCGATATCCAGAATTGTCTTTCGGATGTCGTTCACCAGGCTCTTGAGTTTTTCAGCATCGAGTGAACGGGATTTTAATTCGTGTCGGAATTTGGAGAAGCTAGGATTCATTGGTTCACCATCAATGCTGAGGTTTTGCGGATTCGTCGCGAGACACAGGCCCAGCTCCGATAACATGACTCCCAGCCTGTGAGCTTCTTCTGTTAAGACTAGCAGCTTTTTTTTGGCGTCTCCGTACTCAGATACCATGCGACCGATTGCTGCATCTTCCTCACCTTTTGTCATGAAATACCCTCCGTGTGGATACGAATCCGGCATTTGTTCCGTGCAATAAAGTTCTGTTTGTGATTTGAAATTGTGCACGATATTTATGCTTTTAGTGCGTTACGCTTTTTTCGTTGGCGTTGCTTCTTCCACTTGGCCTCCCTGCGTTGTAGTTCCTCATGGGAGACAGAGAGAATCTTTCCGACCGCTGAGTCGAAATTGCTGAACTCTTTGGATGTCCTTGTCCTCATCTTTTTTTCCTTCCCAAGAAGTGGTTCAACGCACGATTGAGATCCTCTGCGGCCCACATCTCCGATGTGTAGTCTAGTCCATATTGTGTTCCTGGTCGGGTAACGAGACTGCCTAATATCTTCGGCATTTCTTCTCTGGTAGCCTTTCCGTTTTTTATATCGGAGAACCACCTGCTCGTGAGATTGGCTAGCATGTCGGCGGCTTGCAGCGGAAGAATGTATTCATCGTCAGCAAAACAAACCGCCCCGACATACTTGCCCAAAAGGGGGTCTATTTTCCTCAAGCGCACCAGTGAGTTGTATAGGTTCACCACTGCGCCCTCTTCCTCGTCCATCGTGATGGAGATTCTTCCGTCATAGCCCTCGGAAACTAGGCGCTTCCGGATCATTCTCAGGATGCGCTGAAGACATGCGGCGGCAGGGTCTCCCAAGGCTCCTCTGGCGCTCTTTGGCAATGAACGATAGTGTCGTGCATCTAATCCAACGGAAAAGCCCATGAGAATTGAGTCCCGAATGACGGAAGCGAATTCGCCGAGAACTTGGTTTTGCTTCTCGTCGCTCCATCCTTTCTTTTTGGCTGTATGGTAAAAAGTTGTCATGTGGAGGCTGTTAAGATGGTGCCGCTCGAATGTGCTGCTCCATTCGCGCAAGAACCATTCCCAATGAGGGTCATCAGACAAGTAAGCGCATAAACATATGAAATCTCGATCCTGCCATTTTCCGCTCTCGTCGAAAAATAGATACGCTAGGTTTCCAGTCAGCACACTGCGCCCCCGCCTATTCCGACGACGAAGCGCGTCGGCGTTAAGACTCAACATTCTGAATAAAGCTAGGGTCCCATCTTGAACGGGGTTCAAAACGCACCCCCGCCCCGCTCATCCTCTCGCTTCCGCTTGGATGAGTCAAGTACTTTATTGCCCAAATTTGAGATCTCAGATTGCCTTGCTACGGGAATTAGGAACAGTGGTGGGGATGTCCCGCCTCAGTTGGAACTGGAGAAAGCGTTCCTCCGTTAAGATAACGGAGCGAACGTATGAGGAAGGAACGGAAGCATTTCACACCAGAAGAAAAAGTAGCCATCTTGAGGCGGCATCTTGTGGACAAAGTACCCGTCTCGGAGCTGTGTGAAGAATTAGGCCTGCGGCCAACAATGTTCTACCGCTGGCAGAAAGAACTGTTCGAGAACGGAGCCGCCGCTTTTCAGTCTCAAGCGCGTCCCCACCGCCAAGTGGAGGAGAAGCCGAAACGGATCGAGTTCTTGGAGAAGAAGGTGCAGACCAAGGACGAGGTCCTGGCTGAGCTGATGGCTGAGCACATCGCGCTAAAAAAAAGTCTTGGGGAACTCTAACCGGGATCTGGGTGCCGCATGATGTACGGGATCTAGTCGTGGATTTCGTCCGGCGCTGGTCGGAGAAGGCCGAGATCGGCGTCGGACGGTTCATCCCGTGGCTGGGCGTGACCGCCAGCAAGTTCTATGACTGGCGGCAGCGGTACGGGTGCGTCAACGAGCACAACGGTTGGGTTCCCCGTGATTTCTGGTTGGAACCGTGGGAGAAAGAAGCAATCATCGAGTTCCATCTGAAGAACCCGCTGGAAGGTTATCGGCGGCTGACGTTCATGATGCTCGACGCTGACGTTGTGGCCGTCAGTCCGGCGAGTGTTTGGCGGGTGTTGAAGCAAGCTGGATTATTATCCCGGTGGAAGAGCAAGCCATCGCGCAAGGGAACCGGTTTCGAGCAGCCGCTGCAGCCCCATCAGCACTGGCATATCGACATTTCCTACATCAACCTGAGCGGCACCTTCTATTACTTGTGCAGCATTCTGGATGGATTCAGTCGTTTCCTCGTGCATTGGGATCTGCGTGAGTCTATGCGAGAAACCGATGTCGAAGTGATCCTGCAGCGAGCCAAGGAGAAGTACCTGGAAGCCAAGCCGCGAATCATCTCCGACAAGGGCCCGTAGTTCATCGCTCGCGACTTCAAGGAGTTCATTCGCATCTCGGGCATGACGCACGTCCGAACCTCCCCTTATTATCCACAGTCGAACGGCAAGATTGAGCGCTGGCACAAGTCGTTGAAAGGGGAGTGCATTCGGCCGGGAACGCCGCTGTCGCTGGAAGATGCACGGCGCCTGGTAGAGGGTTATGTGGAGCATTACAACAACGTTCGCCTGAACAGTGCCATCGGCTACATCACTCCAAAGGACATGCTCGCCGGGCACCAGCAGGAGATTCAAGCCGAGCGGGATCGGAAGTTGGACGCGGCGAAGGAACAGCGGAAGAATCGCCGCCAGGGGGCGGCGTGATGGATGAAACGGATTGCTCCCGTTAGCCGACAATGCAGAATTAACACAGCGGCAAGGCCAAGCATATAGTCAACGAAGCGAATCGCCGCGCTTCCGTGAGGAGTCCCTGCATCTCGGTATGCGCGCGGCGGTGGACCAGGTCCTCTAGCGTTCGGCAACGCGCGGCTCACTGATAGGCGCGCCGGCCGGCGATGGTTGTTTTGCCGGGAGGAGTGCAAGCAGCGTGACTCCAATCACGCCAAAGATCACAATGTCCTGGGGGCTATCCTTCCTGTGCATCCCGTGCGCCACGGCCTGCGCCGACATGATTGTCATCGTGAACCCATGGGCAAGGCTTGACCACGCCCCATAGGCGATCATCAAGCGATGCTTGGCCGGCTGATTAACGGCCACCAACAGACAGACCCCAAGCGCCGTGTTAAGGCTCAGGAACATCGGCATGACGTCACTATGCCCGCTAAGCCACCTAGAGTGCCACAGATCGTCGAACAGGAGATAGCCCCAAAAGCAATAAAACAAGCCCACCAACACCAACACTACCTGTAAGGCGCGCTCACGTTTCATACCGTCCCCCGTTTTGTGCGATGCAAGGTTATTACCACCTTTTTTACTTCAGATTGTGCGATTGTCAGCTGTGATGCGTCCGATACTGGAACCCTGCGAGCATCCGCAGTGTGAGCAGAATGCTTCTCCCCCTCGAATAGGCTTGCCACAGGAACTGCAAGGCCCAAGGAGAGGCCCTCGGAACACAAAATAAAGGATGAATCCAATCAAATTGGGTATGAGGAAAGCGGCAATCACCCAGGCCCAAGCAGGCATTTGACGCCTTTTTGCGTCCCCATAAATATATCCGAGGGCAAGGAAAAAAGCCGCGGTGAAGACGCCAAACGTCAAGCCAAACCAAAGCGCTTCTGGCATGGTACTGAGAAATCCTTTGGAAGCAAGTAAGGAACGGCCCTGGCTGGAAGCAAAATAGACTACCCAAATCGGGATCGCCAGTGCTGCGATGACCATTGCAGACCTGGGTAGAACATTCCGTCTTGCGGTTCCCAACAAGACAGCCGCAACTACAAGCCCGGCCAAGAACGCTATCAAAAGCACCGCCGATTGCTGTGTCATGCAATACCTCTATTCTCTCCAGGCGCCGCGAGCAGACGTAAGGCCGAGCAAAAAGATGGCAGCAGCCAAAAGACGAGCACGCCTGCCTGGACTTGAGCAGTGTCGAAATGCATTGGGACCGTCAGGAGCTTGGCCACCTGGTAGACAAGTGCCGATCCCACAATTGACATCGAGAGCGCTACAGCAAATGCAGCCCAGACCTTGAATTGCACGTTGTGCTGGCGCATTGTCTCGGTATGATGCGCAAGAATCTCACGGACCTGGGCATTCGAATCTGGTTCACTCGTAAAGGTGAATTCCCGCAACCCCCGAATCGTACGCGCAGTTAGCTCGAGGTAGCGCTTGCAGCCATCACAGTCGCGGATGTGGTCATGGATGAGCTGTCTTTCGTCCTCTGAAACCTCTTCTACGAAAGACCTGTCGATAAGCTCGCGAAATCTCTTGTCACCCTCCATGCGAATCACCCTCCTCAAATGCGGATCTCAGTGCTGCAAGACCGCGATAGATTCTGGACGTCACCGTTGTAGTAGGGGCGCCCAAGACCTGAGCCATCTCCGCAAGAGACAGGTCTTCTTGAAACCTCAGCAGCATAGCCTCGCGATACAGCGGTGGCAGAATCTGCAGCCGGCCGGCCAGACGCATTGCGTCTTCGCTTCGGGCCGCGGCTTCGAATGGGGAAGGATCGGAAGAGGGTAACAGCAGCATTGCATCGCGATCATTTGGCAAGGATACTGTTGCCACCGCTTTTCGTTTTTTCCGGAGGTAATCTATTGCCAAATTGCGGGCGATCGCGAATAGCCATGGATCAAACCGCTGCCGCCCGTTGTACTGGCTGCCCCGTTGCAGCACGCGGATCCAGGTCTCCTGCGCAAGGTCCTCCGCATACTCTCGCCTCCCGGTGAGGTATAGCAGGTAGCGCACCAGTCGATGCTGACGGCGCTCCACCAGGTCTGCAAGAAGCTCCATATCCCTCTCACGTAAGCCTCGCGCAATCTTTGCCGTTTCGGTTTCGGCTGTCGTATTCAATGTCATGGGAAGAGCCAACATATATCCTGTATACGATCAAACC
The DNA here is from genome assembly GCA_020072965.1 of Terriglobia bacterium. Taxonomy (GTDB): domain Bacteria; phylum Acidobacteriota; class Terriglobia; order JAIQFV01; family JAIQFV01; genus JAIQFV01. The sequence goes on along the minus strand of JAIQFY010000006.1, from coordinate 99,550 downwards.
CCGGCGGATTACTCAACTTTTGACCGAAAAATCACGCTAAGATTTGCCTCGGACGGATATCGGATCAATGGGCGGCAAGGGCCTGACGTGTACAACTCGTTTATTGGCAGACCCCAAATAGCATAGATAGTTGTCGAAACCAGGCGATCACAACTCACGATTCGGGTCTGGCCGGTCTGGGTTCCGGCGGAGTCATGGGCAAACCGGATGTTGAGAAACGGCAGCTCGTTGCGGAGTTACAATGATTTTGCCGGGCGAAACGGAAGCGGGCACTGCGGGGACGCAACCATGCCGAGGGATATCCCGGTGGGCTCATCGAGACGATGAACGGGGGCGTGAGAGCTCGTTCTTGCGCCGCCCAACCTCCATCGGATCGAAAGACCCCATGCCTTGAAAATCCCCGCCCGAAGGGCGGAATACTCACTAATGGAGAACGTCGCTTCTCCATTTCAGGCTGAACCAAGACAGGGAGAGCTTTCAAGACGGCTCCGGGCCTTGAACTCGAGGCGGTAACCCCCCTCCGGGAAATGGAGACGTAATCTTGAAGTTCTTCCCGACTACGACCAGCCCGCTTGAAGGATTCCAAACCGCGGTTCGAGGTTTGTTATTAGAAACGAGGTATCCACTTCAGAACCAGGGATAACGGCGGGGCTACGGCTTGGGCGGGGGTTGAACTTCCTTGTGGCCAAAAATCCCGAATAGCCTTTGCATAAAGCCTCCGCCATGGAGATGGCAGTGCTGCAACGGGGCTGTCCCCGCAATGAAGGCTTCATCCCGGGTCGTGGGGCATTTGTCGTTGGCCAATTCTCCGCTCTCAGGATCGATTTTCACAAACTCAATTCCATCGGGCGGTGTAAAGGACTGCCCTCCCACGATCCTCGGACGCAGGGCGGCCGCTTTCTTCATGAACTCCGTCCAGATAGGTAATGCTGCCTTGGCGCCTTCAATCTTGATATCGTGATTATCGTCGTAACCGACCCACACGATACACAGCAGTCCGGAAGTGTATCCCGCGAACCAGGCGTCGTGGGAACTCCCGGTCTTCCCTGCCGCGGGCAGGGAGAACCCCCGGCCCCGGACACCCGCGGCCGTCCCGTTATTGACCACTCCCTCCAACAAGTAGGTTAAAAGGTAAGTGGTCCTCGGATCCAGGACGGGACGTGTTTTCATTTGGGTGCGTTCCAGGTCCTGGCCGCTCTGGTTGCGAATCCTTTCGATCATGATGGGATCCACCCGCACTCCGCGGTTCGCGAACACCGTGTAAGCGCCGGCCAGTTCCAGGGGTGTGACTTCATAGGCGCCGATGGCCATCGAAGGAGTTGCCTTGATCTTGTTATTCAGCCCTGTCTCGATCGCGAAGGCGGCCACTTTGGGAAACCCCACCATCGCCGCAATCTTGATCGTCGCGACGTTCAGGGAGTGTGCCAGCGCGAACCGCACGGAGACGGTCCCGTAGAACTCCTGTCCAAAATTGTCCGGCTCGTAGGTCTTATCGTCGAAAGTAAATTCCGTCGGTTCATCCACCACGGTCGTCACCGGTGTAATGAGCGGTTGGGATCCAACGACACCCGAATTCAGGGCCGTGGCGTAAACAAACGGCTTGAACGAAGATCCCGGCTGGCGTTTCGCCAGAACGTGATTCAACTGGCTGAGTCCGTAATCGGTCCCTCCCACAAGGGCCTTGATCTCCCCGGAGTGAGGATCCAGGGCAATCAGGGCGGCCTGGGGAAGCTTAGAAAACTCCAATGGGGGCGCGGTTTCACCCTTCTTCAAACGACGGCGAGTCCGCTGCGCCACCAGGTCATCGACCTGCTTCATCCCGTCCCGCACCGCCTCAAATGCAGCCCTTTGAAGCACCAGGTCCAGGGCGGTGTAGATTTGAAATTGCTGGGTGATCAGGTCGGTTTCGCTGTACTTCTCGAGCAGTTGGTCCTTGACGAGGTCGACAAAGTACGGGGCGTCGCCGTAATCGTAATTGGGAGGCATGACGGCGACGGACGTCTTCAACGCCGCTTCCTTCTGGCTATCGCTGATATATCCGTTCTCCTTCATCTGGCCCAGCACCCAGTCGCGGCGAACGTGCGCCTTGTCCGGATGACGCCACGGTGAATACCGGTTGGGCGAGGGAATAATGCCTGCGAGCAGCGCGGCTTCGGGAAGCGTGAGGTTCTTGATATCCTTGTTGAAATAAGCAGCGGCGGCTTCACCGAAGCCATTGATGGAGAAACTCCCGCGTTGACCCTCATAGGTGTTGTTGGCATAGAGTTCGAAGATCTCCTGCTTCGACAGCTTCCGTTCCAGCAGGATAGCAATATAGAGTTCTGCCAGCTTGCGTCGCCAGGACTTGACCGGGGTAAGAAAGAATCCCTTGGCCACCTGCTGGGTAATGGTGGAACCACCCTGGGCCATCTCCATTTTCGAGACATCACGAAAAGCGGACCGCAAGGTTCTGAGGACATCAAAACCGCTGTGACTGAAAAAGCGTTTGTCTTCGGCCGAAATGACGGCGGCAATCAGGTTGGGAGGAAGGTCTTCATACTTGAGCAGGCGCCGCTTTTCCCGTCGCTGGTCAAAGAGGTTTGTGATCAATTCGGGTTCGAGCTGCGCGGTCGAAAGTTCGGTTCCATCGTCGACCCGGGTGAGGTGTGAAACTTTCCCCCCCTGAAATTCGGCCCGGACGTGATCCCGCTTCGGATCCAGGGCCGACTCGGGTCCGGGTATAATGTCCAGCCCCGTGCGAACATATCGAAACTCGCCTCGACGCGAACTCGCTTTCCCCTGCTCCACATAACCGGCGCGGCGGAGGTCGGAAGTGATCTCGGAGGGGCGCCCCGGCCAGCCGACCCCCAGGACGGTCGGCGAGGCAAAGATCTGGGACGTCTTCGCAAAAACCTCGCCGCTGAACCGCTGGTCGATCATGTTGGAGTACTTCACGTAGAAGTACACCAGCGGCACAGCCGTCGCGAGGACCAGCAGAAGGAGTGCAGCTAAGAGAATTTTAGTACGAGTCCAGATGAAGGTGGAGAGCTTGGAAGGAAGGCGGATTCTTAATCGCATAAGTCGCGGCAAGAAAGTATATCACAACGGTGCGAGGGAGCACGCCCTCTGAAGTGAGGACTTCAGAAATATACCGCTTCTTGATGTCACCTCTTCTAATCCGGACGAGCCTCAACCTAAACCAAATTTTATTGGGAACCCAGGAAAGCCGGGGGATAGGTCGTGGATGAAAAGCCCGCCGCGTCAGAATCATCAGATTCTCTCGAGATCGAAGGTCTTTACCTGCCTGTATTCCTGGCCTCCTAATGACGAATTTCTTTTGACCTTGTCGGGACAAATTCTGTTGATAATTCAATAAGCATTCGTCTTGCCTCACCGACAAGGTAGAGAGAGCCCGTGACGAGGATCGTCGAGGTTGGTTTTGCCAGGTGTTGTGCAAGTTTGAGGGCAAGCGGCAAATTCCGGGCAAGAAATGACGGGCCTCCCGTTTCGCCGACCTGGCAGAAAATCTCCTCCGGTGTCGCCGCCCGATGAATCGCCGGGCGAGTGAAGATGACTTGGCTGGCGATCGGTTCCAACTCGTGAAACACTTTTCGTATGGCCTTGTCGCGCATGGCGCCATAAATCAGAATGATCTTGCGACCGCCCAGAAGGCTTTCAACGGCGCGTCGAAGAGCGATGGCCCCGGCGGGATTGTGCGCGCCGTCGATAAAGATCTCGGGACGCGCGCTGACCCGTTCGAATCGTCCTGGCCATCGAACCGTTCGGAGACCTGTGACAATGTCTTGGCGTGAAACGCTCAAACCGCGTCGGCAACATTCCTCCAGACCGCGGATGGCGAGGACGGCATTGTCAATCTGATGACGGCCCGCCAGATGGAGTTCCACTTCCTCATACCTGCCGCCTGGGGTAGTCAAAGAAAAGCGGGAGCCGTCCAGTTCCAGTTTCACGTTGGAAATCCGGGCTCGGCTGCCGGCGTGGTGAAAAGGAGACTTCCTGTAGCGCGCCACTTTACGAATCACCCCCAGGGCGTCCGCACGACGCGCGGCTGTCACCACGGGTACACCTGTTTTGATGATTCCCGCTTTTTCGCGAGCAATGGCCCGAACGGTATTTCCCAGGAAGCGCTCGTGGTCGAAATCAATACTGGTAATCAGGGACACGACGGGAGTGATAAGGTTGGTCGAATCGAGACGCCCTCCCATTCCCACTTCCACAACGGCAACCTCGACCTTGGCGCGCGCAAAGTACTCAAAAGCCATCGCGGTGATAGTCTCAAAGTAGGTGGGGTGAGACGCCAGATGGCGCGTTGCCCGCAGTCGACGAATCACGCGCGCCACACGCTTGTAGGATTTCGTGAATTCCGCGGGGGAAATGTCTCTCCCGTTAATTTTCATGCGCTCGCGAATCGAGGTCAGATGGGGAGAGGTGAATAGCCCCACCCGTCGGCCGCTGGCGCGCAGGATGCTGTCCAGCATGGCGCACACGCTGCCCTTGCCGTTTGTCCCGGCCACGTGGATCGAGGGATATGCATGATGTGGGGCGCCCAGGGCCTGAAGCAGCGTCCGCATGTTGCGGAGTCCAAACTTCATGGTCAGGACTTCGTCCCCCAGGGCCAGCAACTGCTTCTCTGCGCTGATTCGAGCCATCACAATAAAAAAACGGCCGCGAGGGCCGTCGCGAAAGGTAAGGTATCGAGGGAGGCCGGATAAAATCCAGGGTTTCTTCGCCGTTCTGAATCTACACCCGGGAGGATCTGCCGGGGAATTCATCTCCGAGCCAGATCCGATGATGCCCTTGAAGTTGTTCTACGCCGCCATCATGAAATCCAGCGACCGAATCAGGAATTGGCGCATTTCCTTTCGTGAAACGATGCCGTCGAGCATACCGTGTTCGAGCAGAAATTCGCTCCGCTGGAACCCTTCGGGCAGTTTCTGACGAATCGTCTGGTCAATGACGCGCGGACCCGCAAAGCCAATCAGTGCACCGGGTTCCGCGACATTCAAATCTCCCAACATCGCAAAGCTGGCAGTGACTCCACCGGTGGTGGGATCGGTCAGAACCGAAATAAAGGGAACCCTGGCATCGTCCAGCCGGGCCAGTCCGGCGCTGATCCTTGCCAGTTGCATTAGGCTGATGGCCCCCTCCATCATACGGGCGCCTCCTGAGACGGAGATAATAATGAGGGGACATCGGCGCTGAAGACTTATTTCGATGGCCCGGACAATTTTCTCTCCCACGACCGCACCCATACTGCCGCCGATGAATCGATACTCCATCGCCTGGATGAGAGCGGGGCGGCCTCCCAAGGCTCCATCGCCCGAAATGATGGCATCCTTGAGCCCGGTGGCTTTGGTGGCATCTCTCAAGCGGTCGCGATACGCCTTGATATCTTTGAAATGAAGCGGATCGCTGGTCGCCAGGTCGCTGTCGAGCTCGAAAAAGATTCCGTCGTCGAACAACATCTTCAAGCGCTCGCGGGCATCCATCTTGAAATGAAAATTGCACTTCGGGCAGACATTGAAATTTGCCGCAAGATCCTTCTTCCATATAATCTGCTTGCAGGACTCACATTTTGTCCACAGACCTTCGGTCTTAACCCGCTTCTGTTCGACGGAAGCGATGGGTGTCTTTTCTTTTTTGAACCAAGCCGCCATGGGTTTCGATCCTTGTTGGAGTTAGTGATCAGCTATCAGCCATCAGCGGTCAGCCATCAGCTTTCAGCTATTAGCTGACCGCGCTTAGATATAAGACAATTTGAATTTATACACCCTATGAAATAAGTCTGAGCGGATTAATTGCATTGAACCATCCCACAGAGCGGATATCGGGCGGCTCGCAGCGGCTTGCTGATAGCTGACCGCTGATGGCTGATAGCTGACTGCTGCCTCACCGCGAATACGGGTGTCCTTTAATGAGGGTCATGGCCCGGTATAACTGCTCGGCGACCATGACCCGCGCCAGATCATGCGGGAACGTCATCGCCGAAAGTGAAACCAGCAGGTTGGCGCCGGCCTTTAGGTCCTCAGGGAGGCCGTCGTGGTCTCCCATGAAAATCCGCATTTCCTGGACCGATCGATCCTGGAGACGCCTGATGACCTCCGAAAATTCGCTGGATTTGAACTGCCGTCCCCCTTCGTCAAACACGATCGAAAAGGAATTGGCGGCCTCCTTTTCGGCCCCTTTGAGCAGGGCGGCGTTATCCCGCACCTCCACGACCTCGCACGGAACCATTTGGCCGAGGCGCGACCAGTACAGTTCGAACAGCTCACGGCACTGCGGCTGCTTGATTTTCCCCACCCAGAAAGCTCTGATCTTCACTCAACCCTGCTTCCGCGAGGTGCCGCGATGATGAGCAGCGGGGACATCGACACGCCGGGCCCCGCGCCACAATCGCTCCAGATCATAGAATTCGCGCGCCTTCGGCGAAAACACGTGCACTACAAAATCGGTGTAATCCATCAGCACCCACTCTCCCTGTGAGTACCCTTCAATATGCGCGGGCCGGAGGGACTGCGTGCGCAATTTTTCGTCAATCCCGTCCACAATGGCCTGAACCTGGCGCGACGAATGACCGGTGCAAATCAGGAAGTGGTCGGTGAAAGAGCAGATGGAGGAAAGGTTGAGAATGACAATATCTTCCGCCTTCTTGTCTTCGGCGGCTCTTACAGCTTGAGTAAGGGATTTTTTCATTACCCCTGTGGGGACGCTCGATTGAGTCTTCAGGTTCTTTTTCGGTACAAACGGTTTTTCCGAATGTAATCGGCGACTGCCGGATCGAGTACTCCACGAACCCTTCTACCCGCGGATATTCTATCACGGATGGAAGTGGATGAAATGTCGATTTTAAGATCCGGAACAAGGTAGATCACGGGAGGAACGGCGGAGAACCGTCGCGCAAGCCTTGTGCGCTTCCCGGCAATACCCGGGAGGCGTTTGACGGCGCGCTGAGTCCTTTGATCACATCTCGCGACCAGTTCCTCGATAGCAAGGCCGGGCCGGGACACGACCACCAGGGCCACGGACTCGAGCAGGCGGTCTGAGTTTCGCCATGTCCGGAATTCTGCAAACTGATCCGCCCCGAGTATGAAAAAGAGTTCGTCTGAGGGGCGCAGTTGAGTCCGGACCCGGGCCAGGGTGTCGATGGAGTAGTTCTTCTCAAGGGGAGATAGCAGCTCAAGGTTCGAGGCCACAAACCGTCTTTCATTTCGCAGCGCCAGGGCCACCATGGCATGGCGATCGCACGGGTGCGTCAGTTGAATAGCTGCTTTGTGGGGAGGGCGCGCGGCCGTGACGAAGAGAATGCGATCCAGTTTCAGTTGGCGCGCCACATGCCGTGCAATGAGCATGTGTCCACGATGAATGGGATCAAAGGTGCCCCCAAAAACAGCGATCCGCAAGAGAACCCCCCTCTGTTGGCACAAAGCAGAGACTCCGTGCCCTCCTAAAGCCCGCAATCTGTGTCGAACGGTCGCACCGAGCTACGTGACCCTTACCGGGTCGGCCTGGCTCGCAAGTCTTCGGAGTTCTCTGTCCACGGTGTAGACCAGCCCCGGAATGCCGACGCCGCTCACCGAGGAGATTTTCACCATGGTCAGGCCTTCTCCCCGACAGTACCGTTCGACCGCCTCCAGCCGAGATCCATCCTCCACTATATCGATTTTAGTAGCCACGATAAATTGGACTTTCTGAAGCAGGGCGGGGTTGAAGGATGCCAGTTCCCGGTTAATGGTCTGGAGATCGCTGATGGGGTCACGTCCACTGCTTTCCGAGACATCCACCAGGTGCAGGATCAAGCGGGTGCGCTCGATGTGCTTCAAGAACTGGACGCCGAGTCCCTGTCCCAGATGGGCGCCCTCGATTAAGCCGGGAATATCCGCAACAACGAAGCTGCGTTCCTCGTCCACGGCCACAACCCCGAGGTTTGGTACGAGCGTGGTGAAGGGGTAATCAGCGATCTTGGGACGCGCCGCCGAGATGCGCGAGATGAGGGTCGATTTGCCGACGTTTGGAAAACCCACCAGCCCCACATCCGCCAGAAGCTTCAACTGAAGCCGGAGGTGGCGCTCCTCGCCCGGGTGGCCCGCATCATGGCGTCGCGGGGCCCGATTGGTCGAGGTGGCAAAGTGGGCATTGCCATATCCCCCGCGTCCCCCCGCGGCAATCAGGATGCGTTCGTCCGGGCGGGTGAAATCATGCAGGGTCTCCCCCGTGGACTCGTCCAGAAGGAGCGTTCCCAACGGAACCTTTAGAACCACATCCTCCCCACTAGCACCATGCCGGTTGGAACCCTCCCCGTGCCGGCCGCGCTGCGCTTTGAACTCCCTGTTGTAGCGGTAATGAATGAGGGTGTTGTGGCGTTGTGAACTCTCCATGAAAACATCTCCACCACGCCCTCCATCGCCCCCGCTGGGCCCGCCCCGCGGGACAAACTTTTCACGGCGGAAGGCGAGACAGCCGTTCCCGCCGCCCCCGGCCTTCACAAAAATCCTGGCTTCATCAAGAAAAATCATGTGAACCAAAAGAAAAGGCGGATGGAGCTTAGCCAGAAGCCAGACGATGATACGTTGGCGACCCGCTTAGAGCCATCCGCCGTCCTGTAGGAGACCAGACAGAATTCCCGAAAGGACTCCTATGCCTGAGCCTGCGGCGAAATACTGATGAAGCGCCCCATGTTGCCTTTGTCGTGGAATTGCACTATCCCGCTCACCTTGGCAAACAGGGTGTCATCTTTCCCCCGGCCCACGTTGGGGCCCGGCTTAAACTTCGCGCCGCGCTGCCGCACCAGGATGGATCCCCCGGTTACAAACTGTCCTGCGAAGCGCTTCACACCGAGTCGCTGCGCATTGGAATCGCGGCCATTCCGTGAACTACCCACACCCTTTTTGTGTGCCATAAGCTCCCATCTGCAAATTCAAATGTCGTTTTCGATCGGCACAATGACTTTATCGATACCTTTGTCATCGACGGTTCGTGGATTTCCAGAAGGCATCTCGGAAAGCCCGGCCGAGCGTTATCTAGGCAACAATCTCTGCAATCTTAACGGCGGTGAAACCCTGTCGGTGTCCGGTCGTCTTCTTGTACTGCTTCTTGCGCTTAAACCTGAAGACAATGATCTTATCTCCCCGCCCGTGATCCACCACTTTCCCATTCACACTGGCGCCAGCCACCAGCGGTGTTCCCACCCTGAAATCAGTATCGGTTTTGACGGCCAGGACCTCATCAAACTTCACATTTTGACCTACTTCGGCATCCAGCCTTTCCACATGAATGGTCTCGCCGGGTTGGACCCGGTATTGCTTTCCTCCGGAACTGATGACTGCGTACATGTAGGCACTCCTTCAGTGCAAATCGAAAACGCTGATTATAGGGGCGAGTTCGGTAAATTGTCAATGCGAAGGGAGAACAGCTCTTATCGGGAGGCCGCTGGCCGGAAGACGATGGCCGAGGTGCCGGGTGTCGGGTTTCGGGTGTCAGACAAAAAGGAAGAGCATTTTCCAGCCTCTGTTTACTGATCTTGGGGGCCTGTTTTACGGGTTTCTCCATCAGTTCTTCTGGAATTCCTTCTTGACGCTGGCTCCCAGGAGTTCTTTCACTTCTCCCATAAATTCCGTCACATCACTGAAATCGAGATAAACGTAGGCAGATCGAACATAGGCCACTTTATCGAGCTTCTTCAAATTCTTCATCAGGATTTCGCCGATCTCTTCGGTGGATCGTTCCCGGAAATTAAATAAGAACAGCCACTCGTTTTCCTCGCGTTGGTAGCCGGGATCCCGTTTTCGGGGATCCCGGGTTTTTCCCTGCCGGTCGCAAGTGCCCGTGATCTCGCAGCGGAAGCGGATCACGGCTACCTAAGCGTACCACTTCGCGAGATACTTTCATGCGTCACTATAATGTCTCATCCTCAATGATAATTCAGGATTATGACTTGCTGGGGTGAAGACTGAACGCTTTTATTCATACCGAAGCACCTCGATGGGTTCCACTCGACAGGCTCTTTCGGCAGGGATCATGCAAGCGACCAATGTGGCTATTACAATGAACAAGGCAGCTCCCAAAAAGGTCATGCCATCCGTAGCACCCACTCCAAACAGCAGACTGGCCATAAATCGGCTTAGCCCAATGGAGATCAAAGTCCCCGCCATCACACCCCAGACGACTAATTTCCCTCCTTCACCCAAGACCATCATCAAGATCTGGTGCCTCTGCGCGCCCAATGAAATTCGGACACCAAACTCATGAGTTCGACAGGCGACTGAGTACGCAACGACGCCATATACTCCGAGCAAGGCGAGCAAAAGGGCTATGGCGGCAAAGAGCGCGAAGAAAAAACCGCGAAACCGAACCGATCCGATCGATCCTGATACCAGAGCTTCCAATTTGGAGACGCTCAGAAGGACTACATCCCGATCCCGCGTTCCAACTCCTCCCTGAATCACCCTCATGAGACTTCGCATATCAAGAGGCCCACGCACAACCAAAGTGAAATTTCGGGGAGGCTGGCCATGGTAGGCCTGTGTTATGGGAAGATAGATTTGCGCCTCCGGATCTTCTCCGAGAGCAAAAAACTTCACATCTCCAACAACGCCGACAATTTCGCGGAATCCCCGCTCGCCCCCAACGCGCAGTGATTCTCCAATTGGATACCTTTCTCCCCCAAACCTCCGGGCAAGGCTCTCACCAATGATGGCCACCGCAGAACTGTAACCGGTATCCCCGGTTCTGAATGAGCGTCCTTTCAACACTGGAATCCCCATAGCCTGAAAATAATCACCGCCAACCGTGATCGTGCGAGCCATTCCCGTTGGTGCCTTTTCAATCGTTTCGAACCATTGGTTACCGCCAGTTGCGCCACCCATGGGAACATCGTCGACGCTGCCAACTGCACTGACTCCCGGCAACTTGTGAACTCTTTCGAGCAATTCTTCGTGTAGCAGGGCCACCTTTTCGGGTCCATTAAGAATCCTGTTTGACAATGTCATTTTTGCCGTAAGGACGTCCCTGGGATCAAAGCCGGGATTGACCGCGGTCAACTTCAAAAAGCTTTGAGCAACCAGGGCCGCACCAGTCAATAGAGTCATGGTTAAACTGACTTGAAGAGCTACGAACACTCTCTGCAACCCTCGGCTAATCACGCCTCGTGACCGGGAGATCTCCTTCCCAAGGGAATGGGTGGGATCAAAGCTGGCAGCGTGAATCGCCGCGGCTGCCCCTACCATTAGAGCGGTAAATACCGAGACTCCAAGAGCAAACAGGAGCACAGTCCGGTCGATATGAGCATTCAGCAACCCTGGAATCTCAAAGGGGGCAGCTTTGCGTACGACCGCAATACCCCAATAGGAAATGAGCACCCCCAGCCCTCCGCCTAAAATCGTCAGAGAGAAAGCCTCAGTGAAGATGAGTCGCATTATCTGTTGGCGAGATGCCCCTAAGGAACGACGAATAGCAACCTCTCTCTGCCGCCCGGCGGTTTGAGCCAGTAAAATGATGGCAGAGTTCACCGACGCGATCAGTAACAGGAAGGCCGCACTAACGAAGAGTGTCCAAACCGCCGGACGAAAATTGCGGACAAGCATCTCCCTCAGCGGCGTTACTCTCACGCCCGAACCAAAAAAGACGCCAGTCGAGCCGAAATCGTGCTTTAACTGATCAAACAAGGCTTGCGTTTCAGACCGTGCTTGGTCGAGCATCCCATCCCGCCGGAGACGGCCAACCAATACTTGACCTCGCAGCTCCAGGGGAACAGCGCTCTGAGAGTCCACACCGATCAGCATTTGACTCTCACGACTTAGCCGGGGAATCCAAATATCAGTGCGCCCCGGATATACGAAAGACGGGGACATGACACCAACAACGGCATATAAGTTTCCATTTACGAGTATATTCTGGCCAATAATGCCGTTGTCGCGCCCAAAATCGCTCAACCACAGACTGTGGCTAAGAACTGCGACCATGCCCCGTCCCGATGCCTCATCGTCTGGAGTGAACTGACGCCCCAGAGAACAGCGCACCCTGAAAACATCAAAAAAGCGCGATGAAACTGCTGCTATTGAAACAGATCGCAGGTCATCCTTTCGCGTCAGGACACCGTCTCCCGAAATGTACTGAGCGAAAGCATCAAAACTAGGTACCCGACTCCACCACTGCATCCGATCCTGCCCCGGTGGTGTGGCTGCACCTGTCAGCACAACCACGCGATCAATCTGTTCAATTGGCAGGGGGTGCAGTAATACTCCGGAGACCAGGCTGAAGATTGCAGTGGCCGCACCGATGCCTAGACCGAGCACCAGTACTACACTAAGGGTGGAAAGTCGATAAGCGACCAACCGCCTAAAGGCGTAACCGAAGTCTTGGAGAAATCCTTTGCCCATGAAGCAATCACCTTGCTAAGGTAGGATTAAGCACTCCAGAGACCATGAGTGAGCCCGCGGGAATTTGGTTTCCCGGCAGCTATGGGATAATGCCCGAGGTGTCGGGTTTCGGGTATCAGATACAAGCGCAGGGGGATTTTCCGGCCTCCGGTTTCCGATCTGAGACTCCTGTTTTCGAGGTCTATTTATCCAGTTTTCTGGGACTCCTTCTTGACGCGGGCCCCGAGGAGTTCCTTCACCTCCCCCATGAATTCAGTCACGTCCTTAAAATCCAGATAAACACTGGCAAACCGGACGTAAGCTACCTTATCGAGCTTTTTTAGATTTTTCATCAGGATCTCGCCGATCTCTTTGGTGGATCGTTCCCGCGTGGCCGACTCCATGACATGACTTTCCACCTGGTCGACGATCTCCTCCATTTTGGCCATAGGGACCGGCCGTTTCTCACAAGCATGCAGCATCCCGGCCAAAATCTTGCCACGATCGAATTTCTCACGCCGGCCATCCTTTTTGACAACCATGTAGGGGATTTCATCGATCCGCTCATAGGTCGTAAAGCGCTTCCCGCACCTCAGACATTCGCGACGCCGTCGGATCGCTTCACCCTCTTTGCTTTCGCGCGAGTCCACAACCTTGTCTTCGATATGTGTACAATAAGGGCATTTCACGGGTGGACCTCCTGGAATGAATTAAAGAAGTTTTCAGCTATCAGCCGTCAGCTATCAGCGAACAGCCCCAGATCTTTGACTGATCCTGGCAGGTTGAACTGGTCTTAGAAATCGCGATCTCGATTCATGAATACTAAAAATAGATTTTCAGCTGAAAGCAGATGGCTTATCGCTGAACACTGATGGCTGAAAGCTTCCTTACGCCTCACTGCGGTGCTTCCCAAGCGCTGGCAGAGGTTGCGCAAGGGCTGATGCGGCTTCCTTCTCTGCTTCCCGGGCGAGAGAGGTCAGGGACCAGCCCCCCCGGAGCAATTCGATGAGTCCAATCAGGGCGACGGGTAAAAAAGCAATCACCCAGGCGACCAGGGTGATTCCCGAGGCGACCGTGGGATTCACGCCGAGAAAACTGACCAGGGAAAACAGGATCAGGGCCTGATAGCCGCCGCCCACTCCCGGAAGTTGCACGATGGCCCCGATCGCTGAAAAAGTTAGCAGAACAATGCCCATCGAAAACGAAAATGGAACCCGAAATCCACGGACGATGCAGTAGATGCCCGCCGTCGCCGTCAGCCAGAGCAACATCGAATAAAAAAACGAAAAGAAGAGCGGGCGCGCATGAGCAATAAAGGCGAGACCCTCAACAAAGGACTTCAGCGCCTGCTCCATTTTCACCACAAACCGTTCCGGAACGAGACGCATCCGCTCAATCAGAAAGTCAATCCATCGGACGGCATTCATCTGAAACAAAAAAAGGAAGGCGGTGACAGCCACCAAAATCGCAAGAACCAGGGCCGAGGCCCGAGAGAAGAAATGGAACACCGCGGCATTTTGGGGAGAAACTGCCGTGCCCAAATGGAAGAATGCCAGGTTCACCAGAAACAAGGTCAGAATCGCACTGAAATCAAAAAGCCGCTCCACGATTACGGTCGTCAAGGAAAGCGATAGCGGCAGGTTTTCTTTTTTCGAAAGGATGAAGGGACGCGAAAACTCGCCAGCACGGCCCAGCAGGGTCACTGCCGCAAAACCAACTAAAACAGCAGAGAGCAAATTCCCCAGCGAAGCCTTCTTCACTGGAAATAGAAATTCTCTCCACCGCAGAGCACGAATGAAATAACAACTGAGGGTGAGCCCCAGCCCCGCGAGCAGGTACCCGGGATGGACATGGACGAGATAACTCAGGAACAGGCGCCAGCTGAAGGCATGCCATTCAGGATTGTTTTTCGCCCCCCAAACCACTAAAATAAGGACACCGAGAAGGAGCACCACCCAGACAAACGTGCGAAATCTCAATCTCATGGATAATCAAGTGCTGAGGACCGGTATGAGAAAGCGGGCCCGGGTCGTTCTGGGGATTAGGTCACTGGAGGCCAGCCATCACTCTAGGAATACGTACTGCGGCCTCAAGCTATACTACAACTTGTGATTAAGTCAAGCATATTTGGCCCACCGCCGTAGTCGCGGCCTGCCTCACATGGGAACTCTCAACTGTAACAATTTGGATGTCCCGGTCCCCCCACGGAGGCACTCTTTCCGCCTCCTTGTTTGTTGAAGGAAATGGAACTTTTTGGCCCTCGATTTCGTTTCTGATATTGGAACCGAGAACGAGAAGGAGCAGGCGCTTTGGTTCACGTTGATGCGGAGGTGATCAGCCGGTGCCTGAACGGCGACAACCCAGCGTGGGAGGAAATCGTGAAGTTGCACACCAAGCGCGTCTATAACTTCTGTTATCGATTCACAGGCAGTTGGGATGACGCGGAAGATCTGACCCAGGAAGTTTTTATGAGAGTTTACAAAACCCTCAAGAGCTACAACGCGCAGGAAGGTTCCTTTTCCACCTGGCTGATGAGTGTGACACGCAACCTCCTGGTCGATCATTATCGCAAGCACAAGAAAGAAGCGGGTGACGTGGCCCTGGAAGAAGTCTTTGAGACCGTGGAAAGCAATCCCTCCCGGACGAAGACGGCGATGGATCAGATCTCCACCAATGACAAGATCGAGATGGTCCGCTGGGGTTTGAGCCGTTTATCTCCGGACCTTCGCGAGGCCGTGGTACTGCGGGATTGCGAGGACATGCGGTACGACGAAATCGCGTCCGTGCTGCGCGTTCCGGAGGGAACCGTCAAATCTCGAATTAATCGGGGGCGCATTGAACTGGCGCGCATCCTGGAGAGGAAACGAAGTCAGGTTGAAATCTGAGCACGACCCCGGGGGCACCGCCCTGGACAAAGGAATGCGGTGAAATGACTATGAACTGCAACCATTTTGAAGATCTCTGGATCGATTATCTCGACGAAACTTTGGACGGCGCCACGCGGCGGCAGGTGGAGGAGCATCTCTCCCACTGCGAAAAATGCGCGGCGCTGGCGGCCGAGATGCGCGGCAACCGCTTTCTTGCCAGCGCCATCCCGGAAGTCGAGCCCCCGCCGCGTCTCATTTACAAGATCATTGCGGACACCACAGGGACCGCAGCGGCTCCCGCCTGGTACGATTTCATTTTTGATTTTATCCGGCCACAGCAACTTCCCAAGCTCGCCATGGGATCGCTGATGGCCGTCGCCTCGTTGGCCGTTGTCCTTTATGCGATGGGCCTCGATTTTCGGCATATCACGACCGCTGAACTGAGACCCTCCCGCCTGTGGGAACACACTAACCGGGAGGTGCACCTCGCTTACAGCCGGGGGGTGAAATACTACAATGCCCTGCGAATTGTTTATGAGATCCAGTCGCGGGTCCAAAGTCTGAACGCTTCAACCAGCGATCAGGACCAACCCAATCCCGTCGAGCCCCAGGAGAAAACCGCACCCGCTCCTCCGGCGAAATCGGGATCGCAGCGCACCGTCAGTGAGGAACATGCTGCAGGAGTCATTCTTGTACAGAATTTCCATCGTTCGGAGAACCCGGGAGGCCTCTCATGAAATGTGCTAACCATGCTGAAGTCGATTCTTCCTATTTCTGCCGCCATTGCGGCAAGCCCATGTGCCAGACGTGCACTCACCTCATCCAAGGTCAGGCATTTTGCGAGGCCTGTCTCGCCCGGAACGTGGGAGGTCCCGCCAGTCCGGCGCCCGACTTCGCTCACCCCTGGGTGGCTTTCGGTCTCGGATGGATCCCGGGCGTGGGGGCCGTCGTGAATGGCGAATATACCAAGGCAGCCGTGCACGTCGCCATCTTCGCCGGCACAATCGCCCTCCTGGCCAGTGGCAATATCCCGGATGCCGGCGAGGCTTTCCTGGGAATTTTTCTGGGGATCTTTTGTTTGTACATGCCTTTCGAAGCGTATCAGACCGCCCGCCGCAAACAACTCGCGGCCATGGGCAGCCCGACGGCGGGACAACCGTCCATGGCACAGCCGCAGTTCTATCAGGATTTCTGGGGCGATTGGAAATTGAACGCACCCATCGGCGGGATCATCCTGGTCGTAATTGGAGTCCTCTTCCTGCTCGATAACATGAACATTTATAACTTTGGCAGGCTGTGGCGGTTATGGCCTGTGCTGCTGGTCCTGGGCGGCATCCTTATGCTTCGGAGCCGGCTGAGTAGACCGAGATGATCGGTGAGGCGGGGGCCACGGCGATCCACCCTGCCTCAACACAAAATTGGAGAAGCTTTACTTAATCCTTTAGGAGTGAGACGACCATGTCAAACGGCTATTATTCTCGACGATTAATGGGACCCATCATCCTGATCACAGTAGGGGCGCTATTTCTTCTGGATGAGCTCTTTCCTTATCGGGGTTGGGGGATCGGCCACACCTGGCCGGTGATTCTGGTGGTAATTGGAGCGGTAAAAATACTGGAGCGATTTGTCGCGCCGGCCGCTCCCCCGCTCGTGCCGCCCCCGGCCGGTCCAGGATTCGCCCCCGGGAACCCCACGTGGCAGACACCTTCGCCGACACCGGGAACGGCCACCTCTCCCGGCGGGACACAGAATCCATCGGCTGGCACCTCAGAGCCGCCGAAGTCTTAGATGAACGCCCTTGAAACTTCAGGTCATCGGTGGTGCACGGATGACCGGGGCAATTACAACAGAAAGTTCACTCCCTGGAAGCAGGAGATCCTATATGGCAAATGGACATCGAAGGGATTCAATCTTTTGGGCATTGACGCTGATCGCGATTGGGGCCTTGTTCCTTTACACCAACTTTCATCATGACGTCCGTCCCTGGCACATCATCGGGAAATACTGGCCGCTCCTGATCATCTTTTGGGGTTTGAGCAAGCTCTATGCTTATTTCAAGTTCCGCCAGGACCCCAGCGTTCCTCAGGGACCCTTCATCACCGCCGGCGAAATCGTGGGGCTGGTCTTCCTTCTCCTCATCGGGACTGCCATTTCCAGCGGCGTGAGGGGCTCCGACCGGTTTTTCCACGGACCGGGAATTCAAATTGGAGATGATAATGAAACTCTTTCCTTTGACGGGCTCTTCGGTAATCCCTTCGACTCTACGGAACAGGTTGAAGCCACCGCCAAGCCGAAGGCGGTGATCGAGATTCCCGATGTCAGGGGCAATATCAAGGTCACAGGATGGGATCAACCTAAGATTATGGTCCAGGTGAAGAAGCGTGTTTATGCCGACAATGAAGATGAGGCGAAGGCTCGCGCGGATTTGAATAAGACGACCATCTCAGAGGAGGGCGGAAAGTACAAGATCGTGACAAGCCGCCAGGATGCCTCAAGCAAAGGGTACCGGGTCAATGTGGAACTCGAAATCAACGTCCCCAAGGACTCCCAGGTGACAACGAACCAGCTGCGCGGCGATGTGAGCTTCGCAGGACTGGTGGGAGATCAATCCATTGACTCGACTCGCGGCGACGTTGAGGTCGCGCAGATTGTTGGAAATGTTGTGATCGCCATGCGACGAGGCGACCTCAAAGTTAACGATGTCACCGGAAATGCCGACATCTCCGGCCGGGGGAATGATGTTTCTCTAATCAAGGTCGGAGGAAACGGGTCGGTCAAAGGGGAATTCTTCTCGGTCGATTTTCAGGACGTGAAAAAACAAGCGCGTTTCCTTTCCAGTCGAACCGACCTTCTGGCTGACAAGGTCGAAGGGGACATCCGGCTCGAGTCAGGCAATCTGACTGTGCGTAACATCAAGGGACCCTTTACCGTAAAGACAAGAGACAAAGACATTCGGATCGAGGAAGTGGTGGGACCGGTCCGGGTCGACAACAGTCGGGGAAATGTACAGTATCGCGCTTCGTTGCCGCCCAAGGCGGACATCGAAATCCGGACACAATCTTCATCAATTGATATGGAGTTGCCACGGGGCGCGTCCTTTCAAATCGATGGCAAGACGAGATCGGGGGATATTCAGACCGATTTTAAGGCTCCGACTCTAAAAGTCACCCAGGATCAACCCACAAACGAAATCTCGGGTTCGGTCGGCAAGGGAGGCCCTCATGTGCGGCTCGAAACAACGTACGGAAACCTGAAGATCGCACAACTCTAACAGAAAGCTCCCTTCATCCTAATGGAGATCAAAAAAGCCCCGGGAAGCCGGGGCTTTTTTATTTCGGGTCCGCCATTAGTCCTGGACTGACCCCGAGGATACAATGACTCCAACAAATGGTCGGGGGTCCCAGTCACAAGGGAAGGAGAAGACCACATTACCCTTGGCGATCTTTGCGCCTTTCTTGCGATCTTTGCGGTTCGCTTTTAGTTTCAGCTGTGGAGATCTTTAATCGTGGCGCAGCGCCTTGATCGGATCCACTCGCGCCGCCCTGCTGGCAGGATAGCTTCCGGCAATCAGGCTGACCAAAATAGAAAACCCGATGCCCCCTGCAACCAGCCACCAGGGGGTAAAGAACATTTGGGCCGGGAACCCTCCCTGGCGCTGGATGTAGATGTTCGCTCCAAAATTAATAATTTTGTCCACTGTCCAACCCAACACCACCCCAATGGCTCCTCCCAAGACGCCGATCAGGGAAGCTTCCACAAAAAAGATTTTCCGAATGTCCCCATCGCCTGCGCCAATGGCTTTCATGACCCCGATTTCGCGGGTACGCTCCAGGATCGACATGACCATGGTGTTGACAATCCCCAAGGATGCCACGGCCAGGGCGATGGAGCCCACCAGGCCCAGAAGAATATCCAGGATGATGAACGCTTTCTTGGCGCCTTGCAGTGCATCGTTGATCGAGAAGGCGTTGAATCCGAGATCTTTTACCTTCTTCTCCACGTCTTCGGTGTCCTGGAGGTGCTTTACCTTGACTGTCACCGCACTGTAAGAGGGTTTATTGGACAAACCACGAAGGAAGGCCTGGGGGTTTGTGAAATCCTGGAACCCGGCCTCCTGAATTTTCTTGAGCGGGACCATGATGGATGAAAAAAATCCTCCCCCGAAATTGGGGCCGGGTTCGCGCTCCACGATGCCGACGATGGAGTATTTTTTTTCAGTCCGCTGAATGGTCATCTGTCCGAGGGAGCCACCCATCACGGCTCCAGCCAGATCCGCCGCCGTCGCGTAGCTCAAAGTGATCTCTTTCCCCACAAGGTTCTTCGGATCTTCGGAGGTCATATTGTGCACGAAATCCAAGCTCAGCATGCAGGCCTCCTCGGTCTCGTTCTTCAAAAACGATCCGTACGTAATCTTCTGAAACACACCCTCACCCCGGGAAGAAAGCGGCACGCCCACCGCAGTGACAAATTCAGAGAAATTCTCGTACTTCACCTCCACGGGCATTCGCAAGTTGGGATAAACCTCTTTCACATTCGGGAGCGCCTGAATCTTTTCGATGGCCTTGTCGTCCAGTGGCTCCGGAGGCTTTTCCGGCCGGGCAGGATCGTTCGTGGAGGCCGTAGAATTTCGTCTGGCCCCACGCGCGCGCGCATTGCGACCAAAGCCCTGACCCGCGGAGAACACCGTGATCGTGTCAAACAGGCCTGATTTCTTGAATTGCCCGACGGTGAGCTCCTGCAATCCGACCCCGAGGGACACCATCCCGACAAGCGAAGCGATACCGATCGAGACACCGAGGGTGGTCAGAGAGGTCCGCAGCTTGGCCTCGCGCAAATTTCTCAATGAGAGTTGAAAAACGTCAGGAAAAATCATTGGTGCGACTCGGGACCCAGTAGGGCGACGAGGCTCGTCGCCCTACTGAAAAAAACACATCTCAAAAGAGTCAAGCGATGCCCCCTGACGGCGAGGACGATGAAATTCCGTTATCCGCGATCTTTCCATCTCTCAAACGGATGCTGCGTTGAATGTATTTTGAAGCCATCTCCGTATCATGCGTAACCCAGAGTATCGTCTTCCCTTCGCGTTCGTTGAGTTGCTTCAAAATCTCCAGTATTTCACGGGCGGTCATACTGTCCAGATTTCCTGTGGGTTCGTCTGCCAGCAGGACGGCAGGACTGTTAGCCAGCGCCCGGGCAATGGCAACGCGCTGCTGCTCTCCGCCCGAGAGTTCCGCGGGTCGATGCAGTTGCCGGTCTCGAAGCCCCACGGACTCGAACAGCTCCACCCCACGGCGTTCGCGCTCGGGACGGGGGACACCGGAGAACATCATCGGCAGGGTGACATTTTCAAAAGCGGTCATTGTCGGAATGAGATTGAACGACTGGAAGATCATGCCCACGTTCTTGCGGCGATGCTGACTCAGGGCCTCCCGGCTCATCTGGTCCAGCTGCTGGTCGAATATCTTCAGGGTGCCGCTGGTGGGACGGTCGAGGCCTGCAATCAAGTTGAGCAAAGTGGATTTCCCGGATCCGGACGTCCCGAGCAACCCCACGAACTCGCCCGCCTGGATGGTGAATGACACGCCATCCAGGGCGCGCACCATGGAATGGCCCATGGGATAATGCCGCTTCAAATCGACACTTTCAACAATGGCTGTCATCTCTGGATGATACGATTCATGGTGAGGAAGGTTTCGATGAACCTCTGAACGGACGTTAGGGATGAACACTGGTTTCAAGGAGCCGGGGTGGAGGCAGCCGCTACGGCTTTTCCTGTTCGATCTGCTGTTTCAACTGCTCCAGTTCCTCCGTCAGCCGTTTGCACTTACGGGCGAGAAGGAAGGTGTAGACCAACAGGACGATCCAAAGAACGGCATAAGCAGCGACCAGATAATTGTTCATCACACGCTCCGTAGACAAGGTCAGGTATGAGGATGATTTCAACTCTCAATTCTTCACGCCAACCCGAGACTCACACAGAAGGCAATCATCGATCCCGGGGGGCACCTCGGGCCCCAGTGAGACCGGAAGGGATCCCTACTTTCTCGCCCAGCGTCTTTTCAGTGAGGTCAACGTTTCCTGTGCCTGGGCGAGTTCGATCCGCCGGCCGAGCATGAAGAAATACAAAAGCGTGAAGGTCAGGAGGCATACATAGAAGGCCAGCCGCATCTGCGGATCCAGGTAGCCTCCGCCTCCCATAACCGGTTGCGGGTGCTGAGTCCGCCACCACCGGATTGAAAAATAGACAATAGGGACGTCGAGCGCCCCCAGGATGCCGAAGACCGCCGAGAGATTGGCGCGCTTGGTCGGTTCCGGGACATTGGCGCGGAGCATCAGGTAAGCCACGTAGATCAGCCACTCGACTAGCGTGGACGTCAGCCGCGCGTCCCAGGTCCACCAGATTCCCCAGACGGGCTTGGCCCAGATGGGGCCCGTGGTCAAGGAGATGGAGCAGAAGACCACGCCCAACTCGGCGGAAGAGGCTGCAAAGGTGTCCCACACCTGCCGCTGCGTGATCAGAAAAGCGACCGAACCGAGGAATACCAGCCCGAAGGCCAGCAGGAACACCCATCCGGCCGAGACATGATAGTAAAAAATCTTCTGCACGATCCCCATCGTCTCTTCTTCCGGCGCGTACACAAAGACCATGTAAAGCGAAACAGGGAATAAGATCACAAGTGGATAAAAAAAGTTACGGGTAATTTTAATTAACATGGGATTAGGCACCTGGAGGATCGCCTGGTCCACAGCAGCGGCCGCTCCACGAATTCTGACTTCTGACCTCTGACTTCATTCGAATATTCTGAAAGCGCCTGGTCTCTCTCTCTCATTCCTCGAGCACAAACTCAAACACCAGGAATGACGTCGTAATGAAAATGACGTCAAACACGATGAGAATCTTGACCCAATCCATCATACCACGCAACGGCTCTCCGGCGAGGGTGCGCACCGACGTCTCCACAGCGCCAATCAGCACCGGCACGACCACCGGCAGAAACAGGATCGGCAGCAGCACATCGCGCATCTTGGTATTGACGGCAATGGCCGAGAAAATAGTCCCCACCGCCGAAAAGCCGAGGGTCCCAAGCACCAGGATCAACAGGAACTGGCCAAAGCGGGCGCTAAAGGAAAAGTTGTACAGTACTGCAAAGAGGGGGACGATGAGCAGCTCGCTGACCATCATGAACACAAAGTTTCCCAGCATCTTCCCGAGATAGATTCCACCCCGGTCGACAGGCGCCAGCATGAGCGCCTGAATCGACATATTCTCGCGCTCGATGGCGATGGACCGGTTCAAGCCGAGCACTCCCGAAAAAGTGAAGGCTACCCACAGCAAGCCCGGCGCCGCCTGGAGGATGGACTCCCGCGGGGCGCTCTCAAAAGCAAAGTTGAACACGACCACCACCAGCAGCGCGAACACGAACATGGCGCTGAACAACTCGCGCGTCCGAAATTCAGTGACGATGTCTTTCCAGAGGATCCTGAGAATTTTTTTAAACATAGAGTATCGCTGGTTTGGTTCGTTTCTCTTTCCCGGACCGCACGAGAAGCCGTTTCTATTCCCCGCTACTCGTCCGCCTCGTCCACGTGGGCGCGAAAAATCTCCGTAAACTGTTTCGGCGAGAACCCGGTCCCGCGCTCATCAAACACCACGTTCCCTTTCTCGAGCACCAGCACATGACTCACTACGCGAAGTCGTAAATCCAGGTTATGGGTGGTCAGGATGACCGTGCGCCCTTCCCCTTGACACCGTTCAATCAAGCGGTCCAGCATGTCTGTGGCAATGGGATCCAGCCCGGTGTAGGGCTCGTCGAGCAATAAGAGCGACGGATTATGCAGGAAGGTGCGAGCGAGCGAAAGTCGCTGCTGCATGCCGCGGGAGAACCCGCGCACGCGCTCGTTGCGGCGGTCCCACAGTTTGACATCATTAAGCGCCCTTTGAATTCGATCCTCGCGGTCGCTTAAATCATAAAGCGTGCCAAAAAAGTTCAAGTTTTCAAATGCGGTCAGGTCAGCGTAAAGATAAGTGGAGTGGGAGATGAACCCGATCTGCGCGCGGGTTCGGTCCGGCCGGCGCCTCGCACTCTCACCCTGCAATTGGTAATCGCCCGAGGTGGGCCGCATCAGGAGGGCGAGAATCTTGAGAAGAGTCGTCTTCCCCGCTCCATTGCGGCCAAAGAGCGCCACCACCTCGCCGGACGCTACCGAACAAGCGACCCGGTCGAGTGCCGTGAAATGGCCGAAGGATTTGTGAATGTCGGTAAGGCCAACGTGGGGCGCGGACTCAGGCAACGGTCTTTTCTCGCTTCCTGGCAGGGACCGGCTGTAGGAGCCGCATGAGCCCGGCGCACTTGCTTTTCAGGCGGCTCCGCTGGAGGTGATAATCCCGTTCCATAATCTCTTTTGCCGCGAAACGCTGGTCGAGTTCAATGATCCGCCGGACCAGGTAATCCTTCTGCTCCGTGAGTTGTTTCTTCTTGCCCGGTGGAGGTCCCTCCGACTTTTTGGAGGGCTCGCGGCGCTGGAAAATGGCAAAGCTCAAGGACCAGAGCATTAACAGTCCCAGCAGGCCCACCAGCGGCACTTGAATAGCCCCAATGGCATTCGGCAACTGGGTGACTGAGGAGGTTCCCGCTTCCTCTCCCATGCCCGAATCCGATCCTGCGGCCGGCGCCGAGCCGCCCGCGACGTTGACCGTCACGTCATCCCCGGCGCGCTTGCCGCGGGCGGCATACACCTGATAGCCCTGCGTGTCGGCGGAACTCTTCTCGAAGCCGGCGATGGAATTGACCTGCATGTCCTTGGGAAGGAACAAGTCAATCTCCCCCGGCGCGTTGGCAAGTTTCTGGGAGAAAGAATAACTCTGTGAACTGTAGTCGGCGGTAAACCGGATCCCGATACGTGTGGTGCCCGGCTGGATGGGGTGATCGATGGCAAATAATTTCCCGGGGGTAATCTCCCGCGGCGTCTGCGGCAGTGGCATCCCTGCCGCCTCTTCCAGGCTCGCGTTCTCGACGGTGGCCCCGGCCGGAGCCCCGAACTTGAACGATCCATCGCTTCGCACCAGCGTCCGCGGGGGATCTGTTTTATTCACCACTTCAAACACTTCGTCGATATTCAGTTTCCCCGATTCCGGAACCATGCGCCATTGCGCGCGGGTCACCGAAACATTGGCATCGGAGGCGGTGGCGTCATACACCGTGAGGGTCGTCCGGGTCAAACCCCTCTCCTGAGGCTGAACAGGCTGGTTGTAGTTGGCGCCCTGGAAGTGTGTCTGGACTACGAAGAACGGACCTTGCGTTCTTTCGAATTTGAATCGGCCCTCGCCGTCCGACTCGACGCTCGCCAACTCTTCCATTCCCTTGGAGGGCGAGATCAGGAGGATCCGCTGGCCTTTGACGGGCTTGCCCGTCGTCCCGTTCTTGATCACGCCTTCGATCTCGACCGAGGGTTGTGCGAAGAGACGGCCACCGAAGAGCACAAGGCCGCACAAGAAAATCAAAAGAGTCTTAGACCCAAATCCCTTGAATCGTTTATTCATTTGAATATTCCATTTATGACAATAAATACTGGGCCAATACGGCACTCTCAAATTATCAAGGCGTGCTCCGGAAATTGACAGGCAAAATGGAGTTCTTACCCAGACGTTCCTTCAGCTGCCACCCGTTTGTTTCCAAGACCTGGTGGGATGAGGCATCGGTCCCTTGACGGAGGGTACTCGACGGTCTGCCATCTTGTGAAATTTCGCGGCGTAGTAATCTAGCAGTCCTCGGATCATTTTCTGATATTGGGTCTTATTCTCTCTTGCTGATGTCTTAAAAAACTCAACACTGGACTTGCTCAGGGCAATGGTGATTTTAACTTTGTCTTCCTTGAAAGCAAGTTGTTCGGGAGGCGGAAGGAAGTCATCAATCACCTTTAATTCACCCATGGGTTCTTTGGTGTATTTTATTCTTCTCTTCATAGTGGGTTAATATAACAGGATATGTGCTTATAGCAATATATTTATATGGTCAACGCTTCCTGCCGCAGAGAATCATCCTTATCCAATACGTCTATGTCGTTGGGTGGGATCCAAAGGCAGGCCAAGGGTCAACGTTTGCTGCCGCGGCGTTTTGAGTCCACTTCTTTTTCGACCAGGGCGTTGTAATCTTCGCCGTGCTCGATGAAGTCGATCCGGTCGAGGACGAGCGCGGCTTCCATCTTGTATTCGTCTCGCAGCTTGTGAAAGTCCTCTTCCGAAAGTTTCCCCATTTTCCACTCAAACTCGAGGTCTTTCATATTCTCATAGATGGAGTCCTTCTTCTGCAAGAGGCTCTCCAACTCCGTCTCGCCGAGGTTGTCGATATAGACGAGAGAATCACTCTGGCGAAACAGGGGTTCCAGGGCATAGGCCACAACCAGAATTCCCAGCAGCGCACAAAAGGCATAGATCATAGGTCCGGTCCCGATTGTAAGAATCAGAAGGTTTTCAGAATAGTAATAAAGCGGAAGGCGATCCCAACCCTGCACCCTCTTGCTGATGGGGGCTAGGAGTCCCCAAATTCTTTCAATTCCAGCTCGATGCGATCCTCGAGGTCCTTTGAACTCGCCCGAGTCCCTGCGGTCGAGGAAGGTCCGCCCGCCCCGGCCGGAGAGGCCGCCGGAAGTTCCACCGGCCGCCTTCGCATCATGATCTTCAGAACGACGATAACCAGGACGGTGCCCACGCCAAGCATGGCGAAGGGCATGATCCAGGCACTCCAGTTAAATCCTGAGGTGGGAGGGACAGCCAACACCTCCTCTCCCATATCCCGGACGAAGCCGGCGATGATTTCGTCGCGCGTCTTCCCTTCGGTAATTTCCCGGGTAATGCGCTCCCGCATGGGGATGGCCGAACCGCATTGGACGTGATTACAGCGGTTCAACACGAGATTACATCCGCACCGGCAGGAAAGCTTTTCAGAGACTTCATCCAGGGTGGTTTTGGGGGGAGTCGCCGGGCCGGCCCTGCTCTGTGCCATGAGTAGGGCCTCGAGCAATACCATCAAGAATACAAATACTAAAAACCGCTTGCCGCGAAGGGAGAACATCGGACCGTTACGCACGGGGATTTTCCTTTGTCGTCTCCACCAGTTCGGCCTCCCGTGTGGTAATGATTTTTTCCCATTCCGTTTCCCACGCGGCACGCCGCTCCATCTCACCCTTGCTCGGAACCATGGCCACCACGGTGCCAAACACTACCACCAGGCCGC
Organism: Terriglobia bacterium; assembly: GCA_020072965.1. GTDB lineage: Bacteria > Acidobacteriota > Terriglobia > JAIQFV01 > JAIQFV01 > JAIQFV01. Next base: position 73,099 of record JAIQFY010000006.1, on the reverse strand, counting down.
CAATCCAAATCCAGAGCACCAGGGGATTCACGAATGCCTGGATGATGGCTTTATCGGAGTTGACCGTTCCCGAGAACACCACGTACAAGTCCTCCACCAGCGTGGAATGAAGCGCGACCTCGGTAGTCGGCTGGCCACTCGCCTTGTAAAAGCGTTGCTCGGGGCGGAGGGTGTATTTTTGTTTCACCCCGTTGTGGAAAACGCTGAGGACCGCGTGTTGCGAGGCATAGTTCGGATTATCGGCGTCCCGAATCGCATCACACTGGAGGGTATAAGAGCCAATCTGCGTGCGCTCTCCAACCGCCATATCTGCTTTCACCTGCTTGTTGAATGCCGCCCCGGCAACTCCCATGAAGATGAGCACGATGCCGAAATGGATGACGTAGCCGCCGTAGCGGCGGGTGTTCCGATGCGTCAGGTTAATCAGGGCGGTAACAAAATCCTCGCCGCTGCTTCTTCCGCGCGCCCGGGCGCCCTTGTAAAACTCCGCCACAATGGTGACCGTCACAAACAGGCACAATATGAAAGCCATCAGGGCATAGAAATCATGGACCCCCAGGGCGAACAAAACGGCACCCAGGCCCAGTGCCATCACGGACGGAATTATGAAGTTCTTCTTCAGACTCTTCAGGGAAGTATTTCGCCAGGCAAAGAGCGGACCCACGCCGGTGAGGAACAGGAGGAAGAGGCCGATCGGTAAATTAATCTTGTTAAAGTAAGGGGCGCCGACGGTGATTTTGACTCCCTTGACGGCTTCCGAGATCACCGGGAACATCGTTCCCCAGAAAACAGCAAAACAAGCCGCCAGCAGGATCAGATTGTTAAACAGGAAACTCGACTCGCGGGAGACCACGGAGTCCAACTGATTCTCGCTCTTCAAATACTTTAACCGGTCAAAAAGCAGGGTTAGAGAAAAAGCAAGGATCAAGGCCAGGAAAGTCACAAAATACGTCCCTATGGACGATTGGGCGAAGGCATGGACCGAGGAGACCACCCCGCTGCGCGTGAGAAAAGTCCCGAAAATGCACAGGAAGAAGGTCAGGATGATGAGCACCATGTTCCAGACCTTCAACATCCCTTTCTTCTCCTGGATCATCACTGAATGGAGGAAGGCCGTCCCCATCAGCCACGGCATGAGGGAAGCATTCTCAACGGGATCCCAACCCCAATACCCGCCCCACCCCAGGACGTGATAGGCCCAGGCCGCTCCCAGCAGGATGCCGCAACCCTGAAAGAACCACGCCACCATGGTCCATCGCCGCGTCGTCTTGATCCAGGTATCTCCCAGTTGCTTGGTGACCATCGCCGCGATGGCAAACGCAAAGGGCACGATAAATCCCACGTACCCCAGGTAGAGCATCACGGGATGAATTACCATCATGGGATACTGCAGCAGCGGGTTGAGTCCATTGCCATCGGGTGGTGCATAGGGCTGCATGCCGCCGCTGGCGCCAGCCACCGCGAGCGTGGAGAAGGGGTTCGCCACGAAGAGATTGAGGATGGAGAAGAAAAACTGCGTGGTCATCAGCACCGCGATGACATAAGGCATCATGGCCCGATGGCGGTTACGATTCTGAAGGACGCAGACAAAGGAGTAAATGGAGAGCAGCCAGCCCCAGAACAGGAGCGATCCTTCCTGCCCTGCCCACAGCGCGGAAAACTTGTAAAAGAACGGAAGGTCCCGGTTGGAGTGCGCCGCCACATAGGCGACGTTGAAGCTATTGGTCAAAAGCAGAGTCCACAGGACGATGACTGCCAGGGTCACCATCACAAAGCTGACGATGACCGCGCGTTCAGAGCTCCGGACCAGCTTGCGGTTATCCAGTTTCGCCCCGAGGACTCCACCCAAAACCGCATAGGCTGAGAAAACAAAAACCAGAATGACTGCAAAATTGCCGATCTCGGGCATGGGTTACCTCAATGTAACAGTATCGTCAGCCGGACAACGCTTGGAAGATGGATTTGAGAACCAGACCTGAAGTGAAATCAGAAGTCAGAGGTCGGAAGTCAGACATCAATTGCCGAATTATGAACCTAAAGGTCCCACACGATCTCTTCCGCAATCCGAAATCCAAAACCCGCATTCGATTAGGTTTTACTCTGAGGCGTCGCCCCCTTCTGTTTTGCCTGATATTTGGACGCGCATTTGGCCTGAATCTTATCAGCCTGGAAGACCCCCGACCGGTCATACTTCCCTTCCACGACAGCTTGGACGCCATCGACAAAGGTGTCGGGCAGGGTCTCATCGCCCACGTAGTTGACCGGGACAACGATACCCTTCTGCTCGATTCTGAAGCGAACCATGCGACCCTGGCGCTCGATGGAGCCCTTGACCACGTCACCGGCCACCTTGAGACGCACGTTGTGCGCCTGGTCCTTCATGGCCATCAGTTCATCGACCGTCTTGTAGTAGGCCTTGCTTTCATTAAATCCGCTGAAAGCAAGCCATGCCACCGCGGCAACGATGATAACGGCGCCAACCACAAATTTTCCCTTCCCTTTCATAAGATCAGAACCTCCTTTGCCCCGGGTCAGAAATGCTCTTAACGTGAAGAGTGCTCCACCTCATTAAAATGAGCAGCGATTATATCACCCGACCGCCATCCGAGGACAACTTTTTAGTCAGCGCCTTTAGGCACAACGACTTGGGCCCTGGTCCCATTTGGCCCCCGGGTCGCATGATGTATTGTCTCAAAAGCAGCCTGGAACGCTATAACTTATGTCACACCTCCTTCGGAGTGCGGTCCGATGTAGCGGACCGCACTCCTCAACAATGGTATGATATCCCTTCACCTATGAAGCATGTCATTGTCGGGACAGCAGGACATATCGATCACGGAAAGACGGCCCTGGTCAAAGCGCTGACCGGAGTGGACTGTGATCGATGGGAAGAGGAGAAACGCCGTGGGATTACCATTGACATTGGTTTTGCAGCCCTGGACCTCGATTCCGACACTCACCTCGCCTTTGTGGACGTCCCGGGGCACGAGCGTTTCGTGAAGAACATGCTGGCGGGCGCTCACGGGATCGATATCCTGATCCTGGTGGTGGCGGCGGACGAATCCGTGATGCCGCAAACCCGGGAGCATTTCGAGATTGCAAAGCTCCTCAATTTGAAGGCCGGTCTTACGGTCGTAACCAAATGCGATCTTGTCGACGCAGAAACTCAGGAGGTCGTCGTTCGCGAGCTGGAATCCTATCTCCAAAACTCCTTCCTGGAAAACCGGCCGATCCTTTGCGTCAGCTCCAAAACGGGGATGGGATTGGAGGTACTCAAGGAGCACCTGCGGCAGCTGGCGAGTGAGGTCACTCCCAAGGACTCGGGGAGCATTTTTCGCCTGCCTATTGACCGCGCTTTCACGATGAAAGGATTTGGAACAGTTGTCACGGGCACTATGATTTCCGGGCAGATCAACCGCGAAGAGGAAGTGGAGATTCTCCCAAAACGAAAACGAGTCCGCGTCCGGGGAATTCAAGTCCATGGCCGCCCGGTCTCGAGCGCCACGGCAGGCCAGCGGACGGCAATCAATTTGCAGGGAGTAGAGGTCAATGAACTTGCCCGGGGCATGGTCCTGGCTCCATTCAATGCGTTCCAGCCCACTTCCCGCCTTGATGTCGAACTCCACTTGCTCGATTCCGCGCCGGCGCCTTTGAAATCAAGAAATCGCGTCCATTTCCACACCGGCACTGCTGAAATGGTGGCCACCCTGCACCTATTGGACCGGCAGGTTTTGGAGGCGGGCGATACAGGGATTGCCCAGGTGGTTTTATCATCCCCTACAATTGCCCAACCCATGGACCGATTTGTCGTCCGCCGTCTTTCCCCCGTAGTGACCATTGGAGGAGGCATGATTCTGGATCCATTGCCATCCCGGCATGTTCGCGGAGACGCCCGGATCCTGAGCTTTCTCGAAGCAATTCGCGTGCGCGACCTGGGCAGCATCGTCAACCAGATGATGGAGGAATCCGGGACCGTCGGAGTCACGGTCAAAGAACTGACCGTCCGGACAGGACTCTCGCGGGAGGTCCTCCGGGCGCAGTTTGAGAAATTGTCCCATCAGGGAAGCGCCGAGCAACTGGCGGCTCGGATCGTCTCTACAAGGCACCTCAGTCGATTGGGGCAACATATCGCCACGATGGTGAGCGAGTTTCACTCCCGGAATCCCCTGGCGATTGGCATCTCAAAACAGGAATTGAAGGAGCGACTCGGCCCGAGGGTCTCCGATGAGGTCTTCGAATTCTTATTGAAGAGAGCCCAACAAGAGAAATCGTTGGAACTCTCCAAAGATCTGGTTCATTCCGCGGGTCGAAGCGTGTCGCTATCCACGGAAGAGGACGCCGGCAAGAAAGTCATTTTGGACGCCTTTCGGGCCGCCGGACTGTCGGTGCCGTCAGCGAATGAGGTGCTGGCCAAGGTGAAGATCGACCGCAGCCGTGCAGGGCAGATTGTTCAGTTGCTGGTCAGAGAAGGCAGCCTCATACGCGTGACTTCGGAATTGATGTTTCATGCCGACTCAATTCAGGAATTGCGCAAGAGGCTGGCGGGACGAAAATCCACAGCCCCTCGAATGACCGTCAGCGAATTCAAGGAATTGACCGGGATCACCCGGAAGTATGCCATTCCTCTCTTGGAGTTTCTTGACCGGGAACGCGTGACGCGGCGTGAGGGGGATGTAAGAGTGATATTGTGAGAGGCTCGGTTTCAGCGAGGGGCGCCCCACGAGGAACCCGATTTGGCAGACCGGTTGTCAGGAGACGGTCAATGCTTGCCCATCAGCCACAGAGGGTTCATCCACGGGGATGATCACTTGCCCCACGCCATGGAGGGAATCCGACTTCATCGTATAAAGAGTGGTTCGCTGCATCGGGGTGAAGCCCGCTGCCGTGATCATCGAACGGAGTTCCGCCTCGGTGGTTCGGTAAGTCGTTCCCGCTGCGGATACCACATTTTCTTCAATCATGATCGAACCCACATCGTTTGCACCGAAGCGCAAGCCGAGCTGGCCGGTGCCCGGCCCCATGGTGACCCAGGACGACTGGATATTGTCGATGTTATCGAGGTAGATCCGGGAGATGGCCTGATTCAAGAGGTATTCGATGGCCGTGGTCCGATGTGAATATTTCTTGCCCAGCGGGGTGTTGTCGGGCTGAAAGGGCCATGAAATGAACGCAGTGAATCCCCCATACTCATCCTGCAGACAGCGGATGCGTTCGAAGTGGTTCAGCCGGTGTTCCAGCGATTCCCCGCAGCCAAACATCATGGTGGCCGTAGTGCGAAGGCCTAGCCGGTGAGCCGTGCGGTGGACGTTAAGCCACTCCTCGGTGGTGCATTTCAGCGGGGAAATCCGTTTGCGCACGCCATCATCCAGGATCTCCGCCCCTCCCCCGGGGATGGAATCCAGGCCCGCCTCGACCAGTCGTTTCAACATGTCCTCGATCGAAAGGTGCGCAACATTGGCAAGGTTGACCAGTTCGGGCGCCGAAAAACAATGGGTGTGAACCTTATAGCGTCGCTTGATCTCGCGCAGCAGTGTTTCGTAATACCCCAGCGGGAGATCGGGATTATCGCCGCCCTGCAGCAGGATGCCGGTGCCGCCCAGCGCGATTGTCTCCTCAATTTTCTTGAAGATCACTTCATTGGGGAGAACGTATCCCTCTTCCTTGTCTCCCGGCGGGCGGTAGAAGGCGCAGAATGTGCAGTAGGCATTGCAGAGATTGGTATAGTTGATGTTTCGGTCGATGATGTAAGTAACAATGTTGTCGCGGTGTTTTTCCCTCCGCACCGAATCGGCGCGCTGGCCCACCTCGAAGAGATCGGCGTGGAAAAGATCCAATGCTTCCTGTCGTGTGATTCGCTTGCTCATAATTTTCGAAAGGCGGCAAACACCCGGTAGAGACCCCCGGCGGGTCATCCCTACATCTTCATAGCCGTTGCCTTACCCCCGCTGGAAAACCCGAATTCCCCGGAGAAACCCCCGAGGAGAGGCGAGAACCCAGGCAAATTCCGCGGGTGCCTGCTCACCCATTCTAGATCAGGCTTTACTGCTGGCCATGCTCGAAACGCCGGGAAGGAATTCGAACTTGCGGGGCAGGTCAATCAACCCCAACTTCTGAGACAACTCGAAGAAGAGTTTCAGGCCGGCCAGACTCTCTTCGTTCATCGAGTAATCCAAATCCTTGGTGTAATACTCCCGGATATCCTCTTCCGTCCAGCCGGAACGGCTCGATTCACTGCGGATGATCTCTTCCAGGTGTGACATCCCGTACGCCCGGGAATCAAAAAAGGTCCGGGAAGAAACACGATCCGCGACGGCGCGGCGCAGCGCCCATACCGCCATCACGAGGGGCTTGCCGGAAAACTCATGCCATTGTTCCGCCAGATCGTACACCAGCAGGTTGTTTTGTGGCGCGCGCATCGCCGCATCCCCGATCAGAAGCGCCGCGTCGTGATATCGCAGCATACTGTCGAGATCAGGGGTGCAATCATCAAATTTGGGTTGCGTTTTGTAATACTCCGAAAAGAGGATCCGGGTGATGGCCACCGAAGTCCTGGACGAAGTGTCCAGAGCGACGGTCCGGGCCTCGCGGATGCCACGCTTGGAGAATAAAAGCAGGCTGCGGACACGCTGGCGGCTCACGATGGCAATCTCAGGCACCACCAACAGGTCGGGAATACGCTGGTATTCGATGACGGGAATGATCCCGACGTCCACGGTGCCCCGCTTCAACGACTCCGCGCAGACCGAGGGCGTGGAGAAGGATAATTCAAACGCCTCCTGCTCCTGACCGTGCAGCATTCCCCACACGAGCGGCAGCGTATTCAGATAGTGAATCACAGCGAGCCTGGGTTTATCGGTCATCGGCACTCCTCAAGAATCGGCCATTATACTTCATTTTAAAAAAACGACAGGATTTTTTGAGGAGATCCACCTCCCTCCATCCAACTTCTTGCAAGGGCATCTCAACTTGTCGCAAGGGCATCTCAAATCTCAAATTTGAAATTTCAAATGCTCGAAACCAGGTCGGTAAGTTGAGAACCACACCGCGGCGAAAAACTCCAATCTACACCTATGGCCTATTCAGGGGTTAATCCAATTAGCGTTGTTGGATTTGGAGAGCTCCCAAAGGCAGATCTTTTACGACTTCTTTCCCATCAACTTTGCACTCCTGATTAACAGGGTCCCTAACAAAAGGACGACGATGAGAAGGACTGCCCACAGCAGGCGCGGGTGCCGCTCACTCCATGGAAGACGCTCCCGGGGCTCAAGGTAGGAGGGGTTGCTCTGCTGGCGTGCCAGACTGCCCTTGGACAGCACGGCGGGGCCGGACCGGGATTCCATGGCCGTCAGATCATAGCTGGGATGCTGAGCAGCGGGATTGCCGTAAAACAGCCGGTACGTCTGAGCGGGATTGAACTCGAACACGACGCGGCGCACGAACCGTCGAAATGAGATGGCGGTGACTCCAAGCGGCCGGTCATCTCCATTCATGACGCGAATTCTCAAGTAGCGGTGGTTCAGCGGGTTCGTTTCCAGCGTTGTGAATTCATCCTTGAATTCCCCTGAGGTGGTCCGGAAGATCTCAAGAGCAGGTCCCGGCTGCCATTGGGTGATGTCCTCACTGACCGACAGATCAACTCGCCGCCGAAAATTTGGATTCGACACGTCAAAGGTACAGCGGTTGACAAGAGGCCGATCGTGCCCGAAATCAAAAAGCCACTCGCTGAACTTCTGTGGCGTTTGAAGCTGATGGGAGTGCAAGGCCACCGGCACCGGCTCCAGCTCGCCGCTTATCTTCTCGTGCCGCGAGACGGCCGCTCCCTGAATGTCAAGAGGGACACCACCCTCCAACCACAGAACCACTTTCAGGAATCGATAAGTAGAATCCGGAAATTCAAGCTTCAGCCGGCGGCCTTCTGACCAATCAAAGATGTGAAGGCCTTTGGCCAGAGAGAGCCACTTTCGACCGTCCTCACTGCCCTCCACTTCGGCCCGCCGAACAAAGTTGTGACTTGAGGTTTCCAGGACCAGCCGGTTGGTGACTCGCCCCCCTGCTCCCAGATCACAGATAAACTGCTGGTACTTCTCGCCTAGGACCGCCTTGTTCACCATCGCCACATTGACCTGGTTCTCCTCAAGGATCTCATCATTGTCGGCCACCAGGTTGAATGCCACTTCCGTGGCCTCTCCTTCGATGAGGCGCACCTCGCGTTCGAGAGATGCGGTATGGGAGATGAGCTCGTTGTCGAGGCTAACGGATACAATTTGTTTCGATGAAACCCCCGGCAACTGAATACCCTTGAAGTATTTCCAATGGGTCAGCTCAAAGTCAGCGACGAGGAGCGCAGACGACAGTATGAGCAGGATGATTCCAATCAAGACCTTTTGTTTCGCGTTCATGTTTGCGGCCACTTTATTCTGAATTGCAAAGTTGAAGGCTGTCTTAAGCCGCGCAGCGGCGAAATGGAGTAGCTTGGGGCGTGAGCCCCAGGACAGGCACCTCCTCCCCCAGGTTAGCCCGCCTTGGCGGGCGACATAACCTTTACGTCCTGGCGTGATGCCCCCTGTCACTCAAAAATCAACTTGCGATAGCGCTGATAAAGGTACGCGGCCAGGAGCAGGATGGCCCCCAAAACAATCATGGAGAGTACACGATAGGCCCTCTCAAGGGAGCTGAGATCAACCAGAAACACCTTGGCGATGGTCACGGCAAACAAGGCCATGGCGAACCAGCGGATGTCTCGGAACCGTTTGATGATGCCCACGACGATCAGAGTCACGGAATAGATTCCCCACAACACTGAATAGGCCAACTGTTTTCCATTTTCGAGGGCCCGGAATCGTCTGCTTGGATCGTAAAACCTCGCTCCTTCGGCCCGCAGCAGGGACCATTGCTTCGCGTCGTAGTAGCTTGAGGCTTCCATGCTCATCAGGATCACCGTCAACAGGCTGGCCAAAAGAAGAAATGCCCGGAAACTTTGCTGCAAAATCGAGTCCGGGGTCAAGGGCATCTTCTTTAATAGCCAGGCAATAGCATAGCAAGCCAGGATCACGCTCAGGAAAGTAAAAAATCGTTTATTGAACACCAGCTGAAAAGCGTCACTGGAAATGGTCTTGTCGAAGGCAAACAGGCGGAACACCGTGAGAACCATGACGGCACAGGATGCGAGATGCATCCTGACACTGGACGTTCGAACGGCCACCCACGTGAGCACCACGGCTTCCACGGCCCATGAAAGGGTGATCCAGTTTTGTTTAAGTTGAATCGGGATGGCCAGGGTGACAAAGGTGATCGCCACCCCGAGCGTTATCAGGGCAAACCGCTTCTCTTTTTCGGCTTTTTTCCAAATAGCATTTGCCGCCGCAAAATACACCGCGCCCATGGAGACGGCAAGGAGGCCGAGGAGGCCGTGATGGTGCTGTTCCAGAAGAAAATACAGGGCACCAAAATATCCCAGCCCATTTGAGACCGTCACACCCAGATCCAGGCTGGAAGTTCCCATTTTCTTCCCGAAGATGAAACCCAGCGGCCAGAACAAGAAAAACACAAAGATAACCGTGAGCGACAACAGTGTGCTGGCCAGGTGTTCTTCCCGATATCCGATCATCAGCCACGGGAAGATACTCAGGGCATTCAGCAGAAAGGCAGCCCAGCCAAGTCCTTTCAGGAGGAACCCCATCGCGGCAATCAAGACGATCACATCGAAGAGCACGATGAAGGAAAACATCTCTGTGCCGTGGTCGAAGAGATTAATGATACTAAACAGGTAGAATAGAATCGACGAAGAGCCCATCAGGACCCGGGCCAACAATTGCCCAGGGCCATCGGCTTGACGTTGGGATACAGCCCCCACAAATAGAAACAAGCCCGCAAAGAGACAGAGAAAAAACTCGGTGGCTCCGCGTTTCTCTCCGGAGTAAAACCGGACGGCCCACCCCAGAAATATAACCAGCGTCAGGATAAAACTCGAATAGTTCAGGACCGCCCAATTCCGCGCCCGCGCCAGATAAGCCACCCCGGCGACCAGGAGCGCAATGTAACTGAGGAGAATTACTTGGTGGTCCTCGCCCGTACTCAGCCAGATGGGAGTCATGAATCCACCCACCAGACCGATGAATGCCAGGGCCAGGGAACCGTAACGCGCCGCCAGCACGGAGAGGGTCGCCGTGACCAGAATCATCAAGAAAAACGCGGCAGACGCCGGGATCAGGTGATAAAAATTAAACGCCGCATAGATCGAAAGATAGAGGATGGCGTTTCCACCACCCGTGACCGCCTGGCCATAGACGGGATATTCCCGTTTCTGAAGCTCCTCACCCCAATAAACGAACCCAATGCCGAAAAAGGCGCCGATGGCGACTCGCATACTCGGTCCCACCCAGTTGTTCTCGAAGGCCAGCTTCAGGAAATAGACGGTGCCCAGCACGATCGCCACAATGCCCACCCACAGTAGCCAGTTCCCCCCAATACGCGCCTCCAGGCTGGTCGCTGCTTCGTTCGGCGTTCGAGCAGATTCTCTAAACAACGGTACTGCAGTCGGAGGAAGAACCGGGGAAGTGGCTCTCTGCCCCGCACTAGCGGGGGGGGGCGGCGCCAAGCTCGCAGCCGAAGGGGGTGGCACACCCGCAATCGGTCCCGCCGTTACTTCCGGTTTGGGTTTCTGCTCGGCCCTGATGCTTGACGAGGTCGGAATGCCGCGCTGAGATTCCAAGGCAAAAATGCGCTGTGTCTGGCGTGCCACGATTTCTTCGAGGTCGGTGAGACGCCGAAGCAACTCATCGACTTTCAGTTCGAGAGGAGAAGGCACTCGAGGATCTTCGTCCATCGCAACACCCCGACGACAGGAATGTAATTTCTTATGCTGAGGATGGTTGGTCGGAAACGAACAGGACTCATTGCCAGCCTGAACCCAGTGTCAGACTGTACTCAATCGAGGTCGATTCTAACGGGGAGAAAATGAAAAATCAAGGTGACCCTGGGGAGGCATACTGAGTGGCGCAATGACCTCGGACTATCCCCGGTTTCTCCTCAACCGTCAGACCTGTTCTTTCATCCCCACCACTATGATTTCGGGGAAATAATACGATTGCGCAGCGCCTCAATCTGCCTGTCAACAATCACATCGGCCGGGCGGAGTTCTTTCACCTTCAGCCATTCCCGAAGGGCATCGCCCAGTCTCCCCTGATCTTGATAGATCGCCGCTAAAGCGGCGTGCAACTCCGCATTCTTCGGATCAAGCATGGCGGCGCGATGGTAGTGATCCGCCGCATCCTGAAGTCTTTGCTGATGCCACAACACGGCACCCAGCGTTTGATGATACATGGCCTCCCCATCGCCCAGTTGCACCGCAGCCCGGGCTTCCCGTTCCGCCTCTTCGAATTTACCCTGGCGGGTATAGATGACGGCGAGATTGTTGTGAATGGAAGGAAGATTCGGACGCAGTTTGAGGGCGCGTCGATAAACGGCAGCCGCCTCGTCATAGCGCTTCTCCTTCTCAAGTGAGAGCGCCATCTTAAAGTCACCCTCCACCCGCTTCATTTCATATTGGGCTTTTATAGGGAAGAAAAAAGCCCCGAGGATGACCGCGAGCGGCAAAAGCATCCCGTACGAGAACATCCTGCGCTTGTCGACTGATGAATCAGCATGTATCGGGGGAACCACAAAAGCCAGTACCGCACCAGTGATCAGGCCTCCAAGATGCGCGTAATTGTCAATTCCCCGGTTGAGCAGCCCGTATGCAAGATTGAAAAGGACAAAGGGCACGATTCCCCGTCCCACAATGCTCTTGAAATTGGAAGCGACTCGGTCCCGATGGCGATAGCCGACAATCAACGCCACCCCTGCAACACCAAAGATCGCTCCCGAGGCCCCGGCGGACACGGCCGTGGAGAATAAGGCACTGGCCACCGCTCCTCCCATCCCGGAAAATAAATACAGATAGAGAAAGCGTGTCGAGCCATAGATCTGTTCCACCACATTGCCAAGAACCAGCAGGGCGTACATGTTGAACATGAGGTGCAGCAAACCAATATGGAGGAACAGAGGAGTCACCAGACGCCAGTACTCTCCCGCCTCGAACAAGGGGCGGTACATCGCCCCAAATTTAAGAAGGGTGTTGGTATTGGTCGACCCGCCCATCACAGTCATCAAGAGAAAAATCAGGATGCTGAGGCCGATCAAAAGGTAGGTCACTGCCGGCTTTCTCAGGGTTCGTTGGGCCATGGACGCAACGTCAATCGGCTGGCCTGCAGTAAGGCCGCCTGCCGTGGTTTCCCTCATGGGCTGGATGGCGCTCCAATCGAAGCCGCACGCACAAACGTCCATCCCTGCCTCCATCGGTCGACCGCACTGAGGGCAAGAAGGCGGGATGTGGGTTTTGATCGTCATCGGGATTCGCTCGGGGCGAGAATTGGGCGAATTCCCTTTGAGGAGAGAATGAATCTTTCAAGGGAGTCGACGGATTGTAAAATCGTGGAAGTCATGGCGTTAGGCCTTGGGGTGGGCCTTGTCGTAGACCTCGAGAAGCTGCTTAATCGACGTATGCGTGTACTTCTGTGTTGTCGACAGGGACTCATGCCCGAGCATTTCCTGGATGGCCCGCAGATCCGCGCCCTCGTACAGCAGGTGCGAGGCAAAGGCATGGCGGAGACCATGCGGCGAGAGTTTCAGGTTTCGATCGAATTGGCGGATGTAGCGATCGAGAAGCCGGGCCACAGAGCGGGCCGTGAGACGCCCCCCGCGAAAATTCACGAACACCGAGGCGCGATTCCCCACCACCTGGTGGGAGCCAAACTTCTGATCCCGCCGTTCCAGGTAAGCGGCAATGGCTTGTTCTGCCTTCGTTCCAAACGGAACCATCCGTTCCTTTTTGCCTTTCCCCCGGACTCGCAACATCCGCTCGTCAAAATTGATGTCCTCAAAATTGAGTCCCACCAATTCACTGACGCGCAGCCCGGCGGCATACAACAGCTCGAACATGGCGACGTCGCGCTTGAGAAGAAAGTGGGGGTCCGGACCAACCTCCGCGCTCTGTGCATCGAGGGCATTCAAAAAATTCCCCACCGTTTCCGCCGTCATCACTTGCGGCAGTTTGCGGGGGATCTTGGGGCCGGCCACCAACAGGGCCGGATTCTTCTCAATGCCACCCTCCCGCTCCACAAAACGGAAGAAGGAACGGATCGCCGCAGTCTTACGGGCGATTGAACTTTTCTGGTTTTCACGCTGGTAGAGGGTGCCGAGGAATTCTCTGATGCGAAGATTATCGATGGACTTCACATCGGGTCCGCCGGATTTTTCCACGTCCGGGTTCGGGCTGGGTCCCGCCGTCGATTTTGTGGATATTTCCTGCTGCAGCAGGAAATCTCGAAACTGCGCCAAGTCGCTGGCATAATTGCGCACCGTATGCGGCGAAGCGTTGCGTTCAAACCGCAGGGAGTCCAGAAACTTTTGGATCCACTCATCCATGCTGAGCAGATTATAACAGGGATACGCGGGGATTAGCGGCGATATGATCTGTGGCGGGTCTGGGAGATTGACTTCACGGGACTTGACACTCGACGCCACATCCCGATCTCACAAATAATCCTTCCACAATTTCCTGGCCTCTAGTACAAACGTCCTTGAAAATGGTACAAATTGAGCATGATTCATCCTAGGGGCGCATAGTCCGCCGCGGCGGACGCCCCTACCGAGAAAATCCCACAATTACTCCTCGTAACTCTATTTCCAGGTTTTGTAGAAGGAACGAAATTGGCGGAAGAGAAGTCATGAACAGACATTCGGCAATTCAAAAATGAGCTCAGATTACATGGTCGATATTAGCCCATCTTTACACACCAGCGACTAATGTCGATGCCTGTCCTCGCTTGCATGGGAGATGCGATACTGTAATTCATAATACCACCGGCGGCAGCCGGTGGATTCTTCAGATTCAGCCTACCACACCTCGCGTTCTTCTTCCTCCATCCGGTCTCCCCGATCCCCCGCGGGGGATCGGGGGGATCAGAGTGCAGGGGTGGGAGGCGTTTATGTAGGTTGGACCTGAATATTCCCCCGACTTCCGTCGGGGGGATTTGTGCAACGAGCTAGGTGGGATCCGACATCCAGTGATTCGGACTTCGCTGTACGAACGAGCCGTCCTTGGCCGCTCTACGGGTCCGAACCCTTGGTCAATTGCAGATTGGGGAGATGTGACTCCCAAAATCATTTCGTCTTTCTTCCGGTCAACTTATTCGTTTTTTGAAAGGAGAATCCAGACCACTTTCCCATTCCGAATTCCGAACTCGGCCGTAAGTAAATCGTGGGGACTTGTGTACACTAGTACCTTATCTCCTATTTCAGCCCTTTTCCTGGTGGAGTAACGATTGCGTTCGATATCATAATCGCCTTGAACAACCCATCGGTACCCCGCACCTTCAATCTTATCCTCCCTCGACGGTCTCCCATAGGCGGTCAGGACGTCCTGCGCTGTGCTCCCGAGTCCAATGCCGTCCTCGGTCTTCCACGTCAGCAGAGCTTCCTCCGTAACTTGCACTGGCCTGTCAATGCAATTGCGAAAATCACTCAGTATGACATCGCCTGCTATTTTATCGTCGTAGACCTCAACCATCCGTGTGAGCACGAGAAAGGCGTGGCTGTCTTTCGATTGATAACAAAAAGTATCCCTCGCGACCTTTGGCGGGCGGCCCAATTTCTCGAAAAGGCTGTTCATCGAAATGTCTCTGTCGATGCGAAAAGGCCCCAGAGCATTTGGTCCGGTATAGACCTGCTTGCCTGCGTCCCCTACCCCTAACAGAGCCAATGCCAGAACAATTGTCTGCCACATGATTCACTTCCTGATATTTTGAATGCGCACATTCGGATTTGCCTTCTGGAGTTTGGCCATCACTACCCCCAGCTTAAAGACGTCTTCGTTGTCCCCAAAAGTGCAAGCCACTCATTAATGCTTGGCGGATAGCACCGATTCTTTTTTTGGTTTCGCTGCAGGTTCGATAGTGGAGATACGACCCCAACATGTTCTTTCACCCCTCTGGGGCTCAAATCATTTTCGAACCTTACTCCGCCCTCGCCCCGCATAAAGAAAAAGCGCGGGTCTCGGACGGGGCTAAGATCGGAGAGCCCTCCGGGCCTCTGTAAGACCTCCGATTAATTTTCCAGATTCTGCTTCCATTGTTCGAACTCTTGGAGCGCGATCTCGCACTGGTGTTGGTGGCGCTCGGCCTTCGGGATCTTTGCTCCCTTTGGCGTCCGGATTTCAACCGGGGGAAGGAGGCTGAAGACGATGTTCATGGGCTGGAAATTGTGAGGAGGGGCGTGGGTGATGTAATGCAACAATGCGCCGCATGCGGATCCGGAGGGAGGCGCGCTGGGATTTTGACCAAGGGCCAACCGCACGGCGTTCCGTCCGGCGACCAAACCCGTCATGATGGACTCGACGTATCCTTCAACCCCCACCAGCTGGCCGGCAAAGAAAACATTGGGCCGGGTTCGCATTTGAAGCGTCTCGACGAGGAGGCGGGGCGAGTTCAGGTAGGTGTTCCGGTGCATCTGCCCGAAGCGGATGAACTCCGCTTGGGCAAGTCCGGGGATCATGCGGAAGATACGTTCCTGTTCGGGGAAGCGCAGGTGGTTTTGAAAGCCCACGAGGTTGTAGCTGTCGGCCATCAGGGTCTCCTGGCGCAGCTGGACGCAGGCCCACGGCATGCGGCCGGTTCGAGGGTCCACCAGCCCCACCGGCTTCATGGGGCCAAACCGCAGCGTGTCGCGCCCGCGCCGGGCCAACTCTTCAATCGGCAGGCACCCTTCAAAGTAAGGAGTCCCTCTGGACAGCATTTTTTCAGCAGCCAATGCCTCCGCTTCTATTACCGCCTCGCTCAACAGTGCCGAGGTCGTGGCCATCGCCTTCACTTCAACCTCTGTGGCAGCCAGATTCAAAGGAAATTTTTCTCCGCCCAGTTCCCGGCTGGAAACGCCGGTCAGGATTTCTCTTTCGAACTCATGGGTCGGAACACACTGCGCCCCGACGAGCGCATCATAGAAGGCGTCGTATTCTCCCTTGGACATGGGACAATTCACATAATCATCTCCCCCCTTGCCGTAACGGGAGGCCTTAAACGCGATCGAGAGGTCAATGGTTTCGGCCTCGACAATCGGGCTGATGGCGTCGAAGAAATAGAGATGGTCCTGACCCGTCACCTGTCGAATATTTTCGGAGAGGGCCTCCGATGTGAGAGGCCCGGTGGCCACAATCACAATCGAATCCTCATCCTCAGGCAGCTCGACGAACTCATCGCGCCGAATGCGGATCCGCGGATGATTTGAGATTCGCTCCGTCAGAAGGGCCGAAAATTTATCGCGGTCCACCGACAGCGCATGGCCGCTCGGGACACGAGTCTCCTCGGCCACCGCAATCAACAGCGAATTCAGCTGCCGCAATTCTTCCTTCAGCAGCCACGGTGCAGAGAACTCGGCATCGCTCTTGAGGGAATTGCTGCACACCAACTCCCCCAGCCGATCAGTTCGATGCGCGGGAGTTCTAACGCGGGGGCGCATTTCCCACAACTCCACCTCCGCAGCCAATGCGGCGCCACGCACGTCCAGCTGTGTGGCAATTTGCCAGGCAGCCTCGCATCCCGCGAGCCCGCCTCCTGCCACGATCATTCTTCGCATGGAAAGCAACCCGATTTAGTTCCAAGTTCAAAAAGGCAAGTCCAACGTCCCAAGTCCAAGGTCCAAAAGAACCAGTTCGAAGTTCCAAGTTCAAAAAGGCAAGTCCAACGTCCCAAGTCCAAGGTCCAAAAGAACCAGTTCAAAGTTCCAAGTTCAAAAAGGCAAGTCCAAAGCCTAAGACCCAGTTCAAAGTTTAAGGTTCAAAGTTCAAAGTCTGAGGATCCACAATTCATAGCGCCCTTCATTATGAATTGCAAAAGGTGACCCCCGGTATATTGCTTCCAGTCTTCCCTGCTCTTCTCGGAGAACTGAGAACCGGCAACTGGCAACTGCTTTTCTGACTTCTGACCTCCGGCCTCCTGCATCCGGCCTCTGGCTTCCGGTTGTCTTCACTGGCAACTGAGAACTGACAACTGAGAACTGGCCTTATTTCGACGCCTTGTCGATGCCCACCAGTTTGTCCTGGCAATCAAACCAGATCTGAACATACTTGTAGTGCCCGACATTCTTGTAGATGAACCAGCCACAAGGATCCTCTCCTTTCTTCTCGCCCCTGGAATCCGGCTTCCCCATGGTCTCGATGACAGCATCTTTGGTCATTCCGGGCTTCAGCCTCGCCAAATCATCCTCGCTGGCCGCGAAGTAGTACACGGTGCTCAACAGAACCGCTGCAAATATGACCAGCGTACAACCCTTCTGCCAACTTCCTTGCCTGAATCGTTTCATGCTCTCCTCCTGCTTCTAACTTGGATGTCAAATCACGCCTTGGCTTTGTGACATCCCAAATCTCCCTGCTTCGTTTCAGATCGCTCATTTGACAAAACGAAAATCTTCAATCGACTTAATCCCCTCGAGATTCCCCGTCAACTTAAATTCAAAGTTATAGCGGCGCGGCTTGATCTTCTTGCGCTGGCCCGTAATCAAGAGTGTAAAATCAGCGACATTCCGGTATATACCGCGTATGGAGATCTGCCCGAAGATTTGGGCGAGGAAATTCGAGCTATGAGGGATTTCAGGCAAAGATCCTTTGACGTTGATGACCATATCCTCTGTTTTGGTATTAACGGTCCCGGTGGCGGTCAGGTCGAACAACTCCGATTTGAAATCACTTCGCTCCAGTCGTGCAGAACCGTCCGGAGAAAAGGTCACATCAGCGGACCAGGATTTGAACTGCTTGAACTGGGGAGGATCGATGGTTTGAAAAATGCGCCCCAGGTTAAAACCGAACAACCCCTCATGCACGAGGGTTGCCATCGACAAAAGGCGCTGGGGCAAACCGGCATAGTGCAGGGTCCCTTGAGAGGCATCAAAATGCGCATTGCCCACCAGGGACGCCAATAGATTCTGGGGATCGGTGTTACGAGACGTCAAGTCTCCCTGGACCGTGAGTTTTCCTTCCACGGGGATCTGGATATCAAGTATCTCGTCGAGGAACGCTCCCATGGGCACATCGCGGGATTCAAACTTCAAATGCTCCTCATTCGTTCGCGATTTCCAAGTGATAGCGGCGTTGCTCGTGCTGCCGCCCGCGGTCACCTCCATCGGGTCCAGCTGAATCACTGCGGCGTCCCAGGTTCCATGCGCCACGAATTTCTTGATGGGCTGATGAAAAAACACTCCGCTCGAAGCTCTTACATCGATGGTCATCATTTTGCCGGCGGCCCCGGAGGGAGGCGCCTCTGCCCCCGGTGACATGCGGGCCAGAGTTGTCACCAGGGCATCGAGATTCAGGTTGTCCACCTCAGCGCTCAGAGCGGGCTGTGGTCCATTTAGATTCAGAGTGCCTGTCACGCGCATGGGGAGTTTATTCACAATGGCCAGAAAATCCCTGGCGGAAACGCCCCCGGTTCCGACGGTCAGATCTCCCGTCAGACTCGTTGGTCCCCAGGGCATCCCGTCTACCGATACGTCTGCAAGTCTCAAGGTCGAACTCACCTCGGGATCACTCGGGTTCCCCGAGAGCGTTACGGAGCCGGAAGCCGATCCGCCACGAACACTCAGGGAGGTTGCCGGGAGCTTGACGAACTTCAGGAGCGTCGTCACGGGAGCGAACTGGTCCATCGCGGCGGTCAGGGCCATCTCCACCCCAAGAGTCTCCGAAAAATCCAGCGTGCCATGGACCGCCAAGGGAAGTTCGCCCAGCGTGAGATTTCCTTCATTGATGTCAAAGGCTTGGTTTTTCCATACGCCGTCAAGAGAAAGGTGGCTTGAGGTGCCCACGGGCTTTTCGAACGAACGGGCAAGTCTCAGTTGGGCTGATTCTGGAAAATTGACCTCGGCGCGAACCTCGAGCTGATCGTTCCTTTCGCCTAGGAATGAAATGGTGACGGGGAACTGCCCTTCCGCGGTAATCTGGTTTTTCCATGCCGCCGGGAGCAATAAGGACATCTGCGGAAACGCGGCGCTCATTTGTGCTTTGAGATCCCATCGTTCCCCCAATTCATTCAGCTGTTCGATCCCTCCATCCAGCGACAACGAAGAGTCCCCCAAGGACCCTTCCAAATGACGAAACCTCAGCCTATCGCCGCTGTAGATGAGCCCGCCGGAAAAGCCCTTGAGTGGCAGCGCCACGTTGGACAGCACGGCGCCGCCATTTCGCAGATTACGCATTTGCAGGGAAAACTCCGGAAGTCTCCCGGATTCATTCAGAAGGACCGGATCGTCCTCGCCGTCTGCTTCGCCATCCAGGCCCGAAACTTGGGCGACCGGTCTGGAGATCGGAGCGGCACGGCGCACACCGCCTGAAGGATAGTCCAGCTGAATGTCGGCGACCCCGTCGGCTCCCTTGATCTGCCCGACTATTGGCAAATCCACCCGATCGATCCAGCGCGAGGACGTTAGTTCATCATATCGGTGCAAATTCATAGACGGAGACCTGAAGTGCAAGGCCAACAGCGAGAACTCCTTCGGATCCAGTACCGCCTCCAGCTCGAAGGGAGAATCCCCCAAAGATCCGGAAATCGGGTCCGCGCAAACGGCCCTGTGATAAAACTGATGCGCGCAAACGACCCTGTCCTTCAGCACTACCCGACCCTCCACGTTCTCGATCGGGAAAGAGAGTCCTGCGAGCTGGATCCGTGTCCCGGCTATGGACAGGGTTCCAGCCGCCTCCGGGTGATCCAGGTCTCCGGTTACGAGTAACTCCGCGTGGCCTCGACCACTTACGCTGGGGACCCGATCCAACCATGGCATGGAAGCCAAGTAACCCTGGCTCCGAAGCCGTTTCATGAATGGATAAATCTGACCGAGTGGGACCGCCGGGAGAGAAAGCTTCATATTCACCCGGTCCTTCTCATCGACCCAGCCGGAGACTTGCAAAGGGGAGTTGAAGAATTGGGCTCCCAGGGAGTCGATCTGAGTCTTCTTGCCGTTGGACCGCATCACGGAAACAATGTCCTTCAGTTGGAATTCATACTGATCATTTCGATATTGACTTTTCTTCAGTTCAGCCCGCCAGTCGAATGTCGGGTCATCGAGCCTTCCGGTCCAAATCAGTTGTGCCCGAGCGGTCCCGGTCAGTCCCGCGAAAATCCGTCTTCCGAACTCATCCAGTTCCGCATCAATCAGCGATCGAAGGGGATCAGCGATTTCGAACTCACTCGTTGAAACGGAGGTCTCCAAACGAGGCATCCTGGTGTGCAGGTTGTAAACTCGGCCGTCCATCTCGAAATGAGTGGACGCCAGCTCTCCATTGAGTTTAGTGAACCGAATTTCATCGGTGGACAGGCCCACCAGGCCCTCCAGTGAAGCGGTTTTGAAGTCGATCCATTTTCTGCCGCGGTTCAAGGCCTCTGGACTGGGATGAGTGGACCCTGCGGAACCGGAGGCTCCGGATGAGGTTGCGTCGATGGCCACTCTCAACTGGTCGGCTTTTGAGCGCAGAATGATGGAGATGGGAGAAGATCCCTGCCCTTCCATCTTTAATTGAATATCATAGAAGCCCTCGAACCCCTTCACCTGAGACTTGGTTGACCCCAAATAGGAATTCAAAATCTGGAGGTTGAAATGTTTCAGGGTCAGATCGAGATTTCCACTGAGTGTGCTGAGGTCGTCCGGGACGAACACAGCAAAATTGCCCTTGACCTCGAGACTGGATTCGGGATGGTCGTCATCGATGGCGTCTATCTGCAAGCGCGTCTTGCGTCGAATGTCCAGGGTGGAGATGGAAAAATCTCGCAGGCGGATATGTTGTACCAGGGGGAGGGGCAAGGCTTGGTCCTGGATGGTAGCGACCATGTTCCTCATCTCAACGGCGGTCTTTTCGAGATCGATGGCTCGATCGGGATCGTTTCCCGCTGACACGAGGTCGGCGATATTCCATCGCCCATCGGGGAGGCGGGCGGCCAGAAAGTCGCCGTCCACCAGCCGGATGAGATTCAGCACAATATGACCGCGAAGGAGCGCCCAGGGGCTCAACTCCATTTTCACCTCGTCGCCCCTGAAGAAAGGATGTCCCTCGTGATCCTGAATGTTCATACCTCCCACCCACAACGCCGGGCGGCCGAAGAGGTTCGTATTAATGCGATCGAAGGTCACGGGATACCGAAGCGCGTCGCTGAGATGTTTTTCGAAGAAACGCTTGGAATACTGGCTACCGAGAATCGTCGGGACGATGAATTCAAAGAACAGAAACACCACCACCAGCAGCAAAAGCTCCAGGCGTGTCGCCCTCGAGCGATGATGCCAGAAATCCACGGCTTTCGCTTTAGCACTGGATACCGTCTTTTTCTGTTCTGTTTCGGCCATCTTCCATCTCAATCGCTGAGCGCCGTGGTGGGGCAGACGTCTCGTCTGCCCTGTTCAAACCAGAAGGGGAGGCAGACATCTCGTCTGTCCTTGTGTAGCTTGGAATAAGCAGGCAGACGGGACGTCTGCCCCACTCAAAAATGACGCTCGCTCCTAAGGCTTAAACACCATGAGAAATAGAATCACTGCCAGCAGGAAGACGTTGATTCCTGAAAGCATTTTCCAGTGACCAACAATTCTTGAGAAAATCACCCCAAAATCAGGCCCATCCTTTTCTGCCAATGCCATTACTTTTTTGCTAATGGGTGATTGCGCCCCTGTCACCAGGAACAGAATCACAAAATATAGAATGACCGAATACAACAACCATGGATTGGCACTGAGCTTCAGAGGGACTGGCCCTGCGAGTGCCATCCAGAATCCACTCATCAAAACCAGGGCGGACCCCAAGTGCAGCGTCCATGTGTTCAAACGGCGCATCGCCTTCAACGCAAACAGGGTTACCTTCGCATCTCCCACAATCGCCGCCTGGTTCATGCAAACCCATCCCGCCACAACACCGCCCAAGACAAGGGCCGCGCCGAGAACGTGAACCCACAACAACGTTTGAACCATCCCACTCTGCTCCTTTAGATGCCTATTTTCCTGCCTGGGTATTGATCCAATTACGGTGAAGCGCTTATCCCGAAGTCGCCCTCACAATCCCCACATGAATTAATGAGATCGACCGGAACCCACGACCTGGGAGGATCGGTCCTCTACCACCCCATGAGGTAACGCTCGCGCCGCACATCGGCTCCTCCGAACAAAGTCCCGAATTTTGGATCCACCCCCACGGCCGTCATGCCCGTGTACATGCCATACGGTCCCAGGACGGTCACCTGGTGGCCCTTGGCCCGGAGGGCGTCGATGACGCCCGGGGCGATCCGGCTTTCCAGGCTCAGATCGCCCGGCTTGTCCTGATGATTATCAAACGAACTGAAGGGATGATCTGTGTTCAGCCTGGGTGCTTCGATGGCTTGCTGAATGGGCATTTTGAAATCGATCAGATTAAGCAGGACATTCAGCACCTGTTGATCCTGGCTATCCCCGCCGGGGGTCGAGAGCGCAAGGTATGGCTTCAACTTCCTTGCAGACGGGGTCTCTCCCGAGGGGCCCGTGGAATTTGTATTGCCATCCCGTGCCGCCTGCTGCTCAGAATTCGGGGGCGGACTTGATTCAGGGACCAACACGATGGTCGGCGTCAGGGTGGTCCGTGGATGCTTTCCTCCAACCAGATAATTCGGGGATTTCTCGTCCAACGAAAAAACCTGGGCACGATTGGAAAGCGGCACCCCGGTGTCGCCGGCGATGAATGCACCCCCCAGAATCCAGCCTGAAGAGGGAGAGGCTGAAAACAGGTTCCCGTCCTTGTCAACGGCATTCACACAGGTCGTGTCACCGGAAACAAAACCGACCGCGGGATCACCCTGGACGTGGGGGAAATGAACCGGTCGGCCCGATTTGGCATCGGCAACGCGGGCTGACTCCGCCGCGGCGGCTCCACCCTCCAAAACTCCCTCATACTTCCAGGGGTCGCCGGGGCGGTGGTCGAGTGCGGCCTTGTGCGAATTGATGAGCGCGCGGCGAGTGGTGGCATACTCTTTCGATAGTAGGCCTTTCGCAGGAACCTTCACAAAGTCGGGATCACCGAAATAGGCGTTGCGGTCGTCGTAGGCCAGTTTGATGGCCTCGGTCACGGTATGGATAAACTCGGTGGAGTCAAGCCCCATATCCGCTAGGTCGAACCCTTCTAAAATGTTCAAGGCCATCAACAGGACCGGCCCCTGATCCCAAAAACCCGCCTTGTAGATTTGGTATCCGCGATAAGTGGTCGTCGTGGGCTCCCCGATCTTCCCATGGTACTGCGCAAGATCTTCGAACGTGATGACCCCGCCGGCCCTCAAATCAGCGTCCGCAATGCGGCGCGCAATGTCCCCCTTGTAAAACGTATCGCGCCCCGCTTCAATGGCTTTGCGGCGGTCGTGCGAGCGGCGAAACTCCGCGCGTTCAGCGGCCACCAGCGCCCGGAAGGTCTTTGCCAGGTTAGGCTGACGGAACGTTTCCCCCACCTCCGGCGTTTTCCCGCCCGGAAAATAGGCGGCCATCGTATCCGGGTACTTTTCGCAGAATTTTCGGTTTTGTTCCCAGTAGTGTTCCAACCCCTCGACAAAAGGAAATCCGTCGGCCAGTTCGATGGCCGGCTGCATCACCTGTTCGAGCGACATGGTGCCGTAGTTTTCCAGGGCGAGTGCGAGGGAATCCATTACGGCGGGCAGGGTGGCGGCGAGTGGCCCGTTGCCAGGGATCTTTCCCTGCCCGATGTCGGCCAGTGGAAGCTCCACACCGGCGCTGTTCTTGAAATGGGCGGCCTTCTTTTCATCATCCGTCATCTTCCTGAAGAACTCCGGTTTCAGGTCCCGAGGCGCTGTTCCCTGCCCGTTAATCACGATGACTTTCTTCGACCGCGCGTCATAAATCATGAGGGGAACTTCCCCCCCAAAGCCGAAGTGGGACACCTCGACCACCGAAGAGGCAAACACCGTCGCCACTCCCGCATCAATGGCATTGCCTCCGAGTTCGAGCATCCGGATTCCTGCCGCCACGGAATAGTATCGACCGGACCCGACGATTCCATGGGACCCACGAATTTCCGGGCGAAACGTCTGTGTGTAGTGCGGTGAGGCGACCAGAAGTAACGCAGCTGCAATGATCCTCTTTAGCATGTTGTTGTCCTTGTTGGAGAAGAAGTCGGAAAATCGGTGGAGGCTTTGTGAACCCTGCGATGCACTGGTGATCCTGGTCTTTGCCCACCCCTGCGGAGCGGTGATTCAACCTGAGCAGAACATTTTCTCCCTCGATGCCGGATTCGCTGAGCTGCAGCGTCCAGGTGAAATCGCATCCAGCTGTAAGTCGGGCCGTCGACCCTGATTATCCCTGCGTTGAGGAAACCACCCGGGTATTGGAAATCTTTTTGATCTCGGCCACGACGGCGTCGATCTCGTCATCCGTGTTGTAAAAGTGGGGTGACAAACGGATGCCGGCTCCGGGACGATAATCCACGAGGAAGTCGCGGCGCACAAGCTCGTGAGCCACCTCCATGGCATCAGGCAGATCAACCGAGACCGTGCCCCCGCGTTGTTCAGGATCCCCAGGAGAATTCACTTTCAAACCTGCTTCGTCGGCGAGCGCAATCAGCCGGGCGGTCTGCCGAATCGAATTCTCGCGGATGGCGGCCACTCCAATCTGATTGATAATCTCGAGGCCAGCCTTGGCCGCATAGTGTGCCGGAATGGGAGGAGTCCCCGACAAAAACCGCCAGACGTCGTGACGACGCCGGATAGGGGGCGGCTCAAAATTAAATGGAGACTCGTGCGACAGCCAGCCGGTCAGGGCGGGTTCCAGCTTTTCGTACAAATCGGGCCGAACGTAAAGGAACGCATTGCCGGGTCCGCCACACAGCCATTTCAAGCAGCCCCCGATGACCACATCCACATTGAGCGCCTTCACGTCGATCGGCATGATTCCGGCAGATTGGTACACATCCAGGATGACCAGCGCGCCCATCCGGTGAGCGTGGTTGATAATCTCGCGGGCGTCCTGGACATAAGCACTTTTGAAAATCACATGAGACATCGGTACCAGCAGCGTTTCCTCGTCGATTGCCTGAAGCATCGACTCGGTCGGGGTATGGATGCCATCCTG
This sequence comes from Terriglobia bacterium, assembly GCA_020072965.1. Taxonomy (GTDB): domain Bacteria; phylum Acidobacteriota; class Terriglobia; order JAIQFV01; family JAIQFV01; genus JAIQFV01. The sequence goes on along the minus strand of JAIQFY010000006.1, from coordinate 47,941 downwards.
GCTGGGAACTGTTTCGAAGCGAGCCCCCCGTCTGCTGGCCTGCTGGTAGAGGTACATGACGGAGGGAAAATTCATGGCCTCACAGACGATCTTGTTTCGGGGAGGCTTGAACTCAAAGCACGAAAGGATCTGGGCCTGGGTCAACGTCACGTTGGTTTGCATGATCACTTCCCCGGGCTCGGCCCCAATGAGGGGAGCCATCAGGTCTCCGACCTCAGCGGGAAGCATCCACCACGCTTCTTCCCAGGCGCGGACACCACGCCGAGCCCATGAGTCGGCATATTGGCGCAGGTCATCGTAGGTCTTGCGTGGCATGGCGCCGAGCGAATTGGAAATCATGTAGCAGGTTGATTCCAGAACGGGAAACTCCTTGCGCCAATGAAGAAGGGAACTCATGCAATCGTTCCTCACACTAAGTTGGATTCAGGGGGTAGCACAGCGGACTTGGGTTCAAGGTGTCCCCGACCGATTGCCTCTCCAATGCGACTCGACCGTGTGGTTGGGTTGCCGGTTTGAAATCATACCAACTTCGCCGCGCGCTCGTTGTCGGATACCGCCACCACGATGAGGGCCTTGCCCATCCCTTTAACGATGGACCCATAAATGTACTCGATGTTGATATCATTTTCGGCCAGCTTGCGCGTCAGACGTCCCAATGATCCGGGCCGATCCGCGACCCGCAGAGTAAGTACCGACTCTTCGGTGAATTTCAGATTCATGGCCGTGAGCACACGCTTTGCGGCCTCGTGGCTGCTGGTCACCATGCGGAGGGGGGTCTGTGATTTTGATTCAGGGGCCATGATCGCTGTGATATTGACCGCAAGCTTAGAGAGTTCCGTGCACAGCTCTGCCAGCGCGCCCGGCTTGTTTTCTAGTACCACCGTAAGTTGTTTGCTGATCGGCATGGGCTCCTCTCGGATTCTCACTTCATCATTTAGATCTGTTCTGGACGAAACCTGGAAGACGCTGCAGGGATTGTACTCGGTGGATGTGTTAAATCACAAAGGGTTTTTGAGGAGAGCAGTTGCCAGAAGACAGTTCTCAGTTGCCAGTTCTCAGAGGAAAGAACCGGAAGACAGAAGTCGGAAGTCGGAGGTCAGAAGTCGGAGGCCGGAAATGAACACAGCGTGTAATTCTAGACTTTCAACTTTGAACTGGGAACTGGGAACTGGGTTTCAGACTTTGGACTGTTGATTTTGAACTTTGGACTATGAACTTTGAACGCTGATTTTCTGATATACTTCCTGCTCGATCCAGCTCCTATCACCCAACGAAACTGAGTATTGCCAATGCCCTCGGAAGCGACCATTGTCCATTCCTTCTGGAAACACGTGCGCACCCGGCCGGAGCAGACTGCGCTGCGGGTGAAGCGCGGCGGTCGCTACATCGACATCACCTGGGGTGAGTTTGGCCGATCGGTCCGTCATCTCGCGGCAGCCCTCACGAATCAGGGGGTGCGGGAAGGCGAGGTCATCGCTATTCTTTCCAACAATCGACCCGAGTGGGCGATGGTTGATCTGGCTATCCTGACCTTGGGAGCCATCTCAGTTTCAATTTATGCCACCAACGTCCCGAAAGACACGGCGCACATCCTCAGCCATTCCGGGGCCAAGCTGGTGGTCGTAGAAAATCGGAGACAGCTTGAAAAAATCAAAGAGATACGTACCCAGGCTCCATCTCTCGAAAAAGCTGTCATCATTGATGCGACCGGGGTGAGCGGCGGAGACGATTTCCTTATCCTGTGGGATGATTTCCTCCGGGAAGGAGAGCGGCTCGAGGTTGCACACCCGGTGAATCTGGACCCCTCCTTCAGCAGGCTGCACCGGGAGCAGCTCGCGATCATCATTTACACGTCGGGCACCACGGGGCCTCCCAAAGGCGTCATGCTTGCCCACGATAACCTGATGTTTGTATGTGAGACCCTGTCCAACCTCAACATGATTTCTGACCGGGATGTATTCTTCTCATTCCTCCCCCTGGCTCATGCCTTGGAACGGCTCGGCAGTCTGTATCTCCCAGTCTACCTCGGGGCACAGGTCGGCTATGCGGAACGGATGGAGACGGTCCCGGAAAACCTGGCAGAATTGGCCCCGACAGTGGTCACCGGAGTCCCGCGTTTCTTTGAGAAAGCTCTTGAGCGAATCCTGGCAACGGTTGCATCCAGCCCGGGGTTTAAACGGGCGCTGTTCCAATGGGCGATCAAGGTCGGACGAGAAGCCACCCCCTATCAAATCTCGAAACTTGCCCTCCCTCCACGCCTTCGTTTCAAGCACTGGCTGGCAGACCGGTTGGCTTTTCAAAGACTGCGGAAGCGGTTGGGAGGCCGCCTCCGTTTCTTCGCCTCTGGGGGAGCTCCCCTGTCGAGGGAAGTCCTGGAGTTCTTTCATGCTGTGGGATTGCCGATCTTTGAAGCGTATGGGGCCACCGAGACGACCTCCCCCACCACCGTCAGCGATTTTGACCATTTCAAGTTTGGAACCGTGGGGAAGCCGTTGCCGGGAGTGGACGTGAGAATCGCGGACGACGGGGAGATTCTAGTTCGGGGCCGCAATGTTTTCCTCGGGTATTTCAAAGACCCTCGGGCCACACAAGAAGCCCTGGTCGACGGTTGGTATCATACCGGCGATATTGGGCGGATTGATGATGAGGGTTTTCTCACCATCCTGGACCGGAAAAAGGAGCTGATTATTACTTCCGCCGGAAAGAATATTTCTCCTCAGAACATCGAAAATCTTCTGAAACACGACCCCCTCATCAGTCAGGCCATGGTAGTGGGCGATCGGCGCAACTACCTGACGGCCCTTCTGACGCTGAGCGCTGAAACACTCCCCCCGCTGGCTCGCCGGCTGGGCGTGGGTGAAGGGACATACCGCGAACTCACGGAACACCCGCAAGTCATTGAACGCATCGCCGACATCGTGAACCGGGTCAACCAGCAATTGGCGCGATTTGAGCAAATCAAGAAGTTTCGAATCCTTCCGGTTGATTTTTCCGAGGCGACCGGTGAGCTGACTCCGACGCTCAAGCTGCGGCGGAAATTTATCGCTGAGAAATACTCCCGTGAGATCAGCCGTCTTTACGAGGAGAGCCGGGCCGCCCCAACGGGACGATCATGATCTCCCGGAACACTCCGGAAGACCAGGAGGCCTCAAAAAAACCGTCCCCGGGATCTCGGGGCGTGCATCCTTAGCGTACGGCACAGGAAGTCATCGCAGATGGAGAAAAACTCCTCCCTTGAAAGCCCGAACTCTTTCCCCTATGCTTCTTGCGATCATCCACAGGAGAATAATTCATGCTGCCTTCACTTTCGCCCGGTCGACGCACCGCGATCGTGGCGGGATGTCGGACCCCGTTCATAAAAGCCTGGACTCATTTCCAACACCTCGGTGCTGTCGACCTCGGGAAAATTGCAGTCACTGAACTGCTGGCGCGCAGCGGGATCGACCTGCGTCACATTGACCAGATGATCTTTGGCGTGGTCGTACCGGCCCTGAAGATGCCCAATATTGCACGGGAAATTGCGCTGGGGTGCGGAATTCCTTCCGGAGTCCCGGCATACACAGTTTCCCTGGCCTGCATCTCGTCCCTGGTGGCCATCGCCAATGGAGTCGATCAGATCGCGGCGGGACGGGCGGACGTCATCGTGGCGGGTGGAGCGGAATCGCTGTCGGATGTCCCCTTGACTTTCGGCAAGCATGCCAGGGATCTGTTCCTCGAACTCAATCGTGGGCGTAGCTTCAGAGAAAAGCTCACGACGGGATTGAAGTTCAGACTTCGGGATTTCATTCCCGATACCCCGGCGCTGGAGGAACCCTCGACCGGACTCACGATGGGACAGTCGGCGGAACAGATGGCCCAGATCAACGGGATCTCACGTCAGGAACAGGACGAGTTTGCTCTCCTCAGTCACATCCGCGCTTCAGCCGCGCAACGCAAGGGTATTCTCAGAAGCGAGATCTCGCCCGCTTTCCTTGTCGAAGAAAAGAAAGTGGTGCAGGAAGACAATGTGATTCGACACGACACCACCTTGGAATCGATGGCGGGATTGAAACCGGTCTTCGATCGACGTTATGGAACGATTACGGCCGCCAATGCGAGCCCATTGACCGACGGCGCTGCCGCAGTCATGCTCGTGAGTGAAGAGAAGGCCCTGGCCCTCGGCGTGAAACCGCTTGCCTTTGTCCGATCCTACGCGTTCTCTGCACACTCGCCTAAAGATCAAATGCTGATGGGCCCCGCCTATGCCACCCCCGTCGCCCTGGATCGCGCCGCCATCAAGTGGGACGATCTTTCCGCGATCGAGATGCATGAAGCATTCGCCGCCTCTGTCCTGTCGACAATCAAAATGTTTGAATCGAGGAAGTGGGCGGAAGAAAAGTTGAATCGCAGCGAACCGATAGGAGAAATCGATTACGAAAAGCTCAATCGCTATGGTGGCTCGATCGCCATTGGACACCCTTTTGCGGCGACGGGGGCACGCATGGTCACGACCCTGGCAAACGAGCTGGTCCGAACGCAATCAGAGTTTGGCCTGGTGACTGCCTGTGCGGCGGGAGGGCACGGCGCCGCCATGGTGCTCGAGCACTATGACAGATAGAAACGTCCCGCCGGAACGCCTTGACAGAATTCATCATGTTAAATGACCTCACTGTCCTTGACCTTTCACGCCACCTGCCGGGGCCTTATGCCACCATGGTGCTGGGAGATTGGGGAGCACAGGTTATCAAAATTGAAGAGCCGGCGCTGGGGGATCCGGTTCGACTGAGCCCCCCCTTTGTGGACGGGACATCGGCCCTGTTTCTCCAATTGAACCGCAACAAGAAAGGGTTGACGCTTAACCTGAAATCGTCCGGGGCGAAGGAAGTCTTTCTGAAGTTGTCAAGGGAGGCCGACGTCCTGGTGGAGAGCTTCCGCCCCAGCGTCACGGCACGGTTGGGGATCGATTATGACAGCCTGAAACAACACAACCCCCGACTCATCTACTGTTCCATCTCCGGGTATGGACAGAACGGCCCCTATCGCAACAGGGCCGGACACGACATCAACTATATTGCCCGTGCGGGACTGCTGGGATTGAACACGGACGCCAGCGGAACACCCGTCATCCCCCCTATTCAAATAGCCGACCTGGCTTCCGGGGCCATGCTCTGTCTAGCGGGCATCTTGATCGCCCTCCTCGCGAGACAAAAATCCGGCGAGGGAAAACATGTCGATGTGTCGATGCTGGACGGGCTCCTGGCGCTGCTCCCGGTCGCCTTCTCTCAAACCATGGCAGGCGATTCGCTGAAGGTGGGCGAGAAGATGGAGCTCACAGGCTCAGTCCCCTTTTACAATGTGTATCGGACGGCGGATGAGAGGTTCCTGGCCCTCGGCGCGATCGAACCTAAATTCTGGGAGAATTTTTGTGGAGCGATCGGACGGCGCGAATTGACATCAAAGCAGTTTGCCACGGGAGATGAGCGCGAGCAGGTGTTTCAGGTAGTCGCCGGGACTTTGGCCTCCCGCACCCAGGGCGAGTGGGTGGCTGCGTTTGAAGGACTTGATGTTTGCTGCGAACCTGTGGATTCACTGGACGAGGTTGTTACAAACCCACAAATCCAGCAGCGAGGCATGCTTCAGGAAGTCGCTCTTCCGTCCGGGGGAGTCTCGAAACAACTGGGATCACCGTTGAAGTTTTCAGGCTTAGAGGCGCCGGTGTATCAGTCCGCCCCGAAGCTGGGGGAACATACCGATGAGATTCTGACCCGGTTGGGGTATTCAAGACCTGAAATCTCATTCCTCAGAAGCCAGGGAGCCATCTAACAATTACAGCTCAATCCCGCCCTGCATGAATCTTATGCCCGCATTCAAACTATCCGTTGATGAAAACCAGATTGCCCTTCTTCACTTAGACCTCGAAGGGGAGAAGGTCAACAAGCTGACCGCCGCAGTGGTTCAAGAGGCCGAAGAGATTTTTGATGACCTCAGACATCGCTCCGACCTTCGGGCGATCGTTCTGATCAGCGACAAGGAGAATACCTTTATCGCTGGCGCTGACATCCAAGAATTCCTGAAGTTCGAATCCGCGAGCCAGGCGGCTGAAGCCTCCCGCTCCGGACAGAGGCTCCTGCAAAAGATTGCGGATATGAAGATCCCGGTCGTGGCTGCCATCCAGGGTGCCTGCCTGGGCGGTGGCATGGAGGTCGCGCTGGCCTGCCATTACCGGATATGTGCCGATGACAGGAAAACACAGCTGGGACAGCCTGAAGTGAAACTCGGTTTGCTCCCGGGAGCCGGTGGAACCCAACGCCTGCCCCCCCTTGTAGGACTTCAAAACGCCATCGAGATTGCGACCAGTGGCCGTAATTACAGACCTCAGCAGGCGCTCCGGACAGGAATCGTCGACGAGGTCGTTCCCCGTCCCCTGCTCCTCCACGTCGCGCTTACCCGGGCTGGAGAACTCGGTGAGGGGAAGATCCGGCCGCGAAGGCACCGGCCCCAGGGGCTGCTTGCCTGGGCGCTTGAATGCAATCCCGTGGGCCGATGGCTGCTCTTCCGCCAGGCCGAGAAAATGATCCGGGAGAAAACACATGGCCATTATCCTGCTCCCTTGCGCGCCCTGGGAGCAATCCGGGCGGGCGTATCGCAAGGGCCCGTGAAAGGGTACATGGAGGAATCCAAGGCGTTTGGGGATCTCGCCATGACCAGTACCTGCCGGCAATTGATTCACCTTTTCTTTGCGACCACTGATTTGAAAAAGGATCCGGGAATGGATGGCCCTTCCATCCGGCCGCAAGCTGTCGCCCCGGTGGGCATTCTGGGGGCTGGATTCATGGGAGCGGGTATCGCCGCGGTTTGTTCGAGTGCCGGGGTCAACGCCCGCCTCCGCGATGTTTCCGAAGAAGCCTGTTTGAAGGGCCTCACGGCGTGTTACAGGGTCTTCGATGATCGCTTCCGCAGAAAGTCGATCTCACGACTGGAACTCCAGCAGTTGAAGGATCGTGTCTCCGCCACAACCGAGTTGAACAGTTTTTCGACCTGCGGTCTGATCATCGAGGCTGTCATCGAGGATGTTGACCTCAAACATCAGGTGGTTCGGGAAGTCGAGCCACATCTTCGTGACGACTGCGTGTGGGGCTCAAACACCTCTTCGATTTCGATCGCCAAACTGGCGGAAGCCTCCAGGCGTCCGGAGCAATTCATCGGGCTCCACTTCTTCTCACCCGTCCACAAAATGCCTTTGCTCGAGATCATCGTCACCCGGCAAACCTCCAAGCAGACGATTGCCACCTCCGTGGAATATGGGAAGTTGATCGGGAAGTTCCCCATCGTGGTCAACGATGGTGTGGGGTTTTATACCTCCAGGATTCTGTCCCCCTACATGAACGAGGCTTCCTTCATCCTGGAAGAAGGCGCACCTGTGGAAGCCTTGGACCAGGCCATGATCGATTTCGGGTTTCCCGTGGGGCCCATGACCCTGCTGGATGAAGTCGGCATCGATGTCGCGGCAAAAGTGGGGAAGATCATGCTGGAGGCGTTTGGCGAACGACTGAAACCGCCCTCCAGCATGGAACAGTTGATTCAGAATGGACGCCTCGGCCGCAAACTCCGAAAAGGGTTTTACCAGTACGTGCTTAACCGCAAGGAGGAAGTCCGGAAGGTTGGAGTCGACCCCACGATCTACGATCTGTTACCCGGTGGAAGAAATCGAAAACCTGTGGTCGCGGGCGACATTCAATCGCGGCTCTCCATGGCGATGCTGAATGAATGCGCTCGTTGCCTGGAGGAGGGCATCCTCCGCTCACCACGGGATGGAGATATCGGCGCCGTGATGGGCCTGGGATTCCCGCCCTTTCAGGGGGGGCCTTTTCGCTATATGGATGCAATGGGTCTGGAAAACGTATTGCGCAACCTCGAATCACTCCAGAAGAAATGGGGAGACCGCTTTAAACCCTCGGAAATGATCGTTCGCATGGCGGAATCTAAGGAATCGTTCTATTCGTAAATCAGGAGCAAATGCGTTTCTAGAGCCGCATTATGGCTAGTTGATCGATTGTAGGGGCGCACAGCCGTGCGCCCCAACCAGCCTGGTAACATCCGAATTCGGGGGGAGCACAGCTGTGCGCCCCTACATGGCGGATAACAAGGATCCCCTCATGCCCTCCAAAAATCTCTTTGCTGAAAACGAGGATCTCCAATTTCATTTTCATCATGCCGTCGATTGGAATCAGGTCACTGCGGCTTGGCACGAAGAGAGCGATGGTCCGCTTAATGTCGACGAAACGAGGCAGCAATACGAGGAAGTATTAAGCCTGGTGGGTGAATTCTGTGCCCGGGAAGTGGAGCCCCGGGCCGCCGGAATCGACCAAGCAGGGATTCAATGGAAGGACGGAGAAGTCACCCTTCCCGAGGGTCTCGTGAGCAATCTCGAAGGGGCGAAGCAACTCGGAATCCTCGCGGTCAGTCTGCCCAAAGAGTTGGGGGGCTGGAACTTTCCATTCACCGTCAATGCCATGATGGTTGAAATGATCTCGACCGCCTGTCCCAACACCCTCAGTTTCCTCGCTTTTTATCAAAGCCCCGCCATGATGCTGCTTCGATTCGCGAGCGATGAGATCAAAAAACGATATATCCCTAAATTGGCGAGCGGCGAAATTTCAGGTTCGGTTGCCATGACGGAACCGGAAGCCGGGAGCGACGTCGGCGCCCTCACCACTTCGGCCGTCGATGCCGGCGATGGAGCCTGGCATGTCACCGGGCGAAAACAATTTATCACCAATGGTTGCGGCGACATCGCCCTGGTCCTGACCCGCACAGACGCCCACTCAAAGGGCCTGGAAGGGCTCTCTATGCATTTGGTCCCGCGCTTTATTGAGCGTGACGGCAAACGCGTGAAAAATTTTGAGATCGGGAAACCGGAACACAAGTTGTCGCTCCGCGGCTCGCCCACCCTGGAACAGTATTTCGATAACTCGATCGGGTACCTGATTGGAGAACCGGGCAAGGGCTGGGAGTACATCCTGTCGTTCATGAACGAAGCGCGTGTGGCGGTCGGCATTCAGGCCCTGGGAATTTGTCAGGCGGCTTACCGAAAGGCCTACGACTATGGCCGGCAGCGCCGGCAAATGGGGAAGGCCATTGCTCAGCACGAACTCGTGGCGGATATGCTGCTGGATATGGACCTGGAAATCCGGGCGCTGCGCGCCATGATTTACGAGGCCACCCAGATGGAGGACCGACGGGTCGGCCTGAAGAAACTCCTGGCCGAAGGAAAGTTGACTGAAGCCGAAGGCAGGACAGTGAAACAGCTTGTCAAGAAACTGGAGCATGCCTCCCGCGAGCTGACTCCCTTGATCAAGTACTGGGGGGCGGAAAAGGCGGTCGAGATCACCCGGAAGGCCCTCCAGATTCACGGCGGCTATGGCATTTTCGAATCGTATGAAGTCGAGCGGCACTTGCGCAATTCGGTCATCACGGCCATCTATGAAGGGACTTCGCAGATCCAGGCTCTCATGGCGCTCAAGGACCAGATCAACTGGGCCATGTCCCGCCCGAAAGACTTTTTAAGCAGCCGCCTGGCCCTGAAAGCGGCCAAGTCGCGTGCCGCTGCGGGTACCAAGAACCTGCTGGCGATTCGAGATGAAATATCGAGCTCAATCCAATACCTGGTCCTGGATATTCTTCGCGAAAAAAAGAAAGGCTCCCGGATGGCCGGGAAGGATTTAAGTTGGATCCAACTGATCCGGCAAGGAAAGTCGGCCTTTTCACGGGAGGACCTAAAACACTTCAGCTATGCCTTGCTGAACGCCGAACGGCTCGCCACGATGTTTTCCCTGTTTCATGGCGCCCGTTTACTGAAGGGCCTGGCGGATCATTCAGACGACGAAGGAAGGGCAACCGTGGCGGATCGTTACCTGCGACGGAGAGAGCCCGTTGCGCGATCCCTGGCAGCACAAATCCGAAGCGGGGACAGGACTACCCTGGAATACATCCAGGAGAATCAGTAGGGCGACCAGTCTGGTCGCCCTACATTAATTCCTGCAAAAATGGATTGAACTGCCGCTCGTAGCCGATCGTGGTCGCGGGTCCATGGCCGGGATAAACGAGAGTAGAGTCGTCGTATTTCCGTAAAATCCCGGCCAACGATTTCAGAATCGTTTCATAGGAGCCCCCCCACAAGTCGGTCCGCCCAATCGAGGACATGAAGAGCGTGTCGCCGGTGAAGAGAACTTGCCTCGGCGCTTTGTTCCCTTCGAGTAGAGTGACAGGTTGAATATCCGTATCCGCTGAAATCAGGCCGGAACTCTTCCCAGTCTTTCCACCCGTGCTCAACATTTCCGTCTCAAAGGTCAGGCTTCCGGGCGTGTGTCCGGGTGTATGAAGTACCCCAAAGTGTATCGATCCGCACCGAATCACGTCCCCTGTTTCAAGAAAGGCATCAACCCTCGATGCGGGCGGTTCGGGGATGCCGATCATGGCCGCCTGCCTCTTCAGATTCTCGAGAAGAGGCAGGTCCGCCTTGTGGAGGCAGACCTCCGCGCCCGTCCGGTCCCGGAGTTCCGCATTGGCGCCCACATGATCGATGTGCGTGTGTGTGTTCATGATCCTGCGGAGCTTGAGGTCATGCTTCTTGAGCGCCGCAAGAATGCGCTCCACCTCATCGCCGGGGTCAATCACGATCGCTTCACGCGTCACCTCATCGCCCAGGATGGCGCAATTGCATTGCAGTAGACCGACTGGAAAGGTTTCGAAGATCATTCTCAATACTCCAGGCTCCTCAAATTCTTCCGGGACACGGATTCACGCCAACAAACGCTGCTCGAATTTACGAACACAGACCCCATCTTCTTAAGCATTTTCGCCCTCAAACGACAATTCGCCACATCGACTTCATGGGCACCCCCGTCTCGCCAACCCAAAAGAAAGACACCACCGGGGGTCTATGCAATGACTCCACTTGCCTTGGCGCTGGCAGAGGGTCTTTCCAGTTGCGCGATGGAAGCGGGGCAACCGCTAGTTCAGTCGCGAATCCGGACAGAGTCTGGGAACCTAACAGTCATCCTTTTGGAGTGTCCGGGCACATCCTGAATTCCATAGAGACGCTCTTCAGTGCAGCCAGAATCAACCTCGCTCACCACTTCAAGTTGAGAATTGTATCATGGACCCAACGATCCGAGTCACAATCTCACGTTGACGTTAGCTGTAACTCAAAGATAATTAGCCACTTGACACCACACGCTGGCGTTGTAGAATTCAATCCTCGGTCGGGCCCTGCCCCATCCGGGCCTATGAGACGAAGTCTCGAGACCAAACCGCAAGCCAACTTTCGGCTGACTATAGGCTTAAATCGCCACGCAGTTGCCGACCGGGCGGCTGCCAGTCTGAACGAAACCCAGTCGTCTAGATTCTCAAGGGGAGGATTCTTTCTCAACTCAGGTTAGATTCAGGCGGTCCCTCAGGGACGCGATCCAGATCAAGCAGAATTCCAATTCGAGGAGGAGTGAGTGAGTACACAGACAATTCAGGACCAACCCCAGACCATCGACCTGCCGTCGGCAGAGGAAAAAGAGGATCGGTTTCAATTTACAGCCCACCAGATCATTCAGCCTAAGACGACTTACACGGGCGCGCGCATTGACCCGCCCCATGTGGGATTGCCGAAGGTGACCCAGTCCCTTTGCCCGGAGTGCACAAAGCTGATTGACGCCCTGGTGTTCGAAGAGGACGGCAAGGTCATGATGGAGAAGACCTGCCCCGAGCACGGATACGTCAAGGATGTCTGTTACTCCGACGCCAAGATGTACCTGAAAATGGAGCGCTGGCACTTCGGTGACAACCGGGGAGTTTCTAACCCTGCAATTCCCAGTGCCACACGATGCCCCGAACAGTGTGGTTTGTGCTCCATGCACACCTCCCATACCGGTCTGGCGAACGTCGATCTCACAAACCGGTGCAATCTGACCTGTCCGGTCTGTTTTGCCAATGCCAATGCGTCGGGCTACCTTTATGAACCCTCCCTGGAGCACGTCCGGACGATGTTGCAGGCGCTGCGCAACGAGCGGCCCGTCGCCTGCCGGGTAGTTCAGTTCTCGGGCGGCGAACCGACGCTTCACCCCCGGTTCCTGGAGATCCTCCGCATGGCCGCGGAAATGGGGTTCTCCCACCTCCAGGCGGCCACCAATGGCATCAAGTTCCTCGACCTGGATTTCGCGATGGCGGCCAAAGAGGCCGGTTTGCATACCTTGTATCTGCAATTCGACGGCGTTTGCGACGACATTTACAAGCGCACGCGCGGTGAATCCCTGTATGAGCAGAAACTCAAGGTCATCGAAAATTGCCGAAAAGCCAGCCTGAAGATTTGTTTTGTCCCCACCATCGTAAAGGGGCTGAACGATCACCAGATCGGCGACATCATCAAGTTGGCCATTGAAAACGTGGATTGCACGAGCGCGATCAGCTTCCAGCCGGTCACCTTTACCGGACGAATTGCTAAGCGGGAACGGGAAGCCAAGCGATTTACGATGACGGATGTGGCGCGATGCGTCGAGGAGCAGACCGGGCTGGCGAATCGCTATGAGGATTGGTTCCCGCTGTCATGCGTCACGCCGTTTTCTAAGCTGCTGAGTGCCATCAAAGGCGAGGAAACCACCCAGTTGACCAGCCATCCTCACTGCTCCATCGGCACCTATCTGTTCGTGAGCGAAGACCGCAAGGAAGCCGTGCCGATCACCCGTTTTGTTGACATCGGCGCTATGCTGCAGACGGTCGACACCATTTCACGGGAGACGAACCGAGCCACTTTCAAGTTCTTTACCAAGATCAAGGTATGGCAATCCCTGCAAAAGTACTTCAAACCAGAGTACGCCCCCAAAGGGTTGACTTTCCCCAAGTTCCTGCAGACCCTGCAAGGGATGACCGACAAGAAATACGGCCGAGGCGGCAAGGACGGCACATTCACTTACAGGACGCTGATGGTGGCCGGGATGCACTTCATGGATTCCTACAATTACGACGTCGAGCGCGTGAAGCGCTGCATCATCCATTATGCCGCGCCCAACGGCCTCATTTACCCCTTCTGTGCCTACAATTCCGGGCCGACGTTCAGGGAAATGATTGAGAAGAAGTACTCGGTGCCGTTCAAAAAGAATGGCTCACATTAGACGCAGAATTTGTCAAGGCCGGTGGCTCGCCGGCCTTGATCAAGTAAGTCCCCGGGCCTCCCCAGGGAAAATCCCCGGCTAGGCACCAACGTGGAGGATGGATTTTCCCGCTATGTATACCCCTGACGGCACTCGCATCAAGACCGCCAAGCGGCCAAACGTTCCCAAACTGACCCAGGCGGCTCCCCCCACTCCCCACGACTTTGAGAGGTACCTCAACCATCCCGTTACCCGGAGGATCCTGAAGCACTTGACGAAGGGCCCCAATGGGCACACGCCCATGGAAAATATCTTTTATTCCTACCGCAATCCCGACGCCTCTCTCTATGAGAAGATCAAGTATGCCCCGGTCCACAAAGCCATCGATTACTTTGTTGCCAAGACACGGATTTCGCCCGAGCGTGCCGTGGAAAAGGTCTTTCATCACTGGCCCACAACGCGGACGCTGCTGAACACCGCTCGTTCGGTGGCGATCCACGGTCTGCTGACCCCCCAGCGATTCATCTCTCCCTTGCTCGTGGTTTGGAACATTACCAACGCCTGCAACCTGTCCTGCAAGCACTGTTATCAGGACGCGATTCACAAGCGGGGCTCCGACGAGCTGAACCGGGCCGAGAAGTTGGCCGTGGTGGACCAGCTTTCAGAAAACCTCGTTCCCTTGATCGCCCTGGCGGGCGGTGAGCCACTGGTCGACCCCGACGTGTGGGCGGTGTTGGAACGAGCCCGGCAAAAGCTGGTATATGCGACGCTCGCAACCAACGGAACCCTGCTCACACCCCGCACCTGCGAGCGTCTCGCTTCCCTGGGGGTTAAGTACGTGGAGGTCTCGTTGGATTCTGTGGATCCTTCCATCCACGATGACTTTCGCCAGTCGAAGGGCGCCTGGGCCCGGTCCATTGAGGGAATCAAGAATGTGAGTGCGGCGGGGATGCGATGCGGAATTGCCTGTTGTTTCACCCGGGACACCGTCGCGCAGGCACGGGAAATGATCAACCTCGCGGTTTCACTCGGCGCAAACACTTTTGTCCATTTCAACTTCATCCCTGTTGGACGGGGTGTGGAAATGGCTCACGAAGACATGTCGCCCTCGCAACGCGAAGCGTTATTGAGACTCCTTCAGCAGACCTTGAACGAAGGAAAGATAAGCGTCATGTCGACGGCGCCTCAATTCGGGAGGGCCTGTCTGATGTTTGGCGATCCTGAGGGCATGATGGCGATGGGACATGGCGGCTCCGGCCGGGGGCAGGAAGCGCGCGTGGTCTCCAAGTACATCGGCGGCTGCGGGGCACATCGCTGCTATTGTTCCATCCAGCCCAACGGTCAGGTCAACCCGTGCGTCTACATGCCGACCCGGACCATCGGCGACCTTCGCAAATCTTCTTTCGCGGAGATCTGGAACCAACCCCTGGAAGCGATCCTGAGCGACCGGGATGATCGCGGCGACCATTGCGGCGTCTGTGACTATCGATTCTTCTGCGGAGGCTGTCGCGCCCGGGCCGAAAGCTATACGGGGGATGTCCAGGCGGGTGACCCCGGCTGCGTCTACAATGAGCACATGTGGAAAGAGGTTCTCGCCCGGAGCGAGTGCGAATTGGATATCTTGAATGAATCCACAGCCCGCAAAGTCGGCGTGGGCGGCCGGTCACAGGTGGCCTCTCCAATGTCCGGAGAATCACGCCCGGGATCCAGACCAGGATCCCCGGCAGTCGATTTGAGCACCCCTTCCAAGGTCAGTTCAAACCTATCACGGTGAACCATACCAACCTCCGTCCCTATCTGGAGAATCATCACTTGCCTCCCTGCGAGGGCTGTCTGCATGTTCTCGCATCGGCTTAATTTCTTGTCCGGCTTTAGCGCCCCATCGTTTGACAAAAGTTTTCCCTCTCCCTAACATCAAACCTTCGGCTGAAGGGGCGCGCGCCGGGGCGGAGCTTGGGCCCTCATCGGGGCCTCCTTAAAAACGGGCCAGACAGGTGCATGAGTTCCATCCCGATGCCGATCAGGTTCAAAAAAAATTATGAACCGCCCTTTCACTCAGCCATCGGGGGGCACACGGTTTTGCGGCCCTGCAAGATTTCTCTTGAATTGAATGATTTCACCGAAAACCATCTTAATTATTCGCTGGGCGCGTCTGGGTGACGTCGTTCTGTCCGAGCCCGCCGTGCGGTTGTGCCGCAAGCTTTTCCCCGAAGCGCACATCAGCTACCTCACCGGACACCGCTGTGCGCCAGTCCTGAAGATGGTCCCGGCCGTGGATGAGATCATCGCCTTGGATCGGGTGGCCCTGCGCGATGGAAACAAGATTTCGTCGATTCGCAGGATCTTCCAGTTTGCCAATGAGATGCGGAGGCGGAAGTTTGATCTGGCGATTGACCTGGTCGGATTCCGCGAATCTGAACTGCTCGTCCTTTGGACGGGAGCCCGGTGGCGGGTTGGCCTGAAGAGATTTAGAAAGCCCTATTGGGGGTTTTGCTTTAATCTCCCGCCGGTAACCGAAGATAAATCTCTTCTCGTCGCTCAAATGTTCTGCAGGGTAGTACAAAGTCTCGCCCCGGAAAACCCTCATCCACACACGACAGGTGGCCGGTCCTCCGAGACCGCACCGGAGGATCGTCCACCTCTGCCGCTCGGCGACCCCGTTACTCCCCGCCTCAAGGTGCCGCCAGCCGCTGAGGCCATGGCCCTTCAATTCTGGGAGCAACAGGGGTTGCTAGGACTGGATGAGGTGTACGGGTTTCAGATGTCGGCCTCAGGGGAGGTCCGCACATGGCCGGTGGAACGTTTCATCGAACTGGCCGGTCGAGTCTCAAGCCATGCGCGGGAAAACGGGCGTCGTGCCGGCTTCGTGAACTTCTCTGCGGTCCACGAAGCCGCTTTGTGCCAAAGGATCACCCGGGACATGCAGGCGGACGGAAACACGGCGGCCGCTGCTATCGGCGGACCTGACCGGGCCGAAGCCATCCCGCAACTCGCGGCGTTGTTGAACCGTTGCACCGCGATCGTGAGTAACGACACCGGCCCCATGCATATGAGTGCTGCCGTCGGAACGCCGACGCTGGGCCTGTTCAGTATCGGAGTCACGGAACACTACCGGCCGCTGGGCGCACAGTGTCGATTCCTCAAGAAAAACCCCCTTTCACAGCTTTCGGTTGATGAGGTCTTCACCGAATTGATTCGCATGCTGGAATGAAGCATGGTGCCGTCCTCAGCCCGACCAGGGCGCCGTGACTTGTGATATACTTGAAATCTCCGTACGGAGATTTTGGGGTTCGCCGAGCGAATTGTGAAAACGGGACGAGGTCCGTCGCGTCCTCGACAGCCCAGATCTCCCGATACATTTAGGAGTATGCCATGAGTGCCAGCCCGAAATTCCTCAGTGAGACCGCCTATGTCGATGAGGCGGTCCTCAAACCACTGCCCCGCTCCCGGAAGATTTACGTCCAGGGTTCCCGTTCTGATATCCGGGTGCCCATGCGAGAAATCAGTCAGGCCGACACACTCACGACCTCCGGTGTGGAAACAAATCCCCCGATTTACGTCTACGATACCTCAGGACCCTACACCGATCCCGAAGTGCGCTTGGATATTCGAACGGGATTGTCAGATCTCCGCTCCCGCTGGATCGAAGAGCGGGAGGACACGGAAGTTCTGACCACCCCGAGTTCAGCGTATGGCCGGAAGCGCCTCGCTGATCCGCAGTTGGCTGAGTTGCGCTTCAATCTCAGGCGACCGCCTCGCCGTGCGAATCCCGGACGCAATGCGTCGCAAATGCATTACGCCCGCAAGGGCATCATCACCCCTGAAATGGAATATGTCGCCGTCCGCGAAAACCAAAGACTTGATGGTCTGGCGGAGATCGACCGATGGCAACATCCGGGCGAAACTTTCGGGGCATCGATTCCGCAACGCATCACCCCCGAATTTGTGCGTAGCGAAGTCGCCCGGGGCCGCGCCATCATCCCGGCCAACATCAATCATCCGGAACTGGAGCCGATGATTATCGGACGGAATTTCCTGGTGAAGATCAACGCCAACATCGGAAACTCCGCCGTCTCTTCCTCGATCCAGGAGGAAGTCGAGAAAATGACCTGGGCGATCCGCTGGGGGGGCGATACGGTGATGGACCTCTCCACGGGAAAGAACATCCACGAGACGCGTGAGTGGATTTTGCGGAACAGCCCAGTTCCGGTGGGCACGGTGCCGATTTATCAGGCACTCGAAAAAGTGGACGGGAGAGCGGAGGAGTTGACCTGGGAGATCTTTAGCGACACACTGATCGAGCAGGCCGAGCAGGGGGTGGACTACTTCACCATCCATGCAGGAGTGCGTCTCGCCTACGTGCCGCTGACTGCGGGTCGCATGACCGGCATCGTGTCCCGCGGGGGTTCGATCCTGGCCAAGTGGTGCCTGGCACATCACCAGGAGAATTTCCTCTACACCCACTTTGAAGAGATCTGCGAGATCATGAAGGCCTACGATGTCAGCTTTTCACTGGGGGATGGGTTGCGCCCGGGATCCATTCGCGATGCCAACGACGCAGCCCAGATGGGGGAATTGAAGACTCTGGGTGAACTTACCGGGATTGCCTGGAAGCATGATGTGCAGACCATGATCGAGGGACCTGGCCATGTCCCCATGCAACTCATCAAGGAGAACATGGACCTGCAATTGAAATACTGTCACGAAGCACCCTTTTACACCCTGGGACCCCTGGCCACCGACATCGCCCCGGGCTATGACCACATCACCTCTGCCATTGGTGCAGCGATGATCGGCTGGTATGGAACGGCCATGTTGTGCTATGTGACCCCAAAGGAACATCTTGGACTGCCCGACAAAGACGATGTCAAGGATGGCATTATTGCTTACAAGATCGCGGCGCACGCTGCGGATCTGGCCAAAGGACATCCGGGGGCGCAGGTCCGGGACAACGCGCTTTCCAAGGCGCGGTTCGAGTTCCGATGGGAAGACCAGTTCAATCTGGGATTGGATCCGGACCGGGCGCGTCTCTTCCACGACGAAACCCTCCCCAAGGAGTCTTCCAAACTGGCGCATTTCTGCTCCATGTGCGGGCCGCATTTCTGCTCCATGAAGATCACGCAGGACGTCCGCGATTACGCCGCTCACCTCGGGATCTCTGAAGATCAGGCGCTCCAAAAGGGAATGGAAGAAAAATCGGATGAGTTTGTTAAGAGCGGCAGTCACCTATATCAGGAGATCTAATACAATCGTCTTTGAAAATGGTACGGATTGATGCACAGCTCAGCGTAGGGGCGCCCGCCGCGGCGGGCACCCCTACCACGAAGATTCCACGATTACCCCCAGTAATCTAATTCTAACATCTGTATGAGATCCGCTTTCGTACGCGGATCTTCATTGTCTATCGGACCCTTCCCCCGGCCCGGCAAACGTGTAAATCACCGTATCCGCCGTATCCGCCGTCGGGCCGTACACCGATGGCACGAGTAGATTGAGCAGGCGAAGGTACACCACCAACTGCCCCCGATGGTGGGTGGAATGGGTGATTCTTCGCGTGAGCACCCACGCCCGCGACCGGGGCACATCAAAGAAGGTAGTCGTTCCCTGCCACCACGGGTCTGACTTCTCCCTCATCATTTCCAGCCGTCGCCCGGCGTCGGCATGGTACTTCTCGATGAAATCTTGCTTACTCCTCCTGGCTGGATTCGGGTCACCGGTGTCGAGACCGAGCATGTTTTTCATCCAGCGCCCCTCCGATTGAACCTGATGCTCCATTTGCTCCAGGACCGTACGAGACTTAGGGTGTGGGCGAAAATCCATCGCCGATTCGGGAAAAGACGACCAGATTCCGAGAATCTTCAGCAGCTCCGTTTCGTAGGTCTCGAGCAAAAAATTGTAGGTACCCTCTGATTGTTCGGTCACAAACACCTCCATTTGCTTGTGCTGTCCGAGATCCGGTCTTCCATGACAGAAGATCATCACAGCCGAATCTTGTTCCCGGGAGGATCAGATTCCGGGAGTAGTGCCTAGTTCTTTTTCTTTTCCAGCCTTTTCAAAAACACATTGATCTCTTTAACCGTCTGTCCATCGCCGTGGTGTTCAGCCAACCGGCGGCCCTCGAGGAAAGCGGCCTTCGCCTCCTCGAAATTTCCGGCCTTTTCCAGAGCCTTTCCCAGCTCCCGGTAGGCGGCAGCATAGTCGGGTTTAAGTGCAATCACGCGCCTGAGGGAAGCGGCCGCGTTTTCGAATTGTCCAAACCTCATATACTCCTGCGCCAGGCCATAATGCACCAGTTCATCTTCGGGCGTCAGTTCCGCCAGTTCAAGAAAATCATTGATCTTTGAGTTCGACTCCATGGGAACCGGTACCTGCACAAATGAATAGATGTGCGATCGTAGGGGCGTCCGCCGCGGCGGACGCCCCTACCGGTGCTTCATAAAGAGCTGATTCATGAAAGCGTATTTGACAGGACCTTCCAGGGAAGCATAGGTTCCCTTCTCCAAAAGTTCGTGGGCGATTTGCTGGACTAGTCCCATGGTCGCGCACATCGGCTTCGAACCGAGACTTACGCGGGCGACACCCATCTCCTGCAATTCGGGAATCGTCGGGCAGCCCGGACCCGCCAGAATGTTCAGCGGCCCACCAATCGATTTGACGAGACGGGCGATGGTCTCTGCATCGATCACTCCCGGAACAAAGAGGCAGTCGGCCCCCGCCTTTCGGTACGTGTTCGCCCGGTGGACCGCGTGATCGAACCGGGCAGACGGCTCTCCAATTCCCGCCAGGAAGACATCCGTGCGCGCATTGATGACAACGGGGATGCCCACCGACGCGGCCATTTCGCGTATCGCCCTGATCTTGTTCGACTGGACGTTAACATCCTCGAGTTCGGGGATGGTCTCTCCCTTTCCATCTTCAAAGTTGATCCCCACCGCCCCAGCGGCGATTACAGCCCTGACATTCTCGACGATCCCTTCGATTGTCTCCCCGTATCCCGCCTCAAAGTCCCCTGTCACCGGCAAGTCAACAGCCCGGGCAATGCGGCCTACCGCCTCCACCATCTCAGCGCAACGGATGTGCTGTCCATCCGGATATCCAAGGGCGAATGCAATTCCGGCGCTGCTTGTGGCGATTGCCCTGGCCCCGGCCTGCTCGACGATGCGCGCGCTCGCCACGTCCCACACGTTCGGTAGAACCAGGATCTGCCCGCCCTGATGAAGCCGGCGAAAATGGTCCGCCTTTTCTCGTTGGGTCTGAAGGGTCATGCCACACTCCCTCTTCAGTTCGTTGATGAGTTTTGAATGACAGGCTAAGGATAACGGTTTTCCAGCGTGGTCTCAAGAGGGCCGTGGGGGACGTAGGGGCGCACAGCCGTGCGCCCAATCCCCAGCTGTCGTACCTTCCACCGTAGGGGCGTCCGCCGCGGCGGACGCCCCTACAGGCCATCAACGGATCGTTCCACAAAAACTCTTGGCAGGATTCTATTTCCCCCTCACCCAGGCCGCGCGGACGGGGGCGGGCATTTCTGAACCCGCCCCTTTGATGGATTTCCAGATGATCTCATTCAGTTCAATGTCCGGGGCAGAATCCTCTTTAGAAAAATTGAAAGCAGCACTACGCTTGGCGCCGGGTGCGGATTCCGGGTTCTTCTCGTCGAGCGGCACCTGGGCGGCAAGCGAGGCAAAGGGCTCGAGGGCAGCACTATTCGTGAAAGAGTTCCACATGGGTGTGGCTGCGGCGTCGTACTGGCTCATGGGAGGGAGGCCAAGGATCAGTTCAATCGTGCGGAGCATGGAGGAGGTGGAATACAGGGTGGAGTCAGTGAAGTGACGCTTGGTGTAGGGGCTGATCACCAGGGCCTCCGTGCGATGAGCGTCCACGTGGTCCGGGCCGTTCTGCGCGTCATCTTCGAGAACGAAGATGGCAGTGCTATTCCAGTACATGCTGTGGGAGACGGCTTCCACGAGACGGCCCAAAGCAAGGTCGTTCTCGGCCACAAAGGCCCGCGGGGTCGGTTTTCCGGCCGCCGTTCCCTCAGTGTGATCATTCGGAAGACGCAGGATTTGAAGGCGGGGAAGATTGCCTTTCTCCTCGAATTCCCGAAATTCGCGGAGCCATTCATCAACGCGTTTCTGGTCCGGATAATTAATATCCCAGGGGCGATACATGGGGTCAAAATGACCTTCCAGACTTCTCTCCCGCGCGCGGGAGGGAAGGTCTGGCGACTCGGAAGCCTCGATAAACTCTCCGTAGCTGCGATAACTCAGGCCGGCCCGGGCCGCATAATCCCACAGAAATCCCCGCGTAGGCCGGGAGACCTCCACGCCCCCTTCATAATCGTACTCGCGGCCCCGCGATGAGTAATTGGTGGGCCACGTTTTCTCGACATAATCTGTTGCGTACGCCGCCGTCGACCAATTGTGGCCATCGGCACTGACTTCAGAATCGGCATAGAAATTATCGAGCAGGACGAACTGTCGCACCAGCGCATGAAGGTTCGGCGTCACAGCCTCTCCAAACAGCACCAGATCCGGATCCCCATTGCCTTCCTTGATGTCACCAAAAACCTGATCATAGGTGCGGTTCTCTTTGATGATATAAATGACATGCTGGATAGGGGAACGCTCTCCCGGTCTTCGAGGAATGGCGGTCACGCCCGGCGAGATCTTGGGGGTCGGTTTGTATGGTGAGTTGGCATACACCTGTGCGGTGAAATTCTTCAAGACCCCAGCCGATGGGACGGGGATGATGCTCAATACGCCCGAGAACATGCGGCCAATGTACTCCGTCTCCTTGGTTCGCTTTAAATTCGGATTCGGGCCATGCGGATTCGCTTTTGATCCCAGGCCCTTCCCGCCCGTCACATAGAGAGTCTTTTCATCCGGACTCAGTGCCAGGCCCGTGGGATACCACCCCACGGGAATAAAGCCTTCGACAACACTCCGGGGACGACCTCCTCCGCCCAAGGCGATTACCGCGACCGAATTGTTATCGGCATTGGCGACGAATAACCTTTGGCCGTTACGTGTCAGGGCGAGCGCATTGGTGGTGGATCCGATGGGAGATTTCGGATAGAGCGCCACCGAAATGGTCTCGGCGGCCCGGTGAGCCACCAAGTCGACCACTGATACTGAATTTGAATTGGCATTCGCTACGTAAAGGCGCTTCCCAGTGGGAGGGAGGGCAAGGTCGTTGGGATGGTCACCCACGGTAATCGTTCGAACTTCATCCAGGGCGGCCGTATCCACTTCAGACACGGACCGCGAGCCCCAGTTGCTGACATACACCCGACTACCATCGGGTGAGACCACGCAGGTATACGGGTGATCGCCCACCGTGATGATTTTGGCGACACTCTTGGTCTTCAAATCGACGACGGCAAGTTCATTCGAGAGATTGAGCGCCGCATAGAGTCGTTTCCCCGTGGCGTCCATGCAAAGGCCGGAGACGAACAGGGATTGCTTGCGGTCACCGATGACGATCTCTTCAGCCTGAGGCTGGATCCCCCGGTCAGCACCATAAATAAGAACTTTGTTGTCTCCACCCCCAGAGGCATAGAGCTTTTTTCCGTCGCTGGAAAATTGAAGTCCCAGCCAAGCGCGCGCCATTGGAATGGTGAACACTTTCTCCTGTTTCTCCACATCCACCACAGTCAAACCTTGCTCACCGTAGCCATTGTTCGTGGCCACTACGAGTTTTCCGTCAGGGCTGACTGCAATTCGCAAAGGGAGATCACCCAGCGGCACTTGGGTCCCCGCGGGAGTCAGTTTCCACCCATTCGGGAGCAAGTAACCCTCGGGCTCGCCAAGCTTGGCTGGGAGCGGGGATGGAACGACGCGAGCGGGTTGGGCCGGACCTCCCGGGTTCGATGGCGGCTGTTTCTCCTGGGCTCGAGTGCCGACATTGACGAGTGTCAAGAACAGGCAGAAGAACAAGAGGGCGCTTGATCGGATTTCAGTGCACAAGCAGGAAAACATTAGGCCTCCAGGCTGAGGGTGCAGGTATGGTCATTCTTATGGTAGTGGGTGACAATGGCATCCTGAAAACGGCGTGGGAGTATGGAATTTTGGCTGCAGCAAGGGATTTGCTTTGGTAGCCACGCCGGGGTCCTTCGCCGGCGGGGGCTTCTCCAAGGTGCGATCCACCATCGCCATCTTCCCCGCCCTGTTACGAAATGCTCCCGCCGCGGAAACCGTG
Source organism: Terriglobia bacterium (assembly GCA_020072965.1). Classification (GTDB taxonomy): domain Bacteria; phylum Acidobacteriota; class Terriglobia; order JAIQFV01; family JAIQFV01; genus JAIQFV01. The sequence continues at coordinate 24,626 of JAIQFY010000006.1, read as the reverse complement.
GCGGGGCGACCAAACCTGCGCTTTTGAGCAGCATTACCGTATCGCCAGGATTAAAGGCTGGTCTGAAAAAAAATTCAAGCAAAAAAAGGGGGGTAGGAGCGCACAGACGTGCGCCCCCTGGGGTCTAAATGATTTCCGGGGGTGCACGTCTGTGCACCCCTACAAGGATTTCAAGCGTTCCGAGGATTCTAGCAAGGAGGTTTCAAACCAAATGGGGAGGGAAATTGTCGGGGCACCGGTCTGCTTCAGCCACATGCTCTGAGATCATGTTCAAACAAAGCATACTCGGTGCCCCAATTTCGACGCGGGGTGATTCTCTTTATTGGCCGGCATTCGCCGCCGTGAGCAACCGCGAGGGCACGACGTAACTGGTAGCCACGGCCCTCAGAGAGTTGGGATCCGCGGCCACAGGATAGGTAAAGGTATGGTCGGTGCCGCGTATCGCCGCCGCATTGGTACTCGGGAAGAACGGCGGGGCGTAGGCACTATTTGCGTACCGGCGATCAAACAAGACGTTGCGAACCGTACTGGAATTGCCCAACACCATGATGTTATTCTGGATGCGGCCTCCCACGATCGTTATGTTGCTCGCATTGACTCCGCCTCCCACCGTAATACCTCCATTCCCTCCATTGCTCAGTGTGGCCATGGAAGCATCAATCTCGATGTTCCGGGACTGAATACCACTGACGTCGATGTAGATGTTTCCTGTGGAAGTGTAGATTCCGAGAGCCTGGCCATTGTCGTTGCTTGGAATGAGGGTTCCCGGGGGGCTATTGGGAGGGACGCCGGGCGCCACTTGACCCTGCGTCGTCGTCACTGGCCTGGTGTGATAATCCAAGTCCCCAGTGATAGTAATATTTCCCGTCGCTGTAATGGTCATTGCGGCGCTATCCTGCACTCCCGGTAGTCCTGGACCCGGGCCATGCAAGCTATTGATCGCCCCATTCACATACAAAGAGATAGAGGCTGCGGGCTGCTGTGAGGCAGGCCGATTGGGATTGACAGGATTGACATTCGTAGGCAACCCCGACGAGGTGATGGATCTCCCTCCGCTTTGGAGCGTAGTCGATAGTGGAGGGTAACCGTTGATGGCGGTGCCAGGGGTTAGATTATAGGTGACCGTTGAGACAGTCCCGCCCTGATTAATCGTGTAGATCTGCAGTCCCGGAGTTCTCGCATCCAGGGTCATGTCCGTGACGTTTCCGTTCACATAGACCCCAGCGCCTGTAGTCCTGTATGTGATATGCCCGCGTCCGTCGTCACTTTGGATCTGGATGGGGGCGTACACGCCATTACCGCCACCAAATGCGGTTCCGTTTGCATTCCTCAGATTTGCGCTCAACTCCGCCGCAGTGGGCGCTGGCGGAGCAGGCACGGAAGAATTCGGATCCCGGCTGGGATCTGTGAGCGCGGCCATGTCAATGCCCGAACCGTCGATCACGGCGCGTGACTGGCTGTTGGAATTCTCTGGCAATGAAACACTCTGCACACCGCGTGAAAAGCCCGACATAAACACCGGTGCAACCGTCTGCCCATTTTGGGTTACGGAATTCGCGTTGCGGTCCACACAGCTGTTGAAGTAGTAACACGCGTTCTGGTTGACGCTGCTCACTTGATCTGTAAAGACATAATTCGGATTGCCTGTTGAGAATCCCCATTCCCCGTTGGTATGAACACGGCCCGTAATGGTTCCATGCAGGAGGGTTGACCCGTTGTGGGGATCGTAATGGTCTATAAACATCCCATATCCCGCGAAGGAGAAAAGCAGGTTCCAGTAATCGGTGGGATGGTCAGTTTGGATGACTTCTGCGTTGTAGGTAATAGTTCCCTTTTCGATGACGGTGCTTTGGGCCAGATCAGCGGCCGCGCCTGGGACGCCCCCATTCGCGGTAATTTGATAGGCAAAAGTATAACGTTCAAACCGCGGGAAAGGTCCAGCCGTAGCTTCCCTCAGAGTGCAACTGAACGAGGTACGGGGCTGCCCTCCGGGGCTGGTCGTGTCAATCGTGTACCTGGCGGGTGAATCGCCGTAGGTGGAATACGAGCTCACTGTTTGTGCGTTGCCGTTTCCCGCGTTTCCGAGCGCCGCGGTTAGGACGGCTGTGTCAAAGGTCGCATCGGGGCATGGAAAAACAGGGTCCGTGCCGTTGACCAGATTTCTCGGCGTCCGGGTCTTGATCTCGTTCACCAGGGCAGTCCGCATCACACTGATTCCGGCGTCCGCAGCGTAAAAGGCGGTTTTCGAATTCCGCATGGTACCACTGATGAAAACGTCACTGGACGTGGTGAGCATGATGGAGAGTCCCAGAAGCATGGTCACACCCAGGAAGATGAGGGCCGTAATCAGGGCCACTCCGTTTTTGTCCCTGCCCTTGGAATGCAGGCGATGCTTGAGATTTCGAAATCCACGGGAGATCTTGTCCTGCTTCATAATGGCACCTCAATTCGTCAGTTAACCTTATTACGGAGCGCAACCACGGTGGTTAAAGTATTCAGTCGAAAGGTCTTGGTTGGATCAATGGCACTTTGGTACCGATCGATACGATCAGTCGCGGTTCTTCCCGCAATGGTCACTTCCACGGATTGTATCAGTGAAAAATCCCTACGCATGGCAACCAGGTTTCCCAGGGGATCAATTCCTGTGTAGTCGTCCGGATTATTAAATGTCCCCGTCGCCATCCGAGCGCGTTGCGAGAAACTGAGGAGGTTTGAGACCAACTGGAGGCGTGACTCCCCGGCCGCAGTCGTTGTCGTCCGGACCAACGCGGGTCGGACCGGATCGATCGCAGTATCCACCAAGTAAGTCACCCTGGGAGCCAGTTTCACGACCATCGCCCCGAAAGGAAAGGAAGTCCCGAGCTTGGCCGGGGCGACCCCATCGCCCTGCCCGGTACCAACCAATCCAGATCCGTTATCCAGACCTCCAGTGGTGCTGATCTGGACGCAGGGGCTGGCCCCACAATTGGAGGCGATCGACCCACCTGCCAGGGTGAGCGGAGCGATCTGGCCATAGTTTGGATCGCTGGTGTCCGTGTTCACGATGACGATGTAGGCACCGGCGGGGAGCAACGCAGCGGTCTGAGCTGCGGTTAATCCGGGTGCAGGATTGAGATACAAGGTCGCTGTGTTGTTGATCGGAATAGGCACCCCCGGATCAATCCCGGTCAATTTGGTCAGGGTGGTAGGAGAAACGTAGTTAAGTGCATTGTCCTGTTTGTACCCTTGGTAAACAGTTATCGAATCAAAGTTCCCATTCGCATTCTTACCGACCATGACGGGAAACGGAAATCTTTGGGAACCTCCGGCGGAGAGGTTGGCGCCTGCATTCAACAAATCGGCCGAGATCAGTTCCAGTCCGGAGCGCAGGCCTAGATTCAGTTCAGTGACCTCTTGTTGAAGCTTGTAGACCGTGGCATGCTTGTTAAACAGCCCAAACACCATCCCGCCCAGAACCACCATGAGGGCAATCCCGACTAACATTTCCAGAAGGGTGAAGCCGGATGAGCGGCGCCCTCGCCTGAGGCATGGCATGGAATTCCGCTGGTGCCAGTCAACTTTTGAAGAGATCAAATCATTCAGCATCATGACTCACTCACTTTTCGCGAAGATAGAGAGCCCGGCGCCCATCTTCTTGCCAACCCACGCCGTCTCTCTAGTGGATAGTTCGCATTCGGATCACTTGCCTAAAATTATTCAGTGTCGCCGGGGGATCGGGGTCCGACAACTTGTTCGTCTTGACGGCGACCTCCACCGTGATCTGAGTCGCCCCATTAATGGGGGTATTGCTCTCAATGGTCCACCGCCGCCGATAACTCAACTGAGTTGGCTCATTACCGGAGGCAGCGGGGGGAGTCGTTGCACCGTCAAGCGAAGTGGTCTCGGAACTAAAGTTACCGGTATCGTCTGGCCCAGCCGTCCGCGTGATGGAACCGTCCCGTTGGTTGACGTAAACCACGTCGAAATATGAAATGGTATAGTTAACACCCCCCACGTTGACCGGGGTGGTCACATCTCCAGTGAGTGATCCTCCCGTCACCGGGGCGCCGGGGCTGCCGGACAGGATCGCAGGGTAAACACGCGGATCCGTGGCGTCCAAGGCACGTATTTCTTCCAGCTTTTCTGATGCCAGTTGGGCGATGGATGTCAGATGATTGGAGGACCGGTTCACAACGACACTAGTGGCAATCAGATTGGCCATCGTAATGAACCCGAACAACAGCACAAACAGAGCGATCATGAGTTCGAGGATGGAAAAGCCTCGCTCCATTCGGATGCGCACTGGCCACCGGGGTGTCACAGGATGAAAAGCAGCAGTACTGTTTGAATGATTTGTGCTCATAAGAATGCCCCACTCTAGTGGTTCTGAACAATGCGCACACGCCCCAGCACTGAAACGAACGCAGAATAGTCTCTCCCCGTCTTGCTATTCGACATCTCCAGGTATGGCTCGCCCTGGTCAACGTCAAAGCCAGTAGAGGTCACAGTGCCACTGAAGTCACACACCAGGCTCCCTCCCTTGGCAAGCTGCACACTTCGAGACAGGGGAACGGGGGCTCCCCGGTTTACCCAAACCGGCGCGTGAGGAGGGGGCTCCTGGGGATTGGGTGAATTATCCATCATGACCTGCAACTGGGGACTCGGAACCGTCTGAAATACGATTTGATATTGCCGGCCTTGTGCGATGGCATTGTACCGTGTGCTCTGAATGGTGGTCTGGACGACCCGAATGTCGCCCTGTATGTTGAAATTCTCTCGCATCTGACCTAAATGCGGCAGAACAATCGATCCGACTGTGAGCGCCAGCGAGGCGACGATGACCATCTCTATCACCGAGAAGCCGTGATTTAAACGCCTCTGGCGGAGACCCCGCCGCGCCCCGGAAGGCCCACTGACCCTGGCATTGATCCCCCCGACTAACTGTTTCATGGGAAAACCGTCTCCGTTATTCATTTCTTTGCCCACCTCTCTTTGCAGACACCATCCGACTCAACTGGCAAGATATAGCTTCGAATACTATTGTTACAAAAACATGTCGCACCGGATTAAACACGTGTTTCCGTGTGCGAGTTTTGTTCATTCCCGATCTGCGAAGAAGACAATGGGGTCATTATCGTTCACCGAGGCACTTCTTAGAGTAGTGAAATCCATGGCGAAGATTGTGACGTCGATCACAAATCTGTTTGAAAACGAACCCCCAGGAATTTTGAATCCCCATGCGGTTGTTGCTGCGAGGGGAAGATGCCGCTCCCACTCTCGAAGGTCCCATGATTGAAACCTCGAACTGCGGGAAAGAAAGCTGGTCAACCGCGGGATTCAGTCGTTACTGGGCCAAGTGAATCCTGAATTCATGGACGGGGAACGGAATTGAAGTAGAATTAGTTTTATCCAGTGCAGTGTCATTTCGCCTCCATGATCGGGATGAAAAAAACCTCGTTTGTCTATCATTATATGAAGAGGGACTCATCCCGAATTCTCCGGGCAGCGCGGGAAGTTGACTGCTGCCTCCAGCCAGGCTCCAACGTATGCGCCGCTGGTGGATTCACAGACCCCTCATTCACTGATGAAATATCGTGATCGAATCCAATAGTTTTAGTGGTCCCGGTGATCCGCCGCGGCAGAGATTTTTTTTAGGGTTGTTGATTTGACATGGGGAGGTACAGGAATCGGAAGTCGGCCTGGAATCTGTAGCGCCGGGGGATGTGAGGAAATACGTTTTCAGCGGTAAGAGGTTCGGGGAGGTGTTCGAAGTGGTGGCGTTCGCGATCGGCGTATGGGGTGTCGCAGAAGGTGAGGAATGGTGCCGGGAGCATGCGGACACCGCCGTCGAGGCACGGAGGAGGTTTCTAACCAACTCGGCAGGGCATTAACGGGGCACCAGTCTGCTTCGGCCCCAGGCTCTCGGATTATATCTTAATAAAGCACCCCGGTGCCCCACACTCCACCCTTGGGGGACTTGACCTATTGTGCCGGGGCCACCATTCGCGAGGGGACGGAATAGCTCGTGGGGACGGCCTTGGGCAAACAGGGCGCGGGGGTACACACCACCGCAAATGCATAGGTGGCGCCCGCCAAAGCAAAATTCGATGCATTGATATACGGAAAGAACGGCGGAGCATACAAACCGGCCCCAAAGCGCCGATCGAACAACACGGTATTCTGGATCCCCATAGACCCGGGTTGGTTCTGGACGCGTCCTCCGATGATCGTCACGTTTGGGGGTCGAGTCGTACCAGACCAGGTCACTGTTCCGTGCACAGCTGCCAGCGCCGCATCGACTTCAATATTATGGGAGGGGATATGGTCGACATTAAGATAGATGTTCCCGGTTTGGGAGTAAATTCCAAGCGCCTGGCCGTAGTCGTTGGCCGGGATGAGGGTTCCGGCGGTGTTTGCTGGTGCCGTCGTCACAGGAGCACTACGGTAAAGCACACTCCCCGTGACCTCCACATCCCCTGTCGCGGTGATGGTCACGGCGGCGCCATCTTGCACGCCAGGCATCGGTAGTTTCGTAACCGCATCATTCAGTTGCTGTCCCGAAGCATCAACCGGTCCGTGCATGCTGCTGATCGACCCATTGACATAGAACGAAATCGAGGTCGCAGGGGAGGTACGCTGACCCGGACTGCGGAAAGGAAGATTATTTGTCGGCAATCCCGGAGCCGTGAATGAAGAGGCCCCACTTTGAATCGTTGTTGTCCGCGCGTTCAGGTTATAAGTGAGGGTCGTGGTGAGTCCGCCCTGGACGATGATATAGATCTGTAATCCCGGTGTTCGCGCATCCAGTGTCAGGTTATCGACGTTTCCATTGACGAAAATCCCGCCGCCCCTGGTCTGCCAGGACAGGGGGTTCCCATTCCGATCCCGCGACACGGATACGGGGATGTATACCCCGTTGGCGCCGTTATAGGGCGAACTGTTGGCGGCCACCAGTGTGTTGTGCATCGCGGTTTGGAAATCAGGGTCCGAGAGGCCTGCCTGTGGTGCGAAAGGACTGCTGGCATTGTAGCCGGAGCCATCAATCACGGCGTGGAGCTGGTTACTTGAATCCGTCGGAAATTGCACGCTCGCCGCTCCGAAATTGACCCCTGACCCGGCATCGTATATGGGCGCAATTCTTCCGGTCGTATGGGTATCGGTACTCTTCGGGACGTCCTCCGAAAAGGGAGGCGGTCCGGCGAAAACGTAATATGCATTCGGGCTGACACTGCTGATCTGGTCAGTGAATTCATAGTAGCCGGGGGGGTCATTCGTGAATCCCCATTCTCCATTGGTGTGAGCAGGTCCAGTGTACCTGCCGGAAGGAAGCGGTCCGGGCGGATTGTGGGGATCAAAATTGTTTAGCAACATTCCAAACCCTGATAAAAAGTAGAGCGGCTGACTGACATTGACATTGAAGTTGTACGAAATGGTCCCCTGCTCAATGACCGTGCTGGAGGCAAGGCCCCCCGACGTCCCATTCGAGGTAATTTGATAAGCAAAATTGTAAGTCTCGTTGTGCGAAGCATCGGGTGGTATGGGGACAGGGGTCACCTTGCCGCGGTTGATGCATTTGAAAAAGGTGCGGGGTTGAGCTCCATCGCTGCGTGTATCGATCGTAAATGCGGCTGCCGAATCCCCATAACTGGAGTAGGAGCTTACCGTCTGTTGCGATCCGTTGCCGGCGTTCGCCAGCGCCGCGTTCAGAATCAATTTGTTAAATGCAGAAGTAGGATCATCGGAGCAATCAAAAACAGTATTTGCGCTCGTACCGCTGGCTGGAGTTTGCGCTTTCAAGGCGTCCACTAAGGTCTTGCGCATGACACTGACTCCCGCGTCGGCGGCGTAAAAGGCGGTCTTGGTATTCCGCATCGAACTACTGAGGAACACGTCGCTGGAGGTGGTGAGCAAGATGGAGAGCCCAAGCAGCATGGCCACGCCCAGGAAGATGAGGGCTGTGATCAAAGCCATCCCTCTTTCCCCTTCCGGCCTGGAGGGAACACGGCGGGCGATCTTATAGGGTCCTGGGGAAAATATAGGGGGCTTCATGGGACACCTCAAATCACTATTATTTGTTTCGCAGGGCAGTCGTTGTGGACAAGGTGTTCAACCGAAACGTCCTGGTCGGATCGATAGCGCTCTTATATTCATCGATGCGTCCGCTCTCGGTCCTCCCGGCGACCATCACCTCCAAGGCCTGAATCAGCGAAAAATCATTCGGTTGGGGGAGGTAATCCGCCGGATTATCGAAGATCCCAGTCGGCAGTTGGGCCCGCTGCGAGAAACCGAGGATGTTCGTTGCCACGGGGATCGACGTTGGGTTTGCGGCTGAGCCGGCCTGCGTCGAGCGGATCAGCACAGGATGCTCTTGATCAGTGACGTCAACCGAGTAAGTGATCGGCGGAGCCAACTTTACAATCAGGGATCCGCGTGGAAATTCCGTACCCAACCTGTTCCGTGGAACCTGTTGCAGGGGATAAAGCCCGCCACTGCTATCTCCTTGAGGGTCGTGGTTGAGATTGACTCGAAGACCGCCAGCATCAACACTCGCGTTTTGTGTCAGAGTCATGGGTGCAATCTGGCGGTAGTTTGGATCGTTAGGGTCAATATTGATGACCACAACAAAAGATCCGCTGGGGAGCCGGTTGGCGGCGCATCGAAATTGGGCCTCCATACTTGCGTTACAAGCAGCGTTACAGTCCGGGTAGCTTGGAAAAGGGATTGGATTCTGATCGTCCCCAACGAACAAGGTCGGGCCGTTGCTCGTCTGCCCTGAGCTGTTCACCCCTGTCCCCGTTCCGTGCATATCGCTAAGGTACGATGGCGGGAGGTAATCGCAGCTGTTCGGATTCATACCTTGAAAGATAGTGATTCTGTCAAAGCTGTAAGGAGTGGGATAAAAAGTGGTTTGGCTGTAGTTCTTCTCAACAATAACAGGAAATGGAAAGCCAACATGCCCTGCCGCGCCCAGGTTCGAGCCTGCGTTGGCGAGATCGGCCGAGACCATATCCAAGCCGGACCTAACCCGACGTGCGGCGTCCTTTCCCGGGGAATACCCGGGGACTGCGATGGGGCATTGCTGGCCTGGGGGACATAGGAAGATTTGACATGGCTGATCGCCCACTCTCTGCGAAACCTTTGCCGACAACACTCTCGGCGTCTTGACCCTACCCTGCTTCTTCAGCGCACTGCTGTCATACGGATCACTTGGCGATCACCGGTGGGGGCCTGGGCGGGGTTCGCGTCCGACCCCGTGTTTGTTCCGACTGCCACTTCCACGGTAATCCGGATCGCCCCCGCAAGGACCGCCGGATCCTTCTGAATCAACCACCTTCGGCGATAACTCAACTGCGCCTGCACAGCATCCGAGGACGTTGTGGTGGTCGTCCCTCCCATGGTTCGAGTGACGGACTCGTGCTCACCCTCGCCGTCGAGACCTCCCGTGCGCGTGATGGAGCCATCACGCGGGTTGACAAAAACGTTGTCAAAGTATGAAACCCGGGTGCCCCCGACATCCTGGGTCGAATCGTCATTAAGCGATCCTGCATTCAAAGAACCCGATGGGACTTGTATTTGTGGATCGCTGATGTCCAGGGTCCTCAATTGTTCAAGCTTATCGGAGGCCAATAGAGTGAGCAAGGTCAACTGATTGGAAGTCCGATTGACAACGATGCTCGTGGCAATCAAATTGATCATCGCAATGAAGCCGAAAAGCAGGACTACAATCGCAATCATCAGCTCGAGAATGGAGAACCCAAGGTCAGGGTTGGCTCGAATGGGCCGCCTCGCTTCGGATCCTGCTCCGCCTGAGGTACCCTTCAAGACATCTGAGTTCATCGAGATGCCCTCTGTTACTTAACCCTCACGAGGCGTACTCGTCCCAGGGGGGAAACCGCCACTTGATACTCATGTTTCTTGTTTCTTACTTCCACATAAGGCTCGCCTGTTGGGGTAGTGTCAAACCCCGTTCCGGTCACGCTGCCATTGAAAACGCACGTTAGGGTTCCTCCCCTGACAAACTGTACGCCTCGCGAGAGTGAAACGGGACTCACGCCCCGACAATACTGATCGTTCGGACAATTCACAAAATTGGGAACGTGCAATGGATCCTGCGGATCAGCCGTGTCGTCCACCTGCAACCGAACCTGATGGGGATCGGTCTGCATAACAACCTGATACTGCCGCCCATGTGAAATGGCGTTGTAACGTCCGGTCTGGATCATGACCTGCACGAGTCGCAAGTCGCCCTGCAAGTTGTAGTTGTTGCGCATCTCAAGCATATTCGGGAGAGCCAGGGTACTCATGATGAGTACTATCATGACGACGAAGAGTAGTTCCAGCGATGAAAACCCGCCGCTTGAGCGCCTTCGCCCCGCGCTCCGGTCAGGCGGTGCTCCACAAGATCCAATGAACGCTATGATGAGCTCTTTCACCCAATACTTCATGAGAGAGTCGGCTCGCTTTTTGTTCAATTTTCGGAAACAGTACCTGACTCACTCGGCCCCGCATACTGACATAAGAAATTGTCCCAAGGCCGCGTCCTCCCGGAACAAACCAGCGAGACGGAGTGACTCTTGATTTCGTCCCAAACTTGATACCGAGGATTTAGGGCCATCAACAACCACCGCGGACACCTTTTACAGTGAAGCGAACAGTGACAAAATTTGTGACTTTTCTCACATCAGCGCGGTGTAAATTGACGTCTACCCTAGTTGAACCCCCTCGTAGTTAAGCTGTGAAGCGTATACTCCGCCCCCCCCTTCGAAGGTTGCAGTTGCGACACCTCCGACGCTCGGGGAAAAAGGGAATCACCGCAGAACTCAATCGCTACCGGGCTGGGCAAAACCTGAATTCATGGACGGGTTTGCGGGTTTAAAGTAGAATGAGCTGTTTCCAAGACAGCGTTCTCTTGCCTCCATGACCGGGACGGATAAGGCTTCCCCAGTTTACCATAAGGGACGAAAAATTCATCCTGAAATCTCCCGAAACCGGGAGGAGGAACTGGGCCTGCCGCGTGTTCCAACACTTGAGTTCTCATGGACTCAACCATGCTCTTTTTCATGGATGGAAAATCATGATCAAATTCGACCAAAACATGTGCTCTAATCTGGCCCGATCCCAACATCGGGAATGGCTTGAAACCAATGGGCTAGGCGGGTTTGCCTCCTCTACCCTGTGCGGCATGAACACCCGGCGCTATCATGGATTGCTGGTGGCGGCGCTCGCCCCCCCAGTCAACCGGTTTGTGCTGCTCTCCAAATTCGAAGAGACGCTGGTGCTCGAAGGCGCCCGGATCGATCTAAGTTCCAACCAGTTTCCCGGAGCCATCCATCCCCAGGGCTATCAATTCCTGGTCCGTTTTGAAAAGCTATTCTTCCCCGTTGCCACCTTTCGCGTGGGCGACTGGAAGATCCAGAAGACTGTTTTCATGGTTCACGGACACAATGCCACCTGTCTCGAATACGCTTTCACGGGGCCGCAGGAATCGGAGGCCCACTTTGATATGCGCCCGCTCCTCGCTTATCGGAATTATCATTCTCTGACCCACGAAAACAGTGACCTCCAGCGGGACACCGATATTGGGGAGCATCACGCGAAATTCTCGCCCTACCCGGGACTTCCCCCTTTGGTGATTCGCCATACCGCGGATTTCTTTTTTCGTGACGGGTACTGGTACAAGAACTTCGAGTACCTCCGCGAGCAGGAGCGCGGCCTCGACTTCTCCGAGGATCTCTTCAGCCCGGGAAACTTCCGGGCGGTCGTGAAGAACGGGACACATCTCTGGTTCTTTGCCAGTGCGGAGGAATGGTCTGACCTGACTCGAGAGGCCGAGCTTCAACGCTTCGCAGTGATAAAACAGCGGGAGCTGGAACGGCGTCAGGGACTGGTGAAGGGAATCAAATCGACGGAGAAGACGTCTTTCTACTTCCGGTTGGCTGCGGATCAATTTCTGGTGAGGCGGCAAAAAGACTCCCCCACCGTCATTGCCGGGTATCCCTGGTTTACGGACTGGGGCCGGGACACCATGATTTCAGTTCCCGGCCTCCTCTTTGTTACGGATGATTATCCGGCGGCCCGGGAGATTCTGGGCACCTTTGTTCGTTCCATGCGAGACGGATTGATCCCCAACCGGTTTGTGGATCACCCGGAGGCGGGAGAAGAAGCCGAATACAACACGGCGGACGCGACGCTCTGGCTCTTCCATCTGGTGTACGAACTGGCTCGGCGGACCGACGATCTGAAAGTCGTCAAACAAAGATTCTATGAGGCCCTGATCGAAAGCTTCGAGTGCCACCGCCGGGGAACGCGTTTCGGCATTCGGATGTCGGACGACGCCCTGCTTTCGGCCGGAGAGGAATCCGTTCAACTTACCTGGATGGACGCCCGGATTGGAGAGCAAGCCGTTACCCCGCGGCACGGAAAAGCCGTTGAGGTTTGCGCTCTCTGGTGTAATGCCCTGAAAGTGCTGGAATTTTTTGCGAAAAAATTCGGTGACCGGGGAAAGGCCAAGGAATTGACCTCCCTCGCCCGCCAAGCCCAGGAGAGTTTCAACAAGGTTTTCTGGAACCCGGCCGCGGGATATTTGTCTGACGTCGTCAGTGAAAGCGGCATCGATGCGTCCCTCCGGCCCAATCAATTATTCGCCATGACGCTACCCTTCTCCCCCCTTGAAAAACAGCATCGCAAACCCGTCGTGGCGGTTGTCACGGAGCACCTGTTGACGCCTTTCGGCCTTCGAACACTGGCAAAGAACGACTCGCACTATCGGGGCCTGTACCAGGGGAGCGCTTACGATCGCGATTTCTCCTATCACCAGGGTACTGTCTGGCCGTGGCTGCTGGGACCTTACGCCACAGCTTATTTGAACGCCCATTCCCGCACCACCCGGAATAAGAAGCACGTGCGAAGCCTGCTTGAACCTCTGATTCAGTATATGTTGAGCGAAGGGGTGGGCCAGATTCCTGAACTCTTTGATGGTGATGTCCCTCCACCCGAAGAGGGCTCCCCGCGACCCCCGGGAAAAGGCTGCTTGGCCCAAGCCTGGAGCGTCGCCGAGATCCATCGCGTCTTGATGGAAGAAGTGTAGCGTGGGGCAGACGTCCTCGTCTGCCCTGTTTCTGTAGTTGATGACAGTGAAGTTCCATCTCAAGGAAGCTAAGGACAGGCCCTCTCTCCTAAGAAATTTCGCAGCGGTGGCGCCAGAACAGGTGTCTGTCCCTCTTGTCCTTGAAGGGAGGAAGAGCAATGAAACGACCCCGTGAACGGCGAGAATTCCTGCTGGAAGCAGGACTGCTCGTCGCCGCAACAGCAAGCTTGCCGACCGAAGCCTCAACTGCCCAAAAGGTGCCGGCCGGAAAGGATGCGAAAGAAATTCACGAAAACCCGACCGAGGACGTATCCCCGCCCGAAGACCTGATGCGCGAGCACGGCGTCTTAAATCGGATTCTCTTAATCTATGGGGAGATCCTCCAGCGCTTGAACACCGGAAAAGATTTCCCGGTCGAAGTTCTCGCGGGGGCCGCGGGGATCATCCGGAATTTTATCGAAGATTATCACGAGAAGCTGGAGGAGGATCATCTCTTTCCCCGGTTTGAACAGGCCGGAAAGCTGGTGGACCTGGTGCGTGTGCTGCGCCAGCAGCATCAGGCGGGGCGGCGCCTGACCGCTTCGATTCAAGCTCGTGCCAGTGCATCAACGCTGAGCACCGCTGCGGAACGAAAGGCGTTGGCGACGGATCTGGACCTTTTCGTCCGCATGTACCGGCCTCACGAAGCACGGGAAGACACCATCCTGTTCCCGGCGATTCGATCCGTCGTCTCCGCACATGAGTTCGACGTCATGGGAGACCAGTTCGAGGACAAGGAACATGCGCTCTTTGGGAAGGCTGGATTCGAGGGGGTCGTCGAACGCGTGGCCGGGCTTGAAAGGACCCTGGGTATTTACGAGCTGGCTCAATTCACTCCCAAGGTGTGAAGAGGGACCGCGATCAATGTGGTGCGGGTGATTGAAAGAAACGCGAGACGATTCCGCTGAGCTTGCATAACCTCCTCAATGGATGTCTCCGATTGTCTGACGGCAGGAGTCGCCCGCCTTAAGCATTGAAAAAGTTGTTCAGAAAATGCGTCCAGGTGCTGCCGGCGACCGACTTGCTTTTGTGGGCGACGAGACCGAATACCCACCCCAGAAGAAAGATCGAGAGACCCCCACCGAGGGGGCGAGTGAGCAAGGAGAACAGGCGGCCCTGAAAATACCAGCCGGGAAGATGTGAGCCTAGAAAAAGAAAGGCTGTCACGGTGTTCGCCACCGCAAAACGGTGTCGCCGCATCAAATTCCCAAGGATCGCCCCGCGAAAGGTGATCTCCTCAATTATCGGCGCAACACACACGCCGCTCAGAAACGGCCAATTCAAGACGGGGTGAAACAACGGCTGATGGGCGGCCGATCTTTGTATCCATACAACTGCCCCGAGGCAAAGTCCGACCCCCGTGCCCCACATCAGAGCCAAACGAAGGCGCCGAAGCCCCAGGACTTCACTCAGGCGGCGGCCCGAGAGTCGAATCAGGATGAGCGCGGGCGCTATCCACAACAGCAATTTCATCACAAGCCAGTAAGCGGCCTGCCCCCCGCTGGTGGTCATCCAACCGACACGGTGACCCAGAGCCCGTTCCAGCAGCCACGCCACGATCCAGGTCCCGTACAAGAAGACGACATAAAAGTATGTCCACGCGGTAAGGCTCAACCAGTTTCGAAACCGACCTGCTTGCATGAGTCTGTCCTGATCGCCGTTGGATCGGTGCATACTTTGTCCCAACAGTCTAAGTGACATTCCGGCCACAGGTCCTCTTGGCCACCGCTCCCAAGTTTTTGGCAAACCTCAAGTATCCGGCTGGATGTTCTCTTCAGAAACGAACTAACATGAGCGAAATGGCCCTAAGATACCATTAGATGCAATTGGCGGGGAATAGGCGAGGATTATCGAAGTCTTGCCCTTTGTAATCCCGAAATGTTGATTTTGGAGATTACAGCCCTTTCGCTCGCCTGGCGCTACTGGTCAACCGCGTTAAAAATTGCCAATCTGGAAGCCGCCACCCTTCACCGCGGGCGCACACGTCCAGCCCCTTCAATCCCCCCCTCCTATGGGGAAGCCGTACGGGCGACAACAGTGCGCAACCTCTGCGGGTCTGCGATATGAAGCTTTCTCGAAGAAACTCATGCCTGCAAGAGACTAATCGCCGCCTGGGCGATAATTGGCGAGAGGCAAAACCTCCTGGACCAATTCATCTCTAAATTTCTGTTGCTCTTCAAAGAATGGGAAATGGCCGGAATTTTCAAACCAGATGAATCCCTTTTGGGGAGCCTTGATGGTTTGACTGTACTCCCAAATCAAGGAAGAACGACAGTACTGGTCGTATCTTCCTTCAAAAAAGAAGATCGGCGCGCGGAAGTCGGACCCGAGTTTGTTAAGATCAATTTTCCACATTTCGGGAAGCAAAATGTTTAGGGAAAAAGAAGTCCCACGGAGAAAACCGTAGACGTCCGCAAGAGAATATTCAGGAGCCGACACAAGGTCTGACACAATTCTCTTGCCATCCGTGAACGCTACTCCGCTCGGCGGTGGTCCCAGTAACTGCCCTTCCCAATTTCTTGCGATCGACTCTTTTCTCCCATCCACGTTTGGAGGAGGGTAAGGCACAATATTCTCCAAGTCTTTGATCGCCTGTTCATTGTGGCTCTTGCGTGCTTGTTGCAAAGCGTCCTGGTAGGCGACGTCGTCGTTCTGGTGCGTGTTGATGACTTGCCCGACTCCCACATAAGCGAAAATGAGATCCGGATGTTCGTGCGCCAACCAAAGCCCCAATATACTTCCCCAGGAATGGCCCAGAACAAAGATCTTTCCCCTTTTGAAGGGATTCCGAGGATAGTTCACCACGTCAAGCGTGTCCTGTTCCATTCGGGATACATTCATTGACTTGCGCAGAAGTTCTTTGTCATTCGAAGCGTAAGTCTTCCTCGCTCCCCGTTGGTCCCATTGCACTACGGTGAAATATTTCTCCCATGGGCCCTGAAACGCACCCCCCAAGGGGATGAAAGCTATGCCGGGACCACCATGAATGAACAGGAGAATCGGGTTGTTCACATTCTGGCCCCGCACTTCGATCCACTGATCAATACCGCCAATTCGCACCGCCTCAAGGCTGTTGATGCCAGTGGGTGAACTAATGGCGCGTTCTTCAGCAACCTTGTACTGGAGGCACTTTCCATACAACAGAGCAGACGAGAGCACCACAACCACCAGGCAAGCGACTGCTATTCCGACGTATTTGAAAATCTTCCTGATCACAGGTCATCTCCCCCTGAACAGACTTTCCCTCCCGCTTATACGTATAGACTCGCATCTTGGTTCGTATCTAATACAGACGTTGGAAATAGTGTTATATGGGGTAATGGTGGATTGTTCGTTGTAGGGGCGCATAGCTATGCGCCCCCACGTTGAATCATGCGCGAATTTGTACCATTTTCAATTGCGTTCGTATTAGTTTGGAGTGATTTCTGGCCAAGAGGTGGGCTGCGTCGGGATATTTGCAGGGCCTTTCAATCGAGAGAATCCAAAGCGGCTATCCGTGAGAACAAGCTAAATTCCTAAAATTGGTACCTCAGCAGATCTGAGCTTAGATTCCAATTGAGGATGCAGATGCAAAGCTGGTTCAAAGGGTGGCAGAAACGACTCTGAGTAATGGAATCGCGATGAGTACAAAGTTCCCGGATCGGAACGTGCTCATGCTGATTTTTCGACTGCCTTGTTCATCGGGGTGCATAAAGGGGGAGAACACGAATCGCTTGGCGGCTCCACGGCTTATGCCGCGGACTACACATTTTTACAGTATTCGTTCTGAGGGCGATTGATCTTTCATGTAAGAAGAGCCGAATCCAACCAGTAAACAAATTCGAAGGAGAGTTGTGTCGACCGTGAAGATTTTGTCACAATCCTGGAATATTAGTTCACATTGGAATAGTTTCAAGGGAAGATGACGAATTCCGGTCGACTTCCACTGCACGGATCGTTGACGGCGCCAAGATTTCTCGAGTCTTGACTTTGGCAGGGACGTTGTGATAATTATCACATGTTGGCAGACTTTTATTCTGGGGTTGGAGCCAGAGGGTAGCGGAGTCGTGGCACTAACCTTAAGCGTGAATTTCTTACTCCAAAATTTACCCCACCTAAAGACCCCTAAGAATCGACCAAGAAAAGGCACAAGGGCGCGTCATTGAAGTTCCTAAAAAGCGGATGTTCGATGGAGGCGCATCGGAGCAGTTCCAGCTTTCGAAGCTTGTCGTTTGATTCAACGATTTGAAGGGACACCGTTGCCTTGTAGAACGCCATCTGGATGAGCGAAAGCTCATGTACACATCGGTGTTTTGTTCCTGTTTCGCATGGCGGGGGTACAGAATTATCTGGCATTCGTCGCCCGTCCTTGGCGGAGGCATTTAATACAAATTGCGCTCGGTCCCGGCGCGCTGCTTGTTGTGGTGTTTCCGCGAAAGGTTTTCATGCTCAGAGACGATTCAAACCGGGAAGAGTTGGCTGGGCGATACCAGGACGGCGGTTCTGATCGGCGATGGATCGCCGTTCTTGTTTTTGCCGTGGGCATTGCCGCGACGATCGCGGTCTGGCGAGCAATCAGAACCCATGAGCATTCCGAAATGCATTGGGCGACGAAGCTGGCCGCGGAGGCGATACGAACAGATCTTATCACCGACATGGAATGGCAAGTTCTGGGCCTTGACCGGTTGGCGATGTTGTGGGAAGCGGCCGACCCGGCCCAGGAGTTGTGGACAAGAAACGCGGAACTTTACATTCAGCACAGGACCGGCTGTGTTGCCGTTGAGTGGCTTACGCCAGGTGGGGAGCGGCGCGTAGTTGTAATGGCAGACGGGGAGATGAGTACAAGACCGCTTGCGTTTGATGGAATGCCAAAGGCATTGATCGAGGCTGTGACCAAATCCAAGGCCGCGATGATCAGCACGCCCGAAGCGGTCTCAGACGGAAGCCGACAGTGGGCCATTGCATACCCTGTATACGCCCGAGGGCAGTCTCGGGGCTTTATTGTCACCTTCTTCGATGTCGAACAATCCCTCGACTACATCCTAAATGACGTTAGGCCCCTTGATTTTTCGTTCGCAGTGTTGCAGTCAAACCAGCAGGAGTATCTGCTGCCAGGGACAAATCGAAAACACGAACATGAATGGGGTACGGTCGTCGATGTTCGGCTCCCGGGAACAACCTGGCAGCTTCGCGTTTGGCCGAATGCTGATGTTGTGAATGAAATCAGGTCCAGGCTCCCGGAAGTAACGCTGGCGGTCGGAAGCGTTTTGAGTCTGCTGCTTGCTCTGACCTTGTATTTCGGTACCGGAGCTGCGCTTGCATCGGCGCGCATGCGACTGGTGAATGAGGCTTTGCAGCGTGAGATCAGTACGCGGGAAGGTGCGCAGGAGGAGTTGCGGCGGGCGCATGCCGAGTTGGAGATGCGCATAGAGAGACGCACGGCCGAGCTTGCTGCATCCAACGCACTCCTGCAGAAAGAAGTCACCGAGCACCAACGCGCCGTGGCGTCGTTGGGGGAGCTTACCGGCCGCCTATTTCAGCTACAAGACGAGGAACGCCGCCGCCTGGCCCGCGAGTTGCATGACGGCGCCGTACAAAACCTGGTCGCCTTGGCTATGAACGTGGGCATGATCCGGGATACCGTTCCCGCTGAGGATATCAGCACGAAAGCGCTTGTGAATGAGTGTGGTCGCTTGATCGAGGAATCCACGAGCGAATTGCGCACCATCTCTTACCTTCTGCATCCGCCCTATTTCGACGAACTCGGCCTTTCGGCGACTTTGCGGGACTATGTGGAGGGATTCGCCAGTCGCAGCGGGATGCAGGTCACTCTCGATATCGACCCGAAGCTGGGACGGCTGGGACATGAAGTGGAACTGGCGATTTATCGTGTCGTTCAGGAGGCGCTTTCAAACGTCCATCGCCATGCCCAATGCCGCACTGCCACCATTACACTTACACGCCAGGCGGAGTTTGTCCTATTGCAAATCGCCGATACCGGCCGCGGGATTCCTCCGGAGATATTGGCCCCCAACTCTCGTCTCGCCGGCGTCGGCATTGCCGGAATGCGGGAACGGATCAGGCTGCTGGGAGGCCGGCTGGAGATTCAGTCCAGCAGTAGTGGGACCCGCATCCAGGCTGTTTTGCCATTGACCACGTCTGATCTATTTGTGAGAAAAACTGTTTCATCCGACGCCGCCGCGGCCGATGCTGGCTCGTCCGTGAGCGCCGCATGAGCTTAGTGAATCGGGACTTTTCCTTGCAAAAACCGAGGACTTCCCTACTTGCATCTCCCGGGCTGAAGGCGTAGGCTCACCTCGCAGCTTGTGAATGAAGTGCACCTGCGGGATGAGGGGGCGTGCATGGCAGGACAAAAGAAGGGGATTCGGACCATCGTGGTCGACGACTCGCCAGCGGCTTTGCGTGCCATATCTTCTGTAGTGGCGAGGCAGCAAAATCTGAGCTTCGTTGGTGCCGCAAGCAATGGACGTGAAGCCCTGGCACTGGCGCGAAGTTTGCGCCCGGACCTGGTGCTCCTCGATCTGGAAATGCCGGTCATGGATGGCATTGAGGCTACATCCTGTTTGGGCCGGGATTGTCCCGAAGCCCGAGTGGTCATCGTCACAGTCCACAACACCCCGGAGTTGCGCAAGCTGTGCTATAGGCGCGGGGCCAGCGGCTTCATTGCAAAGGCAGCTCTGAAGGACGAGTTACCCATCGTTGTCCTGAAACTTTTTGGCAATGGCGAATGAGTGCCCGGCCCGACTTTGGGAGTATGTCTATGCCGCTCGAAATCTTACTGGCCGACGATCATGAAGTGGTCCGGCAGGGGCTTAGGGCCCTGCTGGAGCGCGCCGGCTTCCAAGTGGTCGGCGAAGCTGGCGACGGACAGGATGCGATCCGCCTGGCGGAAAAGTTTCATCCCGACGTAGCGGTTCTTGATGTGGCCATGCCGCTTCTCAACGGCATCGACGCTGCCCGGGGGATCACGAAAGTGAGTCCGCGGACCAAGACTATTCTTTTGACGATGTACATTCAGGGCCGCAATGTGCTCGAAGGTCTTCGCACTGGCGTCCGTGGCGTGGTCGTCAAGTCCAAAGCCTTTGATGAGCTGCTGCGAGCCATTCAAGCAGTGTGCAAAGGGGACACGTATCTAAGTCCGGATGTTTCTAATGTCGTAGTGGAGGCGTACCTGACCAACTGCCCTGAACAGGTGATGCCGCTACGGGATCGCGAACGCCAGGTCTTGCAACTCGTAGCCGAAGGGAAAACCTCGAAGGAGATTGCGACGATCCTGGGGATCAGTATCAAAACCGCCGAGTCGCACCGATCGAAGATAATGGAGAGACTCGACATCCACGACACTGCCGGTTTAGTCCGCTATGCCATCCGCCACGGGCTGATTCAACCGTAGCCCGCGTTTTCCGATAAGTCTTTTTCAATGCGCCCCGCCGAGCCGGGCAGATAACCTGGTTAATCCCAGTATGCTGCGCGGTCGTGGCGATTTCCCCCCGCCCCAGCCCATGATTTTCCCCCGCTCCAGCCCAGAATCCGCCCGATTGTTCTGCGACCAGATCCCGCCTACACTGCGTAACAGGTCGGGTTGTCTGCCTATTCTGGAGAGAAAATGATGCTGCCCCTACCCGGCTATTTAATCATTAAATCAAGCGATACGAGAATCCTGAAACGATTCCTCGCTACGGTCCGCGGGTGGACAACTTACCCTGGACTGAGTGGACAAATTAAACGGAATAGGCACGTCCGCATTGGTGGGGAGAATTAGTTCTGGTTCTGCGCGATACCACGTCTCCCCTAACTGAGTCGCGCAAGCTAAGGAGACACGCCATGAAGCGCCTGATTCTGCTTGTCATTCTTGGACTGCTTACAGCCAGCTTCTCGTTTGTTCATGCGGCCCAACCGCCGCAGTACGCGGTGCACGAAAGCGTGAATCTCGCGCCATCCAGCCCGCATCTGACGGCGGTCGACCCCTTCGCGAACGGGTTGACCCCCAGCAACCCGCTCAAGCCCGCCCGACCGTTCTGGTACTCGGTCGACAAGAACGGGCTCACGATCGTGGGGCTCCGTACCGAAACGACCGGCGCGCTGATGGTAGGCGGGCCACCGATCGACGTCGTGGAGAACCAAGTCGTCGGCTACGTTCCGTGGCCCGACGCCATTCCGATCACGCAGCCCGACGGTGAAGTGCCGACGGACCCCACGGTCACAGCGGACCATAACAAGTTCGCATGGCGTGCCACGGTTGGCGGTTGGGAGCCGGTTGGGATTGCGGTGTCGTATCCGACGGAGGAGGCGCTCGCCAGCAACTCGGAGACCCCGGCCACCTACGTTTACGTGGTGATGAAGCGCTCGGGATACCAGTGGGAGAGCGAATCGAATCCCCCTTACGGCCGCGATCCGAATCTGCGCGACAAGATCGTGCCCGCCACGAGCGTCGACACGGAGTCGTCGCTGTTGGTCCTGGTCGACGTGAGCCAACCGGATTATCCGGTGGATCTGTTCCCGACGGGTCCGCCCATCGGGGGCGGACTCCTCGGCCACAACGCGGGCCAGCCGGCGTTCGACCCCGCGACGGGATCTGTCTATGTCGGCAACATGCCGTCCACGTCCCTGCCGACGACGCCCCAGGTGCCCAATGACCTCACGTCGTTCGTGTCCGTGGCCACTCTGGCCCCGGGCGAGCTGCCCGCACCGGGTGAGGTCCCCGCACCTGTCACTGTTACGGTTCTGTGCGGACCCGAGCACCCCGAAGTCGCGATCCTCGCGGGCGTGCCCCAGGCGTGGGCATGCATCGCTGAGGGCGGCGAGGGCCCGTTCCAGTGGACCTTCACGAATCTGCCTAGCTGGCTGACCGCGCACGTCGACCCCATCACAGGCCAGGGGGACGGCATCCTCTACGGAACGCCAATCGAGGGCACCTGGACATTCCAAGCCCACGTCGATGACAACGCCACTACGCCCCCAGGGACGGGGGACGCCACGATCACCCTGACCGTAACCTCGGACCCGGCCACCGAGTACGAGTACGGCGAGCTCGAGTGGGAGGTCGGGGCTCCGGCAGCAGTGGCGATCGAGGGAACACAGAAAGCGTCAGGTGATCCATGCGCACTCGCACCCACCTCGTCACCCGGCTCGATGGTGCCGTCGTGGGTCGACATCAAGCAGGTTTCCGGACGGACCATCGACAACACCGCCCTGGGCGGTCCGGTGGAGAACACCATCGGCTGCGTGATCATGGGAACGCCGCCGATCTCGGGTGAGAGCTACGAGTTCCACATGCCGAACCTCAACTTCACCTGGCCCAGCCAAAACCTGCCGATCGTAATCAGCGGGCAGGTGGCCGGACCGTACACGTTCGATCCGCTGCCCACGGGCGTAGGCCTGTCGGGCTTGGCCTGGCATCAGATCGACAAGATCCACGATGCGTCGACAGAGGCCGATCTGCTGAACCGTGAGTTCTTCGGAGTCGAGCCCTACACCGGCCAGATGTACCGCATCCTTCCGGCGTACGCCGGGCTTGAGGCGGAGGGCACCATAGTTCCGCCTCCCGCGTTGGAGGGCGAGCTCGACGAGGTCAGCACCTATGCCACCTCTGCGGAAGTGCTCACAGCACTGAAGACATCGCGGCCGGACATCGCGGCCGTCTTAGACGCAAACCCGGACCTGAAGGTCAAGTTCGGGGATCTGGTGGTTGAGGCCAATCCCAATGCCAATGTCTTCATGACCGCCCGTGAGATCCTCGATCCAACGGGCGCCGACCCGACGGTCATCCCCATTGGTGGCCCGCTTGGCTCGCCGATCCCGATCGGTGCATTGATCAAGGTCAGCGGCAACCGTGACGCCGAGGATCCCGCCGTCATCACGTTGTCGGCGACCAGCACCATCGACCTCCCTGGAGTACAGGCTTACTCCCTGGGCCTCGACTCCGACCTCGCCCCGGCTATCCCGGGAAGTGAACCAGGACAGGTTGACCACGGGGTCCTGTGGGTGACCGGTACGAACACGGGCAACGTGGAGGTCGTCGACACCGCCCTCGCGAAGTATGCCCAGCTGCTGACCGTCCCCAACGCGACCTCCCTCGGCGGCGTGTCGGTTAACCCCGCCACCGGCTTCGCCTACGTGGCCGGCGAATCATTGCTGAGCGTAATCCTCTTCGGGCCCGGTACCCCGCCGGCGACGGCTCCTGTGATCTGGAGCAACAGCACGACCTCGTTTTTCATCGGCGCCGCGGGGTCGTTTACGGTGCTTGCCACGGGGTCGCCCATGCCGACCCTGTCCGAGTCGGGTGCACTGCCTGCCGGGGTGACCTTCACGGACAACGGCGACGGCACCGCCACCTTGGCCGGCACGCCGGGCGCCGTGGGCAGCTACCCGTTCACCATCACGGCATCGAACGGGCCACCACGGCCCGACGCCACCCAGAACTTCACCTTGACCGTCGTGCCGGGGGTGGCGCCTGCGATCACCAGCCCCAGCACGACTACCTTCACCGTCTTCTCCCCGGGGTCGTTTACGGTGCTTGCCACGGGGTCGCCCACGCCGATCCTGTCCGAGGTGGGTGCACTCCCTAGCGGAGTGACCTTCACCGACAACGGCAACGGCACCGCCACCTTGGCCGGCACACCGGGTGCTATAGGCAGCTACCCGTTCACCATCACGGCATCGAACGGGGCCCCGCGGCCTGACGCCATCCAGAACTTCAGCCTGACCGTCGCGGGCATCGCGCCTGCGATCACCAGCGCCAGCACGACCACTTTCACCGTCGGCTCCCTGGGGTCGTTCACAGTGACCGCCACGGGGACGCCCACGCCGGCATTGTCCGAGGTTGGTGCGCTGCCTGGCGGGGTGACCTTCACGGACAACGGCAATAGCACCGCCACCTTGGCCGGCACACCGGGCGCCGCGGGCAGCTACCCGTTCACCATCACGGCATCGAACGGGGCGCCGCGGCCTGACGCCACTCAGAACTTCACCCTGACCGTCAACCCGTCGGCGACCGCGCCGGCGATCACCAGCGCCAACACGACGACCTTCACCGTCGGCTCCCCGGGATGCTCAGCCATGAACAACCTGCACCGCGAGCTCGCCCCGATCTCCGATGCCGCCTGGGCGAGCATCGAGGAGGAGGCGCGCCGCACGTTCCGGCGGCACGTGGCGGGCCGCCGGGTGGTCGATGTCGGGGAACCCGCGGGCCTCGGGCTTTCCAGCGTGGGAACTGGCCACGTCGGGCAGGTCGACCCGCCCGCGGAAGGGGTTGAAGGGTTTATGGCCCGGCTGAGGACCTCGCAGCAGGTCGTCGAGCTCCGCGTGCCCTTCACCCTTGGCCGGCAGGACGTGGACGACGTTGAGCGCGGCGCGCGGGACTCCGACTGGCAGCCGGTGAAGGACGCCGCCAGGCAGATCGCCTACGCCGAAGACATGATCATCTTCAACGGCTACCAGGCAGCCGGGATCACCGGCATCATGGAAAGCTCACCGAACCCCGCACTCGTCCTGCCCGCGGAGATCCGCGAATACCCCAACG
>JAIQFY010000044.1 GCA_020072965.1 Terriglobia bacterium | reverse complement strand
TATGCTAACGTGGTCTTCGCGATGCAACCGGTGTACCTCTTGACGTTGTTTAATCGTGAGTGCTGCCTGGGCATGGAGCTTCATGAGATCCACCTCCTGCCTCAGCAGTATACGTATGCTAACCTATAATGTCAATACATTTAAAGAATACCTTGGGGTTCTCAATCTCGGAATTCAGGTTCACGCGGTAGGGTTCATGCCGCCAAACCAAAAAAAGGCAGTCTGCGCAGACTGCCTTTTCCCAACCAAAATATTTTCGAAAATACTTTGAGGTTGCCATGTGGTGCCTTCGCAGGCTACGTACGCTGCGAGTAGTCATCCTTCGGGCAGACCCAGTACATGCCGCCGGGTCGCTCGGCCGACCTGACAAACTTCGTCGCCACCATACTTTCGCCGCAATTCGGGCACGACTTTGTATAATTTGTCATTTCCCGGTCGGTCATACTGGCGCGAGCTGTCTTCGAGATTTTCTTTTCTGCCATATCAGTTCGCTCCTTTCCTGCTTCGCGCCTTCGTGGTTCTCGCCCCCTCGGGCCACCCAGATCCGCTTAAGCACAGACTAAAAACGCGCAAGAATACAAAAAACGGCCCGGTTACGCAAGTGATTTTTTGCACAAAACAACGTCGAGGACTCAGCCCGAAGGCCGGGTTCGATGCCACTTATTGAAGATGTAAGTAACTACGCGGTCAATGAGGTTCTTCTTCTGATCATATTCCTCGGGGGTCAAATGATATTGCCAGAAGGCGTGGCTTTCGGTTCGGAACCGCTCCTCGCTCAGCGGGGTGGTATCGTGCGTGAGCTTGCGTTCTTTAATCCGTTCCAGGATTCTCTCCTCGCAGGCATCGTAAACATTGCGGAGTTGGGGGTCGAGATCAAGATAGTACCGGAAATCCTCACACGACCAGAAGACCCGGGACTTGTATTCCGTAAAGGGAGAAAGGGACGGCAGGGCGGAGGGATCGTGGTGTTCCAGGACGATATAGGTTTCCTTCCCGGTTTCGTGTCCGAAGCGCAGTTCATCATTCATCCCGCTGGAGAAAACCATCCTCGGAAGATAGGCGACCACCTTGTCGCTGTTGATGCCAATCATCCACTCCAGGTCACGGACGATGGTGTGGTTGGAAATGGCGCGCTTATCCTCCTCGCTGAAGTGGGGGGAGAGATCATGACTCGAATCGATTGCGGCGGGATCGAAGACCGTGAAGCGCTCTTTCAGAAACTCAACGAAACGTCGGACCTTGGGTTTTTCTTCCTCAGGCAAATGGGTCATCGGGTAGCTGGCATAAACGGGAGGCTTGTGCACGAGGTCCAGGAGGATGGTCTTCAGCGTCTCCGTTTGACTCTCTGCCACCACAAAGTGACGGACACCCAGGATCCGCGCCAGCATGTTGGTGATGTAGACTTCGAATTCCTGCCACTTGACGATGTCGGCCACGGTGAGATGAAGGTACGCCCCGGGGTGACCCCGAAGCTTGCGATGGATTTGTTGGGGGCCTTGAATCACCGTCAGCATCAGATCCGGACTGAATTTCTTGACCTCGTTGAATGAAAGGCCCTCCTTCAGCCCGGACCGCATCAGAAACGTCGCATGGACGTCGACCAGGTGCATTTTGTGAACTTCCGAAAGCCGCTGATGTATCCGCTCAAAGGCGGCCATGCGCAGGGCCGTCAGGGTTTCTTTGGGGGCATTCAGGATATTGCCACTTTCCAGGGACATGCCGCTTTCGCCGACCAGGTTCATGATCTCATGCCCGACATTGTAAACCTCCACGCGCTCACTGCCGAGGTCGGTTTGCACCCGTCGGAGGCACTCGCTCGTCGAAGCGCCTGAGACCCCCGTCACCAGAATTCTCGAGAAAGTCATGGCTTGATTAATTCTTCTTCTCCGTCGGCGGGGTGGCTGGCGGGGCCGAGGGCGGCTTGGGCAGGGTGGGCGGTGACGCCGGGGGGAAGAACTGCTCATTCAACTCTACCTTTTCGGATTTCTTGATCCCCTCAAGCACCTGTTCCAGTTTTTCCCGGCGAAGAGTGTTTTCAATATCCGATTTGGCTTCTTCCACCGTTCGGGTCTTCCTCTCCTCAACCTTGATCACATGGTATCCAAACTGGGTCTTCACGGGTTGGCTGATTTCCCCTGGCTTCAGAGCGAATGCAGCAGCGTCGAATTCCGGGACCATCTGCCCGTGGTGGAATGTGCCGAGATCTCCCCCGCGGGTGGCAGATCCTTGATCGTAAGACTCTTCTTTGGCGATGGCAGCGAAGTCCGCCCCGGGCGCCGAGACCTGCTTATAGATCTCCACGGCCTTGGCCTTTGCCTCCTCGTCGGTCAACTCCTTCTTGCCTTGAGGAAGAGGGGCGGGACTGCTCTTGGGGCGAATGAGGATGTGCCTGGCTTTCACCTCATCGTAGTCTTTAAGATGGGCGGTGTAATACTTTTGGACATCATCATCAGCCACTTTTATGTCGTTCTGCACCTTTTGGACCAGTGCTTGGACCAGGGTTTGATCGGCCATCAGCTTGAGTCGTTTTTTTACGATAGGCTCCTCGTCGACCTTTCGTCGCTTCGCTTCGTCGGAGAGGATCAGGAGTTGACTGAAATCGTCAGCAAACTTCTGCTTGCCAGGCCCGCTGTAATAGGTCCGCTGTTGAGCGGGGAAAATCTCCATAATTTGATTGAAGTCCGTCACGGTAAGTTTATGGTCACCCACCGTCATGATGACCATATCTTTGGGGAAAAGTGGCGGCTGCGAGGACTGGGTGGCACTTTGTAGAATCGGCGCAAGGGCCGCCGGTTTCTCGGGCGTTTGAGGGGGCGGAGCGGGTGCCGGCTTCGGGGTCTGCGCGTTGATGATAATGGCACCCAGTAGCAGGGCCATGATCGCTACGAGTCTCCTGGCCTCGCGCTTCATATTCAAGAATCTCAATTGCATTGAAAGCTCCTTGTAGGTTTTAGATTTCGACGGCCCAATATATATGAAAGCAGGGGATTTTTCCATTAGAGTTCGCGTGCGGGTTCGGGGAATCGCTTTGACTGGAGGGCCTGGGCCTCGATCACGAAAGCCTTCAGCCGGTCCATCAATTCCCGGCCTCCGAGCTCCAGACACTCCATGTGAGCGGCGCCATGGATCGGATAGAACGTCTTGGGTGGCAGGGCAGCCTCAAAGAGACGCTGACCCTGCTCAAATGGAATTACCTGGTCGCGATCCCCGTGCACAATGAATTTGGGGATATTGAGCCGCCTGATGCGATCGATGGAATTCCAATCGTTGCTCATAAAGTAATAGACAAATCCAGGAATGAAGAAGTAATGCGCTTTTCCGACCTCCTCGAAAGACGTGAAAGGGGACTCCAGGATCAAGCCTCCACCGGGATGGTCAAGGGCGAGCTCAACGGCGACAGCCGTCCCCAGGGATTCGCCATAGAAGAAGAGTGTGCCGGGGTCAACATGTCTCTGATGAACCAGAAATTCATAAGCGGCGGCCGCGTCGCGGTAGAGTCCGGCCTCGGTGGGGCTGCCGCTGCTCCAACCATAACCGCGGTAATCGAGCGCAAAGATACAGAATCCTTGCGCAGCCAGCGGGAGAATGCGCTCGATGCGATCAAACATGCTTCCTGCATTGCCATGAAGATAAAGAATCGTCGTCCGTGCCGAAGGGGTCGGGCTTTGAGCAGTAATCAGCCAGCCGTTCACACGGACTCCATCGACGCTCTGAAGCCAAATACTTTCCAATGCGAACCCGGGGGTGGGCGGGAGGGGTGTTTTTGCCGACACCTTTTCAGGGAAAAAGATGAACCTGTTCTCCATTAACCGAAGGATCAGCACGATCGCTACCAGAACGACCAAGACTCGCGCTGCGATCATCGCCACCGTTTTGAACTCCATGCGAGCATCCTACTAGGGAGCAAATGAAAAATGCTTATCTTCTTTATTGACGATAAGAGCGATTTCCTTTTTCCCATTCAAAAGGATTTTGATCACCACGACATTCCCCTTGGAATGTGAGCTTTCGAGGTGGAAGGAAGTGATTTTGCTTTCGGCGTAGAAGCTGGAGTCTCCCCAATCCTCCAGGAAATCGCTGTATTTGTAGCTGGGAGTGGGCTGCCACAGTTTGTAAGCGGATGGATAGTCGCCGGCAACAACGAGGTCGAAAAACTGGTTGATCCGTCGTTCCTCAAAAATATTGTAGTACCTGTAGAACAATCCCAGGACGATCAGCAATCCGATAACCGCATATAACTTGATCCGCTGGCGGCGTTCCGCTAGAAATGGCATGAGAGAGTCCTTTCTACACCATCTCAAAATCTTATCACACGCCTTGGAAGGACTGAAACCTTATCAGGATGGCGCATGAAGGAGCCGACATTCGGGGGACCTGCTGTGAGGGGACGGGGCTGGGAGGGGTCTTGAGGGATCGGCTCTTTCCTACTGGATCCCTAATTCGTTTGCCAAAAGAATTTGCGCTGGATAGACTGATCCCATCGTTTCGTCGAAAGGGTTATGGGATGACCGCTCAAGTGCTGGATGGCACGAGCATTGCCAACCAGATTTATGCCGAACTTGGTCACGACATCGAACGGCTCAAAAAGGCCGGGCACACGCCGGGGCTCGCTGCGGTGTTGGTGGGGGACAACCCCGCATCGAGGATTTACGTGAATCGAAAAGTGGCTGCCTGTGCCCGCATGGAAATCGTCAGTCGAAAGATTGAGCTTCCTCAATCTGCGGATACCGCGGCGGTCTTGGGAGAAGTGGACGCTTTAAACGCCGATGATTCGATTGACGGGATTCTCGTTCAACTGCCCCTTCCCCCTCAAGTGAGTGAAAAAGAGGTTTTGTTGCGAGTCTCTCCGCATAAAGATGTGGATGGTCTGCACCCCATGAACCTGGGAGCCCTTTTGATGGGAAACCATGCCTGGGCGTCGTGCACACCCAGCGGAGTGATGCAGATGCTCCGCCGGTCGGGAGTCGAGGTGGAGGGCAAGCGCGCGGTCGTGGTGGGGCGGAGCGTGTTGGTGGGCCGTCCCGTAGCGATTCTATTGATGCATGCCCATGCGACCATCACCGTCTGCCACTCTCGAACCAAGGCTCTGGCGTCGGTCTGCCGGGAGGCCGACATTCTCATCGCCGCCATCGGCCGCCCGCTTATGATCACCCAGGAGTATGTCAAGGCGGGTGCCGTGGTCGTGGACGTCGGGATCAATAAGGTCAGTGACCCGGGGCTTGTTTCCAGGGTGTTCAAAGACGATCCCGTGCGGTTAGCGCAGTTTGAGGAAAAGAAGTATTTGATCGTCGGCGATGTCGATCCCGTTTCGGTCAGTCGTGTGGCCGGCAAACTCTCTCCCGTGCCCGGGGGGGTGGGACCCTTGACCATCGCCATGTTGATTCACAACACGGCATGCGCCGCGCGAGCGCGGCTGGGGCATCTCTTGTAAGTTAACAATTCTTGCCGCCGGACTATTGTGCGGCAATGGAGCACTGATGCGACGAATCGGTTTGACAGGGGGAATCGCCTGCGGAAAAACGACCGTGTGCCGGTTCTTTGAAGCCCTCGGAGCGGGCATCGTCAGCGCCGACGAGGTGGCCCATCAAATCGTCCAACCGGGCGGAGAAGCCTACCTCAG
This sequence comes from Terriglobia bacterium, assembly GCA_020072965.1. Lineage (GTDB taxonomy): Bacteria > Acidobacteriota > Terriglobia > JAIQFV01 > JAIQFV01 > JAIQFV01. The sequence continues at coordinate 36,203 of JAIQFY010000044.1, read as the reverse complement.
GATTGTCGAGGTCTTCGGAAGCGCGATTCTCAATGAGGACAGAACCATCAACCGTTCCGCCCTCGGTGCTTTGGTGTTCAATAGTTGTGATCTTCGACTGAAACTCAACGAAATCACCCATCCCATCATCATTCGCCGCAGCACGGAGATGATGGAAGATATGGCACGAAAACATCGTTATCCGGTTTCGATTGTCGATGCCGCCTTGATGGTGGAAAGCGGGAGTTACAAGCGGTTCGAGAAGCTGATTGTGGTCTGGTGTACAGAAGCCCAGCAGATCGAGCGGATCCGATCGCGATGGAATTTCAGCGAACACGAGGCAAGACTGCGAATCAGCGCCCAAATGCCTCTCTCCGAGAAGCGGCGATATGCGGACTATGAGATCGATACTTCGGGAACCCAGGAGCGCACCAAAGAACTAGTCCGCGCCCTCTATCACACCCTTCTGAGCCTTCCGGAATAGCCCGCTCACTCTTTACGAGGCCATAAAGCGGCGCCACACGTGAATTCACCTGAGCACCAGCACCGGGGTGCCATGGGGAAGAGCAATCCGCTTTATTCTCTAAAAGTGTTCCAGGAGATCTGCGAACTGATTGACGACGATGAGACGGGGGAATTCAGTACGCACCGGGACTTTCTCGAAATGCCAGGTCACGGCGTGTGGCACATAAACGGCTCCCAGTCCTGCTTCCAGGGCCGGGTTGACGTCACTGCGGGGGGAATTTCCAATCATCCAGGTAATGGATTTATCCAGGGCGAGGTCACCGGCGACACGTTCGTAAGTCGCCACATTCTTCTCGGGAACCACGACGACCGCTTCAAAAAGCTCTTGGAGGTTCGATTTCTTCACCTTGGAGGTCTGCTCGCTGGAATTTCCCTTGGTCAACAGGAAAAATCGATGCCGCTCACGAAGGAATGCCAGGGTCTCCGCCACCCGTGGAAGCAGTTCGATGCGGAAATCGTAGAGCGCCGACCCCAGTGAATCAATGTGGCGAAGGGTGGACTGAAGATGGTTCCGATCCCCGGCAAAGAAGGCGTATGTCTCCCTCAGGGAGCGGATGAAATTCTCGCTGCCGTAACCATAGAGTCCAATGTTCTTTTGTTCTGTTTGATCGATCCGGGTTTCCACTTCAGTGCGGCTTACCCCCAGTGCGTCTGTTAAGCTCAAAAATCTCTCCCGGACCTCCTCGTAGTAAATGTTATTTTCCCAGAGGGTGTCATCCGCATCAAAGATGAGATTCTGTCGAGTCATCATGGGTTTGAGACCGTCACCAACCGTTTAATCAAGGTGAATGCCGAGCGCCTGCATATCGCGGACCAACCGCTCCTTTCCCTGGAAGGGTACCGCGACCCATCCCAGTCGGGAGGCCGCCTCGACATAAGCGGGGATGTCGTCCACATAAAACATTCTTTCCGGGGTCGTGCGTGCCGCGTTGGTAGCGGCGTTGTAAATCTTATCGGATGGTTTCATCGCCCCCACTTCATGCGAAAGGATTTGGGAATCAAAGACATCAAGGACCGGAAACCGATTCCTCAGGAAGGCCGCATGCATCGCATTGGTATTCGAGAGCAACACCAGCCGATAGCGAGGTTTGAGACGCTCGAAGAAAGGCTTGTCCAGAATCAACTCATCCATGAAAATGTCCGACCAGATCGGGATGAATTCCACAAAGCTCACCCCTAGCTTAAGATGAGCAGCGATCTCCGTGTAAAAGTGCTCGGAGGTAAGCGCGCCCGATTCAAACCGGACCACCGCATCCGTTTCCTTCATTCTTGCCAACAGCTCTGCTGTCGAGTACGGTGTTCGGCCTTCTAACCTGCGAATCGCCCGCATGGGATCGAAATCGATGATCACCTTGCCGAGATCAAAAACCAGCGAATCAAACTTGGAATTTCCAGTTCCATTCATAAGTTTCTGTCGCCCCGGAAGATCAAATCCGGCGGCCTTCGCGGATGCGCTTGGAATTGTCAAACACCAATCATATCAGAGGGAGGGAAATTTGGAAAATGGTGTAAGGGAGGAAGCGTGACGAATTTGAAATTCATTCAAGTCATGTCATTACCGCAGACTCGCAAAAATCCTCCAAATTCGATCCCTTCGCGCAAGGGCACTTGGCGAGGAGGTGTACGACGCCCGGCGAATTCGCAGGCCCACGTTGATTTGATCTTTCAGGAAATAGTCCGCAAGGAGGCCACCAGCTCTTGAAGGGCCTGGCGGGGATTCGGCGCTTCCAGGATGGGGCGTCCAATAACGAGATAGTCCGCGCCGGACTGAAGGGCAGCTTCAGCAGTGGCAATGCGCACTTGGTCATCGAGCACAGCATTTGCAGGACGAATCCCGGGAGTCACAATCAAAAAATCCTTGCCGCAGGCCTCCCGGATGTGCACGATCTCAAGCGGGGAGGCGACCACTCCGTCAAGACCTGCACGCTGAGCCATATGCGCCAGTCTCACGGATTGATCTGCCATCGGAAGGGAGAAACCAATCTCACGGGAGTCAGCCTCACCGATGCTGGTCAGCATGGTAACCGCAATTAAACGAGGGCGCTCTTCCGGGGAATACTTCTCGGCCAGCGAACGCGAGGCCGCCTGAAGCATTGTCATGCCGCCGCTGGCATGAAGAGTGAGCATGGCCACCTTCAAACGGGCTGCCTCTAGCACCGCGTTGGCGACGGTTTGAGGGATGTCGTGGAACTTCAGGTCAAGGAAGATCCTTGCCCCCAGCGCCACGATTTCACGAACCAGATCGGGCCCACAGGCAGTGAATAACTGGCTGCCGACCTTGAAGTAGCTCGCCTGGGGCATGAGCTCAGCTACACATTCGAGGGCCCGGGCGCGCGAGTTCATGTCCAAGGCGATAATGATTCGATCCTCGATCTTCATCGCCGGCATTTTAACAGGAATTTGCAGCGGATGCTGTATAACAACGTTCTTCAATTTTGGAGACGTTTATGTTATGTTCCGCCTTCAAAAAAGCATCGAAAGACAGGTCCAGAGGGTAATCTGAGGGTTAATCCTGGAATACTCATCCGGAGCGCCTCTCTGGAAATTCAATCTGACATTACGAATGCGCGGAACGGGTCAACCTGTACCTTTTCTTCCAGCATGCTCATCCGGTTTTTTTGAAGGCTCGAAAGGATCGATCTGCTATAATGCGGCGATTATCCAGCTTTGATTTTCACGCCCGCTCGGCCAACCCGGCGCTTCGTCCGCCGCGGCCGAAGTCATTCTGAAAAACCGGAAAGCCCAGATTGATAAACTGCTATTGAAGGAGCGAGGGAGCTCAGCAGAAATGGAAAAGCTTCTTGAAGGGAAGAAAGGTCTCGTGGTGGGAGTTGCCAACAAACGGTCCATTGCCTGGGCCATCGCACAAGCCTGCGCCGATGAGGGCGCAAAGCTGGCCCTCACCTACCAGGGCGAGCGGCTCGAAGAATGGGTGAAGGAACTTGCAGAGACCCTGGAAGATCCCCCCCTCGTGATCTCCTGCGACGTTTTACACGACCCGCAGATCCGCCATGTATTTGAGGTCATCGAAAACAAGTATGAGTCCCTCGACTTTCTGGTTCACTCAGTCGCCTTTGCCTTGAAGGAGGACCTTGAAGGGCATTTTGTGGACACTTCACGCGAAGGATGGCGCATTGCCCAGCAGGTGAGCGCTTACTCGCTCATCGCGCTTTCAAAGTATGCGTTGCCCCTGATGAAGAAAAATGGCGGCTCCATCATGACGATGACCTATCTGGGAAGTCAGCGCGTGATCCCTCATTATAACGTTATGGGAGTGGCCAAGGCCTCTCTGGAAGCGACGGTGCGTTACCTGGCGGCGGATCTGGGTCCGTATGGGATCCGCGTCAACGCGATCTCGGCGGGCCCCATCAAAACGTTGGCCGCCATGGGCATCGGAGGGTTTTCAAAACTGCTCGAATTCCACCGCGAGCACGCCCCTCTCCAGCGCAATATCGAGGCTGCGGAAGTGGGAGACACAGCGCTCTTCCTGGTCAGTCACTTGAGCCGGGGAATCACCGGAACCACGATCTTTGTTGATGCGGGATATCATATTCTTGGCGCCTAAGGCTGGGTGACCCGGCTCGTCGACACATAAGGGAGAATGTTTTTGAGCGAACTCAAGTGTGCAACCCCCGAAGGGACCGCTCGATACCGCGACCGGTTGAAGTCTCGTTCCGTGGACGGCCATTTTCGACTCCAACAGGGGCTCTGGATGTCTTCCATTGGGATTGGCACTTACCTTGGGGGTGACGACGACGCGAGCGATGGCGCGTACACCAGCGCGATCACCCATGCGGTCAAGCTGGGCACCAACGTCATTGACACCGCCATTAATTATCGCTTTCAGCGAAGCGAGCGGGCGGTGGGCGCGGCGCTTCAGCAGCTCTTTTCTTCGGGCCAATCGTCGCGCGATGAACTGATCATTGCCACAAAGGGAGGGTTCATCCCGTTTGAAGGCCATGCGCCGAATAGCCAGGAGGATATGCAGGCGTATTTCGAAAAAAACTTTATCCAACCGGGCGTCCTGTTTCGCGAGGACATCGTCGCAGGATGTCACTCTTTGAAACCCCGGTATCTTCAGAATCAACTCGATCGGTCGCTGCAGAACCTCGGAATCGAGGGCGTTGACATTTACTACCTGCACAATCCTGAAACGCAGTTGAGTGAAGTTCCCCGGCAGGAATTTTACAAACGGATGTTGAGCGCCTTTGAGTTGCTGGAGAAAAACGTTGCGGCCGGGAAGATCCGGATGTACGGGACGGCGACGTGGAATGCGTACCGGGTGGCCTCGACTGCGCCTGACTACATGTCGTTAGGTGAAATGGTCGAGCTGGCGAAAACCGTGGGAGGAGACGGGCACCACTTCAAAGTGATTCAACTTCCCTTTAACCTCGCCATGCCGGAAGCCTTCGGTTATTGGAACCAACGCTCCAAGGAAACCCAGACTTCTACCCTTAAGTATGCGGAAGACATGGGTATCACCGTCATGGCAAGCGCTACAATTCTGCAGGCACAACTCGCGAAAAATTTGCCCGCACAAATTGTGGAGATTCTCGACGGGAATCTGGAAAGCGATGCCCAGCGGGCCATCCAGTTTTCCCGGTCTACCCCCGGTATAAGCGTCGCGCTCGTTGGGATGAGCCAGGCCTCTCACGTGGAGGAAAATCTGAAACTGGCGGGTGTTCCTCCTCTCCCCTTTGAAAAGTATCGGAGATTGTTCAAGGATTCGGGAGCCGTGGGCTGAGGGCAAGGTGTCGGGTGTCAGGTGCCGGGTGTCAGGTGGCAGGGGATAGGTATTAGGTGATAGGGGGTAGTGAAAAGAAGGCAGAAGCGGGAAGCCAGACGCCAGAAGCACGAGGGCGGAAGTCAGAAGTCAGAGGTCAGAAGATGAAGGTCAAGAGAGCGGTTGTGGACGTTAAACACGATGTCTGTGAAGAGGTGGACCCTTAGCCCCGAACTTAATTCGTTGAACATTACCCTCGAAATTTTATCTCCCTTTTTTTCTCTGCCCCCGGTTTTCTTCCCAATTACATGAATTCCAAATCCAACTGCTGCGCCACTTCCTCGTGGGACTGAGATTTTAGGTTCGAGGCATGGGGAATTCCGTGTTTTTCCCTTAAACGGTGAACCTTCTCTTGAATTTGTCTTGTGTAATCTTCCGGAAGGTAAGCAGAGCGAGCGAACATCCGCCGGTAACGTCTTGTCAACTCGGGAAAGTGCCGATCCAGAAAGGGGAAAAACTGTTTTTGAGCCGAGGGCATCAGGAATACAACCCCTGCAAAGAGGTGCTCTGCCCGGGCGAGCGCAGCCGTTCGGACAACAGATTCCATATTCTCATCCGAGGTCGTGATTTCGGGTAGCAGTGGCATCATGAAAACGCCCGCTGAAATGCCGTTATCGACCAGGGTTCGAACGGCCTTGAAACGCAGGGCGGGGCGAGGTGCGCGTGGCTCCATCAGCCGGGCCAACCTCTCGTCGGTTGTGGTGATGGAGAGATTCACCCGGACCCGATTGGTTTTGGCCGCTTTCCTTAAAAGGTCCAAATCGCGGAGCACCAGATCGGATTTTGTAGTAATCGAGAACTGTACTTCGCGAGCCATCGTGAGGGTTTCGAGAATTTGGCGGGTCACCTTGAATTCGCGTTCAGCCGGCTGATAAGGATCGGTTGCCGTTCCAATCGCAATGACGGCGTCTCTGACCCGATGGGGGGTGAGTTCCCGTCTTAGATTCTTTGAGACCTCCTCCTTGGCATAGATCTTCTTTTCGAAGTCAATTCCGTTGCGTAATTCCATGAATTCGTGTGTGTACCGGGCATAGCAGTATTTGCATCCGAACTCGCAACCACGATAGGGGTTGATGGTCCATTGAAAAGGCATGGAAGGGTTTGAGCAGCGGTTCAAAATTGATTTCGAGGGGAGCGAGAAGTACTGGACGTCATTCTTCTCGTCGGCCAGGTCGCTTTGAGACGCCATCCGGGCAATCCCGGAAAGCGGTAGGGGAGAACTGAATGGCTCAAGTCCTTCCTTCAAATCTTGACTGCTATCTCTGCGATGCATCTCCTCTTGATCTCCTCAAAAGTCAACCCCGCCTTTCGGCGGGGTTTGTCAAAAGTAGGTTTGGTCGACCTTGAGAGTGGATCTATATTCGCTTTTTATTCGCCTTCTGTCAAGAACAAAATATGCCTCAAGTAATGGGGGTAGTGAATCAGCATTCTTTGAGGTTCCCCTAGAGGGTCATTCCCTACAGCCATAAACTATTTCGAGCAAGGGCCCCCTCAATTGCCACCCAGTTTGAAATTTACAGTAATTGTTGTGATGACTTCAACCGGCTGGCCGTTCAGCAGAGTGGGCCGGTAGCGCCACTGGCTGACCGCGTCCACTGCGGCTGGAACAAGAAGAGGATGGCCACTTTCCACCTTGAGATCTTGTACCATCCCGTCTCTTGAAATGATGGCCTCCAACACTACAGCACCTTGAATGTGATTTGACCTGGCCAAAGGTGGATACACGGGAGTCGGCGCATAAATCAGCTTCGCCTGTTGGACTCCGATACTGACAGGCATCCTGAGGGGTTTTGACAATTGTGTTTTCTGCTTTGGAGGCGGAGGAATTGCGGCCTGACGCAGATGAGGTAGCCAGCGTGGAAGTTCGGCGGAGGAGGAACTTTTAAGTCCTCCTATAACTCCATCAGGGAGAGCCACGGGGTCGGAATCGGGTGGTCCCTCATCGATAATTCTGGCGACAGTGGGAGGAATTTCGGCGGGTACCAGGAGCTGATTGGGATGGATCTCTGACACACGCCGTTCCACGCCAATGATTCTAACGGCGTGCACTGGCGGAGGTGGGGGAGACGATGGGAGCGCCGTGAGAAAATAATTTCGAATTTGCCTCAAAGGAAGTGCCTCGGTGTAAATCAGGGGGACCAGGATGAGGGACACCAGGACCACCCCATGAAACCCCACTGAGAGAATGACAGTCAGGGAATGACTGGGGTCTCCGCTTTGAGATCGGTTAGTATCCATTGTGTCAAACATCGCTCTACCCTCCCTTCAACCCAACTCCTGAAGTGGATCTTTTCGACGGATCGAAATGAACCTCCGTCCCGGGCTGATCCCGGCGCATCGGCTGAGTCAGTTTTCAATTGTCGCTTCCAATTGGGCGTCTTCTGATAGATTAGACGTCGGCCAGGTTTTGAAGTTCCATTTCTTCTTCCCGCTGTTATCCCCTGAAAATAATGGTAAACTTGGGGAACGAGGAAATCCTTACAGTAGCTAATCTTCGATCGGGCGCAATCAAACGACGAGGTGAATCATGGAGAAGAAGGCAATCGTGTACGGAATTCGGATGTTCGATGCAGAAGAACTGGACGAAGTGCCTGAAGCGTACGTGATGATGAAAGATGGGACGACGAACACAATCACGATGCATTTGATCGAAGGCTCTGCTGAAGAGTGCAAGACCCAATTGCTTCAATCCCTCGATGCCTTCTTCGAATTAAGTGAATAGTTGGATCTTTCGTCGTGGGTGCCCGTTAAGTCCTGTGCCCTCCGGTTCACAAAACCGCCTTCAAAGAACCCGTCAGGTGAATTTTTTGGTGAGGATTGGAGGCCATGAAGCAAATCGTGTGGTTGAACACTGCGGTGCATTCCTTCGAGGGGAATTAAGGCTTTGGTTCGCCGCTCCTCAACGGCGAGCTTCAATTCGCAAGAGTCGATTTAGAAATCTGTTGATCGTGCCTCGCCCCGCAGCCTGTGCTTAGTTCAAACAGGGGCCCGACCTGGGCCATGAGCACAACTTTCTATTTTTGGTTCCTGCAGGGTTGTGGCTAAAAAAAATTAATAGGGTATATCAGGATGCAGTCAAGAGCACCCTTCATACTCGGAGGAAGCGCCTCCACGCCGTAGGGGTGTGCCGTCCTGTTATAGAACACTTGGGCTGTCCAAACGACCCATGCTGAAACATCCCTCCACTCTGTGATTCCTCCCAAGGGATTGGTTTTTTCTTCGGCCCATGAGGTCAAAGTTCATATGAGATGTTGATCAATCACCCAGTAGCAGCCCCCAAGATCCCCCGGTGAGATTCCAGTCTTGTAAATACGTACATTCATGGACTTATAGTCAAGACCCCGTGTTAGATCCCCCTTTCCGTGCTCTGCAATTCCAAACGCAAACAACATTGAATGGGCCCCCTCCCAATTCCCCTCCATGTCATTCCAATTCCGGGGCAAGTCCTGATCTGGCACCCCACTTGCTGGTTATAGGCGCGAGTTTTCAGAGAGCTGAGTGTCATGGCAGGTAACGAGACCGCCAATCGCTCCTGTCGAGGTAGACAATCTACACTCAACCAATTTGATCACTCAGCTAAGTTGATCAAGAACGCCTCCTTTCACCCACGAAAGCTGAATCTGGATGTTTTTTGTCTTATTTCTCTTATTTCGCACATCGAATTCCGCTTAGTTGCGAAAAATCATGGAGATGGGAGCTTTCATCCGGAGAGACGGCGCTTAGGGTCTTGATTTATTTTAGGACCTGGGAAGACGGCAACACTCGGGAATCTGGTCGCAGGGATATGGGGCTAAGTTTATGTTTCTTGATGCCCTTGGGGAGTTCATACCGCATTCTTGATAAGTCCAGCCATCCGCTTTGTAATCTCAAGGTCCTCGTGAAGCCCTTGTTGGTGAAGGATGACCAGGTTTGGGTCGCATCTTGCTATAGAGAAGACCGAAGGACGAGTAGCAGAACCTTGACGCATGCCAGGGATTCACAATTTCAAGCTCATTCTTCCACTTCTCTACCAAGACCTGGAATGAGTCAGAGAAAGTTCAATCGTAACTTTTTCTGTTTTACTTCGGCATGGCCTCTATATGAAGTGCTGTTGCTGGAAAGGGTAGCAACTGCCCCTCTTCCAAATAGTTCTTAGATGGTAATGCAAATTCGAGGAGGTTTATTCATGTCCAGCACCAACCGCCTTATAACGAATCCTAACTCTAAACGGCTTCTGTTATTCTTGATGCTCCTGATTGGGACATTAATTACACTCGCTCCCGGTCACCTGTCGGCCCAGTGTACAGGGACAAAGACGGCCGATGTTGTGGCTTTGAATCAACCGTTTTTCTACAATCGCCTCGGGGCATCCAACCCTGCCGGGATGATCTTTGCTCTGAAGCGTGATGTGGTTCCCATCAACCCTGGAACACCCTTGGCGAGCGGAAATGTGAGACTGAGGGATGGTAAGCGCCCGCGCCCCATCGTTCTCCGCATGAACGTGAACGATTGCCTCACAATTAACTTTACCAACCTGCTCAACTCCGTCCCGCTGGCTGTTGACGAACCCGCGACGCGCTCGGCCAGTATTCATGTCATGGGAATGCAACTGGTCGGCAGCATTGCCTCCGACGGTTCCAACGTTGGAACGAACGTGAGCAGCCTGGTGTTTCCCGGGGGCAGCGCCACTTATACTTTCGCAGCTCAGAAAGAAGGGACATTTCTACTCTATAGTGCGGGGGCGACGACCAGTGGGGAAGGCGATGGGGGCACGCTCTCCGCAGGGCTGTTTGGAGCCGTCAATGTAGAGCCCGCGGGCGCCGAGTATTACCGCAGCCAGATTACGGCAGCCGATCTCGCATTGGCCAGCAACGGCACGACGCCGGATGCACATCCCAAGATCAACTACAGCGCTGTCTATCCTGCGGGGCATCCACGCGCGGGTCTCCCCATCCTGAAAATGACCCTGGGCAACGAGATCGTCCATTCGGATCTAAACGCCATGATCACGGGCCCCAATGCCGGTCGGTTCCCAACCGGGACCTACCGAGTGAATGCAATTTACCCGGATCGTGATCAGCCATTTCGCGAGTTTACGGTGATCTTTCATGATGAGATCATCGCTCACCAGGCGTTCTTCGACGATTTTATTCTCGATCCGGTTTTAAGCAACACCCTGCACAGCGTGCGGGATGGATTCGCCATCAACTATGGCTCGGCCGGAGTGGGCGCCGAGATTTTTGCCAATCGCATCGGGCTCGGCCCAATGAAGGGCTGTACCGAGTGCAAATTTGAAGAGTTCTTCCTATCCTCCTGGGCGGTAGGAGACCCTGCTATGGTGGTGGATATTCCCGCCAACGGATCGGACCCGGCAGCAGGCATCGTGGCCACGCAGGCGTTTTATCCCGACGACCCTTCCAATGTCCACCATAGCTACATCAGCGACCACGTCAAGTTCCGGAACCTGCATGCTGGACCTAAAGAGCACCACATCTTCCACCTGCACACACATCAGTGGTTGCACACCCCCGACAGTGACAACTCCGCCTATCTCGACAGCCAAGCCATCGGCCCCGGCCAGGGCTGGACCTACGAAATCACCTACAACGGTAGCGGCAACCGCAATAAGATCGTCGGTGATGCCATTTTCCATTGTCATTTTTACCCGCATTTTGCTCAAGGCATGTGGGAGCTGTGGCGCAGCCATGATGTGTTTGAGGCAGGGACGGTCCTGGACGCGTCTGGAAGGCCTGCCCCGGGCGCGCGCGCGCTGCCCGATGGCGAAATCGCGGTAGGAACGCCCATACCGGCGTTAGTTCCTCTTCCCACTCTGCCCATGGCCCCCCTGCCCGGAGCCACGGTCAGCATCCAGAATGGCCAGGTAGTAGTGAACGGAAGTGGAAATCCGGGCTATCCGTTCTTTGCCGCTGCAGCCTACGACGGCGCTGGCCATCTCGTGTCGCCCGGCGCGGTAGCCGGCCACCGGCCGCCGCACCCGCCACTCGACACTATCGACGATGGGGGCCTGCCCCGGCACATCATCACGGGGGGAACCGCGGATCATGCCGAGACCCGTTTGGACTTCCATAAAAAGCTCCTCACGGCTGCTGCCATCAGTGTGCCGGAAGACGGCTCGCCTCTCGAAAAAATCGCCATGGCGTATCACGGGGTGCGCCTGCATCCGAGCTATAATCCCGACGGCACTCCAGGCAACTTTGTCACGAACGGCCTGCCACCCCAACATGGGGCCCCCTTTGCTGACCCTTGCGAAGACGACACCGGGAAAGCGGTCGGGGTGCCGCGAATTTACAGGGCGGCTGCCATCCAACTCGATATCAAGTTCAACAAGGAGGGCTGGCACTTCCCGCAATCGCGCATCCTCACTCTGTGGGGCGATGTGGCTTCGACCCTTGCTGGGATCAGGCCGCCCGAGCCGTTCTTCTTCCGCGCCAACACCAACGACTGCATCACCTATTACCATACCAACCTCGTGCCGAACGAATACCAACAGGACGATTTCCAGGTCCGCACCCCAACCGATGTTATTGGCCAGCACATTCACCTCGTGAAGTTCGATGTCACCGCGTCTGATGGCTCTGGAAACGGCTTCAATTATGAAGACGGTACCTTCAGCCCGGACGAAGTCGTTGAACGCATCACTGCGATCAATGCTGCGGGCGGTTTGGAAACCGTTGGTGGGGGAGGGGCGAAAGTGATGCTCAGCGCCAAGCCGCATCCCTACTTCGGTACGCCCGGCGCCCAGACCACGGTACAGCGGTGGTATGCCGACAATACGCTGAACAACGCCGGTCAGGATCGCACCCTGCGAACAGTGTTTACTCACGACCATTTTGGACCTTCGACACACCAGCAGGCCGGTCTGTATGCCGGGTTGGTAGTAGAGCCACAGGGTTCTACCTGGCGAAATCCAGAAACGGGAGTGATGCTGGGCAGCGGCTTTGATGGGGGGCCCACCAGCTGGCGTGCAGACATCCTTACTGCCAACCAGGCCGATACCTACCGCGAATTCATGTTCGAGTTCGCTGATTATCAACTCGCGTACACGTCGGAGGGAAAAGCGGTTAATCCGCCGGTCCGGGACGAGGATCCGATCTACGGGCTTATTCCGGCAGCTGGCTGTCCCGGCCCAGCTGCCCCCCCTTGCCCAGAGGCCATCTCGGCAGCTGATGTTGGCACAATGACAGTGAACTACCGCAACGAGCCCATCCCGCTCCGTGTCCGGGATCCGCTCAGCAACACACAGGCAAGCGGTGTCGCCGGGGATCTGTCGCACGTGTTCTCCTCTAAAATCACACGCAAGGATCCGGCCCTGAACACGCAGCCCAATTTCTATCCACCGCTTACTGGCGGCGTATTGCCGACCGACCCCTTCACGCCGCTGCTGCGGGCCTATGAAGAGGACAGTGTGCACATACGGGTTATGGTGGGGGCGACGGAGGAAAGCCACAACTTCAGTATGAACGGGATCAAATGGCTGTTCGAGCCCAGCGATCCCAACTCCGGCTATCGCAATTCGCAAATGGCCGGCATTTCAGAGCATTTCGAATTCATCACCCATCGCCTGGACTCGGCGGGCAACCGGCCGTTCATCGATTATCTATACAAGACAGGTTCCTCTGTGGACGATCTGTGGAATGGGATGTGGGGACTGATGCGGGTCTATGATCGACAGGCGGCGCCGCAAACAGATCTTCTCCCGTTGCCGAATAACCTCTCAGGCCATACCCCGACCAATAGTAATACAGTGACCAAAGGGATATGTCCTTCCGCCGCCCCCACACGCAGTTTTGCCGCCACGGCAATTACTGCTCAACAAGCTCTAGGCGGACCGTTAGTCTATAACCCGCGCATCACAAACACAGGGCAGCTTAGCGATCCAACGGCCATCCTTTATGTTCGCAGTGCTGACCTCGACTCGAACGGAAGATTGAAACCCGGCGTCCCCATTGAACCGCTGGTTCTGAGGGCCGCGGCGGGCGATTGCATCGAACTCACTCTCACCAACCGTTTGCCCGCCGTCCTTCCGGATGTGAATGGCTTCAATACCATGCCGCCGATTGTCGATTTTTTTAACGCGAACCAACTCATCCCTTCGAGCGATGTGGGACTGCACCCGCAGCTGGTGACCTATTCGATGACGACCGGAGATGACGGCACAGACGTCGGTATGAACACCCCCGGTGTGGTCCCGCCTGGATCCACAGTTCTCTATCGGTGGTATGCCGGTCAAGTGACTGTGAAGAATGGCAAACGCGATGCCACTGCGATCGAATACGGCGCTACCAACCTCATCTCTTCCGACCCGATCAAGCACAGCAACAAGGGCGCGATCGGTGCGCTCATCATCGAGCCGCAGTGGTCAACGTGGGTGGAGGATGCCAATTCCCGGGCGTCGGCTACGGTGACTCCCTGGAAAGGGCCCGCATTCCGCGATTTTGCTTTGCTCATTCAAGACGACTTGAACCTTCGCTACAATGGCGGCACTGACCTGAATTCGACGGTTCAATTGCTGGCCGAGGCGGAAGACCCTGAGGACTCGGGCCACAAAGCGTTTAACTACCGCACCGAGCCGTTATGGAAGCGAATGGGCTTCCTGCCGGAAACCGCCCTCACAGACACCCGCACCTTTGATTTTACCAATGTGCTCTCAAACTCCCAGGTGGGTGGTGACCCGGTGACTCCCGTTTTTACCGCGACGGCAGGAATGCAAGTGCGATTCCATGTCCTTGAGCCCGGTGGTCACTCCCGCAATCACGTGTTTCAAATCCACGGTCATGGCTGGGAGGAGGAACCGTTTACCAATAGCTCAACTGTCATCGGTGATAATCCGCTTTCCGCATATCTGGGCTCCCAAATGGGGATCGGGCCGAGCGACCACCACACGTTTGTCATCAGTAATGCTGGGGGCAAGTTTGGCGTGAGAGGGGATTACCTCTTCCGCGACCAGCAGTCCTTCATGTTCGACGGGGGACTCTGGGGAATATTCCGCGTGAAATGAAGACTCACGCGCCCGCGGGGGATCGCCCCCCCCAGCTGGCGCTCTCAAGAAATATCGTAGCGAAAGACGAATGGGCGGACGCAAACATTCTCAAAGAAAGACAAGTCCAGAGGTGCTTAGATGAAAAGCTATGGTTCGATCATGAAAATGCTCAGCTGTATCGCCTTCGGTCTCTTCCTGTTCACAGGATTGCTGTCCAGGGGCAACACTTACGCTGCCACTCTCCAAGCGATTTCGCCCTTCCAGGTGACCGGGTTCATCGAGCAGGCGACACTGGATTCCGCCTGCAGGACCGATGTCACCTGTGGCGGAACTCTTACGGTGAACGGGACACAGATCACGGTTCCGAAGAACACTCTGCTCCAGATGCCCGCGTTTGCCCTGACCTGGCAGGAGCTATTCAAGCTCGCTCCGTCCTCAACCGTACCTGCCAGTCTCGGTTGTGCGTCGACCGGGTTGCCTTGCTCCACAGGTCCATATGGGATGGGCTCAGGACTTCTCGGCGCCGACCAGACTGGCCTTGCATTGAGCGATATCCCGACCCCTCTGGCCTCTTATGAGGTGACGGTCATCGGCAACCGCGTATCTGACGGCGCGAATGACCGCTATCTTGCAGCGTTCATCTTCATTTCGCAACAGGCGCTGAAAGTCGGGCAGGGGTTCATTAATTATATCGATTACGCCAAAGGGGAATTGTGGGTGAGTTCTTCTCCCCTTGGCAGCACCTCACCGCAAATCAAGGCGCGAGTACGTATCAATACGCCCAGCGGGCGGTTTGGCAGCGCTCAATCGCATGACCAGCGTTTCACGTCTGATGAGGACAATCCGACCATCCATGCACAAACCGGGTATCCCATGTGCATCCCGCGGACCGACCCCACTGTCAGCATCGATCCCCTCTGTCCCCAGAAGAACCGCCCGATGGATCCCATTACGGGCGGCTTCCAGACGATCTTCACCATTCCGGCGCCAATAGTGGACCCCGGAACGGGCCTGAATATTCAGATTCCCGACTCAACGCAGCAGGCCCCGTTCGAAATCAACGATTACATCGACTATTCAGGCACACTCGTCAAAGATGCTGATCCCCTTTGCGTGCCCAGTGCCTTGAACAACAATTGCCTTTACATCTCGGCGCACACGATCAACGCGAACCTCGGCATCTTCACAGCGCCAGGCTCCATGCCGGCCTATCTCAACATCGAAGAGATGCTGCTGGGTATCGGCGGTATTCCCAATCCGCTTTTCCCTCAAGAGGCGGTAGAGAAACTCCGCGTTACAGCGTTCTCCACGGACCCGACTCAGCTCGTTGATATTTATGCAATTGATGTGGATTCTTGCGGTCATCAGAGCGATCGGTACTACGGAACCGCCGATCCCTTTGGCCCACCCGTAGGGGGCTTGAAGGGGCGCGCCCGCCTGAGAACCACGATTGGCAACTTCCTTCCGGCCACCCGCGAGATGCGCGTTGTCAGCCGTACGCTGACGGGCGGACAGGTGTCGGGTTCGGCGCTCGATACGTTGCTGACGACTGCAAAAAGATATGCCAACGGTTTGATCGCGGGGCAGTATCACGCGCCTAACTTCACTTTCATTTTTCCCGAAAGTTTGATTATTGGAAGCCCGCCGGTGCCAATGCCGTTCCAGGAGTTTCCATTCCTGGTCAATGGTTCCGGGCCGTACTTTGGGGCCGGGTCAAACGCGAGCGCGACCGCGTTAGGCAACCTCTCACAACTCAATCCGTGGCCGGGACTGGTCTCTCCTGCTCCTCCCACAGGTTGCAGCCTGGGCACCGTGATTTCCGCGCCGGTCGCCAATGCGGGTCCTTCGCAGACGGTGAATTCCGGAGCGTCGGTGATCCTCAACGGCACCGGGAGCTTCGACACAAACAATCCAACGCTTCCGCTCAACTACACCTGGTTGCAGAGCGGCGGGCCGACACTTCCTAACCCCCCAGGGCTCCAGGATCCGGGTTTCCCGAGCGCGTTCTTCACGGCGCCGCCAGTAACCGTGCCGACGGTGCTGACCTTCTCGCTTGCGGTTGACAACGGCTTCACGTCCTCGGCAATTTCAACGACCAGTGTGACGGTGGTTCCTCTTGGGGCTCCGGTGATCACCATGAGTGCCGACCAGCAGGTTAACTCCGGGCTGTCACCTGTCAGGATCAGCGGCAGCGCTATCGACCCGAGCACACCCTTATCGTTCCAGTGGACCCAGACTGCCCCGGCGACTCCGCAACTCACCTTGACGGTGACGAACACGGCAACGTCGTCGACAGCGACCTTCTCGGCGCCGGCCCTGACTCCCATCCAACCGCCTTTTACGTTTACATTCCAGTTGAAGGTCACGGATGCCGCGGGTTTCAGCTCCACGGGAATTACAAACGTGACTGTGAAGCCACCTCTCGATACCGTCAATATTACGAACGCGACCTGGCGGAGGGCAAAATCACGATTGGATGTGACAGCTACATCCAACGCCAGCTCAATCAATACTCCAAACACGGGGCAGCCACAACTGACGCTCCATGTGGCAGGCATCCCGGACGTGGTGATGATCTATGCTTCGGCGACGAATACATACACCGCAACGGTTACGACAACATCACCCACCAGTGTAACGGTCACATCAAGTTTTGGAGGTACAGCCACATCCACGGTTGCTATCAAGTGAACGTGGCATGAGTAGGTTAAGTGAGGAATTGCAGTGGGTGAAGATTGAGGAACATCTGACTGAATCTTCACCCGCTGAAGATTAATTCAGGATCTTCACTCCGGATGATAAGTGAAGACTGCTCAAAGGTGAGGGACTATGAAAATTAAGGCCAACAACCGACCAGGAAAGACTATACGCTCCATTCCTCAGAAAAGGAGTTTCGCATATCGCCTGTTCGCCCTGGCGATGTTCCTTTTGATTCCAACCCTCGGCGCAGCGAACACCTTCGAGATACCCGTACTCCGCAATGACGCGACAGCAAAAGTGGGACTTGCACTGACCAATAGCGGAAGCTCGGCGGCTGAAGTCCAACTGCGCGGATACTCCCGCGACCCCGGCAGTTCGGGCTCTGCGCGTTTCACGGTCACCGTGAGCACTTCCGTGACGATCCCTGCGCTGGCCCAAGTTTCGAAATTTCTAAGCGAGTACGATCCACGGTTCGAGGGCTTCGCGGGAGGATGGGTTGAGGTCAGCTCCCCCAGCCCGGATGTGCATGCGATGTTTCTGAACACTCCCACGAACATCCTTGCTTTCGCAGGTTCTTCCGATCCTACCTGCTCAGCCACGCAATTCACCCTCCCTGAATCGAGAGTGGATCCCGTGGGAAATTTTGAATTCACCCTCATCAATGACAATCCAGTGCGGGCGAACGTGACGCTTTCGTTCGTGGATACGGCGTTTTATGAGTTTGACAAGAGTGTTACTTTGGAGCCACAGGAAATGCTGGACAGTTCGGTGATGAATTTCTTCCCCAAGCTGGGGGACTTTCCGGGAGTTCCACTGGTTAACGGCTATATGACGGTCCAATCCTCCCAGCCTCTCAGCGCTTTTCAGCAGATTTCGAACAGTCGGCTTCTTGTGGGTCAGTCCCCTCCGCCAATGAACCAAGGTGCAACGAGGCTCTTCATGCCGCAATTTGTGGTGGGGCCCGACTGGTTCACGGAGTTGAGTCTGGTCAATCCTTCCTTGGTTCCGTTGGAAGTCACGGTGAGCCTGCTGGACGAGCAGGGAAACCTGGTCGTCAACGGCGTTCAAACAAATCCTCAGCGGATCCTCGTGCCGAATCAAGGTCAAGTGGTGGGGCAGGGGACGGTCTTGTTTGGAATTTCCGGGCCGGGGTTGGTGGTGGGCTCGTTGGAGATTTCATCTCCAGGAGGGCCAGTCATGGGTTCCGCCGTGATCGGCGACAATGCACAACATCGGTTCGCCACGGCGGTTCCGGTCGCGGCCCAGACCTATTCTGAGGCAGTGTTTGCCCAGGTAGCTTCGGGGGACGCTGGGGGCGTCGGCTATTGGACGGGCTTGGCCTTTCAAAATCCTAACTCGACTGCGGCCACAGTCCAGATCCAAGTTTATTCCCCAACAGGCAGTCTCACTGGCCAGGGGTCGGTGACCGTCGCTGCCGGAGGGCGCATTTCCCAACAACTGATCGAACTGATTCCAGGATTCTCACCTCAAATTGGCGGGCACATCCATGTCATCTCATCAATCCCTTTGACCATGCTGGAGATCTTTGGAAACGGGAGGCTCGATTTCTTAACCACGGTGACAGCCTCCGTGATCCGCTGAAGAAAAAGGGGTTCGGCAGCGTTCTCAGTCTTTCCGCCGAAATGGACTTCGGAAAGAGATGGGGAATTTTTGCGTAACACGAAAAAGAACTTGCGATGCCTCCCCTCCCCGACCTGCTGCGGTCCGATTGCCTTCCGCTAGCCCCAAGTCAGAGCTATGATGTCGGGATCCTCCCCGAGTCTGCATAAAGTCGGCCCTACCCATCTGGCTGTAAAAATCGATATGCCGCTCCGGGATGATACTTGAGATTGACTGACCCCCACGTGATAAAGTATACCCGGACTCAAAATCACGGCGGTTGAGGCGAAGGGCAGAATTGCCCTGATGCCAACAAATGGGTGATCAGCAGCTTGGCATGGAAACCTACTTATGGACCTGAGATCTAAACAGATGATTGCGGTCGCAAAAATGAATCCCTTTCGATGTCTCACGGGATTGTCACTTCTCCTTGCGTTGCTTCTCCCCCAGGTTTTTGGGAACACTTGGGCAGCCTCGAAACAGAACGGGGGAGGTACAAGTTTACAGACCGCTGCTCCTCGTGTACCTGATTCTAACATTGAATACCAGAAGCAGGGACCAACCGAACCAACAAAAAAATCCAATCCTACTGGGGGAAGAGCTGATCCGAATTCTGGAGCGAACCCCGATCCCAGCCACACACCGCAAAAATCAGTTCAGGAGGGAATAGCGGTGGAATTTTCCCTCCGGCCCCTGGCCGGCAATGCCCCTGGCGGTGCGGAAGTGCGGGAAGGCGAGGATGCGGAGGTGCAGTTCAAGATCAATGATAGCACCAGCGGAAATCCGGTAAGAGGTCTTCACCCGGCGGCGTGGATGGACATTCGTCCTGCCGAGAAAATTACTGAAGCGAAAGATTGTCACGCCAAAATCCAGTCCTTCCTCGGTCCCAGTTTAAACACACGGCCCGAAGTCGATCTCAACGTTTACTATGTGCTGGCGCTTAATGATGATGCCAGCATCTCGGTGGTCGATCCGCTTTTCGGTTATGGCGGCAGCAAACTCCTGACAACGGTCCAGCTGAAAAGTCCGGGACAGGACTGGGTACTGACGGGCGATCGCAAGAAGCTCTATGTCACGATGCCGTTGGTAAATCAAGTCGCGGTCATTGACACGGCGACCTGGAGGTCAATACGGGAACTGGACGCGGGTCCGAATCCCATTCGCCTTGCCTTACAACCCGGTGAAAAATACCTCTGGGTGGGCAATGATGGGGATAGCGGAGATACACCGGGAGCAATCACCGTCATCGATGCCTCCGAGGACAAGGTGATTTCACGAATCCCTGCAGGGCCGGGACACCATGAGATGGCTTTCACGACCGATGGCGGGTACGCATTCGTTACCGACAAAGCCCAAGAGGGTACCGTGACGGTCATCGATACACGCCAGCTTCGGAAGAGCGCGAGCATCGTAGTCGGACACAACCCTGTGTCCGTTGCTTTCTCTCCATTGAGTCAGGCGGCCTATGTCGCCGACGGGGAGGACGGCACTGTCTCCGTGATCGATGCCCACAGTCACAGGATCCGCGCGGTCATGAAGACCCGACCTGGAGTGAAAGTCATCCGTTTTGCTGACCAGGGGCGGTGGGGGTTTGTGGTTAATGAAAAAGAAAACATGGTTTATATTTTCGATTCATCCACGGATCGCATCGTGCATTCACTGGAGGTGGGAAGATCCCCCGAACAAATATCCTTCACACAGACATTCGCCTACATCCAGTCCCGTGAGACGGAGCAGGTGACGATGATTCAGTTGGAATCGATCGGCCGGAAAGGAACCGTGCCTGTGACTGAGATTCCCGGAGGCGAAACTCCTCCCGGAAAAGCTAAAAGTCCGGCAAGCGCTGATGTCATTGTGCCTGCGCCGGAAGGCAGCTCAGTCTTGATCGCCAATGCCGCCGACAAGACGATCTACTACTACGAGGAAGGGATGGCGGCTCCCATGGGGAGTTTCAGAAATTATGGCCGCGAACCCAGGGCTGTGATGGTGATTGACCGAAGTTTGAGAGAGGTGGCATCTGGAGTCTACTCAACCCACGTGAAACTCTCCCGCCCTGGCCATTATGATGTCGCCTTCCTGCTGGATTCTCCGCGCTTTGTTCATTGTTTCGCGGCCGAGGTACAGTCCAACCCGACAAGCAAGAGGAGGCTCCAGATTCCGATTCAGATCGAACCCTTGTCGAAAGAAAAGAGAGTGTCGGTTGGAGAGACCGTGCGGCTGCAATTCAAGGCCATTGATCCAACCACTCGACAACCTCGAACCGGATTGCGGGACCTGGGGGTGCTGATCTTGCTGGCTCCCGGAACCTGGCAGAAGCGCGAGTGGGCTAGTGCCGTGAGTGAGGGCCTTTATGAAGTGACCTTTGTTGTGCCACAGACAGGCGTCTATTACGTGTTTTTCGAGTGCCCCTCCCTGGGTGCCCGCTATCAAGACCTCCCACAACTGATATTGCAGGCGATACAAGACAAGAAGCCGTTCCCCCCTGCTGTACCAGACCCATAGGGGACTGTCGACAGGAGCCGGGGATGGGGGGAGAGACAGCTGACGCTGTTCTGTCGGTCCATGCTTGTTGAGGCGGCCTGAATAGAGGGAAGCCTAGCATCCCTTAAGGGAAATCGACGCTTTCCCCCACACTAATCACGGCCTTCAACTTTGAAATTCGGGTTTATTCTATCCACTGAATACCTCTGCGGGGGACTCAGGGTTGATCTCTGGGAACCATCCACTCACTGAATGGGACATGCCTCTTGTTCTTAAGATCGATTCCAACAATGTACGATCCCGAACAACCGACTCTCCGGTTGGGGCCGAAGGTTACCGGGGGTACGACTCCCGTCTGGAAATCCCTCAGCTTCTCCATCGATTGAATCAGCTGCGCACGGGTGATCTGCCGGCTACTACGTTTTGCTACCTCAACCATGATCTTCGCCGCAGCGTAAGCGGACGCTTGAAACGCGGGACTTCTCAACTCGACTTTGGCTTTTCTCAAGACGGACAGGAATTCTTCGAGCTCCTCTCGATTGGGGAAGGCTGCAGGATAGGAGAGGAAACAATTGCTTGCGATCTCAGGGGGTAGACTGAACGCTAGACGACCGACCAGGGTCGCCGAACCCAAAAGCGGCGGGGTAAAACCGATTCGTTTCATTTCAAGCCCCAGGGCCACCACGTCATCCGCGCTCCCGAAGGCAAACACATACTCCGGCTGTTTCGCCACCAGGTTTTTGACGACAGTCGAGGGAGAAAGCAGGCCCGGCTTGTAATCCTCTTCAAAAACCAGGTTCATCGCGTACATCTTAGCCTGCAATTTCAGCCCCGCCAGCGCGTCGGCATATACCTCGCCCCTCTCGGAAATGACGGCAAGCTTTGGCGGTTCGACCTTTGTTCTTGAATGGACAAAATCAACAAGGACTCGTGCCTGGTCTCTAAAAGTGGGAAGCAGGTAGAATACATAAGGGTTCGGTGGAATGGAAGGCCGTGGCAGAAGCGTCGTCGGACCAATCAAGGGGACTTCCTTCTGTCTGAGGTATTCATTTGTAGGGTCGCTGCCGGATGGCTCGAAGCTGCCGATCAAGGCGAAGACGGCTTCTTCTTCGACCAATTTTCGGGTCGCCTTCAGCGTCCCCTCGGCATCGCCGTGGGAATCTGCAACCTGGAGGTTAAACCTGCGGCCATAGATTCCACCCTGTGAATTGATCTCAGTGAAATAAGCGTTCAATGTCGCCTTGACATCCTGGCCCGCTTGCGCCAGTGGACCCGTCATTGGCAGCACAGAGCCGAGGTCGATGATTGTATCATTCAGGCCCGAGTCCACGTCGGCATCACTACCGAGCTTCTTGAGATAGGCAATCAGGTCAGCCATCTGATGCAGAGACATTTGGTAATGGGGCATGCCGGGGTGCAACGGCAGATTCCCCGGGTCGAGACCGTGGCTGATCGCCCGGGCCAATGTCGCCTCGTTGTAAGGACCTCTTTTGTGTCCAGTCAAGGGGGAGGTATGTGGCGACCTGAGCTCAGTCCAGGTCAGGGGGGAAGGCTGCAGACCGCCTTCGCTCGTTCCTTCGCCGCGGGGTCCATGGCAGTTGACGCATGGAAAGGATGTACCCGGCAACTCCAGGTCGCCGACGCCGAGGACGGCATTGATTTCCCCCCGCTCCCCATCTTCTCCCTTGAGGTAAATCTGCTTTCCCAGGCGATCCTGAGGGGAGAAACTTTGTCTGGCTTGGGCGAAGATCCAGCAGTTGAGGGACAGCAACAAAATTGTCAGTAAGCCCGACAGGGGGAAGGCTGTATTCTTGACGTCACCCAAAGACTTCATTGTCCTCGAAGGCAATCGGCGGGAACTCGGCTTCATCTTTGCTGCACGCTGTTGTCCCGGAGAATAATAGAAGTTCGAGTTGATGGGGTCAGGTTTCTCATCAGGCTCTTCTCGCGAATTTGTGACTTGAACCCCCGGGGCGGTTGGAACGGTGCGAATAGAAAACTGCTTCATGGGGCGAGCTTTGGTTCGGCCTTCGGCTTATTCTCCAACCACTTCATGACGGCCTCGGCGATGTCAGCCGGCCTTGCCATGGCCGACACCTTGATCCATTCGCCGGTCGTGTCGTTTCCAATGAGAAGCAATCCGCTGTGTTCTACCTTGTCTTCTACGTATCCTCCGAGCCTGTAAAGCACCCAATCGATGTTTTCTTTTTTTCCGGTGAGAAAATACCATCCGGGTTTGATCTTAAAGCTGTCGGCATATTTCTTGAGCATTTCGGGGGTGTCAGTGAGCGGATCAACGGTGAGGGAGAGCATGTTTATTTCCCGGCCGGCATGCTCCCCGAGCAGAGTCTGAACCCTTACCAGGTTTGCAGTCATCGGCGGGCATATTCCGGTGCAGGTAGTGAACATGAAGTTGACCAGGACGATTTTTCCCTTGAGCATATCCTCGTAGAACCGAACTGGTTTGTTCTCCTGAGTGAGCAGCGGGAGATTCGTAAAGTAGTGGGCCGCGGCCACAGAGCGTGACGCCGTGTCCTTTTCAAGTGTGCGGGATTGAGCCCCTTGGAGTCCGTTGCCATTTCTGATCGCGGGAGGAGATGGCCGCGGAATTGAAGCAGGGCCATCTTTGTCTCCACGCTCGTGTAGGGTACGCGAGGGTTCGGGAGGCGTTTGACCAGAGTCGACCTCTCTCGCGGTCCTTCCTTCCGCCGCCTCTTTGATGAGTTTTACGATCGAAGCGGGGGAGGCGAGTCCATAAGTCCGCGTCCAGTACCCCGTCGCCTCATTCCCGATCAGGATCATGGGACTGTGGTCATTCTTATCCGAAACATAAGCACCCAGCGATCGCAACAGAGAATCGATCTCCGGCTTCTTCCCCGTGACAAAAGTCCAGCCTGGTCCCGCCTTAAACTTCGCGAGGAAACCCTTCAGCCGCTCAGGGACGTCCGTGTTCGGGTCCACAGTGACTGAGATCAACGCGATGTCACCTCCCACACGATCCCCGAGCTCAGTCTGCACTTTTCGGAACATTGCCGCCATAGGAGGGCAAATCGTGGTGCAAGTCGTGAACAGGAAGTTGATGGCAACTGTTCGTCCTTTTACCAGGTCGCTATAAAATCTTATTGGACGGCCTTCTTGATCGAGAACCGCCGTATCGGGAATCTGTAGATGGGGGTGAGTGTCTGCCGGCTTCTCCTTCTTAGAATCGACGGGGCCATTCTCCACTCTTGCCGCATCCGATCTCCGAACGAACTCCATCCCGCACTTTGGACAGGCGCCAGGTGACTTTGACCTGACCTCGGGATGCATTGGACAACTGTATTGGAGGTCATCTTCCTGGAGTGGGGCGTCAGTTGCAGCACTCAGGGCCCGTACCCAACCGGGCGGCAGGAGCACCAGTCCCCCTAATAAGAACAGTCTAGCCATTTTGTCGGTCATTCTTTTCAAGTACGTCTCCGCACCCTGATCAACTCAGTCTCCCCGAAGATGGCAGCTCAAGCCTCTTCGGAAAGTACTCCCACGTTTGATGGTCCCGATGGTGTTAACGAGTCCGCTGTGCGCTTTTCTGCCAGTAAAGCCCTCAGAGGGCAGTATCTCTAAATCGGTCGATTGTGAATTATACACCCGATCCGCCGGTAACCCTGCCGGGACCCATGGTGAATGAAGGCGAGACGGCCAATTTCACATCTGTGGGGGGATGTATTTTTGACAGAGATGAGTATCAATTGATGCTAACTGTTGACCCTCTCAAACGGTCTTGATTTCAAGGCGTGCTTGTAAAGGATTGTGTGCGGCGTAATGTGGGCGCATGATTTGAAATCATCAAACGTATGCGCCTCCAGACACCTGCCTCCGGGGAGGCTATATCTCCAGTGAGGTAGAGTACGGCGTTGGCTGCCTGGGGAGGAACGGCGAGTGCGAGCAGGAAGGTGAAGGCATTAGAACCCACCTTCCGGACTCGACGACCGATGCCGTGACCGTGGTACTGTCGCATGACTTTTACTCTGGCTCCCAAGAAGATCATAAATCCTTTGAATTCTGAATCTACTACTTGTCCTTTCCAAGCAATCGTTAGTCCACTTGACTGACGATTTTACTGGTCATGAGATCATTGCATCGAGAATAACTTGATCTTGTGGGGGGAACCTCTCCTCGATCGCTTGCAGGTGCCGCTTTCGGCCTCCAAATTCCCCTGGTTGCATCAGTAATGAAAGCGGTATCGGACCTGTACGAATACTTGACGCGGGTCGGCGTAGTGTGTGCCTCCAAAAGTCGGACTGTTGTCGAGCAAGTATCTTCGATTGGCGATGTTCAGCGCACCTACCGAAACCGAGAGATTGTCCCTCAGACTCTTTCCGAGAGTGAGGTCAACGGTGGTGTGCCCGGGGAGATGACCGGGTCCATTGCTATCCGCGAAGCCGGAACCGTAGTAAACGTTCCCTGAGGTCCAGCTGTGCCAGGGCAATTTCATGTCGAATCCGACGTTTAGGGTATGGCGTTGGTCATGATCCAACAGGAAGCGACCATCCGGTGTAGAGAAATCGGTCATTCCGCCACTGACTGCTCCGAAGCCCTCGGCATGTTGGTTCGAATAAGCGAGATGAAGCTGGCCGCGGTGGATAATCTCGGGAGATCGCATGGTCATTTCCCAGCCACGTATATTTGCCCCTTCAATCGTGAGAGGGAAGAAAATGTTGGAGTTTCCCAGTTCGTCGTGATCAAAGAAGTTCCTGGCATGGGTATGGAAAGAAGCGACGTCGAACACCCAGCCTCGGAGGGGGATGGACAAACCGAACTCATGCTCCTCGTCCCGCTCGCCGTGGAGCGGGAGAAATCCGATGCCCTGTTCCTGTGCGTAGTTGAGCAATGAGTCGGAAATCGTCGATAGGGGAGGGGCTTGATAGTAACGCCCGTAGAACCCTCGAACCACCCAGTTCCAATGTGGGATCCGGATAGACGCTCCCAACCGGGGGCTGGCAGCATTTTCAGACACCAATCCGGAGAAGTGAGTCAGTCTCACCCCTCCATTCAGGGTCAACCAGGAAGTGGGCTTGTACTGATCCTCCAGAAAGAATGCCTCGAGATTGCCAGAGAGATTCTCTTTCTGGTGTATCGAGAGAATGCTTTCATCGGTGGATTGAAGCCCGAACAGCGTGCTGTCATGTTGGGCAAAGCCGTACACTCCGCTCCGCAGATTGTGTTTCTTCCAAGCGGCACTGTAAGTGACCTGCATGCCTGCATAACGGGATGCGTGATTGTCCTGAGGGCTCAACTGGGGGTCGTTGGGACCGCCCACATAGTTAGCCCGGTTGAAATGAAAGAAGGGTGACACTGTGAGCATCTGGCCAGGTCCGCCGGTATGCACCCAGCTGAAATTGACGAAAGCATCGCTCTCTTTTTCGACATCCATGACGCCGGAGGCTTGTTGATCCGGATTGTTGGGAATCTGATACTGATCCCGGCGCAAAGAACTCACCAGGCGGAGTTGATTGTGCTCATTAAGATTGTAAACCAGCATGCCAAAGCCACCGAGGCCGCTTGCCATATCATGGAGGACGTCCGAAGTCGGCGTTTCCAGTCCCAGATCGCTCCGATTTCCATTGACGCTTCCATAGTAAGCGAACCGTTCGGTATGGCTGCCGAATGTGAGCTGATCATTCGTCTGGTTGTAATTTCCGTAACTCGTCACGAGCTCGATTTCGCGGTTGCGCTCAAAGCCGGTCCTGGGAACCACGTTGATTTCGCTATAAGTCCGGTCGCCCGATTCTGCAGAAAGACTGCCGCGCTGCGCTTCGATGTAATCGATGTCCTTCGGATCAAATTGCGGGCCGACATTGCTCGCAATGTTGGTGTTGGGCACTGGAATCCCGTCGACCGACCATGTCACTTGATGTCCGCCTCGAATGTGAAGCTGATCATGAACGACATAGGCGCCGGGTACATAGTTGGTAATCATAGCCAGGCTGTTCGTGCGGTCTGCTCCGGGCGTTCGCTCAATTTGCTTTCTATCCACGAGAGTGATGGGCGTGTCAGAGGTCGTGTTGACCACTTCAGCAGCTTCCGAGACTTCGACACTTTGAGTCACCCCGGATAAAACCATTTGATAATGCAAAATCGGCGAGCTTCCTGAAACAACAACCACCTGTTGTTCGACGGAGTTGAACCCCTCAAAACTAACGATAGCACGATACTCTCCGATGGGAACCGCAGTGAATTGAAATTCGCCATCGGAATCGGTTGTGGTCTCTTGTGACCAATCAGAGTTTCGCGCCAGGAGTTTGACCTGGGCGCCTGAAATCGGCCTGTGATCGGGATCATGAACAATGCCTTTGAGGTTGCCAAAGACCGTCCCATATGCCACCCCTGCACAGAATAGCAACAGGAGAACGAACAAACGATTGTGCCTTCCGCTCATTGGAATACTCCCCCGTTCAGAATTGTGGATGCTTTGACGAAGGCCTCTGAATTTCTATGAGCGGCCAGGCGGAGGACGCTGGTAGAGGAGAGGAAATTGATGAATTGGAGGGATCTGTGTTTCGGCCGATGCAATGGGTGATTCCTGCAGCAGACTCTCATCTGCCAGCAAACTACTGGGTGGCACGAATGCCTGTGCGTGGGCCGTTAGGGTTGCCGGAAAGCCACAGGTATGCGGACAATCCGATGTGCTGGCCCAGTGGGATCCATTGGGGTGGTAGTGCGATGTGCTTTTCTCGCAACAACGAGAATGCATGATCCGGCAGCAACTCGTCTGCGGAGTTCTGAGAAGGTAGACGATCGAACTCAACGGGAATACGTAGGCCGCATTAAAGAACAAAAAGAGTCCCAATGCGATAATGCCACGATGCAATTCCCATTTTGAAATGCGCTCAAGACGCATGACGTTCGCTCTACCCAGTCGCCCTCTATACAGGGGCATGCTGTTTATTGAAACAGATGATTTGTGAAGAGTCAGTATACTTGCCCAGCTATACTCTCTTCAACCGCTTTGTTCTAGTCGGGACCTCTTGCCAGACGTCTCTTCATATCGCCTCAACAGATCCCATCCGGTAGATCTACTGATAACAACGACGCTCCAATTGATCAAGCCGGGAGTGTCAATGCACCCTACCCTGTGGTTTATTTCTCCTCGATCTGCTTGGGAGCTTCGACGGCTTTTTGTTCGACTGCGGCATGATTGCCGTTGAGGGCTTCTTTAAAACCCCGGATCCCGTCGCCCAGCCCTTTGCCCAATTCGGGAATCTTCTTGGGACCAAACACAAACAGCGCGATGCCAATGATGACTAACAGATGCATTGGTTGTAACAATCCCTCACCCATGACTTTCTCCTTGTCGATTCGAATTGCCAAAGGCAGTCGATGCTGAAACCTTGACCCCCGTGGTCTTGCGAGGAGTATGTGCGATGCCAACCGGGGCTGGACTGAAGCCTGTTACGAAGCTCCTTCTGGTCATGCTGGCTGGCATTCTTGGCGTTCCCCCTGGCTGGATCACACCCTTCAGTCTCTGCGGGTAACTCGCTAGCCGTGAGACTGCTGAGGCAGGACCCACTTGAGTTTAAGCAACTCTCAAGCCAAAGCTTGGATTGGAGCTAAAGTACAGACTCTGTTATCTTTGATTTACTGAGGGAAGGGGTGAGAGGACGATCCGGTGTTTCAATGTGAGCCAAGGTGAGGCTCACTGTTTCAAATAGAGATGCGCACACGGCGACCTCAGCAAGTTCTATTGCTCTATCAGAAGAGGGTAGCGGGATTTCTGGCTGATATACACCCAGACATGATAATTTCGGAACTGATCGCACACCATCCTGGAGATTTGGTTCATATGCCCCTCCAGTGGGAGCGATGTTTTTAAGCTTATTTAGCTTTCTTCGCTGCAATAAACGTCAAAAAGCACTCAGAATTCTGCGACTTATGTTGTGTAGAAGTAGATTCTCCTTCAGTGTAAACAGCACATCGCCAGAAGTCAAAACCAAGGGGAATCAGATGCAGGGATCCTCTCGCATTGGGACATGAGCGCGTCGGGAGGGAAGAGAACGCGTTACAGGGGGAGGATGAAAGTTCGGGCAATGTAGGAAGCGACCAAAGTAAAACGGGTAGATGAGGAGAATAGCCGTCTTTGGTGCAAAAATCAGGTCATCAAGAACAACGAACGCGGGTCGGGTGGCCTTGTGTGAGTCCTACTTGCGCCGGGTCTACTTGCGTACCATCCTCTGGCGTGCCTTTACGGCATTCATCTGCCCAGCCCATGAGCTGAATTACAGAAGCTGGGCCAAGGGCACGATGCCTCCCGTGTCGTCGAAAAAATTGATGTTGACAGCCCCGAGGCCAAGGGATGTCCCTAATACAATGATCTGTGTCTTATAGCCCCCGCCGTTGACTACCTGCGGGAGGAAGAGCGGACCCAACGGCGGATTGTTGAGATCCGCAACCGGCAAGGTTGAGAAGATTTCTTCACTGCGCTGATTGTTCGTCAGGCGCAGCGTGACAATCGCAAGCGGCTGGTTGCTTTGGATTGCCAGGACCCCTTTGAAATCTACAGGGACCGCGCCCGCCGGGAAGAACTGGTCTATGAATTCTGCATCATGGGCATTGGCACTGTAGGTCTTACTCGTCGTCTGATCAAACGAGCCGTCCAGGCTCACCAGATGAAGCGTTACATTGGCCGAGGAAGCATTTCGATTCACGATCGCAATTCCAGTGTTCCGGTTGAGGGGTGCGGAGGTCCGTTCGATATAGACCCGGGCATTGTTGGTCTGTGGCGCATTCAAAACCCCTGCTTGAGAGGCCACCCCGGTTGCACCCCTTGATCCGAAAATCGAGGCCCCCGAGGGAAGCTGCCCTGACGTGGGCGTCACCACGGCATAAGCGACCTTCAACGTCCCCTGGCCGGTTGTTGAGAATTTCTGTACTCCATTCCCGCTGATTGAATAGGGTTGTGAAATGACCAGCCCGCCTCCAAAGTCTAACGCGATCGGGTTCCCCGTATCATCAAAAAGAGAAATTATACCGCTGATCGGTGATCCCGATGTATTCATCAACAGGATCTGAGTTGGATTTCCGCCTCCATCCACGATCTGAGAGAAAATCAAGTTGGTTCCGGCAGGCGCAACCGTGGGGTCAACCACTGGCAAGGCACTGAAGATTTGCTCCGCGTGGCCATTCTGGGCCGCGCGCAGATTGACTGCGGCAAAGGGACCAGCCGCGGTGAACGTCAACGTCCCGAGAAACGGACTCGCTAAAGACGGACAGCCAAACTGACTTGCAAACAGGGCAGTGTGCCCATGGGCGGCGACTTGCACATTCGGACAAGTGCTGGCAACGCCCGTCTGACTCATCAAAATCACGTTGACAGATAGCGGGCTCGCACCCGGGTTCACCAGTGCCACTCCGCTATCCTGCCCGGTGGAGGCATTGAAATCGACGAACAAACGCGCCGCCGTTAAGACGGTCGCTGCCGGCACGCTTGCCTCCGTGATCAGGGCTCCGGCTCCCGCCCCGCTGGTGAAACCGAAGTTCGCAATGGCTACCGGATTCGTTGTCATCGACGTACTCATCTGACCGTAAATGACCGCCAAGGGTCCCAACCCAGAAGTGGTTGCTGACGCGCCGTTCGGCGGCATGTGGAATGTCATCGTAATGTCCGGGTTCGTTGGGCTTGCGGCGGTATAGGTGTACTGGAAGGATGAGAGGATAGTTTTAGATCTCACCGTGTCTAGCGTGACGTGGATGATTTCACCGTTCGGCGGGATGCACTGGATGGGAGACACTGGGGCGCAAGCGGGTCCCAGAGTTACAGAAACCACGCCGGCGCCTGGGCCTATTCCCCCGACAAAGGCAAAGAAAATATCATGTGCGCCAACCACGCTTTCTATCGTCAGGAAGTAGTCAGCATTTGCATTACACCACTCGAATGTCACTGCACCTGCTGGAAGCGTCGACCCGTTGGTGGGGGTGATCATTTGCGCCCCCGCCGTGCAGTCTGTTTGAGCTTGGCCGATTCCTGGTACCAACAGACAAAATATTGTTGCGATAAACAGTGCTTGTAAAATTCTTTTCATACGTACTACCCCTCTTACGCTTCTAGTGCCTTACTTTGAAGACCAATAATTAATGACGCAATGCCGAGGACCAAGAACACTCACCCGTTCCTAAACAACCTGAATCATGGAGTTGACTAATGTCCCAAGTGGTAATTCTACCACTCCTGAAGAGAATTATTTGGTTGGGAAGAGTGGTCGGCCCTGAACCGCGGAAAGAGCGGTCGAAGAGCTGGAACCTTGCTCTTCGACCGCCGAGGGATTAAGCTAACTCACTGCCGATATTTTCCCGCTTACTTAGAAGAACTTGATGGTCTTGACGAACGTGATCACGTGCAGGTCAGGGACAGTTGGCCCAAGCGGGGTCACTGTTCCAGCGCGGAGATCTACCACTACGATGGAAGTCTTGAATGCGCCGGGTTGTGTGGGGTCGAAGTTAAGCCCATAGTAGAGGTCGTTATCAGGATTGAAATCGCCGAGAGCCGCCGGTGTGGGTGGAGACAAGAATTTAAAGCAAAACGGTTTTCCGTCACGAGGATTGATGATGTAAGCGGTTTGAGTGATAGTACCGTCCGGCTGTGTACGGGTAGTGTCGATATTATACAGGATGTTGAAATTGCTGAACGCAAGCCCATTGTTACCCGTGTCGATCCCGGTGTTTTTGAATTCAGTTGCGACCCCAGTGCGTTTGTTGATTTGAACGAATGTATCGGTGATCCCGATCGGTGGTGGAAATTCATCATACCAGCCGACCATACGCCCGAGGATATCGATAGTGATGCCGTGGATCGGGGAAGGATCGCCAGCCAGCCCGAAATTGGGGGCTGCAGGATTAACAGGCGTACCAGCTCCCGTTTTGGTGTCGATCGTGATTAAGCCGTGAAAACGCACATCTCCGATGGCCGTTGAAGCGTACAATTTCCCGAATATGCCGTCATAGGCCAGCCCGTTGACCGTGAAGCCTACCGGACCGATCGTCTTGATGAGGGCGCCGGTAAGTGGATCGATCTGCACAAGGGTACTTGTTTGAGTGCACGGACCACCGGGAAAAGCGTTCTTGCACGCACCGGTTGTACCCAAGAGAATGGGTGATTTGGGGGCCAGAAGGCCCAGCAGGCCCTGCGCGAACGATTGCGTTGCGACTGCCACCAGGAGCAAGGCGGCTAGTATCATTATTCTGCGTGTTGTCTTCATTTTGTTCTCCTTTGTTGTTGCTTCGTTTATCGCATTCAAAATCACTGCGTTTTCCACAATTAATCTTCGCGCCTAACTCTTTCCTTGAATCACATTGAAGTTGTGAAGAGACAGCGCGGTCGAAGAGGAGAAATTCTACTCTTCGACCGCGAGGAACTGATTCGCTTACTGCCGGATCAGGGTCAGCGCCGAGGTACCTCTCCCTCCCAGATTGGAAGTGACTATGAGAGGTGTTGCCGGCGGCACGGCGGGCTCAGGTGCTCCCACCAGTGTCATGATGTAGAGACCACCTCCGTTGTTGGTCATGATGTTGGCCGTGCTCCCCAGAGTCCTTGGGTCGAAAGTAGTTCCCTGGGTCGTAACATAAGGCTGCAAGGTCAGGATGACGTTCGGGCTGATCACTGACGATGAAGCTGTGAGATCCAGCCGTTGCTTGGAGGTCCGATACACTGCCGAAGTGATAATGACAGCGTCCGGAGCCGGGTTCACGGTCACCGAGGTCGATTGCGGAGCCGAACTGACACCGGCAGAGTTCGTTGCCGTCACCTGGAACTGCAGGACGGTGCTGGTGGTCGTTCCCACCGGCAGCGTGAGGGTGAAGCTGATCGTCGCGCCGCTGAAGGGATTCGGGTTGAGCACGATCGGTGCGCCTGAGGTCTGGAGCCAGCTGAAGGTGCAGGCCAGCCCTTGAGGATCCGTGCAAGTGGCCGTCAACGTCACTGGCGTTCCAGAAATTACTGTCTGAGGTGCTGGAGCGATGGCAGTGGGAGCCGCTGCCGCGTTGACTGTGACGGTCATGGAGGCAGAGGAGGCCCCGGCGCTATTGGACACGGTCAAGGTGAAGTTCAGCACAACCGGCGCTGCAACTAAGGGTGCCGTGAAGGTTGGGTTAGCTGTATTCGCACCCGTGAGGAGCACCTGGTTCGGATCCGCAGCGGCCTGGACCCAAGCGAAGGTCAAGGGGGCCGTCCCCGTGGAGGCGCTGCCGTTCAGTGTCACAAGCGAACCCGAAGGCACTGTCTGGGCGGCACCGGCGTTGGCGACCGGCGGCACGATCGCACCCGCACAACCTGCAAGCGACGGAACCGCAGCACCGGGCCACGGATTGAGCTGCCCCGCAAGGGTCCCTGCAGACGAGGTATAACCGCCACAGGCTAGGAAGGGGATCGCCTCGAAGTTAGCCGGTATGATCGGACTCCCAGGGATGTTCTCCGGGAAGATAAGTTCCAGGATAGGCGCGTGGTACTGCCCATAGATGAGACCGTTGGCAGATGTGGCGGTCTGACCTGGGAACCAATCCCCTTCGATCACAGCGCGCATCTCCCGCGTAGCCGGCAGGAAGACGCCTGACGCGTTCATGACGCATTGCTTGTCAGGTTTTGTCGGAACGGTCCCAAAGGGAGCACACGGGGGACGGAAGCGCCAACGGCCCAGAACTGCGCCCGCGGGCGGACCTGGATCGACCCCTATAGTGCCCCAATCACGGTCGCTCGGGGCTCCCGTGGAGGGGTTATAATCGATTCCATAGAGATGAATCGTCTTACTTGGGTCGGTGGTCATTCCCTCGAAGCGGGTTCGAATTACCGCCTCCGCGGCGCCAAGAACCGTCAATCCGCCGGTGCCAAGAATGAACACGTCGGTCATCACGTAAGCGGGATTGGTTCCCGGGGCAGTGAAGATGGCGACGTTGCTGGTGATGGTGTGGGCGGAGATGTAGGTGCCGGCGGCCCCGTTAGCCGGCCATGGTCCGGCAGTAGGAGTTGCCGCATTGTCTGTGACGAGTGTTCCCGCATAGGTGATGTAGTCACCGACCTCGAAGGGCGCCTGTTTCGTCGCGTCGGGTGGCACACCGGGGGCGGCCCCCGGATCGTTCGTGAAGAACTTGCCGACGAAGGCACCTGTCAGGTCCTTCGGGCGCTGGGCCTGGGGGCACAGCGGATCGTCAGCGACGGCCGGGTCGGTGCGCGGAAAGCATGCGGGGAAACCGGATCCGCTCATGATCGTCGGGTTATCGGGGTCGAGCGTGAAGCGTTGATCCGGGGTCATCACTCTGCCGAACTTCCCCGTAGGGTCGTTAATTCGTACCCTTGCACCGGAACAGAGGGGGTTCGTCACTGAGGTACCCCCCTGCGCGCAATTTGGGTCATTGATGATTCCACCGACTCGCATCTCGCCCAGGGTGTAATCGATGAAGTTGATGAACCCCGCCCCTGAGTTCAGGGCTTGCTGGGAGATGTAGATGAGCCCGGCAATGTAGGTATTACCTATGCGATTGCCTACCACCTCCATTTCGTACGTGGTGAGGGGTGCCGGAACATCGGCCATCGCCAACCCCGTTGCTACGCCCGTGTAAGGAGCCGGGGCCTGAGCAAAGAGTTCCTGCCACGTAAGCGCGTTCGCTGGGAGGATCACGATCGTTTCCCTGGGAACGACCACTACATGGCCATTGACCTTCAGCTGGCCACCCGAGTGCGCATCAGCGGGGGTCGTTAACGTGGCCTCCTGGAGGAAGCCCGTAATGTCGAACTGCGTCGGTGAAATCGGACCCTGGGCCGTTGTGTTGCTGGTCCATACGAGCACGACCAGAAACAAGAGGGTCAATGCGCCAGACGCCCAGGACAACTTGCGGCGGGTACGATGATATATTGCCGAGCTCATTTTCTTGTTCATTATTGTTCTCCTCTTGTGGGCCATCAGGGTTTCCTTTGGCCTCTTATTACAGACTCCATAAAGTAAAATGCCGCACTTGGAATGAGCGGTCGAAGAGCAGGATCACTGCTCTTCGACCACTCTCGGTCAGGTTACTGCCGGATTTTGGTAAGAGCCGTTTTTGGACTGGCCCCTCCCAAGTTGGACTTGACAACCAGGGGGGTTGCCGGTGGAACGGCGGGTTCGGGTGCTCCCACCAGAGTGAGAACGTAGTTACCACCTCCGTTGTTGGTGAGTGTCCCGTTGGGAGGCGTAAACAGGGTTCCCCCAGTCGTGATGTAGGGCTGCAGAGTCAAGATCACGTTCGGGCTGATGATGGTATCCGTGACAGTGAGGTCCAACCTCTGCTTCCCGATTCGGTAGACCGCCGTAGTGATGGTGATGCCGTCCTTCGGAGGATTGATGGTGACCGAAGTGAGCAGTGGCGAGGAGCTGACCCCGGCGGAATTTGTCGCTGTCACCTGGAACTGAAGGACGGTGCTGTTGATGGTGCCCACCGGCAGCGTGACGGTGAAGCTGATCGTCGCGCCACTGAAGGGGTTCGGGTTGAGCACGATCGGTGTGCCTGAGGTCTGGAGCCACGTGAAGGTGCACGCCAGCCCAGCAGGATCCGTGCAAGTGGCCGTCATCGTCACCGCCGTTCCCGAAGCCACTGTCTGGGCTGGAATGGGATTGAGCGTAGGAGCCGCTGCCCCGTTGATAGTGACGGTCGTTGAGGCGCTGGAGGTCCCGGCGCTGTTCGTCACTGTCAGCGTGAAGTGCAATACCGTGGGGGCACCGACCACGGGCGCCGTAAAGCTCGCAGTGGCGGTTCCCGCATTGGAGAGGATTACCTGAGGAACATCCGTGGCGGCCTGAACCCAAGAGAAGGTCAGGGGGGCCGTTCCGGTGGAGGCGATCCCGTTAAGCGAAACTGCCGCTCCGGAAGCTACTGTTTGGGCAGCTCCGGCGTTGGCGACAGGGGGTGCAATCGCACCCGGACAAGCTGCGAGCGAAGGAGCCGCCGCACCGGGCCAGGGATTGAGTTGTCCTACAAGAGTTCCGGCGGAGGACGTATAACCGCCGCAGGCCAGGAAATCAATCGCCTCAAAATTATTGGGGACGACCGGCGAGCCGGGGATGTTCTCCGGGAAGATGTACAACAAAATGGGGGCATGGTACTGCCCGTAGATGAGCCCGTTGGCGGATGTGGTGGTCT
>JAIQFY010000095.1 GCA_020072965.1 Terriglobia bacterium | reverse complement strand
TGCACCTTCTTTGCGATTCCGCGAGCTGGCGCCCGGGGCCAAAAGTCTGTCGCCCCGCAAGCGGTGCTCTCATCGTTTTTCTCGGGCCTGACCCCACCCGCGCTCCCTTCTGCTAAATACACCACGTCTCCGTTCCCCCAGGGCGTTGCCCTGGGCTGATGAAGGAATCCCTTTCAGGGATTTGGTAATTCAGATTGTCCAGCCCCCACCTTATTGCCATTCGTGTTTGCCCCTTTTTCATGTGGGAATTTAGGGACAGACACCTGAATTCGAGAATCCTTCGAAAAGGTCGAGCAAAAAGGTGTCAGTCCCTGTCGCTCCGCCGTGAAAAAAGCGGGCACGGCGCTTCGCAGCGGCAACAAGCTGGGGCGCACCTCTGTGCGCCCCTACATGCCCCACCCGCTCATGACCTGTGCCTAATACAGCAGGAATTTTTGACAAAAAGAATCCAGGTGTCTTTGAATGACTCCTGCTCCATGCAGGCGAAGGCAGGGGCGCTTCGCAGAATTTCCCCTTGCATTGAGTCCCCTTCGGGTCTAACATATTGCTCATCAAAAGGTTAGGATTGAGAACGACAAGAGTACCCTGGGTGGAGGCATCTCAAATCCTTTCGTGAGCAATTTACTTCCTCGGCTTTCCTTTGAGCTTTTTTCGGGTCAGTTTTCGGGTTGTCGATTCACTGCGTTCCTCCGGTAATGACCCGCGACAAATTCT
Organism: Terriglobia bacterium; assembly: GCA_020072965.1. Classification (GTDB taxonomy): domain Bacteria; phylum Acidobacteriota; class Terriglobia; order JAIQFV01; family JAIQFV01; genus JAIQFV01. Next base: position 7,839 of record JAIQFY010000095.1, on the reverse strand, counting down.
TATCACATCAGCCCGTCGATGAAACAAGCACCTCTCTTGGATCCCGAACCTTTATAACCGATCTGTTAATAAGGGATCTTAATTTTAATATCACTGACTTGTGTCGAAACAAAGGAGGATTCACTTATGAACGTGAAGCGCTTTTTGATCGCCGCAGTGGTGGTTTTCGTCATCCTGGTGGCCTACGAGTTTGTGATTCACGGCGTGATTCTGTCGAATATGTACAAGCCCTACACCGAAGGTCCGAGTCTCACAAGGAACGCCCCCAATTTGTTTCTTTCCCCAGGCAGCACCAGCCGCGCCTATCCGTTTCTGTTCCACATCGCGATTTTTGTAGGAGACCTCCTGTTTGCCTTCTTCTTCACCTATATCTTTACCCGGGGAGTGGAAGGAAAAGGCTGGCTGGGTGAAGGCCTTCGTTACGGGGTCCTGGTCTGGGGTTTGGCCATCCTTCCCCTGAATGTGGGAATGTACAGTTGGTCGCAAATGCCCGGAAAAATCCTGATGTGGTGGATCATATTTGGCCTCATTGAGTGCCTAATTCTGGGATCGGTTTGTGCCGCCCTCTATAAGAAGGAAGCGGCGACGGCGGGTTAGGATAGGGATTGGTTGATAGGGATTAGGTGATAGGTAATAGGGGATAGAGGAGAATCAGGTGTCGCCCCGCCCAGAGCACGGGGTCTGCGGTGCCAAAGAGCAGGACCTTCGAGGTGTCAGGGAAACAAACGTTCTTTGGATTGATCCTTGAAAGCATTAATTTATCCAGAGTTCGCACTTTCTTCTCATCTTCCGCTTTTTGCGCAGCGGATTGATCTCACTTTCAACGTTAGTTAAGCAACACAGCCACTGCGCGTCCGGATTCACCTTGCTGATGATCGCGCTCCCGGGTTCCTCAACAGGAATTTCATGAGTGCCTCCTGTTGGGTTCCGGTTCACACGGTCATTGTCGCGCCTCCGAGTTAAGCTTCTTTGAATTAACCCTTCCGAAATTCGGGGATTTTTTCCCGCTCCAAGGGCCCTGTTGACGAGAGTTCGCCGCGAATTCAACTAACGACTCTTCATTATCAAGAGGTTACTTTTTCTTCATATTTGGTTAGGAGATTGCCATGCGGATTGGTGGGTGTTGTGTGAGCAGAGAGGAACTCCATCTCACCCCCGCTCAAGCGCGGTGCTGGCCTCGTCGGCGAGAGTATGAAAGCATAATGGAATTATTCTTAGGGTAGTCACTCGTCCCACCAGACCAGTAGCAACGCAGGTTGAACGTGTTTTTCACTTCGGGAATGGCATCTTTTGGTCAGTCATTCCCATGGCCATCGCGGTTTAGTTCCCTTTAATCGGCAGGTTTGTTATCAAGTCGGTTGAGTCTGTCGACCTTCAGTTAGTCCATTTGATCGTTTGAATACTTCGAGTTCACGGCGACAGTTTTATGGTTAAGGGTCTTATTGACATTTCGCTCTGACCTGAGACCCAAGCCCTGTTTTTTTTCTGCCGGGACACTGCCAATTCCGCGTGGATTTCCGCCTTTTTGCACAGGCCCGTAGACATGAATTGAGCGTGTGAGGATTTCAATATGAATGGCCGCAGGATGCATGAGGGTGACGTGGGAAGACTCGATCGAACTGTGACTGGGCAGACGAGGACGTCTGCCCCACAACGGATGCATGAGGGTGACGTGGGAATGCTCATTCGAGATAGGAGCGGGCAGACGGGGACGTCTGCCCCACAACGGATGCATGAGGGTGACGTGGGAAGACTCGATCGAGCTGTGACTGGGCAGACGAGGACGTCTGCCCCACATGGATTGCGAGGCAGATTTCGGGGCCTTGTTGCCTTTGGGACTTTTCTTTTGCTCCTTGCGGTGTCCAGCACTACCCTTTTCGCGCAGACTGCCATTTTGACCTGGAGTCCCAACACCGATGCCGTGGCCGGCTACAAGGTTTACTCCGGGACAGCCTCCCAAACTTATGGAACGCCCGTCGATGTGGGTAATGTGACCACCTTCACGATGACGGGCCTCCAACCCGGGACATACTACTTTGCCGTGACGGCTTACAACAGCGCTCGGGTCGAAAGCGGGCGTTCAAACGAAGTGGCCAAACTGGTCGCGGCCACCCCCCCCTTAAACCACTGCGATGTCAATGCAAATGGGGCTGTCAATGCTCTCGACCTTCAAATGCTCATCAATGCCATCCTTTCCGGCACTAATCTCTCCAACGCCGATATGAATCGCGACGGCAAGGTGGACGTGCTGGATTTGCAGACCCTTAATAACGTCATCCTCGGCTCGGGGACCTGTCCACCATGAGAAGGATAATTCAACGCAGTTTTTCGATCACTTCATCTGAGAAAACCTTCACCCGGTTCATTGTGGCAGCGGTCTTGATATTGGGTTGCGGGATGCTGTGTCCCGTCCTCGCATCAGCGCAGCAGGTGACGGTGGGGACAGCCACGGGCGCGGCGGGCGCGACCGTGGCCCTCACCGTCACCTTTACGGCGGGAGGTGCGCCGGGGGTCAGCACTCTACAGTTTGACCTGCAGTTACCAGCGGCGCTCTCGTTCTCTTCCGTGGCCACGGGTACTGCTGCCACCGCAGCAGGAAAGAGCGCCTCCGGGAATGCCATCGCAGGGGGCGTGCGGGTGCTTGTTTTCGGGTTGAATCAGACCACAATCGGGACGGGTGCGGTGGCCGTGGTGAGCTTGAGCATCGCAGGGGGGACCCCACCGGGTACCTTGTCGGTCGGGATCACGAATATTACGGCGTCAGATCCCACGGGAACGATCAACGTTCCGACCACTGGAACAGGCGGGTCGGTGACGGTATCCGTTTCACCCGATGGCATTCCCCCCTCGATTCCCACGGGCCTGACAGCCGCCGCAGTCAGCTCCTCACAGATCAATCTTGCCTGGACCGCCTCGACCGACAATGTGGGGGTGACGGGCTACAAGATCTTCCGCAATGGGACACAGATCGCCACCTCGACAGCGACCTCGTTCCAGAATACCGGGCTCGCGGCCTCGACGTCTTTCAGCTACAAGGTCTCGGCGTTCGATGCGGCAGGGAATAACTCGGGGCAATCGGCGGCGGCCTCGGCGACGACCCAGGCCTCAACAGACACGACGGCGCCTTCAACGCCGACAAACCTCCAAGCGACGGCCGTTAGCTCCAGCCAGATAAATCTCTCCTGGAGTGCTTCAACGGACAATGTCGCGGTGACGGGTTACAAGATCTTCCGGAATGGGACTCAGATTACCACCTCAACCACGACTTCGTTCCAAAACACGGGTCTTGCCGCTTCGACCACTTTCAGTTATACGGTTTCAGCCTTCGATGCGGCAGGAAACAATTCTCCAGTGTCGGCAGCGGCTTCGGCGACCACGCAGGCTGGGACAGGACCTACGCCCTTGACGATTTCGTCGGTTGCAACCGCTTCAGTCACTCCCACCAGCGCGACTCTCGATTGGACAACCAATGCCCCCTCGAGTTCGCAGGTGGAGTTTGGCGCCACGACCGCCTACGGAAGCTCAACGCCGGTGGATGCAAGTCCAGTCACTGCGCATTCAGAGACGGTGATAAATCTGACTCCCAACACGCTCTACCACTATCGCGTGCATTCCCAGGATTCATCGGGCAATCAGGCTGTGTCGACGGATTTCACTTTCACCACGGCCACGGAGACCGGTTCAAGTCAAACCTGCTCGACGGGGATTGGCCTCTGTTTTGAGGCCACATTGCCGACGGCGGGAGGGTTGTCGCGGGTGTCATCCGGTCAAGGCAATCTCTCGGTGCTTTATGGAGCGTTGAATGCCTCAGCGGTGTCACAACCTGTGGCGCTCGCGAATTTTGGGCTGACGCAGGATGGCGTGCTGGTGACCGAAGTGGGAATACCAGCCAGCGCACCCTTCACCTCGACGCGGTTGTTTGTAGATTACGGGGGTCCGGGCTCGGACAGCGGTGTGGCGTTGGTCAATCCCAATGACACGCCCATTATGGTCAATGCCGAACTGCGGAACCCGCGCGGGGAATTCGTGTCATCGTCCAGTATTACGCTGGAGGCGAAGGGACACACCGCCCAGTTTGTGAGCCAGCTGATCGCGAACATGCCAAATCCGTTCCTGGGGACATTGACGCTTTCGAACGCAAGCCCGTTTGCGGCGGTGAACTTACGGTTGGCCTCGAACGCGCATGGAGAGACGCTGTTCAGTGCGTTGCCGCTGGCGGATTTGAGCCGGGCGTCGGGGGCCACGCGATTGATCTTCCCGCAGGTGGTGGATGGCGGCGGGTTGCCGACTCAGATTTTGTTGATGAACCCGTCGGTGAATACCACGAGCATGGGATTTATATCGTTCTTTGACGACGACGGGAATGCCCTGGCGCTGGACTTCGGACCTGCCATCGGTGTTCAGAGTTTGTTGAACTACTCGCTGGGGCCCAACGGGATGGTGAAGTACTCGACCACCGGGTTGGGGGCATTGCGCGTGGGCTATGCGGTGGTCACGCCATTGTCGGGGTTTGCTCCGGTGGGCAGCGGCATCTTTTCGATCAATGGGAATGCCGGGCTGGCCTCGCAGGCAGGGGTGCCGAACGCAGTAGAGACGACGAGTTCGCGGCTGTTTGTGGAGCGGGCGACAAATCCGCTGCCACGAGACACGGGGATGGCGATCGTGAACCGCAATGGTGTGGAGGCTCAGTTGACTCTGACTCTGGTCGGTGTGGATGGGAGCACACAGTCGGGGACGCTGACCGTGCCTCCAAACGGGCATGTGGCTAAATTCATCACGGAGTTGTTCCCGGGATTGCCGGCACAGTACCAGGGAGTGATGACGATGACAAGCCCGGTGCCGGTAGCCGCGATGACACTGCGGCAGACGGCCAACCAGCGGGGCGATCTGATCTATTCGACCTTGCCGGTGACGGATCTGGCACACCCGCCGTCGGGCCCGTTGTACATTCCTCAGATCGCTGATGGAGGGGGTTACCAGACACAACTCATCCTGATCAACACGTCCAATAGCCTCGGGACTGTGGAAATTGATTTCTTCGATGATCATGGGGTGGCACAGAGTTCGCCGTTGAGGTAGAACGGCGGGAGTAAGATTGAACCGCGGGGGGCGCAGAGAGTGTTGGACGCAGACCAACGCGGAGTAACGCTGATTGAATTGCAGGGGTGGCTTTCGAAAGAATTGATTCTCAGGTTTTCTAGTTCGTTTCCTTGATTCCGCACCACGTGTCCTTTCTTTTGCCCCATACCGGGGCCGCATGAAATCACAGGGTAGCTGAGTGCTGCAGAGATGCGGACGCCGCAGACGTGTGTGCGATGTTTGGACACGGATTAACGCGGACGGACGCCGAAGCGGGACCCCCGACCTGGGGTGCCGCAGACATGTGGTTTGTGCATGTCTGCGATGGAAGAGGCATGAAGTCTAGTGGGGGGGGGTGAAAGTATTGAGATCAAGCGCAGGCATGCCAAGAACGCATGCCTGCGGCACCCCCGCGAGCGGTACCCCGCAAGGGGGCACTCCCGCAATGTTTACGAAAATGTTACGAAATTTTGGAAGGGAGAGGCCAATCCTCTTGGAAATTCATTGAATCCCCTGTGACGGTGGTCACCCTTCGAACGGTCTGACCTGCATAGACTAGTCAACGCAAGCAAGATCGATGCAGTGCACGGGGATCTGCGAATGGACCGGGTAGCCCAAATGACAAGGGACAGACACCGAGTTCACAGAGCTTTCGAGACCGACGAGCGTAAGGTGTCTGTCCCTGGCTTTTTCAGACTCTTTATTTTCTGTGGAATGGGCCCCGGTTTCTTTCGATAAGGATTTGAGCTCAGGAGGGGCGAAGTCTATGAGGAAGCCAACTGCCCGCCTCACGATAGGGATTGCTCTCATATTTTCATTGGGTGTTTGTGTCCCGGCGTTTGCAGGCAGTGCAATGCTGACCTGGAACGCCAATACCGACGCCGTGGCCGGATACAACGTCTATTTTGGGACCGCGTCGCGCACTTACGGAACTCCCATCGATGTGGGGAACCAAACCACTTATACCATCAACAGTTTAAACCCGGGCACCTACTTCTTCGCGGTAAAGGCTTACAACAGCGGCCGCACCGAGAGCGGGTTTTCAAATGAGGTGGCCAAGCTCATCACGGCCGGTACCCCTTCATCCCATTGCGACATTAACGCCGACACGGCGACCAACGCCCTTGACCTGCAAGCAGTCATCAACGCCATCCTGGCGGGCACGAATCTGGTCAACGGCGACATCAACACGGACGCAAAAGTTGATGTCCTCGATCTTCAAATTCTTAATAACGTCATCTTAGGCGCGCGGAGCTGTCCATGATCACGAAACATGGGAATCCTACTGACCTGACCCAGTCATCATTCATCATCCTGCTCAAGAGATCCTTGTTTCCGCTGGTCCTTCTGCTGATCTTCAGTGTATGCGGACAGAGTCCAATGCTGGCTCAGTCGCCCAGTCTGACCGTGGGAACCGCGGCCGGAGCTGCGGGGACGAATGTTGATCTGACAGTGAACTTCACGGCGGGAGCGACGGGTGTCGCTTCGATGAACTTTGATCTGACGCTTCCGACCGGAGTGTCGTATGTGTCTTTTGCGCTGGGATCGGCCGCCTCCGCAGCGGGGAAAACTGCTAGCGGAGCGAGCACTCCTAGTCCGGGGGTCGTAAGGGTTCTGATATTTGGGTTAAACCAGACCACGATCAATTCAGGACCTATTGCAATCATAACCCTGAACATTGCCGCTAACACGCCGCCTGGCAGTTTACCCGTAGGAATCCCCCCAGCTCCTGCTATTGCAGCCTCCGACCCAAATGGTAACAATGTTCCCACGACTGGATCAGGCGGGACAATCACCGTCACTCCGCCCCCCGACACGACGCCACCCACCATTTCAGCAGTGGGCTCTGCGTCGATTACCTCCAGCGCGGCGACGATCAGTTGGACGACCAATGAGGCATCGGATTCACAGGTGGATTACGGCACGACGACGGGGTACGGGAGCTCGACCCCATTGAACGCCAGCCTGACGACCGCTCACTCGGCGGGATTGTCAGGCCTGACCGGCTCGACGCTTTATCACTATCGGGTGAAATCGAAGGATGCAGCAGCGAACCTGGCGACCTCAGGAGATTTCACCTTCACGACATTGGCGCCGCCGGATACCACCCCGCCAACGATTTCTGCCGTGGGTTCTTCGTCAATTACCTCCAGCGCGGCAACGATCACGTGGACGACGAATGAGGCTTCGGATTCGCAGGTGGACTATGGCACAACGACCGGGTACGGGAGCTCGACCGCATTGAACGCCAGCCTGGTGACCTCGCATTCGGCGGGATTGGCGGGCCTGACCGGCTCCACGCTTTATCACTATCGAGTGAAATCGAAGGATGCGGCAGGCAACCTGGCGACTTCAGGAGATTTCACCTTCACGACGTTGGCGACCCCGGATACCACCCCGCCGACGATCTCCGCCGTGAGCTCTGCGTCGATTACCTCCAGCGCGGCGACGATCACGTGGACGACGAATGAGGCTTCGGATTCCCAGGTGGACTATGGCACGACGACCGGGTACGGGAGCTCGACCCCATTGAACGCGAGCCTCGTGACCTCTCACTCGGCGGGATTGGCGGGCCTGACCGGCTCGACGCTCTATCACTATCGGGTGAAGTCAAAGGATGCGGCAGGCAACCTGGCGACTTCAGGAGATTTCACCTTCACGACCTCGGCGATCCCGGATACGACGCCACCGATCATTTCCGCCGTCAGCTCTTCATCGATTACTTCCAGCGCGGCGACGATCAGTTGGACGACGAATGAG
>JAIQFY010000043.1 GCA_020072965.1 Terriglobia bacterium | reverse complement strand
GCTCGACTTTCCCACATTTCCCACAGGCCTCATCATCCGCACCTGTCAAGAACCAGCACGTCCGGAGCTCAATTCAACCCCGCAGCAGACTAGCTTAACTTTCTTGTTTTTTGGTCTAGACAATGGGGTACACCTTACACATCGCTCCTCTTCATCATGGATGCTCCTTCAACTTAACCTGTTGAAACTTCAAGAAGCCAAGATATTTTCCAAGTAATCAGGATTTGTTTCACCACTCTTCTCGATCTTGCGTTCAGTTCTCACCAATGTCCAAATAATATCGATGAGTAGAATTGCTGACAGTACCCAAGTATCCCCGAACGGAAAAAGGGCAAATGAATAAGCAATAGTGACCTGACGCCTACGTCAGTTCAATGGATCTTTCCCTTGCGTGCCGACGCTTGCGCTTCAATATAGACTTCTTTCTTCAGTACCTTCAGTGTTCCCAGGTCAACAGCTTCACGCAGGAATGGTTCGGCAAATTTTAACTCAAACGACTGTTGGCAATGCGGGCAAGAGTTTTTATCCTCAAAAGCATCAAATTCGCCAATTTGCACATCTCGCTCACAGTTTGGACAGATAGGAGTCAAAATCATTTGGTCTATAAATCCACGTAAGATTGCGGTCGCATTGAGATGATTATAATTCTGAAAAAATGGCTCTGTCAGTGGCCATTTCAGACCCCGCCAAGAGAAATATCGAAGTTTCCGTTTGTGTTTTCTATACCGGGTAACGATGCCTTTTACCAGTATGAACAAAGCTAGCAGAATTACGCCTAGGCAAACAGCTATTATCCAGCCTTGAACGAGGTGGACACTTGTAAAAAACCTTAAGCCTTTCCGTCTCCAGAGGATTGCGCTTGGGGAAGAGAAGACGGCAACACTCAACACCCACTTCAGAAGTTTAGTGATTAGTTCATTCGCGAGAGCATCGGCGATTGAAGATTTGACCCTTTTGAGCAAGTCGTTCATTTCATTTGTCCAAGGCTGAGGATCCCAGTTCAATTGGGGCTTGCCTGTCCCATTACAAGAACTGCGCAGACGAGAAGGAGCATTCCGAGAAACAAATACTTCAGGTTGCGATTCTGTTTTCCAGGATGTCCAAGCGTTCGAGAATTACTTGAGAATCCTGTGCTGCATTATCCATTAGTTTCCTCCATTGCAACCGTGAACCCCGACCACATTAATGAATGGGGGTGCAGAACTTTGATTAGATGTGTTACTTGTAAATCGTAACAAGACTGATGGAGCCTATCGGTCGCGTGATGCCTTTGCTTTCATCGATGCTCTGTGCTTGGCGCAGGAGATCCACCTCAATCGTGTAATTCCGTTTTCGCCAATAATATCTGCTATGTGCAGGCCAGACCGCCGGGACGTTCAGGTCATTGCCCGTCTCAATCGGGTCGTCTTCAACTTTTGTTGGGTTTCCCAATTTGCGCAGGATCATGTCCTTGCTGTCTGTAAGTCTTACCCCATTGATAATTTCACCGGAGTACACCAGGAAGCCCTGATAATCAGAGATTGGGTTCAGCGTTATTCTATAGAGTACCTTGCCCTCATACATGCAAAGAATCCCTGAAGAATAGTAGATTTCGACGGTGTTGGATGGTGATAAGGACAGGAGTTCAATTAACTGGGGATCAATATCTCTTGCAATCTTGTATGGGGAATATTTATCATTCGGTGATCCCAGCGTTTGCCTTACTTCTTCCACTGATTGGCCGAGCTTTATAGGCAATCGCCACTCGGGAGCCCAGATTTCCCTACATCCAATGCAAAGCAAGATTGTTGCAAGCGGGAATAGCGCCGATCTCTTCGGCATAAATCTGAGCATGTTCCTCCTTCGGAATTTTCTGGATAGGACCATTGAGTACAATTGAAGGGGTCAATCAGATCTGGTAATAGCCCTAGTATTGGGGCCAAATGCTGAATGAAAACTCTTCACAATGGAGTCTTACAGCTGTTGGACTTTTCCAAGAATAAACATAACTTGATTCTGGAAGCCGATTACAGGAGGGGGGCTCTTTATTGGTATGAACGAACTTTGCTGAATAGGTCCACAGGCTGTCATAATTTGCCTCATGCTCAATTGTATACAGAGAAACTACGGCACAGATTCCTTCAGGGCCGTTGTTGCTCACCCATTTTCGATCAGTCACCTTTGTAAATCCGGCGGAAAAAGAATTTGATCTGATTGTGCACTTGTCTCTGTCCTCATTCTGTTGCTCCAATGTTGCATTTACCACACACTCTTTTGACTGGCATGAGCAAAATTGCTTCATTAATTCTATTCCGTGACGTGCATTTGCTGCCCTTCCTGCTGTGAACCCTGGGATGCGCTCATTCAGTCCGATTTGCTGCTTGGCCCAACCTTGACAGACAGCATCCTTCTCTTTGAGGACTTGTGATTCGGTCTTAGATGTGAGGTCTCTAATGAGGTTATTCCGCGAATCCGCCAGATCTTTCTCTGTCGGCTTGCTCACCGAGACGTAGGTAAATGTGCATGATACAGTCAGAAATGGTGATTCCCCTTTGCATTCCATTGTAACTGCCGAATCGGTTCCGTCTGAGCCCAGATCCATGAACTGTGGAGGAGTTGAAAGCGTCACTTCTCTCTTTGTTTGGGGAAAGGAAATATGGGCAAAAGAGAAAAATAGAATAAGGACTAATGGTAACAAGCGTTGGATATTCACTTTTTTCTCCATTTTTCTGTGCAGTTTCAAATCAGCAAGTGATAGGCGTGTTTACTCCGGATGATATAACACTGGGATGTCTGATGCTTTCAGCTTAAGCCAATCTCTTGAGAGAGGAAAAGGTCAGTCGCCCTAATCGAATTGTTTCAGGGGTTGCATATCTTGCAGGGCACATAGCCCGCCGCCTGGGCCTCCTTCGCATCTTTGAACGTGATCCTATTTTCTGGTTTTATTTTTTGCCCGTACCTGCAAGTTGGGAGGTGATATTTATTTGATTTTTTTGATGCCACAAATTCAGCATGAAGGGCAGTTGAAAGCAGGAGGAACACAAACAGGAAGACAAGAGACTTGCGGAGCCTTGACATGGGAGTGTCTCCTCTTCTCTTTTCGTGGATGGTTTGTGATCTTTGGCCGGGAACCCTTGAGGCCAGCCCGCCGGATGATGGTTATTGACCGACGATGGGAGGTGACTAACCCACGACAATTTTATCGCACCTGAAGAGTCAACTCAAGGCAAAATTCGGTAGTGGCTCAGTTTGTATTGGGACGCAAAGATATGGAAGGTTATGGAAAAGCTTGCTTTATTCGTGCTTGGTAGTCCTTGCAATCCTCGTCATAGCAATTGTGGTAGCCTGGGCAAGAAGATACCACATTCCAGAGGAAACGAGCGGCGGGGTCGGTCATGTCCTCTTTGTCGCTTCTGATATTGGTAATCTCAGCGCAGAATTCTGTCAGTCTAGGGGGCGTTCCTTCGAATATATCTCTATATGACATCCAGCCCCAGAGGAACAGATGATGTCCCTTCCTTGGGACATCTATAAGATCGTCAATGGGAATGGCGACTGGTATACGCGCTGTCGCTTTAGGTCCGATCACGGCTGGCGAAGGCCGGGAATCATCCAAGTCCCTATAGTCGAAGCTGCGGGGCAAATCAGTGGACCATGCTTGAATGTTGGCTTTTCCCAGCGCGACCTTTGTTGGGGTTGTTCCGCTGTTTTCCCATCCCACCTCAAACACCATCCTTACGGTCTTACCTTGACTGACGATGCCTCCCCCGTTGAGAGTGCTAGAAAAGTTTACGAAAGCGCGCTGAGTACCCACGGCGATTTCATTCACTCTTTGCTCGATAAAATACAGCCTTATGGCGTAAACAGTATAAGCACACGTCGAAATGGCTATTACTATGGTGGCGAGGGTAATCACGTGATTGGAGCGACTGCTCTCCCCAAATACCTTTTCAAGAAATCTGTCTATCTTGGATGGTTGCTTCTGATTTTGGGGTCTCTCTGTGTCGCCACGTCCACTGTTTTCTTGCGGGCTTGGATTTTTAACGGCTTCGATGGTGGGTTTCGCTGGCTTCTCACTCGGATGGACCTTTGTGTGTTGCCCTTCGTTCTTGGGTTCTGGCTTATCCATAGTGGCCTCGAAATAGTTGACACTTCGATTCCAAATTCAGGAGTAGTTTTCAAGGTAGGCCAACTTCAACTAACAGTATTATACCAAAGGGATTGGTTGTTTTCGAGTCAAAAGACAAACACGTAGCGCATCATTTTGAATTTGTTGTTGGGTGATTTTCTTGCCTTCTTCATTTAGCTATGCCATCCTTTGTGCATAGGCGATCAGGCAAACCACCAGTAGACCCCAACAAAAGAGGTTTCGAGATCGTCACGATGTCCACAGAAGAAGGAACGGCCGAAATTAATAATTCACGCGTGTTGGAGTATCTCGCCAAGACGGAGCGTAACGGCGGGAGGCAAGGCTGAAGCATTCTAGTCCAAGAGGCGTAAAGAAATAGCCAGTAGAGCAGCAATCAAGAGCTGGAAGAGTATTCGCGAGGCCACAAACGAGTGATTTATCATGCATTATTGTGCTTGACAGAATGTTTAGTTATAACTAAACTACCTTCGTGAAGTGTTGTCTAATCAATGTCAAACGACCCCCCTTATTTTGTTTCACGTGTCCAAGGCTTGTGTTACAACAGCCAAAAGCGGGGTATCGCTTTTTTGGAGGAAACAGGGAAAGAGGATGAAATAGATGCACGGATAACATTTGAATCATTAAAAGAAAAGATTCGAAGAAATTTATTGTCCAGATTCGAGTATTGGATAAGTGGCGGCGTACAAAATAAATACTTTCACGGTTGGCCAAACGATGCAAGACATAAAGAGTGTTTTGTCTTTAAATGGAAAGAAGCCGGGACAAATCATCGTCTTTACGGTTTTCTAATAAACCCACGGCCTGTTACCCTTCCCGCTTATCAAGTGTGTATCCTATGTTCTCGTGCGCACAAAAAAGACGAAACCGATCCAACTATCTTGGATTGGATGATGGAATTGAGGGCAAATGAAAAAGTCATCCATGCGATCAAAAGCGCAATTCCAGAATCAATCAGATAATGTGAAGACAACTGGGCATTGGACTGCACAGAACACCGATTCCTTCTTCCATCGAATCGTTTTTGACTTCATTGCTCAAATCGAGAAGAGAATGGAATCTGTTCCGATGGACCAGGCTGATTTAGCACAGAAGATGAATTTGACTCCCGGCCGCGTATCGCAAAAGTTGAATGATCCGGGAAATATGACTTTGAAGACGATTATCAAACTTTCTAGGGCGCTGGGCATGAAGGTTGCGGTGGTTGCATATGACGATAATGATCCGAAGAACGAGCGTGGACCTGTGAACTCAGAGATATTCAATATTTGTTGGGAAAGCATGAAGAAGCCGCTCGATTTTTTGTCGCTTGAAAACAACATAGCGTGGAATGCAGAAAGGAGAACGCTCTCTGATCCCAGATGGGAGAACACCTTAATCAGTATTTATCTCAGTCTAAATGCAACGGATTTAGTCTTTGCAGGTAAAGGGAAGGGTCAGAGGGTAGTTATAGATTCTAAACGAGAATACGCCTACAACAAGACAGCTTGGAGAACATTCAATGCCACGAGCCACGCAAGTAATATTCAATTTTAAAGAATTGGCTGAAATACTTGTCGAAAAAGAAGATATTCACGAAGGACATTGGGGGATCTTTGTTAAGTTTGGCATAGGAGCGATTAATGCTCCCCATCAAAGTGGGGCCTTTGTACCAACCGCTCTCGTTCCAATCCTGGAGTTGGGAATACAAAGGTTTGATCAACCAAATGATCTCAGCGTTGACGCCTCAGTTGTAAATGCAGCAAAGAATAAGGCAGGCAAGAGAACAAAAAAGAAGAAATAACGATAATGGTAAACATGCCTGAGAAGGATATTCATTTAGCCGCCGAACCCCCTCAAAGTGCAAGCCAAGCACGAGGTTAAACCCACGGATATTTTGCCCCGACAACGCGTGAACGGCTCAAGCATAATTCTGCGCATGAACAAACTCGATAACACAAAGCAATCTGAAATCATCCGATGCCTGGCGGAAGGAGATTCATTCTCCTTTTAGGGGGATTTGATGCCCCCTAAAATGAATCCATGAAGGTGAAAGCTTTCTCCTGGGGACCCCTAGAAATCAATTAGAGCCTCGCTGCTGCCTTGGTGTCGCGAGGGAGTACGTTGGTGCCCGAATTCAAAAAAATTTGCAGCGTTGGGAGCCCGACAATGAAGGTTTATCAGGCCAGCCTGTGGGGGGATTTGCTGTGCCGTCGCAAGAGAATTCTGAGGAAGGGGCAGGCTTCGAGAATTGCCCTTTCTTCGTCATTACAATTACAAGGTTCGATTCCTAAGCCTCTCAGGATGGTTTGCTAGGGGGAGAAGGCTCTGTGGTTGGTCCTTTTTGCTGTGCCCAATTTTGTGCCCTCAAGGCTTAACAAATCTTAATTTTTTCGGGTAACTTCGGTCCTGCCTCTGGAACAATAAGCCACTGAGTCTCTGTTAATTTCGGTTATTTTTTGATAAAGTGTGTTCGGCTCGGCTTGAACTTCGAATCCGCAGGTCGCAGGTTCAAATCCTGTCGGGCGCACCAGTTTTTTGTTATGATTAAAGAGTCAGGTAGCATCGGAGGCAAAGTGGAGTTGTTGTCGGAGCCAGGCTCCATTTTTAAGGAATGCCCCTTTCCCGTTGCGTGGAAGGTATGCTCCCTGACTTCGCATCGAGTACGGTGGGTGTAGCTCAGCTAGGTAGAGCGCCAGGTTGTGGCCCTGGTGGCCGTGGGTTCGATCCCCATCACCCACCCCAAAGTTCAAACCTCCCCTGACGGCCAGTGCCGTCCACCACTCATTCCCCAGGTTAAAGGAGTCCATTTATGTTATTTCGATTTTTGAGGATGATTCTCATCCTCACCCTATCTACCGTGGCGGCGATTATGGAAGGGGCTGGCCCAGTTGGGTCCGGCGCCGGACCCGGTGCCAACGATGCTTCATCCGCCAAGGCCAATCAGGATCCTACCTACCAGGCGCTCCGTACGGTCGGGCTGAGCGGTGAGGTTTCTGCCGTCAACAATCTCGTGTTGAAGCGCGAGGCAGGGACCTTCATCTTCAAATCGGGCAATCTCCACTTCCTGTCGCCTGTGGCGGGCAAAGTGACCGGGGCCGTGTTTGTGGGGGAAGGGAATTTCCAACTGGCTCCGACGCTGAAGGGTGAACGTCAGAGTTTGTCGATCCTGACCAAGGACTCCGAAGGGGTCATCAATGAAGAATTCAATCAGCTGGTGTTGCGGTTTACCGACGGGACATACGAGGAGCTCCAGAAAGCAGGGAATGTGACCCCGGGGACAGGGGATAACCATTCCAGGGATCTTCTCGCCGAAAACCAAACTCTCCTGCGCCGCACGCTCCATTACAATCTCAGCGGGAGAATACTTCAGGATCTTTTGGGTGATCACCCGGGAGGCCTGTTCTACGCATTCATTAAGGGGAAGAAATACGGCAGCAAGCTGCTTTATGCCATTGATCCTCACGGCGTACCCGGCATTGGAGATCTTCCCCCCGTGGAGCCCGAAGAAGTGGCATTCCTGACTTATGACGAATCAAAACTGGGCATCTGGTGCTCCTTTCATTTTGCGAATGAATACACCACGGGCAAGGCCACCGGGAATCAGAAGAATGCCGTGATCCACATTGAACACCAGCAGCTGGACACGACCATTGAGAAAAATGGAAGAATCCAGGGGATCGCCTTAGCGCAAGTCAAAGTGTTGTCGGGTGGGGTGCGCGTGGTGCCGTTCGATCTATTTCCTTCATTGCGAGTTGAAAGCGTGGCCGACTCAAGCGGTCAGGCGCTTCCGTACATTCAAGAGGGAAAGGATGACGATCCTCAATTCTCGGTGATCCTTCCTAAGTCCCTCAACGACGGCGAGAGTTACACCATTAAGACGACTTATGCGGGGAAAGATGCCGTGAAGGACACGGGAAGCGGAAATTATTTCCCCGTGGCCCGAGACAACTGGTATCCCAACAGCCGCTTCGGGGATTATGCCCAATATGATATGACCTTCCGAATACCCAAGGGTCTCATCATGGTGGCCACTGGCACGCCGCTAGGCGAGGAGACCCAGGGGAACCAGAACATCTCGCGGTGGCACAGTGAGGTGCCCCTGGCGGTGGCAGGCTTCAATTTCGGGAAGTTCAGAAAACAGGAGGCCAAGGACGAAAACCTAGGGTACACCATCGAATCTTATGCCAACACCGAGCAGCCGGATGAGTCCCGCGAACAACAAGGCAGTATTTTGGGCAGTTTGGACACAACCGGGATGATGAAGAAGGTACTGGCGGAAGGACAGCTCTCCATTTCGTTGTACAGCAACTATTTTGGGCCACTCCCTTACAAGCGGGTGGCGATGACACAGCAAACCGCCGATAACTTTGGCCAGTCGTGGCCGACGCTAGTCTATCTCCCCATCTCCGCCTATTGGGACGCCACCATTCGTCATCAGAAGGGCATGGATGACACCAAGGGATTCTTCAAGATCGTCGCCCCGCATGAGGTCGCCCACCAGTGGTGGGGACATGGGGTCGGATTTGCCTCCTACCGCGATCAATGGATGAGCGAGGGCTTCGCTGAATTTTCATCTTCCATTTATGTCCAGGTCATTCAAAAGAAGAATCAGGAGTTCAAGAAATTCTGGGATGACGAACGCAATCTCATGCTCGAAAAAAATAACTTTGGGAAACGCGCCATTGATGTGGGTCCCCTGACAATGGGATACCGGCTTAGTAACAGCAAGTCCGGCTTTGACATTTATCGGCGGTTGATCTATCCCAAAGGAGCCTACATCCTCCACATGATCCGCATGATGATGTGGAACAACCGCACCGCGGATGAAAAATTCATTGAGATGATGAAGGAATTTGTCAAGACCTATGCCAACCAGTCGGCCACAACCGAGGATTTCAAGGCCATGGTCGAGAAACACATGCTTCCGATGATGAATGTGACGGGTGACGGGAAAATGGATTGGTTTTTCGACGAGTATGTTTATGGCACCGCACTGCCCAATTATGCCTTGGATTACTCGGTGAACAGCAGCCCGGACGGCAAGCTCGTGCTCCACGTCAAGATGGTTCAGTCCGACGTGGATGACCGCTTTGCAATGCGAGTTCCGATCTATTTGGAGCTTGCCGATTCGCGGGTCATCCGTCTAGGCAGTGTGCTCCTTCAAGGTAACAAATCAATTGAACAGGATGTTCCACTCGAAGGGTTGAAGGAAAAACCTAAACGGGTCATGCTGAATTACTTTAATGATGTGCTGTGTTCCCGGTGAGAAACCGGAAGTCGCTCCCCTTGCGGAGGCGGTGCACCGGAACTTTTTGTGTCAGACGGCTGACTTGATCCCTCCCGATCGCTGCTCACCACCTCTTAATTCAAGGTTGCTCGGAGCTTAGGCACTCTATTCCCTCGCTGAATCCTCACAATTCTTTCCCTCAAACTCGAGCCGGAGTGACGAGGTTCCATCGCAGTGATGGAATGTCGTCATGGCCCCCAGTGTCCGCCGTGGTCAAAGATCCTTTGACTTCAAAACAATCCTGTTGTTTTTAAACAAGTTACATAGAGTCTACAAATCGATTTCATTTTTGGGTTCAGGCGTGCACCTATTGTTACGAATCGCGACAGCGGGTAGCCTGATAGGCCATCAAGAACGGGCTTCCAGACGGGACAACGACCATGATTAAGATTTCGAAAAAGGAAAGCAATGAAGGAAGGACCGTCGAGCTCAAAATCGAAGGTAAAATCTGCGGGGCCTGGGCGCAGGAATTCAAGCAGACTTGCCTTCAAATCCTGGAAGGAAACGTTCAACAACTCATCCTGGACTTTTCATCGGTGACCAGCATCGACCGCGAGGGACTGAACCTACTGAAGAAGGTGGATTGTCCGAGGATAAAAATTGTCTGCTGCAACATGTTTCTGAATGACCTGATTCAAGGTACGAAGTTGAAGCAGTCGAAGATTGAGGCAGATTCCAAACACGGCACGGTTAAGTCGTCTCCAAAGGGATTTCCAGGCGGAAGAAGAATTTCTTGATGAGGTGGGCGGCAATGCAAAAACTCATGGAAGTTTTGGACTTCAGAAAAATATCTGATCTTTGGACCTCGCTGATACAGCAGTACCAGGTCTTGGGAATTGAAGGCGTCGTGATCACGCTTTTAATACTTGCTGGCAATGGATTGCTGCAGCGCCGAAAGTGGTCCTGGAAGTCGAGGGGATTGTCTGAACCGTTTCCTGTACTACTTCGGGCCAGTCAGGCGGTGATGCTGGGCGTAGTTTTGGTGCTCGCCAACTTCCCGGCATATTCCCAGTCACCAACTCCAAGCCAGGGGGCTGCGTCGGCTCAACCGGCCGCACAATCTCCTCAAGTGCTGACGTTGCGTCAGGCGGTTGAGACGGCACTCCAGAACAATACCCAGGTGCAATTGAGTGCTGAGGAAATACAAGCTGCGAAAGGGCGATCGAACCAGGCGCGGGCGGCTCTCCTGCCGAATTTGGATGGCCAGGTGTCTCAGTCCAATATTACTTTGAACCTCAAAGCTCAAGGGATTGACTTTTCCAGGATTCCCGTTCCTGGGTTCAGCACCATTGGAGCGCTCGTCGGCCCCTTCGATCGTTTTGATGCCCGTGCTTTCCTGCAACAGAATTTGATCAACTTCGCAGCCATCCGTCAGTACCAGGCCGCACGCGCTGGCTACAAAGTTTCGACCCTGGAGGCTGAGGCGGCCCGGCGTGACACGATTGCGACGGTGGCGGTGCTCTACTACAGGGTCCTGCAGGCGGCGGCTCACATCGAGGCCACGCAGGCGAATATCCGCTTGAACGAGAGCTTGCTGGAACTGGCCGTGCACCAAAAGGATGCCGGCACGGGGACGGCAGTAGATGTCACGCGGGCGCAGGTGCAACTCGCGCAGCAACGACAACGCCTGCTCAGTGATCAGGTCGAATATGAGGATTCGCGATTAAGGTTACTGAAGACGATGGGGAAGGATGTCTCGATCGAGGTCCAGCTGGCGGATACCCTGACGGTTCGGGACGAGCCCATCCTGAGCATACCCGAGGCGCTCACGATTTCCAATGAAAACCGGATAGAACTGCAGTCGCAAGCGGAGCGGGAACACGCCGCACGTTTGCAGTTGAGTTCCGTCAAAGCGGAACGGTATCCCTCGGTGGGTTTTTTTGCGGATTATGGATCCAGCGGATTGACCCCCAGCGACTCGGCTCTTCCCACTCGCACCTACGGGGTCGCCGCGACCCTTCCCATTTTTGATGGTGGGCGCCGGGAAGGGCGAATAGCGGAACAGTCCGCTCGAACGCGAGAGGAGGCGATCCGGTTGACCGATGTCAAACAACAAGTGGAATTAGAGGTCCGCCGCGCCTTGAAGACCTTGGAATCAGCCCGTCAGCAAGTGGTGGTGGCGGAAGAAAATCTTAAGTTATCGCTGACTGAGCTCGAACTCGCCCGGGACCGGTTTCAGGAGGGTGTCACGAGCAACATTGAAGTGGTCAATGCCCAAACCTCTCTGGCGCAGGCGCGGGATGGGAGGATCGAAGCGTTGTATCTGTTCAACCTGGCCCGCGTCGGTTTGGTTCGGGCGGTGGGCCAGGTTGAAAAAATCTATCAGTAAGCAGAAGGGTGGAGCCCGCCAATGAGAATTTCGATGCGTCCAATGGGCTCCGCTCGGCAGGTGGATCAGACTTTGGACTGACCCAGGAAACTCGAACGATGGGTCATGAGGAGATGTGGTTATGGCAAACGAGCCAAATGCAGTGACACCGAATGAAAACCCTTCCAAGACAGCGCCTGTCAGCAATGGAAACGGCTTTAATGCGCGCCGTAAGAGACAGCTTCGGATCGGGCTGATTGTCGGAACCCTGGTCTTTGCCCTTGTGTTCGGGGGGTGGAGGATTTACTCCGCGGGGCATGTCGGCACCGATGATGCTCAAGTGGCCGGACATATTATTGTCATCAGCCCCAAGGCGACCGGATTCATTAAGAATGTCTACGTTCTGGACAATCAGGAAGTCCAGTCGGGGCAGTTGCTGGCGGAGATTGACGACCGGGACTACCAGGTCCGTCTCGCGCAGGCCGAGGCGGATCTGGCCGTGGCCCGCGCTACGGCGAGGGCTTCATCGACCCAGGTGTCTGTCACCAGCCAGACCACAACCTCGCTGGTCGATCAGGCGAAGGCCGGTGTGACCAGCGCCCGGGCCGGCGTGGAAACGGCGGAAAAAGACCTTGAGCAAACGCGGGCAATGCTCCGGGGGGCAGAGTCGGGTGTAGTCGCCGCAAAATCCAATTTGAAAAAAACTGAGGATGATGTGACCCGCTACCGGAAGCTGGCCGCCAAAGAGGAGATCCCCCGTCAAACCCTAGAGTCCGCCGAGAATGGTGCAGTGACGGCCCAGGCGAGCGTCACAAGCGCGGTTCAAAATGAACAGGCGGCACGCGCCAAGGTCGCCTGGGCCGAGGCCCGCGTCACGCAGGCTAAGGCCCAGTTAAACGATTCTCAGGCCCGCTTAATTGGCGCGGAGACCGCGCCGGCGCAGGTCTCCATCTCACAATCACAAGCCTCCAACGCTGATGCAAAAGTCAAACGGGCGGAGGCTGATTTGGAAGCGCGCCGGCTGGAACTGAGCTACACCAAGATCTATGCCCCGCTTCACGGGATCGTCAGCAAGAAGAGCGTGGAGATTGGCCAGAATGTCGCGATTGGCCAGCCGTTGATGGCCCTGGTATCGCTGGATGATGTCTGGGTGTTGGCCAATTTTAAAGAAACGCAGTTGAAGAATGTGCAGGCGGGACAAAGTGCTGATGTCGATGTTGATACTTATTCTGGAAAAGTGTTCCACGGAAAGGTGGACTCCATCGCCGCCGGCACAGGCGCAGTATTCTCCCTGCTCCCCCCGGAAAATGCCACGGGCAACTACGTCAAGGTGGTTCAACGAATTCCTGTGAAGATCATACTGACCGGGCAGAAGCCGGGAGAGGTCCTTCGCCCCGGCATGAACGTGGTGGTCACCATTCATACCCGTTGATGAGGGGTTCTCACCGACGGTCGAGATTGTCCTAGGGGGCCCTATAGAATGACGCCCCGGACAACCCCTTGACTTCGGAAGTGGGAGTGATCCCTGATCGACAAACCATCCGGGTAGCAAGAGGACTTTGAAATGTCGGCCATAACACAGGATGTATTCTTACAAGAAACCCAAAGCACAGCTCCAAGCCAAACTGTCGGGGAGGATGTAAATTTTCACGTCGACGGGATGCCCCGGATCAACCCCTGGCTGATCGCGGTCACGGTCACCATGGCAACCTTCATGGAAGTGCTGGATACCAGTGTGGCCAATGTGGCCTTGCCGCACATCGCCGGGAGTCTTTCGGCAGGGGTCGACGAGTCGACCTGGGTGCTGACCTCCTATCTCGTCTCAAATGCCATAATTCTTCCTATTTCCCCTTGGCTGGGCGGCCGGATCGGACGCAAGCGGTTCTATCAACTCTGCGTCATTTTGTTCACCGTGTCCTCCCTGCTGTGTGGTTTGGCCCCCTCACTGGGCATGCTGATCTTCTTTCGTATCCTTCAGGGATTAGGCGGCGGGGGACTGCAACCGACGGAGCAGGCCATCCTGTTCGAATCGTTCCCAGCCGAGAAACGCGGAATGGCCGCCGCGGTTTACGGTATGGGCGTCCTGTTTGCGCCGATCATCGGACCCACCCTGGGCGGATGGATTACAGACAACTATTCGTGGAGATGGATCTTTTTTATCAACCTTCCGGTGGGAGCACTTTCCATTTTCATGACGCAGCTGGTGGTGTTCGATCCTCCTTATATCAAGGCGCTGAAAAACAAGGTCGGAAAGATCGATGCCGTCGGGCTCGGCATGGTGGCGCTGGGACTCGGCTTCCTTCAAATCATCCTTGACAAGGGTCAGCGCGAGGATTGGTTCGAGTCGGGATTCATCTTTCGAATGGCAATTTGTTCGGCGCTCGCTTTGGTCTTTTTCGTCATATGGGAATTGCGTGTGGCTCATCCAGTCGTCAACCTCCGTATCCTCAAAGATCGGACGTTTTCAACGGGGATGGTTCTTATTTTTATGACCGGATTTGTGCTGTACGGTTCGATCGTCTTGCTCCCGATTTATTTGCAGAGCTTGATGGGATACACGGCCATGCTCTCCGGTCTGGTGATTTCGCCGGGGGGCATCGCAACCCTGCTAATGATGCCGCTGGTGGGCGCCCTAGTCAGCAAACGAGTCGATCCCCGGATCTTAATTTTCATTGGATTGGTCGTGACCGCCGCCTCGGTCTTTCAGATGTCACAATTTAATCTGGAGGCAGGATTCGCGAACTTTATCTGGCCCCGCATTGTGCAGGGAATCGGCCTGGCCTTCTTGTTTATCCCAGTGAACACCGCGGCATTTGCCGCGATGCCCAGGGAGACCATGAACGAAGGCACAGGATTATTTAACCTGATGCGCAATCTCGGCGGCAGCTTCGGAATTGCGGCGGTCGCCACGGTGTTGTCGCGACGGCAGCAGGTTCACTCCGCGCACTTAAGCGAATTCATCAATCCGCTCAACCCCAATTTCCAGTCCCGTGTTCAGGGAGTCCAGCAGTTTGTCGCGAACTCGGGATCTGGCGCGGCAACCGCCCAGCAACATTCCCTGGGTTTGTTGAATGGCTTGCTCGAGCGGAATGCCGCCATGCAGGCGTTTGTGGATGATTTTTGGATGTTGGGCGTGCTGATGCTGGCCATGCTTCCATTGCTTCTGTTCATGCGGAAGCCCGCGAAGGATTCGGAGATTGTAATGCATTAGAGAATGAAATTCGGGCAAAGAAAGGGTTTAAAGATGGAGTCCGAACTGGTAGAATCGATAAAGCATACGGGGCTGTCTTTCCTGCAACACCGGGCTATCCATCGTCAGAACTGTTTTCTTAATCTTTTATCCACACAGCGACTCATCACCGGAGGAATATGCATATGACCCAAGGCAAATCTCGTGCTCTGTGGTGGAAACTCACTGAAGGAAGACTGGTCGCAAACAAGTCAGGGATCGACCTCGACGGCTCGACGCAGGCTTTAGTCCATGATTTGGTAGAATTTGAAACTGCCTCGAAGGCTTTGAAGGAAAAGGTGATTTCTGACGCTCCCACCATGCGATTGGAGGAGGTTCCACTTCCGTTTGAGGCGATCCATGTATGGATCACCTGGACGATGGCTGGCAGCAAGATAAATCATTAAACGGATTTATTCCTAATGTTCTCTCATTCGCGGCACAATTGGATTAATAAAGAGAATAAAGAGGGGGAGACACCTGCTTTGCTGCCATTCGGCGAAGTTACTTAAGAGAAGGTGTCTGTCCCTAACCCTGAACGAGGAGAAGGAGGTCAATCATTCATGAGGGCTATCCGCATTCACAAACACGGAGGGCCGGGCGAGATACGAATTGATGATATCCCCGTCCCCATCATCAAACCGCATGAGGCGCTTCTGGAAGTGAAGTCGACCTCCCTCAACCACCTGGACCTATGGGTTCGTAATGGGATGCCTGGGGTTCAACTTCCACTTCCGTTGATTCTGGGAAGCGATGCCTCCGGGGTAGTCAAGGGGATCGGAGCAACCGTCAAAAACATCAAGGTGGGCGACCGAGTATTGGTGGTACCGGGCTACGGCTGCGGGGAATGCGAGGAATGTTTCTCCGGGCGGGAAAATTACTGCCTCGAATATGCCATTTATGGAGAGCATGGGGATGGTATTCAAATGGAGAATCTGGCGGTCGACAGCCGACGGCTCCTCGTGATGCCTCCCAATATCTCCTTCGACGAGGGTGCAGCCATTCCGTTGGTGTATTTGACCGCATGGGAGATGCTGGTCAACAAGGCGGGCGTTCAACCATGGCATACCGTGTTGGTTTGGAGTGCGTCAAGTGGAGTGGGCAGCGCTGCGGTTCAGATTGCCAAGCTGTACGGCGCTCGTGTCGTGACTACGGCCGGGGGTCCGGAGAAAGTGGCCAAGGCACAACAATTGCTCAACCCGGATTTGGTCATCGACTACCGCACGCAGGATGTGGTGAAGGAAATCCGTTCTCTCACTCGCGGCCATGGGGCGGACATCGTGGTCGATCATGTGGGCCAGGCGACATGGGAGAAGAGTCTACGATCGCTGGCGAAGGGCGGTAGACTGGTTTTTTGTGGCGCCACGACGGGACCTCAGGTGAGTTTTGATCAGCGCTTTTTATTTTTCAAGCAACAGTCCATTCTGGGTTCGACCATGGGGGACCGCGGAGACCTGTTCAAGGTGCTTCAGCTGGTGGAGCGCGGCAAGCTCAAGGCCGTGGTTGACCGCGCCTTCGATGCTGAGGCGATCAGGGAAGCCCACGAATACCTCGAGACCGGGAAGCAGTTCGGGAAAGTGATCGTGCGGTTCGCGCGCTGATCACGACTAAACCGTCCCTGTAAGATGCGACCCTGGTAATTCCATCAGCCCCCAGGCGGGGAGGGAGAGGGACGGGAATCCCGTCTCCCCTGAGTGAAAGGGGTGGCTTCAAGACAGCGTTCCAATGTCCCAGAGAAGAATTGAGACCCCCCAAATGATTGAGGCCACGGCCCCGGTGGAGTCCACCGTCGCCAATGAAATGGTGGAAGTGCGGGCTTCTGCCTTTCAGGCTTTGAAGGCGCCCAACTATCGCGCCTTTTGGATCGGCAGTTTTCTTTCCAACACGGGAACGTGGATGCAGTCGGTGGCGCAGGGATGGCTGGTCCTTCAACTGACCAACTCTGCCTTCTGGCTCGGACTGGTGGGGTTCTCCAGCTCGCTGCCCTCCCTGATCTTTTCGCTGATGGGGGGCGTTCTGGCTGACCGTGTCAATCGTCGCAAGCTGCTCTTTTTCACGCAGTCCGTCATGATGACCTCAGCGCTGGCCATCGGGCTTCTTACCGCTTTTCACACCATCCTGATCAGTGAGATCATTCTGCTGGGCTTTATCTCCGGGCTCGCAAACTCCGTCAACGGGCCGGCGTACCAGGCAACCCTGCCCGACTTGGTCGGCGAGAAAGATCTCCTGAACGCGATTGCCCTCGACTCGGCTCAATTCAACCTCTCCCGCGTGATCGGTCCGACCTTGGGCGGCTTGGCGCTCGCGGCGTTTGGCGTCGCCGTCTGTTACTTGCTCAATGCGGCCAGCTTTCTGGCACTCCTGGTAGCTTTGTCCCTGATCCGCCTCCCCTCGAATGGAGGGGTGCGCCGGAACACGGTGTGGCGTGATCTCATGGAGGGCCTGCATTATGTCCGGCACACTCCACTCATTGTGGTTGTGTTGTCGATTATTGTTGTGATGTCACTCTTCGGATTGCCCTACGTCACGATGCTTCCGGTCTTTGCACGGGACATCCTTGGAGCGGGGGCGAGTGGGCTGGGATACCTATACGGGGCGGCTGGGATCGGGGCCGTTATTGGGACCTTGACTCTCGCTTTTCTTCGAGACTTGAAGCACAAAGGGATTACGATTCTTTGTTGTTCCTCTCTGTTCGGAATCTCGATCGCCCTTTTTGCCCGCAGTCGGGACTTTCATATTTCCCTTCTGTTATTGTCGTTCGTGGGCATGATGATGATTGGAGCATTAACGTTGGCCAAAACCCTGCTTCAATCCACCGCTTCCTTCGAGATGCGAGGTCGGGTCATCAGCATGTATTTCTTTTGTGCAGTCGGTTTCTTTCCGCTCGGGAATCTGATCTCGGGAACGCTGGCAGGCTGGCGGGGCGCCCCATTTGCCCTCCAACTGGGCGGCTGGGTTGTTTTCTTGTTTTCAGTGACCATGCTGGCCTTCATATCCAGGATTCGGCGCTGGGTACGGCAAGCACCGCGTGTCACTCAATAGAGTCCAAGGTCCAAAGTGTGAAAACCTAGTTCAAAGTTCAAGGTTCCAAGTTCAAAGCTAAAACCCTGATACTTCTTTCGGCCTCTGGCTTCCGACTTCTGACCTCTGCTTCTCAACCTCTGGCTTCCGCTTTCCTGCCCCTGGCCTCTCATCTCCGACTTTTGGCTTCTGGCCTCCGACCTCTGCCTTCTGACCTCTGACTTCCAGCTTCTTTCCTCTGACACCTGACACCCGGCACCCGACACCTTGTCGCTATTAGCTGACGTCCTGCGTCCAGATTCTTACCGCCGCTCCGCGACACTCGTCCCCCCACAAAAAAAACCTTCCAGCGATCTTTTGCTGGAAGGTTTCTGGCCTCACTACAGCTATCCTCGGAGGATAGCTTTGGGCAGGAGGTAGGAGGCAACTCGACTGTTGATCTCTTCCCTTTTCTGAGGATTTAGGAAGGGGGTGTTCCTAAGCTCATCCACTGCGTCATTGCCCGACCTTCGGCTCGGCCGCCCATTCCTTAGATCAGCCGAGGCTTGTTACAACTTATTTTAGACAGACCGCCAAGAAGAAGGTTTAAGGAATGTGTGTTTATTTTAATCCGGGGGGTGATTCGGCGATTCAATTGGAGTTGCCGCACCGGTGGGGTTAGGAAAACGCGAGGCTGAATCATCAAGAGGGGGATTGGGTAACCGTCAGGACCGCGAAGATTGGATGGAACGCGACAGGCAGGATCGCCGGACGAGCGATCCGGTGCCTGCCTATCGCGTTGAACTAGCGTCCCCCCTCCGTTACCCCGGCGGGCAACCGATTTGGGAACCAGGTGTTTTGCAGAAGAAAGGCTCCTCCTGCAAGGACTCTTCTCTTCTATCCGAAATCGCGCTGGTCGACACAACGGACCAATCTAAAACGTTGCGCCTTCGGGCACGAAGATCATTTCTACACGGCGATTCTTCTTGTATGCATCTTGGGTTTTGCCCGTGTCGGCCGGCTTGGTCGTGCCGACGTCGCGGACTTCAATTCGCGCCGCATCGATTTTCTTGTCTTTCACCAGGTACGCCTTTGTGTTCTCGGCCCGCTGTTTTGAGAGTCGTTGAGCGTTGAGTTCCCCCTTGTCGGCATGTCCGATCAACACCACGTGCGCCTTGGGATCCTGCTGGAGCTTCAGCGCCAGGTCATCCAACTGGGCCTTGGCCAGATTATCCACTCGCGCGCTGTTCAGTTTGAACAGCACGTCCGCCAGATGCTGCGCCTCAGGGGGTGCTGGAGGTGACTGCACGGTCATGGCCACGCTACAGGGGGTCGAGCCGCCCTTGCCGTCGTTGACCGTCACAGTGATTGTTGCCGGGCCGGGGCCATCGGCCACGAAGCTGACCGTGTCGCCGGTGCCGGTGATCTGTCCCGCCGTGGCGCTCCATTGATAGGTCAGCGGATCGCCATCCGGATCGCTGGCGTTGGCCACCAGCCGCGTCCTCTCACCTGACAACAACGTCGTGCGGTCCGCTGTGGCATTGCACACGGGCGGATGGTTGACGGGCGCCGGCAGTGCTGTGACGGTGACCGTAGTGCTGCAGTCGGCGGTGCCTCCCTTCCCGTCACTCACGTGCACCGAGAGGGTGTAGCTCCCCGCGGCGAGCCCGGTGGTATCCCAAGAGGCGGTGGCGTTGTCCTGCGTCAGTTTGCCCTGGCCGGTTTTCCAGACGTAGCTCAGGGGGTCGTTATCAGGATCTGACGCCGTGGCGGTCAGCCGTACCGTCCCTCCCGTCTGTACACTGTCCGGGGAAGCCGAGCAAGTTACCGTCGGGGGATGGTTTGGAGGTATCGGCTTTTCCGGCAGGGAGTGGAACTGCACCTGTGCCACATAGCCGTTGCCATCGCCAAACCCATTCCTGCTGAACTGGTTCAGGTTGCGTCGATAGCCCCCGCTCAATGAAATCCAGCGCGCCGGGATCATGCGCAACCCGATCAACCCGTCGACCGGATCCCGCGCGTCAAAGGAGGTATTGGGCGAGCCTCCCCAATATATCGTGCTGAGAATTTCTCCAATGAACTGCACGCGGGAGCTGTTCGGAACATTGAGTCCAAAACTGAAATTCCACTTCTTGCTGAGCCCAACCACTTCTATGCCATTCAGTTTGGGTGAGTCCAGGAGCGAAAGGCCTGCGTTGAAATGTGTCCCGACCAGATCCCCCCACACGCGACTGAAGATGAGGTCCGCACCCCCTTCTATGGCGCCGGTGCCGCGACCGCGATCCAGCTTGGCCGCACTAAAGGCGGTGGGAATCTTAAAGAACGGGGTCACGGCTATCCCGATGGGCGAACCCCGCGATTGGGAAAGCAGGTTGAATTTAAGGTTCAGGTAAATGTCACCCAGGTCCTGCTGGAAGCGTTTCCCGCTGACCAGTGGAATGTCGTTGTAAAAACCCGGATTGCAGCCGGCGCAAGGAATAAATCCATTGGGCGTGAACAACTGCAACCGCTGCAAACCGGTTCCGGGGAAAATGCCCTGCGTGGGCGGCTGGTATGTGCTCAACAGATTGGGTTGGCCCACCTTGACGCCTTTCTGCGCTTCGACCATCGCCGAGAATTCCACCCGGTTCGTCACCCCGTAAGCAAAGCTGAAATTATAGCTGGTGATATCCAGATCCCCCGGCATGCGATCCAGGTTGTCCACGTGGAGCCCCACATTCCATTCCTTATGCCTTAGATTTTCGGCATTTTGAACATGGAAAAGTCCGGTCGGCCCCCGGGTCGTTGACGGGCGTGCCAGGTCCGCATCGTCCACATGCGCCCCGCCTCCGCCGGATTTGCCTCCATCAAAGGCCCGCGTCGAGGAAGTGATCTCGATCGGACGATCTGCCTCGACACGAATCCATCCCTCCACGGGCCGGCTGTTCAGGCCCCGCCCCCACGTTGATATTGAAACGGAGGCATGAGGAGTGAGAGTTCCGGTCAGAAGAGAGGAAGGTTTCGCGGCCGGATCGGCCAGCAGAATCCTTGCGGGCTGGTCGCTAGAGGTATAGCCCTCGACCGTGTATTGAACCGGGATGTCACTGCTATTGGTCAGGAAAACGAAGGTCTGAATTCCCGCCCCATCGGTGCAGCGCTTCACGGTGAAGAAGGATTGATCACTCGCCTGGGTCGCGGCCAATCCAGTCGAGGTTTGAGCGAGGACCACAAATGTCAAAATGAGTCCCAAAATACTTCCTCGAACAAACCGACGCGAGAAACCAGTCCCGCAACGAAAATAATCACTAATGCATGCTTTAGGTCTTGAAGAGTTCATGAAATGTGCCTCCACTGTCAGCTTTGGGTTGCAATGGCCCGTTGCCGGGATAGGATGATCCTGTTCGATTTCCGATAAGATAAATTGGAACAAAATTGCAGCACAAGAAATGAAGATTTCCTTTACGGCCCGCAGATTGTCAGTCCTGCAAGTCCGCAAATCGCCTGGAATTCAAGCCATACGGAATCACTGTTCCGGATCCGGCGGTCAGAAGGTTTCGCAGCAACCGTCAAAACCTTCCCTTGCCACTCGGGGCTAACTCCGTCCTAAAATTCCACTACCTCACGGGCCAAAATCTTGTCTCTCTTGGAAATTTCAGGAAATTTCAATTCATAGCCCCACTTCGGGGATAGGGCGCCTGGAACTGCCTCTTGAACCTCATTATTCCGAACTTGATTCTGCTTCGGCCTATCACCCGAACATGACAATCTTTCAATTTCGGCTGCAAAAAGTCAAGATAATTCCCGCGACAGGGATAACCTGCCAAATCCTGGGGTGCTATTCCGTATGCAGGGGACGGCCGCAACGATGAGATACCGTTCATGAAGGCTGGCCGGATCCGATCGGAGGAGAGGAAATCCAAACATGTTGGACATGTTGGGGAAAAAGGCTAAGCTGTTCGCAACAGGGTGGATGGCGACATATTTCATTAGGGGGATATTCGAGGTCGAGGGCCCGGAGCGGGGGATGGACAATCTTCGTCAGACGACTTGGCGCTCCAAATCAGAAGAGGCGGTTTAGATCCCGTTGGGCCTTACCGAGGTATCCCGGGATCTTTCAATCAGTTCTTTCAATCCGGTAGTGGAGCCATTGTGGAGGCGCTTGTAATATTCCTCCAGCACCTGGCTGGCTTCGGTTTGGATTTCACTGGGGATAGCGGCACTCCTGGCCAAAGCGGCAATTGCCTCATCAATTTTCTTTGACTTCCAATACGCGATGCCCAGCCGGTATTCCACCAGAGGATCGGCGGGCAAGAAGTCGCGCGACTTTTCGAGGTCCGCGACGGCCGCCTCGAGCGTCTCGTCTTTCTGCAATTCCACGAGACCGCGAGTGGAATACGCCAGGCTCTTCCACTGAATCTTCTGCTTTGCCCATTCCTCCTCGGAGAGGGCCGTCGGTTTCGACCGGGTGTCGAGTGCATCGGCGATAACGACCCCCTTTTGTGCCTGTGTCTTTGCCGCCTCGAGCTCCATGGGCTTCATCAGATAGGCCCTCACGGTCAGGGTGATGACCTCGACGTTATCGGGGTTAAGCGCGAGTGTTTTCTCCGCATACTCCAGGACTTTGGCCCGGTCTTCCAGGCGCAAATAGGCCCGCATGTACAATTCATAAATGGGGGCTCGAGTCTCCGGATCATCTGCGAATTTCCTATATTCATCGAGCATTGAAACGATTTTCGCCGGATCGGTTTCAGAAGACAGCCGGGTGAAGAAAACCTGCTTGTAGCGATCGACCGCGTACGCGAGCAACTGTTTGGCAGTCGAAATAACGGTTTCTTGTGACTGCACCCATTCCTTCGGCGAGACACCCGAAGGCGGGATGTCTTTGACCTTGGCAGCGAGGGCAGAAGCCTCCTGGATCGTTTGGATCGCCTTAGGCAGGTCTTCACCCTTGACGGCCAGGACTCGACCTAACATGAGCATCAATTGCGAGTCCCGGCGGAGAGCGAGGGATTTTTCAGAATATTCGATCTCCTTGTCCGCGTCCCCAAGGTCGCGGTACGAGATAGCATAGAATTCGTAAATCTGTGCGAGATCTGTCGTCTTGGGAAAGTTTCTTAGGAATGCGTCCAGATATTCGATGCGCTTCTTTGCATCCGTTTCGCGCGCAATTGCCTGGTAGGCCTTATCCTCGGGTGAACCCGCGATCACCTGAGCCCACTGCGCCAATGGAGCCATCAGAAACAAGAATACTGCAATCCCGGTCATCATTTGAAAGGAGCGACCGCGCATGGCTGTTTTCCTCGCACGAAAATTGTCTTCAGACCTGGGGCAAACCGGAGATTGTCGTGCCGTAACCCTGAATTGTTCTGAAGCCCCCTGGATCCTCTGGTGCTCGGACCTCCCGCCTTTCGGGCCGACCGAGCATTTAGTGATCATTCTCGCACAATGAAAACAATCGAAGCAAGCTGCAATTTCTGCCTCCATGCGTCTTCGACTTTTTGCTTGAAAAAGGTTCTGGCGCTGGGGGATGATGTTTCGGGCTGAATCGTATGGCGCTTAGCCAGACACTTTAGAAGTCTTGCGCTTGGATCACCCCATAACCGGGCGTCATTGGGTTCTGAACCCAGCGTCTTCCCCCGGGGGACTCTGACGTTGGGTTTGGGGCTCGTTTCGGGGAACGGACTTTCCGATGGTTTGCGGGTGTGTCTGCTCGGAAACCCCGTGGCGATTCCAGATTATACAAAGGAGGCACCTAAACAGTGGACGTTCCTGCCATCCGCATTCAGCAATTCGGAGTTCAGTTCTATCAAGCAGCGCTGTCGGCCGAGGCGGTGGGGCAACTGGTGGCCTTTGAAGTGCTGACTTATGATGCCCGCACCAAGATGTCGCGACGACCCAGCAAGTCCGGCGCGGACAAGGCAAAAATAAACTGGGAACTGCTGGAAAACGTCATTCGCGCATCGGCCGAGGCTTATCAGCGCCCGATCATCAGCAAGAAAATCTCGGAATTGGCGGAATACTATCACTTGTGCGCAGAACTGAATACGCTCCCTTCCATTCCAGGGTCGGTTCTGCTTGTCGCGGACCGGCGGCTGGATTTTCAGCAGAGCGGCCGCGACAAGTTTTACGGAAACTTGATCATCCCCGCCGAGGTGGGTGTCCTTCGCGTACTGGATGGCCAGCATCGACTCCTGGCCTTGCATCAGATGCAGACGGATCCCGCTGTCACCAGTGGCGGCAGAAGTCTCAAAGAATTCTACGTCCCCACCGTCATCTTTGACTTCCTGCCGCCGGACCATGCCGTGGAAATGTTTGTCACGATTAACGCCAAACACACCCGGCTTAACCCCTCCCACATCATTTCCCTGGCAGGGCGCCGCCTCTATAAAGACGAATGGTTGGCGGCGGCGCACGACACCATCCGGGCACTGAATGAAGACCGGGACTCGCCCCTGGCCGGTCAGATCAAGGTGCTTGGTGTAGGACCCGGAAAAGTGTCACAGGCTGCGCTTGCGGACGAGATCAAAGCGATTTTTACCAACATGGCAGCGGCCTCAGAATCGGCGGCAAAACAATTTCGCGATGATTCCCGGAGATTTTTCGTGAGCTATTTCAAGCAGGTGGCCCGGACTTTTGAATCGGCCTGGTATGGACGCAAGTACTCCATCAAGTCCGGGACCGCCCTGCGGGCGTTCATTCGCATCGTTCCCGATGTGTTGCAGATCATCCGGTCCCGGCGCGGGGAAGTGACCGACGCCCTGAAAATCCGCGAGGCGATTGCCCCGTGGGCCCTCAGCATCGGGGATCGGCGATTTGAAACCGAAGGAGAGTGGAAATTGAAGCTCTTGGGAGGTACCCAATCCACGGTGGACCTGCTGACGCGGGAATTGCGCGCCGGCCTGCAACCTCGTTAGCACATTCTGATGGCCCCTTTCAGTCCTCGTTTTTCGTGGGAGGAGAGCCACAAAACGGGGGTGGAGGCGGGCACCGGTCCGCGCCGGATGGAGTGTCCGTCGGTCAGGCTCTGCCCCGAACTTCAACCTTCACGCCAGGACGCCCCGTTCAGGGCACGGCGCCTCCGTTGTACGCTGACCCGGCTCTCAAGGGTATGAAGTAAGGGGTGGTGTAACCCCGATCCAGTCCCTCGCAGTGCCACAGGTTTGCTTCAGTGCTCTGTCGTGCGGTTCGTTGTCTTTTCGTGAAAAGGGCTCCAGCTTTCAAGTGAAGACACCTCTTCCGGGAGGGCAGAGCGGAACTCGCGCTGTCCTTTTCCGGAATAAGGGTCATTTCAGGA
Organism: Terriglobia bacterium; assembly: GCA_020072965.1. Lineage (GTDB taxonomy): Bacteria > Acidobacteriota > Terriglobia > JAIQFV01 > JAIQFV01 > JAIQFV01. The sequence continues at coordinate 17,337 of JAIQFY010000043.1, read as the reverse complement.
ATCAACCCCAGGCTGGATGTTTCAGCGAAATGGGCTGGAGGACGGATTAGTGAATGATCCAGTTTTCATGCGCATCCACAAAGCGCAATCCCACTCGATACTTCCCGGACTGGGATCTTCTGGACCAGATCATGGCAACGCGGGCCTGAGCCAAAAACCTCTGATCAAAAGCAGAAACCTGGATCAGCATGCCGACTTCCATCTCTTGGATTGTCTCCACACAGGCCCCATGCCGGCTGACGTTTTCCGTGACCGTGTCTTCGACAAAGGGTCTATCGGCCTTGTCCTTGCCAATGAGGCAGATCGGGAATTTGAGCGTGACACGGGGCTCTCCGCGCCGCAACTTCCAAACCGCATCACTGTGGAGGGCATCGCCGTTCAAGCTAGGATCATTTTGATTTTGTGAGGCCATAAAATTTATCCGGCAGACTTGGTGATTAATTTATTGGTTGACTGCGAGGTCGCTACAAACTCCTTGCTTTCCATTCGACCTGAGAGTACTTCACAAATATTACAACTTTTTGAACGACCGGACATTATCTTTCCCGCCGTGGAAACGGCTTTCCCGGGGTTCAAGGATGATCCGCCGGAGGGTTTCCAATTCGCACCCGGGGTCCGGGGGGTCAGGACCGGATCTGCAGGGCTTTCATTTTCCGGTAGAGGTGGCTTCGCTCCAATCCGAGTGCCCGTGCGGTATGGGTGATGTTGCCGTGGTTCTCTTCCAGCTTTCGCAGGATAAAATCCCGCTCATAGGCTTTGCGCGCAGTCTCCAGGGAAGAAGGGGTGGAGGGAGTTTCTTCTGAAGACGGCCCCTCTCGAAGCAAGGCGGCCGGTAGATGGCGGAGCTCGATCCGCACCGCCGAGGTCATGATCACGACACGCTCCATCATGTTTTTCAGTTCACGGACGTTCCCTGGCCAGGAATGCTTCATCAGGGCATCGATCGCGTCGTTGGTAAGGATTCTTTCCTTGCGGCCGTATTCCCGTGAAAACTCCTGGACGAAATAGCGGGCCAGCACCGGGACATCCTCCACGCGCTCGCGCAGGGCGGGCACATAGAACGGGATGACGTTGAGCCGATAAAACAGATCCTCCCGGAAATTCCCCTTTGCAATTTCGTCGTCGATATTCTTGTTGGTGGCGGCAATGACACGGACGTCCACCTCCGTGGGTTCGCTGCCGCCGACGCGTTCGAAGCGCTGGGTCTCCAGCACCCGCAGGACCTTGGCTTGAGTTTTCAGACTCATATCCCCGATCTCATCCAGGAAGACCGTGCCGCGATCCGCTTTCGCAAACTTACCAATCTTGTCTTCCGTGGCGCCCGTGAACGCCCCCTTGACATGGCCGAACAGCTCACTTTCGATGAGCTCCTCAGGAATCGCCGCGCAATTCACTTCGACGAAGGGGTCGTTCGAGCGGAGGGACTGTTGATGCAGGGCGTGGGCGATCAATTCCTTCCCCGTCCCGCTTTCCCCGTAAATGAGAACGCGGCCGTTGGTAGGCGCAGCAAGGGCGAGTTGCTGGCGGAGTGCGCGCATGGGCACGCTGTCGCCGATGATCACATATTTTTTCCTGAGTTCACCGCGCAGCGCTTCGTTCTGCTCGGCCAGGTGGCGTTGCTCCAGGGCGTGCCGAAGCACCAGCATCAATTTGTCGATGGAGAGGGGCTTTTCGATGAAGTCAAACGCTCCCAGCTTGGTGCATTTGACCGCTGTCTCGATGTTGCCGTGGCCTGAAATCATCACCACGGTGGGGGGATGCTCTTCCTCCCTGATGAGCCGCAATGTTTCCAGCCCATCGATGCCCGGCATCCAGACGTCGAGGAGGACCAGATCATACTCCTTTCTCTGAATGGCCTCGAGACACGCCTCGCCGTTCGCGACCGCATCCGCCTTGAACCCCTCGTCCTCCAGGACGCCCTTCAGGGAGCCTCGTATGTTCTTTTCGTCGTCCACGATCAAGATGGTGTTCTTCAAACATCCCCCATGGATTTACAGGATCGCCGGCCTGGGGAACCTCCCCGACCGGTTACGATTGTCTCCCCGAACCGCCGACACGTGTCCCTCAAGAGCTGAGCATGGGCAATTCGATGATGAATCGAGCGCCGTGGGGAGGATTCTCTTCCACGCGGATGATGCCGTTGTGATCGGCGACGATGCGGTTGACGATCGCCAGCCCCAGCCCGGTGCCCCGCTTTCGGGTTGAAAAGTAAGGGAGAAACAGCTTGTCCTTGTCCTGGGGGCGCACGCCATGCCCGGAATCCTCCACCGCCACTTCCACGGTCTCGCGCCGCTCATCAAACCGTGTCTGGAACTTCAGATGTTTTTCGGGCATATCGGCCATGGCTTCCACGGCATTGTCAATCAGGTTGATCAGCACGCGTTTGAACTGTTCCGGGTCCACCTTGACATTGGGCAGTCCATCCCGGAAGTGTTTTTCGATGGAAATGTCCTTCAAGCGTCCGTCGTAGGTCGCGAGAGTCTGCTCAATGATCCGGTTCAGGTTGCTCGGGACGGGATCGGCGGAGGGAAGCCTCGCGAAACGGGAAAACTCATCGACCATGTTCTTCAGCGCGGAGACTTCCTGAGTGATGGTAGAGGCGCATTCAGCGATGAGCTGGCCGAGCGGGCCCGAGACCCTGTTGGCATTAGCGAGGCTGCCGGGAGGATCCTGGGCGCGCGTTAGATTTTTGAGGATCCGTTCGGCGCTCAGATGGATCGGCGTCAGAGGGTTCTTGATCTCGTGGGCCATACGCCTCGCCACCTCGCGCCAGGCCGCGCTTTTCTGGGCCTTCAGCATCTCCGTCAAATCTTCGACGACGAGGATAAACCCGAGATCCTGATTGCTGCCCTCGCGCAAGGCACACGCCGTGATCGCGCAGTAGAGACTTCGTTCCCCGCCGATGGACAAAGTGATCTCGCGGCTGGCAATTGAAAGCAATCGAGCCCGCCCGAGGATTTGTTCCAACAGGGGAGTGACGGCCGGACCAAACAAGTCAAGGAGCGAACACATCGGGCCCAATTCAGAGTTCAGCATCCGCTTGGCGGCGCCATTTAATTGCGTCACCCGAAAATCGTCTGTCAACGAGATGACCCCGGTCGGAATCGACTCCACCACGGTTTCGATGTAATGCCGGCGGGCTTCCAACTCACGATTCGCCTGTTCCAGCGCTTCGGTCGATCGTTGAATGGTCTTATTCTTTTCATGAAGCTGCTGTGTCATCGCATTGAAAGAATCGACAAGGAGCTTGATTTCGTCCTGGGCCTCCACTGACACCCGGTAGTCCAGATCGCCGGATGCCACCGCCTGGGTCGCTTCCGCAAGGGCCTGGATGGGCACGGTGATGCGCTTGGAAAGGTAAATGGCGATCCACGAGGCGCTGAATAGGATGGAGAGGGTAATCAACAGGAGGGTGAGGACCTTGACCTTCTTGAAGGTTTTAATGTCCCGGGCCAGCGCCGAGTACTTGGCCCGCTCGGTATTGATCTGCTCGACTTTTTCCTGCAGGTTGGACGGGTAAAAGTTAAGGGCTGAAACCGAGGCCACCAGATGCAGTCGTTCATCAAAAATGCCGGTGCCCGCCAGGGAGAAAGTCCGGCCGTTGATCTGGCCGTCTCGCGAAATTTCGGCAGTTTCCCTCAGAGCGGAGGCCGCCAGGGTGAACTCCTGGCCCATCGGATGTGTCCACTGTTCCGCCGAAGGCAAATGGTAGAGCAGAATCCCTTTCCCCTCCCGGTCATAGAGAGCAACACCCTCCACCTGAAACTTCTGCGCTGATTGCCCGATATAGGCCTGGAGCTTGGCGGTGTCATGGGCCTTGAGAGCAGTGAGCAGCACAGGCGAACTGGCAAGCTGCTTGACATAGAAATAGGTCTGAGTTGCGAAGACCCCTTGATATTGGGCCACGATATCGCGGGCGCTGTCGAGGACAGTATCCACAGGGACACTGAACCACTTGTCCAGGCTGCGATTGATGAGTCCGTAAGCGAAGATGAAAAGGAAGATGGCGGGGATAAATGCCAGCCCCAGGAAGGCGCCGAGCAATTTGGTCTTGAACTTGGATCCGAGCTTTATCGACCGCCGCTCCACATAGATCTTGATGAGAGACCGGGAGAGGATCAGAGAGAACACGATCAGGGCCACGACAATGAGCGTCGTCAGCGCAAATAACACAACGGTCTGAGACGGGTCAGAGGGAGAAAGGAACTTCGTGATATTGAAGGCCGCCTCGATGAATACAATGGCAACGAGGACCAGGATCAGCGAGGCGATCCCCGCAAGCGCCCATATTCTCCTGCTTCTTGGGGTCATGTTAAGTCACCGGGATTTTGCATCTTCCTCTCCCCGCTTCCAGCCATCGGGCAACATGGGTTGCAAAGGGCATTGCGAACATCGGGGTTGCTTCCGCCTGCAGTAGTGCTTCCCGACATTCACGAGCAGGGCATGATACTGATTAAAAAGTCGTACATCACGCGGCAGCTGAGAGTCGAAAAGGGCCTGAAGTTCCCTGTAAGCCGCCTTCTCGTCTGACCAGCCATGCCGGGAAAGGATTCTCCGTGTGTAAGCATCGACGACAAAGACGGGGCGTCCTGCTGCATAAAGCAAAATTGAATCAACCGTCTCGGGTCCCAGGCCATTGATCGCCAGCAACTCTTCCCTGAGGATTTCCGTCGGTTCCTGGAACATCCTGTCCAAAGTTCCATAGCGAGACAGGTAGGAGAGGAAATTCTTCAGTCGCTTGGCCTTTTGATTAAAATAACCGGCCGAGTGGATGAGAGAAGCGAGTCTTCGAAGCCCGACTCGGGACAGGGCCTGGGGGGCCAGCAGGCCCTCGCGCTTCAGGTTCGCGATTGCCTTTTCCACGTTCGACCACGCCGTCGACTGGGCCAATATCGCCCCGACAATGACTTCGAACGAAGTGTCACCTGGCCACCAATGTTGCGGCCCAAGCACCCCATCCAGGAGTTGGAACGCTTCATGCAAAGGTCCGCGGGGTTTCTTTCTCCTTCCGGGTCTCCTGATTTCCGCACCTCCAATGGGGCGATTCTAATGTCGGGACTGTTGCAATTCAACCACAGTGCTCGGTTCACTCTATCGCGAGAAGAGAAATGGAGTCAAGACAAGGAAGCCTGAAGACTTCTGAGGTGGACAAGGCAGCTCCTGAAAGGCCTTGACTTTGCATGCATGATTCACTATGTTACGCAAGCAGGCGAAGGAGCTAGTGTCGGTAACGGCAGTCTATTTAAGTTTCTAGAGGTTGGGCCAAAATTCGCCTTGGACGATTCAGGAGGTTGCCCCAGAGGATCGAGGTGATGGTGGTGGCCAGGATTCTGTGTTTGTGCTTTTCAGGAACACAGTGTTTTTGGCCATCGAGCATTGGTTTAATCGACCCACATTTGGTCCCCCGACCTTAAGACTCTTCGATTGGCCCATGTGGAGGGAGTTGTCTGCTCCTTCGACAAAGTCTCATAACAATTCAATGATTCTATCGCTTTTGCGTCAAGGTGCTGTGGGGGCGGGAGGAGGAAACTCCAGCTTCAGCAGCAAAACTCATTTGGCACATAACCATCGGCATTTTCTGTGAAGAATTCTTTTGGGTCCTCTCCACTATTTGCTTTGATTGACCTTGAAATTCGATTAAAAGTATTCCCGGAGGCGTGTTTGTGTCGGTAAGAGAAGGAATGGCCTCAAAACTAGGTGATCTTCTCGTCAGCGAGAACCTGATCACCACGACACAATTGGACGAAGCGGTTGAGCTGCAGCGTCGCTCAGGAACGCGGCTGGCCCAGTGCCTTGTGAAGTTGGGTTATGTCAGCGATGAGGATATTGCAAAAGTCCTCTCCCGACGCTACGGGGTTCCTTCGATCAATCTCTCCTATTTCGAAATTGACACCGCCGTCATCAACTTAATCCCCCGGGAGACTGCCCAGAAATACCATCTACTCCCCTTGAGCCGGGTCGGATCGGTGCTCACCATTGCGATGCTCGATCCCACCAATGTGACTGCGCTCGACGACATCAAGTTCATGACGGGCTTTAATATCGAGCCTGTGGTGGCGTCAGAGTCCTCTATTACGGAGGCTATCGAAAAATATTACGGGTCCCCACACGCCATCGAACTCAAGAAGGTCATGGACTCGATCAGCGGTTCGGGGGGAGATGGGGAAGTCATCGCCGGTGAAATTGACGCAGACGTGGAACTTCAGACGGGTACTGAAGAGCAGGTTGACCTGGCGGAATTGGAGCGGGCAGCCGAAGAGGCGCCTGTCGTAAAGCTCGTGAATCTCATTCTGGTCGACGCCCTGCGACGGGGGGCTTCCGATATTCATCTTGAGCCTTACGAAAAAGAATATCGGGTGCGGTTCCGCATGGACGGTGTTCTTTACAACATCATGACGCCCCCTTTGAAACTCAGGGATGCCATCATCTCCCGATTAAAGATCATGGCAAAACTCGATATATCGGAGAAACGCCTGCCGCAGGACGGCCGTATCCTGATGAAGATGAGGCATCAGGGAAAACGCAAGGAACTCGATTTCCGCGTTTCCGTTCTGCCGACCCTCTATGGCGAAAAAGTAGTTCTGCGTTTGTTGGACAAAGAGAACTTGATGCTCGATATGACCCGGCTGGGGTTTGAAGCGGAGTCGCTTGTGAAGTTTGAAGCCGCGATTCTTAAGCCCTACGGCATGGTTCTGGTAACCGGTCCCACCGGCAGCGGCAAAACCAACACGCTCTACTCGGCCATTTCGCGCCTGAACACGGCCGAAACCAACATCATGACCGCGGAAGATCCCGTCGAGTTCCAATTGGCGGGCATCAACCAGGTGCAGATGAAGGAACAGATCGGCCTGAATTTTGCCGCATCTTTGCGGGCCTTTCTACGCCAGGACCCCAACATCATTCTGGTGGGTGAAATCCGTGATTTCGAAACTGCGGAAATCGCCATCAAGGCGGCTTTAACGGGTCACCTTGTTCTCTCCACATTACACACCAACGATGCACCTTCGACGGTTTCGCGCCTGATGAATATGGGGATTGAGCCCTTCCTGGTGGCGACATCGGTCCACTTGATCGCCGCCCAGCGTTTGGTGCGCCGGATCTGCAAGGTCTGTAAGGAGGAGGTTCCCACGCCGCATAAGGTGTTCGTCGAAGCTGGTTTCTCACCCGAAGAAGCGAAGAAAGTGAAACTTTTCAAGGGGAAGGGATGTCCCTTGTGTAACGGGACCGGCTACAAGGGGCGTGTGGGATTGTACGAGGTGATGGAAATCTCCGACGATATTCGTGAGTTGGTGATGGTGGGCGCGTCCTCGCTGGAATTACGCAAGAAATCTATAGAGAACGGAATGATTTCCTTGCGCGGCAGTGGCCTGCGGAAAATAAAAGATGGAGTGACAACCCTCGAAGAAGTGCTCCGTGAAACAGTTCTGTGAAACAGGGAACAGGCGCGAGCGGACTCCGGCGTTTTAGTTAACACAATGGTGTAACCTCTGGGACGAAGGAATCTGCTTTCCTCTGCTGTCAATCTCACCTGAAACTCTCAAATTTTGTGAGCCTTAGGCTTGAAACCAGCCCCCTGGGAAAGAATCCGCTTCTGGTCGCCAGAACACCCAGATTCAAAATTTCTATCCACTTTGTGATCTGGATCACAAGCAAAAAATACATATGAAATATTTTTGTAATGGTCCGATAAGACATTTGAGAGCATTTAACGGGAGGACGCAAAGAGTTACAAAAGATTGAGATTAGAAGAAGTGGTGATTGACGCACTTTCCGCGGAGGACACCTCAACCAAAGAGGAGCGGCAGAGATCAGGATGTGTCCACAGTGAGACGGACCCGCGGCCTCGGAGCTCGGATCCTGGGCGGCCTTCTTCAGGGTTGGTCCCGCGAATGTTTCTCTATTTGATGTTGGCCAGGTCGGGAAAGGATTTTTCATGATTTCGCTCAGTGACCTTCTGAAAACAATGATGGAGCAGAACGGCAGTGATCTTCACATCACCACGGGGTCACCTCCACAAATCCGGGTGGACGGGGTGCTGCGCCCACTGGATACGCCTCCCTTGACACCCGCCGACACTAAACAGCTTGCCTACAGCGTCCTGACGGACTCCCAGAAGAAACGCCTCGAAGAGGACCTCCAGCTTGACCTTTCATTCGGCATCAAGGGGCTGGCGCGTTTTCGAACCAACGTTTTTCATCAGCGAGGGGCCGTCGCGGCGGTCTTTCGGAATATCCCTTTTTCCATTCGGAATTTCGATCAGCTGGGCTTGCCCCCCATCATACGCACGCTGTGCGATAAGCCCCGCGGGTTGATCCTGGTGACCGGGCCCACTGGCTGTGGAAAATCGACTTCGCTGGCCGCCATGATCGACAAGATTAATTCCGACCGGCACGAACACATTGTCACCATCGAAGACCCCATCGAATATTTGCATCCTCACAAGAACTGCCTGGTGAACCAGCGGGAGGTGAATAACGACACTCATTCCTTCAGCGATGCCCTGCGATCGGCCTTGCGCGAGGATCCGGATGTCGTCCTGATCGGTGAAATGCGGGACTTTGAAACGGTCGAATCGGCGTTACGCATTGCCGAGACCGGCCACTTGACCTTTGCCACCCTGCACACCAATTCGGCCATTTCGTCGATTACCCGCATTGTAGACGTGTTTCCCTCCCACCAGCAGAACCAGATCCGGGCGCAACTCTCTCTGGTGCTCGAAGCCATTCTCACGCAGGCGCTGCTGCCCCGGGCTTCCGGCAGCGGACGGGTGATGGCCATGGAAATCCTGATTCCGAACGCGGCGATCCGCAACCTGATCCGTGAAGACAAGATCCATCAGATTTACTCCTCTATGCAGGCGGGACAGGAGAAGTTTGGGATGCAGACCTTCAACCAGTCGTTGGCGACACTTTACTTCCAGAAGCAGATCACGCTCCAGACGGCGTTGAGTCACACATCGAATGTGGACGAACTGCAGGAGATGATCAACCGCGGCGCCGGGGTGGTGACTCAAGCCTACAAGCGGCCGGTTCATCCCTCTTATAAGGTGTCGCATTAAATCGCCCGGGAAGCGGGGGTGGCGCGTGGTCGTTCCGGGAATTTGAGGTTTCAGGTCCTTCAAAATTGCAGAGCTGTAGCAATGGAGTTTTAAAGGAGATCAGAGATGCCTGTATATACGTATCGAGCTAGAACAAGAACGGGAACTACCATTTCCGGAGAGCGGACAGCTGACAACCAGCAGGTGCTGGCAGCCATTTTGCGCCGTGAGCAAGTCAGCCCGCTGGCAATCAAAGAGAAACGGAAGGGGTTTGCCGGTCCCTCCTTTGGAGGGAAGGTCAAGGCCAAGGAGCTGGCGATTTTTACCCGGCAATTCTCTGTCATGATCGATGCCGGCTTGCCCCTGGTGCAGGCGCTCGAAAGCCTCGGCTCGCAGATGGAAAACAAGGTTTTTAAGAAAGTGGTCACGGCCGTCCGCTCTGACGTGGAAGGCGGTTCCACCCTTGCCAATGCGATGCGCAATCAGCCCAAGGTGTTTGACGATCTTTACACCAACATGATTGCCGCCGGAGAAGCCGGCGGCATTCTGGATACGATCTTGCAGCGCCTTTCCACCTACATTGAGAAGTCGGTAAAGTTGAAGCGGGCCGTTCGCTCCGCCCTGATTTATCCCTGCTCCATCATGACCATTGCGATGGGCGTGGTCGCCCTGATCTTGGTTTATGTGGTACCCACCTTCATTACCCTATTTGCGGGTTTGGGGGTTCCACTCCCCATACCCACACAAATCGTCATTGCGTTGAGTCGTTTCATGACGCGTTACGGCCTGTTCATCCTCTTTGGTCTGGGCATCTTCGCTGTCGCATTTCGCTCCTATTACTCCACGCAAGCCGGCCGGTACAACGTGGATGCCTTGCTCCTGAAACTCCCTGTCTTTGGGATGTTGCTTCGAAAAATTGCGGTCGCCCGGTTCTCACGCACACTCTCCACTTTGATCACCAGCGGTGTCCCACTGCTGGAGGCCCTGGATGTGACGGCAAAAACGGCGGGGAATGCCGTGATCGAAAAGGCCATCCAAGACACCCGGAAAGCAGTAGAACAGGGACGCACGATCGTTGATCCCCTGAAACAATCCAATATCTTTCCCCCAATGGTGACCCAGATGATTTCCGTGGGCGAACAAACCGGCGCTATGGACGCCATGTTGACAAAGATTGCAGAGTTTTATGAGGAAGAAGTGGATGCCGGCGTCAAGGATTTGCTGACCGCTATGGAGCCCATGTTAATTGTGTTCCTGGGCGTGGTCGTGGGCGGAATCGTAATTTCAATGTACTTGCCGCTGTTTACGCTCATTGATAAGCTGTCGGGATAGGTGATAGGTGATAGGTCATAGGGGATAGGGGATAGGGGATAGGTTTCAGCCTAAGGTGCTTCCCTCTGCCGATTGATTCACGAGCTCCTTTCACTCCCACCTTTTCTTTTTCCTGTTGTTCACTGCCAAAGGCCTAAGACCTTTTACCTGGGCCCCTATTACCTATGCCCTATTACCTATGCCCTATTACCTATCTTTAACCCCGGAGATATCCTGAGTGGCTAACGCGGTAGCAGCGTCTGAGATCCGTGACTGGTTGCTGTGGTTTCTAAAGCTCCGCGTGGTCATCTACACGGTAATCCTCGGCATCCTGGTCGGGGTGGAGCGGATTGCCACCCCCGCTGTGCCTTTTGGGGCGGTGATGGGGGTGTTGCTGGTTGCCTTGACCTTGACCCTGATTTTTTCTCTGTGGGTCAACTATTCCTCCAACTACCTGGTCCAAGCCCTGACTCATATTGTCACCGATCTGGTGTCTATCACCCTAATCATCTACCTCACGGGAGGAACCGAGAGCTATTTCTCGATCCTCTATTTTCTACCGATCGCTTTTTCCAGCCTGGTCCTTTATCAGCGAGGCGCCCTGCTTACCGCTTTTTCGGCCTCCATGGTACACGCTTCTCTTCTCCTCCTGACCCAGGCGAGATTCATTCCGAGCAGCGCCCTGTCACGTCCATCTTTGAGGACATTGATTGCTTTCATTACCCTGAACACATTCGCTTTTCTCGTGGTGGGTTATTTCAGCGGATATCTATCTGAAAACCTTCGACGCAAGGGTGCAGAGCTGGTTAACAAGACGGGAGCCCTCGCCAGCTTGAAGGCGCTCAATGATAATATCATTCAAAGCCTGCGTGGAGGATTGTTGACCACCGACCTCGATGGAAAAGTGACCATGCTCAATCCCGCCGGGGAAGAAATCGTTGGGCGTCGCCGGGACGAGGTGCTTGGCCGATCTATCAAGGAGACCTTTCCCGACGTCGACTTTGAGCGTTGCATCAATCAGCTGAGGGATGGGCGTCGCAACGTCCGCGTCGATTCCATTCTTCGAGACCGGCCCGGGGAGGAAAAATTTCTCGGACTGTCTACCTCTCCGCTCTTTGGGGACCAGCATGTTTTGATTGGATACCTCGTGAATTTTCAGGACCTCACTGAGATGAAACACTTGGAGGGGGAAATCCGCGCCAAGGACCGCATGGCCGCCGTGGGCGAAATGGCGGCGGGGATGGCTCATGAGATCCGCAATCCGCTGGCTTCCATTTCCGGTTCGGTGGGATTGCTCCGGAAGGAAGTCCCCATGAACGAAGAGCAGGATAAATTGATGAGCATCGTGCTCCACGAGTCGCAGCGCCTCAATAAGATTATTGATGGGTTTTTAATCTATTCGCGTCAGATTACGTACAACCCCCGGAGCGTGGATTTAAATGAGTTGATGGACGATACGGTGACTTTGTTGCATAACAATCCGGAGGTCACCGCCCAGCATCGGATCGAAAGTGTCTCGGATCAGCGTCCGCTGGAGTGCCATCTCGACCCCGATCTCATCAAGCAAGTATTTTGGAATTTGTCGCATAATGCCATCCGGGCCATGCCGGAGGGCGGCACCCTGACCATCGAACTGAAGAAGGCCGACGACGACGAAGTCAGAATTGTGTTTCGGGATACCGGCGTGGGCATTGAAGAGGATCGGATTGACAGAATTTTCGAGCCGTTCCACTCTTCATTTGCCAACGGCACCGGGTTAGGGTTGGCGATTGTTTATCAGATTGTCCAGGCGCATCACGGACGCATCGAAGCGCACTCGAGCCAGGGACTGGGATCTGTGTTTGAAATCTCCCTCCCCTGCAAGGTCCCTGTCCCTGTCCATTGATGGGACACAGACAAACACCGACAAACACAGAAATAAATATAGTAGGGGTGAATTGAGTCGGCCCGTTTGATGCACGACAGGGGTTCCGTCGCATGGGTCATTCCGATCTTGGTCATGAGCATTTGAACGCAAGCCATTGCTTTTAACCCAACTACTTCCGTGTTCGTCGGTGTTCATCCGCGTCCTAATTCGACCTTATGAAACTTCTCATTGTTGACGACGAAAAATCGATTTGTGACCTGCTGGAAATCGTTTTTAAGCGGGACGGCTACGAGGTGAAAACGGCCTCCAGTGGTCGTGCTGCCCTGGATCTTCTCTCCAAAGAATCCGTTGACCTGGTGATCTCTGACATCAAGATGCCAGGCATGACAGGGCTCGAGCTTTTGCAAGAAGCCCGTTCGCTGGTGCCTGACGCCGTGTTCATCTTTATGACGGCCTTTGCCTCAACTTCGACGGCGATCCAGGCGCTCCGGATGGGGGCGAACAATTACATCATCAAAACCGAGAGTTTTGTTGATGAGCTCCAGGTCGTGGTCGAGAAAGAATTGCAGGAAATGAAGGTCCGGCAGGAGAACCGTGGCCTGAAGCATGAACTCGGACGTTTGAGCGGCATCGAGAACCTCATTGGAACGAGCGCCGCCATGCGGGCGTTGACCGAGTTGATTCACACGGTCGCTTCCACCAATAGCACCGTCCTGATCACCGGAGACAGCGGCACGGGGAAGGAACTGGTGGCCCGGGCCCTACATCGGTTAAGTCCGCGCGAGCGCGAGCCCTTTACCTCCATCAACTGTGGCGCCTTTCCCGAGACGCTCCTGGAGTCGGAGTTGTTTGGTTACGTCAAAGGGGCGTTTACGGGCGCCTCCAGCAATCGAAAAGGACTGTTTGAGGTGTCGGACCGGGGGACGATCTTTCTGGACGAGATCGGAGAAATGAGCCCCACCATGCAGGTGAAATTGCTCCGCGTCCTCCAGGATCTCAAGATTCGCCCGGTCGGGGGAACCGAGGAGATTGCAGTGGATGTGCGGGTCATTGCCGCCACCAATCGCAACCTGCAGAAGATGGTGGCGGAGAAGAGCTTCCGCGAGGACCTGTATTACCGAATTTCGGTGATTCCAATCCCCGTGCCGCCGCTGCGGGAAAGAAGGGAAGATATTCGAGCCCTCACAGATCACTTTGTAAAGCGCTTCTCTAAAACGATGGGTAAAAGCATTACCGCCGTGGAACCGGAAGTGTACGGAGCGCTGGAGGCCTATGAATGGCCGGGTAACGTCCGTGAGCTCGAAAACACGATCGAGCGGGCAGTGGCGTTTGAATCCACGGAAACATTGAAACTGGAGCGATTGCCGGAGCGCATTGTGATGCCCGAGATTAAGATTCCTGAAATCGAGGCGTCTTTTCCTCAGGAGGGAATCAATTTCGATCAGCAGATCTCCGAGGTGGAAAGAAAGCTTCTGGAAGCCGCCCTGCGAAAAGCCGACGGGGTCCAGACCCGGGCCGCAGAGCTCTTGAAGATGACCTACCGCTCCTTTCGGCATTACATGGCGAAATATAATATTCAGAAATAGGGTACCTGAAGGTTAAGTGCGTACAAGAGCGAACCGCAAAGTCCGCCAAGTGGGCAGCAAGTGCGCAAAAAGGACACTTCATTAGGAGGGATTTAGCGGCCTTTGCGATTCCATTGCGCACTTTGCGGTTAAATGGTTCTTCAAAAATCCTGCGGATCCACATGGATTCCGGGCACCCTGCATAAGACATCATCTCAGTGCGATCCAGATCGAAACCCAAAGTTCACAGGCAGACACCGACCTTCGGTCAACCCTCCGAATCGGCGTTGGCCCTGCTTCCGCTCGAGTTCTCCTGGCTTGAATCTCTTCCTACCTATAAAATCCTTGCTGCCCTGCTCTTGCTCGTCCTCCTGGCCTTTGCCAATTCCCTCTCCGGCGAATTCGTTTTTGATGACGTCAAGTACATCGTCCACAATGAAAGCCTTCGGGCCCCATTCAATCTGGTGAGGGTGCTGACCACGGATGAACTGGTCTTTTCAACGAATTATTCGAGGGACATTGCTCTCCCTTATCACGGCCGCCTGTTTACTCTCTGTCTGATGTTAGGCTACCGCTGGTTCCACCTGTGGACGCCCGGGTGGCACCTCTTGAGTATCCTGGTGCACTTGGGGGCGACCCTGCTCGTGTTTCTCACAGTACGGGAATTTCTCGGCCAAAAGTCCATCGCCGCAGTGACTGCCATTTTGTTTGCCGTCCATCCCATTCATTCGCAGGCGATCGCGTGGGCGACCGCAGGAGCGCATGCGCTTCTGACGTTATTCTTCCTGCTCTCGCTGTTCTTTTATTTGCGGGCACGAAGCACGCATGCCATCCGGTACTGGATATTGTCGCTGACTTTTTTTGCTGTTTCGACGATGTTCAAAGAGAGCGCCCTGAGCCTGACTCTTGTTGTGATCGGGCTGGAGTTGCTGCTCCCGGAAAGAAATGGAGGCAGCCGGCTGCCAAGTCATCCCTTCGACGGGATTCGCAGAGTCCTGGTTCACTCTTCAGGCTTCCTTATCATCAGTCTCCTTTATCTGTTGGACCGCTACCGGGGGTTGGGATTTCTAGGTTGGGAGCACCCCCTCAACAAGGACGTCGCCATATTCGATGTGATCCTCACGATTCCCTCAGTGCTGTCAAGCTATCTGGTGCACTTGACTTTTCCATTCCGGCTGAGCCTGATTTACTGTGTTGACTTTATTCACAGCGGAACATCCCGGGCATTCTTGATCTCCACTTTGATCCTGGTCCTCCTCGCGATTATTCTGTTTTGGCTCTGGAGGTTTCTGTCGGCGTATCAAGACAAAACAGGCATCAATGCCTTTGTTTTTGCGGGTCTTCTGTTCTGGATTCCATTGCTCCCAGTGCTGAATTTAAGGGCATTTCACCCCGAGTACCTGGTGCAGGATCGATACGCGTACTTACCTTCCGTGGGATTTTGCGTCGGAATCGCGCTGTTCTGGATTCTGCTGCTAACAAGAATCAAGCCAGGCTGGCCTCAAATAGGACTGACCGCGGCCCTTGTTGTTGGTTTCGTGGCTGGGACTGCCCAGGGAAACAGAATCTGGCACGATTCCGTGGCCTTGTGGAGCAGGGCCGAGGTGAACCGACCGCATTCCTGGGATGTCCGTTACAATCGAGGACTGGCATTGTTGGAACACCGGCGCTTTGCCGAATCGGAGCGGGAACTGCTCGAAGCGGCGAGACTCGCGCCTGAAAACCCCGCGGTGATGAACAACCTCGGTCTAGCCCAGATGAACCTCACTGAGAGCGATCGCGCCCTCCAGAGTTTTGAGCACGCCATCCAGGTCGATCCCAGTCTTGTGGAGGCCTACAACAACCTGGGAACACTCCAGTTCAGAAGAGACGATCTCTCCGCTGCCGAAAAAACCTTTCGTAGGGCTTTGGGAATCGACCCTCAGTCGAAGGAAGCGCTTTACAACCTGGCCCGGCTCCAAATGGCCCGTAGGGATATGCAAGCCGCTGCGGACACATGGGACCATTTGGTGCGGCTCAGTCCGGGTGATGCTGAAGCGCGGTGGCAATTCGGGAACACACTAAAGAGCCTGAACCGGGTTGAGGAGGCACGCTCACAATGGACCCGTGCCCTACAGGATGCCAAGGATCAAGCACTGAGAAAGAAGATAGAAGCGGAATTGAATGCGAGGTAGAGGGTTAGGGACAGCCACCTTCCCATAAGAAATTTCGCAGGGGTGGCGGCAAAGCGGGTGTCTGTCCCTGTGGTCTCTTAAACGGCACCCCGATTTATCGGGGTGTTAATTGTCTCCAACGTCCCTGGATTCAACCGATTCATCGGTTTCATTTAGAAACCGTTGAAACGGTTTGGATTTGTTTCTGTGAACGTCTACCCACCCGGATTAATCCGGGTGCTGCGAATCTCATTGTAAACAGCACCCCGATTCATCGGAGTGTCCACCATCCTCCCCCTCCCGCGATTTAACCGATTCATCGCTTTCCTTCAAATATATCCCCCACCACCCTCTCTGACATAAAACGTTATGGCGACTCACAGAAAGTGTAATTACTACTGCCTCGAGACATACTGGCAATAATCCCTCCCAAGGAGCAATTTCGACAACACCAATTTAAACCCATTAATTTCAAGCGGTTGCATTGGGGGGGCGCCTCGGTCAACTTGACCGAGGCCTTTGGACTCCAGTGTGCATCAACTAGGGCAGGCTGCGATGATCGCGGTCGATAAATCTCCGGAGGATCTAATCATGAAAAAGAAAAATACGAAAGGCTTCTCGCTCCTGGAACTGCTGATCGTCGTAGCGATCATCCTGATCATTGCCACGATCGCCATCCCTAGCTTGCTGAGATCTCGCCAAGCATCCAATGAATCGTCAGCAGTGGGTGACATGAGAACAATTAATACGTCCGAAGTCACTTATTCCTCATCGAACGCACAGCAATTCGGAACCTTTGCAAATTTGATGGCAGCGGGCTTGCTCGATGGCCGGTTCGCCAATGTGGCCGTTGCTCCTGGACTCCATGGAGAGGTCTATGCAGAGGGTGTTGCAGGGATACTTGACAATGGCGGAACCGGGTTGACCGTTAGTGGAGCCCCCCCGCTGTCGTATGGATTCTCTCAAACGCCTCAGGCAGGCGCCGCACGATTTGGTTACTGCAGTGGCACTGATGCAGTGGTCAGGTACTTTGCAGTATCAGCTGGAAACGCATTTCCGGTAGGTCCACCTGTCAAAGTGCAATACGATCCTGTTCAATAAAGGATGCACGGTTTTATCCAAAGGCGATGGTCCCGAGTATCGGGACCATCGCTTTTTTTATGGCCGCCAGGGACTGACACCTTTTCGCTCGACCTTTTTGAAAGATTCTCGAATCCAGGTGTCTGTCCCTAGCCCGGACCAGCCGAAACAAAAGGGACAGACACTGGAGTGGACCCCAAAACTGAGACATGGATAATAGGGACGGTGCTCACAAAGGAGAGCCATGTCCCAGACGAAGAAAAGGCGAGTTTTCAGTCGAGAGTTTAAAAGGCTCGCAGTGGATCGGATGCTGGCGGGAGAAGG
>JAIQFY010000094.1 GCA_020072965.1 Terriglobia bacterium | reverse complement strand
TTTCGAAACCGCGCTGCGCCAGGTGGATCGACTGCGCATCCCGAGAAAAATGTGAATTTGCAAGTAAGCGCATGACAAAAATCTCAGATTTACGGGGGATTTTGCCCATCGACAGCTCACTTCACGCTTTTTTGAGGTAATAGAATCCCCCTAGAAATTAAACTTCACCGCAAACTGCAACTGGCGGGGGTCATACGCCTGGGTGAAGGCGAACGGCGAAGAGGGCGGCAGCGTCGGATCGCCGTCGCGGCGTGTGGGATTGATTCCGACAATGTTATTCATGTTCTTGAAATTGGTCCGGTTCAACAAATTGAATCCCTCGCAGATGAAATCCAGGCTCTTCGATTCCCCGAACCGGAAGCGCTTGCTGATGCGCAAATCAAACGCCACAAAATTCGGTCCCAATCCGGTATTGCGTCCGACAAACGGGGGGCGATCGGTATTCGTGGTCAAGTCGTTGTTCAAGTCGACCCCCGCCAGGAGATTGAACGGAAAGCCGCTGCGCGCGGTCACAATGGGGGCGAGCGTGAAGTCCGCCAGAACGCGCTGCCACCCTGGATTCCCACTGCCCGCTTTCCAGGGCGTCTCCATCACGGCGCTGACCACAAAGCGCTGCCGCACATCAAACGACGACAGTGCTTTTTCATTGTGAAGATTGTTGGAATCGAACGGAGCCAGGTCCTGGTTGAGGTCCGTCGAATCATCGAGGGCCTTGCTCAGGGTATAAGCCAGGGACAATTGGTAATGGTGACTCATGCGCTTGTTCAGGGCAAACGACATCCCGTTGTAGGAGGAGGCGGCGCTGGTCTCGATGAAGAACCGGGCCACATATCCCGGGAAGTTACCATTCGAACTGCCATCGGCATTCGTTCCCTGAAAGATGGTGCCGACTCCGGGAACGAATCCCGACGGTTTCAGGTTACGGTCGATATTGCGAATGACCTTATTCCCTTTATTCCACATGTAATCCACGGAGATGGACCAGTCCTTACCGATCTCGTGGTCGATACCGAAACTCGCCTGCTGGACGTAGGTGTTTACGATATTCGGATCCACCTCCTGCGTCGTCAAGGTGGGTGGACCGGCGGTCAACCCAAAGATCGTTTCCATCTCCTGCGCGGTGATGGTACGCCGCCCCAGGGTGTTGGCATAGATGTAATGCCAGATCGCAGAGGCGTCGGTGGTTGGAGTCGCCGGATTAAACAGGCGGAGAATGTTTTGAATCTGACGCCCGCCCAGCACGCGCGAGGCGAAGGCTACCGATTGATAGAGCGGGGAGTAGAACACTCCGTAGCCCCCACGGATGACCGTCTTGCCGCTTCCGAACGGGTCGTAAGCAAAACCGAATCGAGGGGCGAAATTATTCAGGTCGCGATGCAGAGGAGAGGGCTGCAACTCGGCGAAGTAACGCAGCCCGTAATTGAGTTGCAGCCTGGGGGTCACCTTCCAGCTATCCTGCGCATACCCATCCAATTGCGTATTGGCTTGAGTGGTGACCGGGTTCCCAAAGCCCTGGTCATAGAAGACGGGGGTCCCTGCATTGAACGCCTGCAAGGAAGTGAGCGGAGCCAGCAGCACGTTGGAAACAGGGCCAATCCCGGGAACCACCGTGAATGCGCTGAATGGAGAACCCGGCGTGGTAATCAGGAACTGGTTCAGAGCGGCCGCCGCGGGTAAGCCGAGCCCCCCCGCCAGTGGGAAGAACAGCGGAATCTGGTTCGTGAAGATCGCCTCTCCACCCAGGAAGATTGCGACCGTTGCATTATTGAACGGCAGATAGTTGACTTCTCCCCCAAACTTGAAGGCATGATTGCCGTGAGCGTAACTGATGTTGTCGCCCCACTGCCACCTCTTGCCGGTGCGAAGCGTCGGGTTGTTGAAATCCCGCCCAAAGTTGGCGATTCCGTTGATGAAGATCGCCGGGCCAAACGGATCGATCGTGTTGAGATTGAACACATGCCGGGCAAACTGGAAGCGCACTTCGTTAATCACCCGGTCGTTGAAGATGTGACTCTCCGTGAGGATCAGATCCTCCTGTTGTTCCTTGACGGTCGTGCCGTGAGTCAGCGTGTCCTGACCGCCAACGCGTGTCCCGAAGGTGTACCCATCAAAAAAGCTGAACCGGCCGAAAAGTTGATCCTTGGAACTGAACTGGTGATCGAGCCGGAGCGAAGCGTTGTTGTTGGTGTTCCGGAAAGGCACGCGGCCATCGGCGTTCTTCAGCATGTTGAAGGTATTGCCACTCACCGTGAGGAGTTGCTGGGCAAAAGGAGGAAGCGTGGCCAGGACTGGAGGGGGAGGTGTGGGCGCGGTCGAGAGGAGGAAGGGGAGGAGTTGTCCCAGCGCGATAAGTTGCGCGGTTTGTTGCGAAGGCGGAAGAGTGGCCAAAAAATTGGACAGGGCGGTCTGACTGGCCGTGGGCCCTAGAGCTGAGGCTTCCGGGAAGGCAGTGACAAAGGACGACTCTCGCTGAATTAATGCTTCATACGACACGAAAAAGAACGTCCGGTCCTTCTTGATCGGACCTCCCAGGGTAAAGCCCGGCTGATTGCGCTTGAAGGGAGAACGGGTCCCGGTGGTCCGTTCGCTGAAATCCAGGGGATTCCGGGCGTCAAGGACTTCGTGGCGAAAAAACTCAAACACATTCCCATGCAGCTCGTTGGCTCCGGACTTGGTGATGATATTGACGGAACCCGATGAGCCCCCCCCGAATTCCGCGTTGTATCCACTTCGGTTGATCTGGAATTCCTGCACCGCCTCCTGGCTGACAGTCGGCCGAACCCCGTTGGAGGCATCGTCGATGAAACTGACGCCGTCCACGGCCACACTGTTGGAGCGGGCGTTCTGCCCGCCAAAGGAGAGCCCCGAGTTGGGGATCTGCTGAAGGGTATTGATGGTGGGATTGGCTTCCACCACGCCCGGAGTCAGCAAAGTAAAATCAAGGAAATTACGGCCATTGATCGGCAGGTTGGCAATGGGCGTTTGTGTAATCGTGGCGGATTGCGCCGACCGTTCCGTTTCCACAATGGGCGCTTCCCCACTCACCACGACCTCGGTCGCCTGCGCCCCCACGCTCAGCTCAATTCCCACCACGGCCACTTGTCCGACGGTCAGCACGATCCCTTTCTTCACCCCCGTGCTGAAACCGGTCGCCTCCGCCCTCACGTCGTACGTGCCGGGGGGTAGCAGAGAAATACGATACTCTCCCGACTGGTTGCAGAGTGCCGACCGCGTCAATTGCGTGGCCGTGTTTGTGGCGGTGACCGTGGCGCCCGGGATGGCGGCCTTCGAAGAATCCGATACCGTCCCGGTCAAATCTGCGGACGACGCTGCGGCCTGAGCCCAGAGCTGCAAGGCCGGCATGGAGAACATCAAGGCAGCAGCCAAGAGCAACATGCTTTTCCTGATCATGAATCTCCTCCAGAGGATTTTTGAGACGAAAGCATCCACTCAATTGAACTTGTGTTTTAGGGGAACGCCAAACTTATCCTGCCGGCGATTGGAGCCGATCCACCGACAAATGCGCCCGGTCCTTCCAGGTGATCAAACCGTCCAATGGAATCCTGAGACCCTGCATCCCCAGTCCTGCGAATCATCCCGAATGCTCCCTGCGGAAGGTCCGCCTTGCCCCGGTGCACTCAGAGGCATGCAGAGACCACACGGTCTGGGGGCGCAAAGGAGAAACGAAAATCGCAAAGACTCCGTTTGACACGAACACGGACAACGAATATGAAGAGAATAAGAGCGACGGTTTCCACTACTAAATCCTGAATCAATGCATCAAACAAACACTCAATCGGATAGTAGTGCCAAACTGCCTGGCGGCATATGAAGGATAAAACTCAGATCTCTCAATGAGGAGGCTGAGCATACATCTTTCATGAAAGGGAAGCAATATCAAAGTAGGGTTCAATTCCCGAGGAAAAGGGTGTCACGGGCCCCGCGTCCATTCCTCAACACCATCGAAGCCTTGGAAAGATGTGGCAAAGTGATCAGCATCGGCGCGAGGGCAAGATCTTGGATAATCAACATCCCAATCATGACCCGGCTTTGAAGTGTGCCCAGTCATCCCGTTTTGAAGCAGTGATCGTGACTCTAGATATGCGCTCCATTCCGGGCAACAAATATTGAACCACAAGAGAGCAAAAGGGGGACAGAGACTCGGACCATCCCAAATTTAAGAGGCTTAAATCCCACCACCGGGAGGTGGTGGATAGTTAAGGTTCAACCTAGAAACTGGCAAAGCCGGACCTGAGAATCCCACCTGCGGTAGCTGGTGGATCGTTCAAATTCCACCTCCCGGTCAAGCGGGACTGGGAAGCCCTTTGCTTCAACGATGCGAGGCGGTTGAACCTGTCCAAAAGCGCCGTGGAGGTAGTACTTGAATCTCCCCCGACTCCCGTCGGGGGGATTAAGAGGAAGTGAGGGAGCAGTACGACTAGGCAGAATCTGAAGGGACCCCCAACTCCCGTTGGGGGAATCTTCATGACCGGGACCACCCAGCTCAAGGTTGTTGTTTTGGAAATTCGGAGTTGCCCGGAATTTAAACTCAAATCCCACCACCAGCTGGCGATGGATTGTTAAGGTCCAGACTACAAACCATTACGTTGTGAGGGACGGGGTGGCGCACACATCGCATCTTTTGCGATGTGTGCGGTGATGAGCCGATATGCTCTCGAACCTCTTGACAAGGTCTCTCTCACAGAAGGTCGCCCGCCACGGCGGGCCAACACTCGGGTGAGTGCGACTCCCCCTCAGAATGCCTCACCGACGCCCATGCTGAAGGTGTGACCATCCCTGCCTACGCCGAAGTCCGCACGAAGATTGACATGATATTTCTTGCTCAATAGAAATCGCAGTCCGCCGCCGCCGGCGGGAAGGAACTTTTGACTCCCATACAATTGAGTCCCTCCGGGGATGGCCCCTCCAAGGCCTCCGAAGCCGACCAGGCCAAACCTCCAGGGTAGGACGAGGCGATACTCCAGTTGTGTCGCAACCATGTACCGGGTGAAGTACCGGCCCGCTGTATAGCCGCGCAATTCATTACTGGTTCCGTAGACGCAGTTCCCGTAAAAAGGAGGGCTCCCGCCGGTCGCGCAGAAATAGGCGTCATAGGCAAGGACCTGATCCTTGTTCAAACTCCAATACTTGTTGAACCTGGTCCGGTACGATTGAAAGGAATACTTGCTGCCCAATCCTTTCGCAAAGAAGTCAGTTGTGAAGTTGAAGAAGGTTCCATCGGTCGGATAGAAGCGGTTGGTGCTGGTATCGCGGGTCAGCCGTATGCCCAGGGCCGTGAGAGTCGTGTGGACACCGAGGTCAGGGGGGATCGGAACGGCGCTGCCACTGCTTGGTTCCAGAGTAATCAGCGAATTCCCAGTTATAAATCGGGGGCCCAGGTAAAATTTCCACCCAAGCCGGCGCAAGAATTCTCCGAAGAAGACCTTGCCGGTTTGTTTCAGAGGCAACTTGAACCCGGTTGCGATCCCAGTACCGTATATATTGTAGTTTATATTGCCGCGGAAGAAGGCAGCCGTGATCCGATACGTATTCTCTTTGAGATAGATTTGTCCCCCGACACCGAAGGCCCGGGTGCCGTTGTCAGTCCCAAGACCGACCGCCCCGATAACGGAAGGGGGAGAAATTTTGTCTTTAGTGCTGAAGGGGAAGATGTAGCCGAATACTGCCACAATTCCCGAGCCGATAGCAGGGCTTGAAACCGGAAGAGGCGCAACCACAATCGAGCCTCGCGAGGCATGCTTCCCTTTCTCCTCTGGCTGCGTCTCCGGTTGGGCTGGCTTCGTTGACTGCTCGCCCTGAGCCGCCGTCTCCGGCGAATCCACTGCTCCCGGTGAACCGGTGATGGACCCAAGCTCCGGCGGCAAATCGGTCGATGTTTTGTTGTCGACCAGGGCTCCGGAATTCTCTGAAGCGGAAGTCTGCGCTCGCTCAGCGTTCTTGGAGGACTCAACTACAGTCTCGATTGAGCCGACATCCAACGTCAAGCCGACCGCCAGCGGAACATCTCCTGTCAGAATGTGGCCTTTGGAAACAAGTTTCTTGAAGCCTTGGGCTTCGACTGCCACGGTGTAAATGCCAGGTTGCACGCCATCAAAGACGTACGATCCCGCTGTCGTCGTTTTTGGGGTAAAAGTAAGATGAGTCTGCTCATTGGTCAGACTGACGGTTGCCTCTGAAAGCATCGTGCCGGTTTTGTCCTGGACCATCGCGGTAAAGCGCGAGGTTCCAGTCTGGGCGAATATTGCCAGGCTGGTAGCAAAGACCAGCAGACCTATAAAGACAATCCGATATCTCCGCATGGCCGAGTGACCTCCTTCGCTTGATTTGGCCAATCAAGGGCCAAGCGTTCAATTACACAAAGCCGCTGCCTTTGAAGGCCCAATCGTAAGTGATCGATTTGACGATTATTCATGAATTCTGAAATTCCTCGAATGATGCCGGGACCTCAGCCGCCTCCTGGTAGCTCGCCCCGGCGAGAGTAGCAACGAGGCAGCCTCCCGTGTAATTTTCCGACTTCAGGGCCATTGGGGAGTTGAAACCTGAATGCTCAAGTGGATAAACCATCCTCGCCAGGGGGCCCTTTGCCTGCGCCAACGGCGCTGCGCAATGGAGCCCAGCATTACCCCGACCTTCGGGGTGACGCTGGGTCAACATTACCCCTCGGCGACAATCCGTCAAGGTGGATTGTGAAAACATGAATCCTAGGTTCCCAACGTAGGCCCCAAAGCGCCCAACGATGGGCTTTACGATGCAGCGCCGCTGGCGCAGCCGTTTCTGCTGGCCTCAGGGAAACTCCGGGTTTCGGCAACGACCCGTCGCGGTCTGACCCCCGCATACCCACCATAGATCTCCCTCGTCAGGGGTTTTATCAAATTGCGACTTCAACTTCACTTGCCAATTTGGACCCCAATGACTTGGCCTGAAACAATAATTTCGACTCGCCGATTTTTTTGACGCCCTGCAGCAGTGCTGTTGTCCGCAACGAAATTGGTCTCACCCATCCCCTTGGACGCCACGTTGTTTGTCGATAATCCCTGTTCGATGAGGTAACTCCGGACTGCGGAGGCCCGTTGTTCGGAGAGCTTTTGGTTAAATTCGTCACTGCCGACGTTGTCTGTATACCCCTCAATGGCAAGATCGAGGCCTGGATGGCCCAGCACGATACCGGAAAGTTTGGCCAGCTTTTCCCGTGCGGCCGCACGCAGATTATATTTGCCGGTATCAAAGAGCACATCCCCCATGTTCACAACCAGCCCACGCGGGGTGTCGCGCGTTTCCAGGATGCGGTTGAATTGTTCCAGCAAACTCGCGCGCAAATCCTCAGCCGCCTTACGAGACCGCTCCGCCTCGGCTTTGGCCGACTCTTCTTTCGCCTTTAAGGCATCGGCTTCAGCCTTCGCTTTGACCGCAGCCGCATCCGCCTCCGCCTTCATCTGCGCTTCCCTGGCGGCAGCCAACTCCGCCTGGCGTTGGGCTTCCACATCGGCCTTCCGCTTGGCTTCCGCTGCCTCCGCATCAGCTTTCTGCTTGGCTTCCGCCGCCTCCACCGCAGCCTTTGCCTCTGCGGCCGACTTGGCTTGAGCCGCCGCTGCCGCACGCTCATTTGCGATGCGCTCTTCCTCCTGTCTCTGCACTGCCAGCGCACGTGCGTCTTCGGAGAATTGCACCGTCTGCCGGGCCAACGAGACAATCTCCTTCTTGTTGGCCTTTCTGGTAAGGGCATTTTCAGCCATCTTCAGGCTACCTTCCGCTTTGGCAAAGATCTCCGGGGCAGACTTATCAGCCCCGCGCGATTGGGCGATATCCACCGCGTTGCGGGCTTCGTACATCTCCAAGGGGACATTCTTGAGATCAAGCGACAGCCCCATAGGGTTCCCTACCTTCTCATATTGGCCACGCTTCATGAGCTTGTATTCCTCAACGACGAAGATCTTCCCTTTTGTATCCTTCCGGAGCTCATTCACCAGGACCACCATTTCGCTGGGATGACGGACCGAAAAGTAGGGCTCCGCGGTGACGACCAGGGAGAAGGTCTGCAATTGCGTGGTGACAATCACCTTTCCCTCCCCGGCGTTGTTGATGAGAACCTCGCCCAGATTGCTGGTGCGTCCGTCCGGAGACACCACCCACAACACGTACGTCAGAAACTCCGTTCCCAGCTTCGAGGGCTGTGACAGGCCCTTGACTTCAGCCTCGATCGTCGTCACCCCCTTCTTGGCCTCGACCTTGGCTTCGCCACTGGCCTGACGCATCAAGTCCGTACCCGTGAGATCCACTTTTGTCGATCCACCCCCCACCTGGTAACCGACGGCCTTCACCGACCTGCTAATGAGGGCGGACGCAGGCGCCTCCTGCTGTGATTGGGCTGTGGTCATCCCTGCCGACAGGCACAGCACCAAACAGGTCAGTAATACCGTGATAATGTGTTTCATGTTCCTCTCCTTATCTTATGAGTTCGATCCAGGAACTTGACCATTTAAATAAGTACTCCACCCTCGAATCACGCTGCCTCAAACCCAGTGGGACCTATACAGCCTCGGGCGGAGGGTTCCCACTGAGTTCGAGCCTTCAATCTGCCGCGTGCAACGGTTTGACCAATAGTGCGGGCGATTCAAACAGATCGACAACTGGAGACCTACCTCCCCTTCAACCGAGGGGGATCCTGCCCGCTCCGCTCGCCCTAAAGCTGAATCCCAAGATGCCTGCAACACTCTCGAAGACGATTGTATTAGAACCGAACCGTTGCGCCCAAAAGCGGGCCAATGCCACCCAGCTTTGAAGTAAACGTAATGCCATTCACGGTTCCCTCAAACCTCAGATTGCTGTACCGGAAACCGGCGTTGATGCCAAAGTGCTTTGCCGGATAAAACTTCACCCCGTACTCCGTGTTGACGCCGTGCCAGCCTCCCCCGCAACAG